>NZ_CANQTS010000054.1 GCF_947626835.1 uncultured Acinetobacter sp. | reverse complement strand
CACTTACCCAAGTTACGCCTTAAATTTGGCTCAATTAGGGGCGCTTTGCATTTCAAATCTTTGTGCAACAAAGCCGTACAAAAAAGCCCATCCGAAGATGGGCTATATGTTAAACGATTTTATGCAACACTGAGCATGGTACTTAAAGTTTCAGTTACATTTTTAGATTTTACCAAAGGCTGCAGCGCTTCTAGTTGCGCTTTAACGTGGCTACGTTGCGGTTCAGCCAAGGTGTACCAACGTGACAACACTTGCAACAAACGTGAGCCGACAATCGGGTTTTTCTCATCCAAATATTGGGCTAAATTGACAAAATGCTCTACCCCAAAACTCCAAGTATTCACAGGATTGGCATTTAAACCGCCTGATACAGCACGAATACGGTTTGGTACAGCAAGGTCATAATCAGGATGCGAAGTTAAATAAGCAATGCTTTGGGCTTCAGCTTTTGGATGCGCGGCTTGGATCATAAACCACTGATCCATAGCCAATGCTTCACCTTTAAAACGCAAGTAAAAATCAATTAATGCTTTTTCAGCTTGCGGTGCATCATTCCATACCAAGACTTTAAGCGCACCTAAACGCTCAGACATGTTGCCTGTGCTTTTAAATTTGTCATAAGCCAAATCAAATGCAGATTCATCCCCCTGACGTACCATCATAGCGAGGGCAATATTTTTTAATGCACGTACTCCCATGGCTTGGCTAAATTCAGCAGGTGCCTGAAGCTCTTGATCAATATTTTTCCAAAAACCTTTACATGCTTGGGCTACTGCATTTAACAGTGCTTCACGTTTTGCTTGAATCACCAATGGATTATAGTCTGCATCAATACGGCTGGCTAAATAGCCTTCTGATGGAACATCGAGTAAACGTGATGCCAATAAAGGATCGGTATTCACCAATTGCGGTAACAAATGAGGCGAGCTAATCGCATCTAAATAAACTTGAGCGTTATGATCTTTGAGTAAAATATTTTCCAGCAAAGTTTGCGCCGCTTGCCATTGGTTAAAACCGTTGGTTTCATGTTGCAGCAAAAATGCTAAATCTTGATCTGAATAGTTAAACTCTAAATCCACCGGCGCTGAGAAATTACGCAGTAACGATACAACTGGTTGAGCTGTCACATTTTTAAACACAATGCTGGCTTCGGCTTGATCAAACAGATACACACCATCTTTTACGCCATTTTCAAACAAGCTGTCTGAATTTAAAACCAATTGTTCGCCTGTTGCGGCATCAAACAGCGCTAAAGCCACTGGCATTGGCACGGCTTTTAAATTTGGATATTTTGCATGGGCTTTTAGGCTTTGTTTGAAGCTTAAAGTATAGCTTTGAGCATCTGCGTCATACTCGCCTTTCGCTTCCAGCTTTGGCGTACCCGGTTGGTTATACCACGTTAAAAATGCAGATAAATCGACACCAGAACCTGCGCTTAATGCTGCCACCCAATCTTCAACTGTGACCGCTTGACCATCATGGCGTTTAAAGTATTCATCTGTGCCCGCGCGGAATTTTTCTTTGCCCAAGAGTGTTGCCATCATGCGGTTAATTTCCGCACCTTTTTCATACACCGTTGCGGTATAGAAGTTATTAATTTCCACAAAATGGTCAGGGCGTGGTGGGTGCGACAATGGACCTGAATCTTCAGGGAATTGATGCGCTTTTAGAACCGCAACATCATCAATACGTTGTACCGCAGCCGATTGTAAATCTTCCGAGAATGATTGATCACGAAAAACGGTTAAACCTTCTTTTAGGCACAATTGGAACCAATCACGGCAGGTAATACGGTTACCTGTCCAGTTATGGAAATATTCATGCGCGATCACCGACTGTACGCGCATAATCGCAGCATCGGTGGTGTATTCTTCATCTGCCAAGACACATGAGGTATTAAAGATGTTTAAACCTTTGTTTTCCATGGCACCCATGTTGAATGCACTGGTGGCCACAATCATATAAATATCTAAATCATATGGTAAGCCGTAATGCTCTTCATCCCAACGCATAGAATGTTTAAGCGCTTGCATGGCAATGTGACATTTTGGAATATCTTTTTCTTCAGCATAAATTTCAAGCGCAACATTGCGACCTTCAGAGGTCACATAGCTGTCTTTTAAAACGGCTAAATCACCAATCACACAGGCAAACAGATACGCCGGTTTTTTGGTTGGATCTTGCCAAATGGCATAATGACGACCTTCGCCTGCGTCGCCTTTTTCAATCAAGTTACCATTAGCAAGCAAAACTGGGAATTTTTTATCCGCTTCAACGCGTGTGGTAAATACAGATAACACGTCTGGACGATCAGGATAGAAGGTGATTTTACGAAAACCTTCTGGCTCATTTTGGGTGACAAATAAATCATCTGCGGCTTGATACAAGCCTTCTAATTGAGTATTGCTCTCAGGATGAATCAGCACCACAGTTTCTAACATGACCTGCTCAGGTGCATTTTGAATCACCAATTGCTCGGTATCTAACTGATAGGCATCTGAAGTCAGTGGCGTGCCATTTAAAATAATTGATTCTAAGCTTAAATCACGACCCAGTAACACCAAGTCGCCTGCACTTTGACGTTGCATCTTAAGCTTGGCAGTAACGCGAGTATAATCAGCAAACACTTGGATATTTAAATCCACAGCATCCACCAAAAAACTTGGAATTTGGTAGTCTTTTAAATACACGGTTTGGTCGGCTTCGACCACAGGGTTTGCTGCAATATTCATGTTGCTGTTTATCCTATTTACAGAGTTTTATGTGCTTTTACTCGATCAAACGTCAAGTTTTAGGCGCTGTGTTTGCTATCTATATGGGTGTACACACCGCCTTTTCAATGATTTAGCGCAAAAAAGCCAAAATAATCACAGGGCTTTATTCAAGAGAAGTGAAAAGCTGCTATTCCTACACTTAGGCTATTTTGTATATATGTACAATGCTGATGCATGCTGAAATCTGTGTATAATCACGAGGTTCTTTATGCTGTGCGATTGCCTCATGAGTTTTAATATTTTACAAAAAAATTTAGATGCCAGTGCATTTTGTCCATTGTGTCAAGCCGCCATGTATTGGATTGATGCTGAACAATTTGATCAAGATATTAATTTCCACGAATGTAGTCATTGTCAGCATCGGGTGTTTCAAGAGCCACAGTACAGTTGCCATTGTGACAGCTGTTTAGGTGAGCGTAAAAAAGCCATGCGTGCCACCCGTTTGCAAGAAAATCGTAAAGGTCAACGCCGTAATAAAGATAGCGTCGAGCTTGAGTTATATCAGTTAAAATTTGTAGAAAAATTATTTTTATTGGCCTTATTAGATCCTTATGTACAAGAGGGTTCTCAGCATGATGAATACATTCATTGGGATGAGGTGAAGTTTCAAAATATCAGCCCGAATTTTTTATTTCAGAATGCCATTATTAAGCATTTGGTGAAACAACAGATTTTAATTGACCCCGATGCCAGTATTGATAACGAGCGCTATTATCTTAATGTACGCTTAGATGGTTATAGTGAACCGAGTTTATTTAGCGTAACGCAACAATTACGCCATTGGTTTTACGAAAATTTATCGCTTGGTATTCCATTTAAAAGCAGCGAAGAAGTCAAAGATGCGATTTATCTGTTGCTGTATCAAGAAATTATTCAATTTATTCAGATGTATTGCCGGACATGGAAAATCATGTTTGCAGGTAATCATGCGTTTCAAATGTTTTGCTACCGCTTGATGGATAGTCTGGCAGTCGGACAAATTTATTATTTAATTCAAAATGCGTTGGACTATTTACAGCAACAAAATATCTTACAACCGCGTAACGATAATTTTATTAATACCAATATGCTAAAAAAAACCCTACAGCAATATCGTGAACGTGCTGTACGTGAACGTTGGGAAACCTCTACCCTACCGCGCCCACCTAATTTACCGTTAAGCCGTATGAGTGAGATTTTATTTTTCCGTTTTTTAAGCTATGATGAGACCATCTTTGTACAACCCATGTGGCGCTCATGGAAAAAAATTGAACCGCGTTTAAAGTTTTATGCCGAAAAACGCTGTATGCATTGTGGCTCAAATGAATTAAGCGTAGATTATGATGCCGAAGACTATGTCACACTTAGCTGCCGTAGCTGTAAACACCAAGACCATTATTTTACCCAATAATAGGCTATATTTTCTGCCTAAGCTTAAGCAAGGTGAAGTTTTGGCAATTTAAGATAGTGTTTTATACAAGCTTATGTTTTAATGCACGCAGTATGAGATGAGCCTCTTACAGTATGCAGCTTAGATCTGTATACGACTAGCCCCTAACCATGGGGCTTTTTATTGTCTAAAATTTATAAAAACGCTTAAATTTCAGGGTTATTTAGGCTTAATGTCATAAACCCAATTACGAGCTTGTTGGTCTGTTGTGGATTCGCAAACATAGTAATCATGATCCCATGAATCAGGATGGAAGATTTCTTTTTTGCTGTAGGTGACATTTTTACCTTTTTCAACACAGATAAAGCTGTCTCCTTGGTCTTTAATTTGGGTTCCGTTTAAGAAACCACCAATACAGAGGAAACGGGATTGTTTAGCCATTTGGAGCAATCAACTTTTTGAATCATTTTCAATATGTGAATTAAACGATTTATTTCCAATGGTGTAAAGTTGAAGCTTTATAACACGAGATTTCTTTTATAAATTATTTTACTCATCTCTAAGTGATATATTTTAGCAATCAAATCAGGGCAGAGTAAAACTTGAAGTGCGACATAAACCACCTAATTAATTTAAAGGGTTTATGGAGTATATAAAATTGTC
>NZ_CANQTS010000053.1 GCF_947626835.1 uncultured Acinetobacter sp. | reverse complement strand
CCACTTACCCAAGTTACGCCTTAAATTTGGCTCAATTAGGGGCGCTTTGCATTTCAAATCTTTGTGCAACAAAGCCAATTTAATGCTAAAGGATCTACCATATAATGCTCTATTTTAAAATCAACCCAAATAAATATTTTATATTTTTTCTTGAATTTAACAACATCTAATAAATCCAAGCCGCATAAATTATAATTAATTTTAAGGGCATAAAATTAACTAATTTGGAATACTTTTTAATTTCAAAGTCTTTGTTTATGCTTGATTGCTGAATCGCTCTAAATCTCCCTTTAAAAAGGGAGACTTTGTCATGTTATCAATTTGATACATGCAGTTACCTCTCATTTGATAAAGGAGAGGGCTAGGGAGAAGTTTTTATTCATTGCTTAAGCAAATTTTAAAACACAGCTTTTAAAACAAGGGGTAAAAAATTATTGCCCACGAATCACACCTAATTTATTCCAAATATCAGGCGTTAAAAACGTAGTCACCAATTTACCCATATCCACATGCTTGAGTACACCATTCAACTGATTTTTCACTTGTGGGGTTTTTAAAATTTCGTTACCGGTAATGGTGCCTAATTCCTGAAAACTTGTCCCAACTGCTTCAAAACCATCGGCTTGAATCACGGCTTTGGTTTGGCTGCTACATTGCTCAACTAAAATCCGTTGTAAGACTTGAGCTAAGTTTTTATCCAATTGCTCTTTTTGTGCAGTGGTTACGCTGCTCATACTGTTTAAATCAGGATGCTGGGCAAGGGCTGCAAAAGTCCATTGCAACACGGTGGTTTTATCCGTTGCTGTAGTGGCTTGTACTAAACACTGGCTTAAAGCATCGACGGTACTACTGGCTTGTGTGGTAGCAACGACACCTAAAGTTAAACTGGTTGCTAATGCAATTTGACCGAGTAATTTTTTCATCATGCAGTTCCTTTCATTTGGCTGTGTTGTATCATAAAGGGCAGCTTGCGCCTTTTATCTTTATGTAAAAAAGCCCACACAATGTGGGCAAGATTTTAATCATCAAGGGCAGATTCAAAGGCTTTTAAACGCTTATAAATCGAGAGTAATTCAATAATGGTCGGCCATGATGCAATTAAATATTGAAAAGATTCACGCACTTTGCCAAATACGTTAGAAATTTGCATCATTAACCCTAAAGTAATCGTGCCTGCGGCAATACTTGGAAACAGTACAAATAAACCAAATAAGTTATCCAACTGCATATACCAAATCCGCACCAAGTTAAAATAGGCATAATGGAAATATAAACGGAAATAATTGACGCGTACTTTGCTAAATAGTTCTTTTAAAGTTAAAGGATCGGCACGGTTTTCATAATCTTCTCCATAGACCAATTCTTTACGATATGCCGCTTCAACTTTTTGGTTATTAAACTCAAGCCCGGGGAGTTTAAAGCCCACCACTACTAAAATGACAGTACCTAATACCGACCATGTAATAGCAGCCCACACTAAAGCATGCGAGATTTCACCCACCACAGGTAGCGCTTTGACATGACTGGATAAAGTAAATAACACCGGTAAAAAGGCAATTAACACCATCACCGCTTCAATCAGGCTGACGCCCAAACTTTCCGTGGTTTTGGCAAAGCGCATAGTGTCTTCTTGAATACGTTGTGATGCACCCTCAATGTGGCGCAATTTATGCCAATGTGCGCTGTAAAAGTCATTCATGGCCGTACGCCAACGGAAAATATAATGACTGACAAAAAATAAGTTAAACACTGCAAAGGTCACATACACCATCGCAATATATAAAAAGGTCAGCGTTTCGTTGTATAGCAAGCTGACATCACCACCACCTTGGGTCAGCATTTTTTGGATTAAATCATAAAACGGGCTATACCATGCGTTAATCACCACATTGACTTGCACGCCAAACCAAATGTTAAACAAAATAAAGGCAGAACCCCAAACTGACCAAGCTTGCCACGGATTATTAGATTTAAAACGCCAAAATAGCGCAAATAGCGTGGTGGCTACACTAAACCACAGATAAAACCATAAAAAATTAGCCGACCAAAAACGGCTTACGCCAACGGGTAAGGCATCACTTGCCAGTAAATTTAAGCCTAAATAACTGCCCCATGCCTGACCGCCTGAATACCACAGCGCAATATTGACGCCAAACCATACAATTAAGGATAAAAAAAACCATTTAGGATGCGGAAAAAATGACTTAAACACGATGATTTCTCTGTACTTTTTAGCAAGAATCACATCATAAAACTTTTTTTAAAAGCAAAGCGGTTTTTTTATACGCTTTATGTTGTATAAATTTGGCGGATTTGGTCATCGAGATATCAGCTAGCGCGCTTATAATTTAGATGAATAATAAACCAAGGAAAAAATCCTGTGCAAAAACAAATCTTAATGTTAGTGGGCGACTATGTTGAAGACTATGAAACTATGGTGCCTTATCAATTTTTAGTAGCGCTTGGTTATACAGTCCATACTGTTTGCCCAGATAAAAAATCAGGTGATACAGTAGCCACTGCCATTCATGATTTTGAGGGTGAACAAACTTATAGCGAAAAACGCGGTCATAACTTTGCCATTAACTCCGATTTTAACGAGGTGGATACAGCCCAATATGTGGGCTTAGTAATTCCGGGGGGGCGTGCGCCAGAATATTTACGTATGAATGCGCGTGTGCTTAAAATTGTCAACGAGTTTAATACTGCTCAAAAACCCATTGCAGCAGTGTGTCATGGGCCACAGATTTTAGCCGCAGCTGGTGTACTGCAAGGTAAAACATGCTCAGCTTATCCAGCCTGTAGTGCCGAAGTGAAATTGGCAGGCGGTCATTATGCTGAGATTAGCGTGACCGAAGCCGTGACCGATGGTAACTTAGTCACTGCCCCAGCTTGGCCTGCGCATCCGGCATGGTTGGCCCAGTTTGTGGCACTTCTAGGCTCTACAATTCGCATCTAATAAGTTTATAAAAAACCCAAGCCTTGGCTTGGGTTTTTTTAGAGCAATTTACAATTATTTAGAACAAAATTTGCTGATTATGTAGCAACTCATCTAATGTGATGGCTTGGCTTTGTTGAGTCAGCTTTAAAATTGCCTGCTGACTAAAGCCTTGTGCTTGTCCGTCACGATCAATACTTAAAGTCACAGTTTGGCTGGCTTGATCATATTCAAGTGCCACAAAATCACCCATGTTATTGGCAGTGGCATCTTGTAATAAGGCACTGATATCAATCTGATCGGCATGAACATCTTGAGCATCTGCAACATGAAAATCATGCCATGTGGCTACCCCATTGCCCGCAGTTGCACTGCTGTTATCTAATACTTTAAAGATCACTGTATCATGACCTGCACCTAAATACAGTTGATCATTGGCACTGCTGTTGATCACGACTTCATTGGCACTTGAAGCTTGAATATGTTGTACCACTTCAATTTCAAGCACAGCATTATTTTGCGAGCCTACCGCAGAATTCAAACTATATTCAAAGCGTTCAATGCCAGAGCCTTCACCATAGGATTCATAACGATAATCGCCATTCACTTCTAAGTACAAACGACCATATTGCCCTTCAATTGCCATATTTTGCGGACCTGCACCTGTGTAGATGTGCTGCTCACCGACACTAATACTGCTCAATTGACTGACCAAATCATTATCCAACAAGTTACCTGTCACGCTTGGTTTGTCTTGCGATACAAAATCACTTAAATAGACACTGTTTTGTTTTACAGTGACACCGGTGATCGTGCCTGCTAAACCACTGGTTGAATCTAAGTTTAGGCTCAGTACATAATCGCCTGCGGCTAAATCTGCAAACTTAAATTGCTCTAAGTTTGGATTTTTGCCACGTACCACACCTTGTTGTACTTCACCGGTTGAGGTATTGGTTAAAGTGTATTCTAAATAGCGTTTATCACCCAACAAAGACAATACTTTAACCGAAAGTTCGACATCAGTTTGCGTATTGGCATCGACTTTAAAATTGTAGTCATAGCTTTTACGATGTGGGCTGTCTTGTTCTACATGGCTTAAGACTTTATTGCTGGTCTCAAGCTGAATTTGATTGGTATCATGGCTTGCATGTTGGCTATCAATCTGAATATTCACCACTTCAATACGCTGAGTGCCATCATCAGCCCGTACAAGGTAAGAGAAACTTTCAATTTGACCATAGGCGGCGGTATTTGAGGTATTTAACTCATACTGATAACTGCCATCACGGGCAATATATAAAGTGCCAAATTGGCCTTGTACTTCGCTCACGCCATCTGCTTTTAAAATGCTTTGGTTGACTTTAAGAACTTGCTCGCTGCTGTTTTGGGTTAAATCACCGCTTAATGGATTGACGACAGTTTGACTCAGTGGCTGACCATAATCTTTGATTACATCTTCCATCACTTGTACAGCAGTGCCTTTTAGCGCACCAATAAAGGTTTTGCCTGCCAATACCACTTTATACTCGCCTGGTGTAAAGCTTAGTGTGGTTTCAACTGAAGCTCCGCCAAATAAAATGACTTTAAACCAATCCTCTACCACATGGTGCTGCACAAAGTTTCCAGTTGCAGCATCCAGTTTATAAATCACCAAGTCGTATTTTGAGCCAATCTCAATCCCACCAGATGCCCCTTTAAAGGTCAACTCACGTAAGGTTTGCTCATTCACATTAAAGCTCATCGCACCTTTAAATGCTAAAGCATCTGCACCTAAAATAGGATTGAGTAAATCGACATCTAAAATACTAAAATCAACCACTTTACCCAGTTGTTCACCTGCATAAATACTTGGCTCAGGCTCTACCACCAAATAGCTATCTATTGAAGTTTCAGGCAAAGTTTTAGCATTAATATGAATATTTAAATCAGCGCTGTTTCTAATACCACTGGCAGTTCCTACCTCGTAGCTAAAATTTTCAACAACTGTTTGGGTCAGGTTAAAATCAGGGTCAATTTCATAACGATAACTACCATCCGATTGAATATACAGCACTCCGTACAGACCTTGTACTGGATACTCCCCTTGTGCACCGACTAAATAATTATCCTGCTGACCGTGTTCATTCATGACTTTTACATTATAAACACGACCACTTTCAGGAATCACATCTAGACCTGTGTTTAAGTCAATATCGCTGAGCACATTACCCGTTATGCTGCCTTGTGCACCCATGGGTTGGCTATAATCTAAGGTCACATCAGCAATGGCTTTTAAGGTATAGCCTGTTAATGCTGCCACCCCTAGACCATTGCCCAAAACCATCATGTACTGACCTGAATCTAAAGTGATGTCGAAGTCGCTGGATACACCGCCCAGTAATACAGCTTTAAGCCAATTGCTCTCAACATGCTGACTGACCCATTCGCCTGTCACAGCATTAAGCTTATAAATATGCAAATCATACATGGCAGCGACTTGTACACCGCCTGATTGCGCCTTTAAAGTTAATTGTCGCTGAGTATTGTCGGCCACATCAAAATGTAATGCTGCACCAAACACTTTGGTGACTACATCAGCAGATAAAACTGGACCTAAATCGGCCGTCAGTAAAGAAAAACTGGTTTTTTGCTGTAAGGTATTGGCTATTTCTGCACCTAAAAATTGCGTGGTTAAAAATGCTTGATTATCTGCTGTAAGCAATAAGTTTTCGACAATTAAAGGTGCAACCAATATGGTAGGCTGTGAGGCATTTAAAGCTTGATCGGTGGAAACTACGCTAATATTTTCGGCATTACTTAAGGTATTAATTCGAATACTATAAGCGCCATTTTCATCTGCTTGAGTTGAGCCGAGCTGCTGCAATACACCATTGACATAACCTTGCAAAGTCACTGTGGCATAAGCTTCTGTTTCACCTGTGACAAACTGTCCGTTGGCTGAGAACTCAGCGCTTGGTGCTTCAGGAGCCGTTTGATCCACGCTCACATTACCAACAAGATAAGGGAGCGCAAATTCACTACGTTTCACTAAAACAATATGTTGACCCTCGGGTAAATTAAAGCTCAGCCCTTGTGTAGTGGTCCAAGTACGCCCATCATCTAAGCTTAACCACCACGTTTGTTGCTCAGTGACACCTTCAACACGGAGTAAACCATTTGAGGTGATATTGTCAAAATCACCGGTGTCTTGTGCTAAATATGCCCAAAAAAAATCTGTATTCATCATTTTACCCTATTCAATAAAACCAGTTTTAAAATCTCCCCATATTTTAAAAACTGATAGATTAAATAACTGGTCTGTTAGCCAGTGCTCAATTTACTTATATTAAGTTAAATAATTCACATAACAATTTCATATAAGCCACATAATCATTATTGAAGTTATTCGTTTCATCTTACTATTATCGCGCTTTTATTTGAGTTTGTTTACAAAAAGCACAAATTTAAATATAAAAAACGTAAGTATTTTTGTCTTAGTTTGGCTTTGTTGCACAAACCTATCTGTAAAGGGTTTTTCAGCGATATAATTTCCAAATGAAGAAGCCTACACACAAAA
>NZ_CANQTS010000052.1 GCF_947626835.1 uncultured Acinetobacter sp. | reverse complement strand
TGGTGGGCGCTGACGGGATCGAACCGCCGACATTCTGCTTGTAAGGCAGACGCTCTACCAACTGAGCTAAGCGCCCTTTTCAAAACATTTCATCGCTTGATGTGGTGCATTATAGAGAAAGTTTTAAGTGTGTCAAACGCTTTTCGAGAAGTTTTTTGCTTTTTTGCATTGAATGCTTAAAAAATAAGTTATTTTGACCAAAAATCTCGAAAAATCGAGCAAATTTCACCCAAATATTTAATTCTTGAAGATTTTTTTCTAAGTCTTTATGACTCTAAAATGCAATTTTCAAAAAAAATCTGTTGATTGATTAAAAAAATTACTCTCTATGGCATGTTCTGAGATATAAACTAACGCATCCTCAGCAATTAAATCATATAGCTCGATCACATCTTGATTACGCATTCGAATACAACCATGCGATAAGGCTATGCCCATCGGTTCATCATCTGGTGTGCCATGAATATAGATATAACGTGCAAAAGTATCGACCCCTTGACCTAGGTTAAAACCTTGCTCTAAACCTTGTAACCATAAAATACGCGATAAAATCCAATCACGATTGGGGTACTGGGCGGCCAATTCAGGGCTATAAATTTCACCCGTGGCTTGGCGGGCAATAAAAACTGAATTTTCAACTTGATTTGTGCCAAACTTTTGCGCAATTTTATGCCAACCACGCGGTGTCTTACCGCTATTTTCTGTTTCACCAATGCCATTTTTACCCGATGAAATCGAATACTGCTTATGATGTCGCGGTAGTATTAAGCTTTGCTGAGCTAAATCAATTAAAATATCTGCATCTTCAATCTGCATGTGAATTCATCTCTTTACATAGCACCCTCATCGGTTCAGGACGTAGCCATAGCCACATTGCCACCGTTAACATGGTGATATTGGTAAATACCTTGACCCAAAATGGTGCTGGGGTAAATAGCATGACGATACCACTGAGCAGCATCATCACAGATGCCCACCATTTGGCTTGACGCGGTACGGTGCCATGTTCACGCCATTGGCGTAAAGTTGCACCATATTTGGGATGATTGAGTAACCAAGCATCCATTTGTGGCCAACCTTTTGAGGCTGCCCATGCGGCTAAAATTAAAAATACGGTGGTGGGCATGCCCGGCAATACCGCCCCAATACCGGCAAGCACGACAAAAATCAGCACCAAAGTGCGCCAAAATAGGGTCTTCATTGCGCGGTCCTACAACTGTCATTTGGCTAGTATAAAGTGTAATGTAAAGCAATTGTGTAGTTTGAGCGAAGGAATATTGTCATGCAATCCGCCTATGAAGAACCATGGCTACAATTTTATCACCCGATTGTGCGCCAACTTGGTTTTGCCATTGCAAGTCCCAATATTCTGTGTGCTCTGCCTTGCGATTTGGTCTTGACGCACAAATTTCAGCTACATTCAGACGAAATTTGGCAACAACATTTTGAAGATTACTTGCCACGTTTACGTGAACTTGATGTCAATCCTAGGCCTTTACTGGAATTTGTGGCACAGCTCAAAAGCACACGTTTAGGGCTACGTTTTGAAATGCTGATTTGGTTTTGGCTACAAGACAGTGCCTATCACCCTTATCAGCTCTTAGGTCATAGTATTCAAATCATTGAAGGTGCTAAGACCTTAGGTGAATTGGATTTTTTGATTTATCACCGTGATTTTAAACGGATTGAGCATTGGGAAATTGCCTTAAAATACTATTTAGCCGAAGCAGATTATCGTTTTGAACATTGGTATGGCCTTAATCGTTCAGACCGTTTAGCACGTAAAATGTTACATTTCACCGAAAAACAATTTCAGTTTCAACAAGCCTTGCAGCACGATATAGAAGCACGTTTTTGTATGCTCAAAGGTCAATTGTATCTCCCTCAAAATATGCAACATACACTCCCCGCTTGGGTCAATCCTGCACGGCGTATAGGTCACTGGGGGCATCAACAACCCGAGCAAAGCTTAGGCTATTATCGCTTACAACGCCATGAGTGGATTTGTGCCAACTTGCAGCCAAGTAGTGAAACTGCGCAGTGGTGGACCGATGGTTTATATAAGCAGCAATTTCACCAGCACTATTATATGTTTCGAAAAGCGCCTTATTTGATGCGCGTTAACGCTTGATTTTTACACAGGCTTACATTTCACTACACAATCTTCATATTTTTTTTTAAGTACTAAAATTAATCTCAAATGAGCAAAACAACATCAAAACAATTTCAATAACGGAGTTTTCCATGAAAAAAGTGCTTGCTGCTACATTACTTGTGACATTTGCATTAACTGGTTGTAATACATTTAAAGGGGTCGGGAAAGACGTCTCTAAAGCAGGCCAAGGCATTAGCAAAACGGCTGAGCGTACACAAGAAAAAATGTAAGCTGAATATCCCTCAAAAGACCTTATCTTTGGATAAGGTTTTTTTATGTTCCGACTTCGCAGCGCTGAAAAATTCACCTATGATAGTTAAACATTATTAATAGATTTAGTCGGCATGCAATCCTCTGATACTTTAGACTTCAGTTTACAATTATTACGTCAACCTTCGGTCACGCCAGTTGATCACAGTTGCCAAAACATGATGGCAGAACGCTTACAAAATATTGGCTTTCATATTGAATCTATGCGCTTTGCCGATGTAGACAACCTGTGGGCGCGTCGTGGGGAACAAGAACCGGTGTTTTGTTTTGCAGGTCATACCGATGTGGTACCAACTGGACATTTAGACGCTTGGCACTCTGACCCATTTTTGCCAGAAATTCGCGATGGCAAACTGTATGGTCGTGGCAGTGCCGATATGAAAACTGCCCTTGCAGCCATGGTGGTTGCTTCTGAACGTTTTGTTGCAAAACACCCAAACCATAAAGGCTCAATTGCCTTTTTAATTACCTCAGACGAAGAAGGGCCATCAATCAATGGCACTGTGAAAGTGGTTGAGGCTTTAGAGGCGCGTCAAGAAAAAATGACTTGGTGTTTGGTGGGTGAGCCATCAAGTACGCATAGCTTAGGCGATGTGATTAAAAATGGCCGTCGTGGTTCATTAAATGCCAATCTCACCATTCAGGGCAAACAAGGTCATGTTGCCTATCCACATTTGGCAATTAACCCCATTCATAGGGCGTCTAAAGCTCTAGCAGAGCTATGCGATGTGGTTTGGGATCATGGCAATGACTACTTCCCTGCTACCTCGTTCCAAATCTCTAATATTAATGCAGGCACGGGTGCGACCAATGTAGTGCCTGGCAGTATGAATATTTTAACGAATTGGCGCTATTCAACTGAAGTCACCGCTGATGAATTGCAAGCACGTACTTTAGAAATTCTGGATCGTCATCAACTCAAGTACGATATTGAATGGACTTTGTCCGGTTTACCGTTTTTAACCCCAGTCGGTGAATTGGTCAATGCCGCCAAACAAGCGATTTATGATGTAACTGGCACTCAAGCACAGCTCTCAACCTCTGGTGGCACATCGGATGGACGCTTTATTGCACCGACTGGCGCGCAAGTATTAGAACTGGGTGTGCTTAATGCCACCATTCATCAAATTAACGAACATGTCGATGTTAAAGATTTAGAACCTTTAGCGGAAATTTATGAAAAGATTTTAGAAAATCTGCTCACTTAACACAAAAAAAGGAACTCCGTAGAGTTCCTTTTTTAATTTATAAACCTAATTTCTTTTCAACGGCTTGTAAATTAGGCACATGAAATATTCGCTCACCCACTTTGACATACTGAAATATCTCATCAGGTAGATCCTGTTGTTGGGCATCGACCACTTCTGAGATACGTAAGCGCATGGTTTGTGGCATTTCGTTACACATCAATGCAAAACGCTGTTGGGTATCTTCGCCTTCAATGACCAATGCCACCCCTTTAGTATGCTGAGGATGATGAACCGCATGCACAGGGAGCTGCAGATCATGCCAATCTACCGTTTTGACATCGGTTGCACTATCAAGTGCAGACAATACAATGTTTTGCGGCAATAACATGGGTGGCAAGTCATGGCATTCAATCACATAGGTATCAATAAAACCGGTCGAGACTGCAATTAAATGCTGGAGCTCTTGTTGATTTACCTGTTGCATCACATCTCCTTAAGCTGAGGCAAGCAAAAGCGTTTGGACTTGGGCCAATAGCTCTGCTTCTTGGAACGGTTTACCCATATAGTGATTCACGCCTAAACTCATCGCACGCTCACGATGTTTTTCGCCGGTACGTGAGGTAATCATAATAATTGGTAGATCACGATGAATCTCATGGTGACGCACAAGATTGGTCACTTCAAAACCATCCATACGCGGCATCTCAATGTCCAGTAACATCAGATCAGGGCGGCTGTTTTCAAGCTGTTCCATGGCATCCACACCATCTTTGGCGGTCATCACTTCATAACCATGACGCTCAAGTAAACGTGAAGTCACTTTACGTACCGTGACCGAGTCATCCACAATCATCACTAAGTGGCTTTGTTTATCGGTGGCATCAAAGTCACGTGAATTTTGCATTTGCGAGGTATCACGTAACGAGGTTTGTACCTGACGGGCAATGTTTTGACCATCTAAAATCAAGCAGACTTGACCATCACCTAAAATGGTGGCACCTGCAATTACACCGACTTTAGAGAACTGTTGACCAATGGATTTGACCACAATTTGTGAACGCGAACCAATCAACTGATCGACCAACAAGGCAATACTTTGCCCTGCACTGCCTTTAATCAGCAATACCGGTAAGGCAGTGCCCATATTATTTAAACGTGGCGCATTTTGATGCCCAACAAACTCGGATAAATAGCGTAATTTGTAATCGACATGGTCAATACTAAAGTGATCGGCATCACTGGCAAAGTAAGCTTCTAATGCACTTGGCGCAATACGGACAATACGATCAATTTGTGCCAATGGCAGCGCAAATTGTTGATCGCCGACTTTTACCATTAAGGCATCACTCACCGCAACCGTGGTCGGTACACGAATACTAAAGGTGGTTCCCTCACCTAATACTGATTCGACCGTGACATGACCACCGAGTTCACGAATCTCGCTTTGTACCACGTCAAGTCCAACACCACGCCCAGAAATTTGTGTGACTTGTTGTGCGGTACTAAAACCGGGGTGGAAAATAAACTGAATAATTTCTTGTTGATCAAGCTTTTGATTAACACCAATTAAACCTAAATTTTCTGCTTTTGCACGAATCTTGTTGGCGTCAATTCCCTTACCATCATCGCTAAAACTCACCACAACATCGGTACCTTGACGGCTGATATTGAGTTCGATTTGACCGACTTCTGGTTTACCCAATTTTAGGCGCTCTTCAGGGCTTTCAATACCATGATCGACCGCGTTACGCAGCATATGCTCAAACGGAGTAATCAAACGCTCTAAAATGGTACGGTCAAGTTCACCTTCGGTGTTATACACCACCAATTCCGCAGGACGGTTAAGGGCCGAAGAGGTGGTACGCACAATACGTTGTAAACGCGGCAACATCCCTGTAAAAGGCACCAAACGCGTACGCATAAGGCTTTCTTGTATCTCAGACTGAATACGTGATTGCTGTAACAATAAGCCTTCGGCATCACGAATTTTCTCTGCCAAAGTGACTTTAAAGTCCACCAAATCCGAAGCAGACTCCGACAGTGATTTAGACAACTGATTTAATGAGGAATATTGGTCCATTTCCAATGGATCAAAATCCTCATATAAAGAATGTTCATCACTGCTATGTTTGGCCAAAATCTGACTTTCTAGTTCGCCTTCCATACGACGCAACTGATCGGCTAGACGATGAATGGTCAAGTCCATCTCGTTGAGGAAATTGCCGAGTTGGGCTAAATCCATCTCGATACGCGAGCGGTTAATTGCATTTTCGCCCGACAAATCAATCATCTTCTCAACCAAGTCGGCTGAGATACGAATCATCTCGGTACTTTGGTCACTTTGTTTGTGATGTTGCCACTCACCTTGCATCGATGGCGGTGTTGTGCCATCACCTTGTACCCACTGTTCTTCTGGTCGCGGGGTAAAGAAATCCACTTGGGTGGCATGGCTTGGCAACTGAACAGTGCGGTTGGCGTATTCAATACTACTTAAACGCTGTGCCAAACTCTCAACATGACTGTAATCATGCTCATAAATTGCACGTCTTAACCACACCAAGGTACTTTCAAGCAAACTATCATGTACATTGGAGCTGACTTGATGTACAGCCAATTGTTCAAACACGGTCTCGAGCTGATAAGCGATTTGCGCAATAGGCTCAATTTGTGCCATGCGCGCGCCACCTTTAAGGCTATGTGCAGCACGTTGCAGTTGTAGCAATAAACTACGGTTACTGCGCTGTTCAAACCAAAAACTCAACAAAGTTTCGGTACGCTCAAGCAGCTCAATAGCTTCTTCATAGAAGCTCTGCTCTACAATTTGCTCTAAGGTCAGCTCTGATGTATCTGATGTATCTGATGTATCTGATGTATCTGATGTATCTGATGTATCTGATGT
>NZ_CANQTS010000051.1 GCF_947626835.1 uncultured Acinetobacter sp. | reverse complement strand
TTTCTATGACTTTGTCTTTAAAATCTTTTGAATATCCCATATCTCTATTGTTCTATAGTTTTTAGGATTTGGCTATAGATAACGACAGTAAGTCAGGCAAAGATGATGATTATCAAATGACCATCACTTATGCGGTACCATTTAAATTAGGCAATGAAGATTTCCTTGTCGATGCCTTCTTTGATTGGTCAACTGCTGAAGATACCCATGCAAGTGAGCTAAATTGGACCAGTCAGTATAAATGGAATGTGGGTAAACACATTTCACCACAGACTAAGCTATATGTGGGTGTTGAACATTCAGTGTGGAAAAATAAATACGGCATTAAAGATGTTGACCAAAATGACGTGAGTGCTTTGGTCAAATATCACTTCTAAACCAACATATCATGTAGAAAAAGCAAGACTTCGGTCTTGCTTTTTTTATGCGCTGTTTTAGAGTAACTGCTACGCCTTTTTTAAGCTCTCCTGTTATGGCTTTTAGTTTACGTGCTGCCACTCAACAAGATCTTGCTGAGATCTTAGCAATTTATAATGCTGAAATTGCCAGCAATACCGCCAATTGGAACACCCAACCTTTTGAACTCAGTTATATGCAAAATTTCTTTACTGAGTTAAAACATCATAATTTTCCGCTCTTAGTCGCTGTTGAAGATACCAGCCAACAGATTGCAGCTTATGCCGATTACTCGTTTTTTAGCAAAAATAGCGGTTATATCTATACCGTAGAACACTCAGTTTTTGTAAAACCCGAATACCAAGGCCAAGGGCTAGGCAAGCGCTTAATGTTGGCTTTGATTGAGCATGCACAACAACAAAAACTGCATATGATGGTGGCCGCCATTGATGCAGAGAATACAGCTTCGATTCTGCTGCATCAAAAGTTAGGCTTTGTACAAACGGGGTACTTGCCTCAAATGGGCTTTAAATTTGGAACATGGCGCGATTTGGTCTATATGCAACTTCACTTAGAAGTAACTACCAACTAAGTGCTCGCCTTGTACAGCAACGACCACCAAATTATGTTCGGCGGCTTGATAATAAAAAGTTTGTAGTTGATTTAAGGCCAAACGTAGGCTTGCCAATACATCATCCACCGATTGATCAACTACAATATTGTTTTTGTGTAGCGCATGGATATGTTTTTCTTGAATAAATTCATTGACCTGTAGCGCATTTAAGACTTCATACACCTGTGCCACACGCACCGCAGTGTTATAGCTTAGAATCACATCTTGGCTTGGCTGGGTACTGAGTGGATGAATGGGCTGTAGCACTTCTTTTAATACCTGATGATTTTGTAGGTGAGCGTTTAAAGCAGGCCATGTGTTATCAAGCTGTAGACGATATTGAATCTGATCAGATTCAACAATATCACTTACACTTTGGTGATTTAAAATCAGCTGCTCAAGTGTATTGGCAGTAAAAGCTAGTAGAAGTTTTTGCATCATTTTTGTTCCTTATTGTGGATGCTTATGCTCTAGCTTAGCGCGTTTTGGTGTAGGCTTGGGCTGTGAATGTGTAAAAAAAAAGGGCATTATGCCCTTTGGCTGTAGTATGTTTTTATTGTTTTAGCTGCTTATTATTAGATTAATTTTTTAATCTAATGGGTTACCTACAATATTGCTCATAATGCCTTGCATAATGTGTGGGCCTTGCTCACGGCGTAAATCTGCATACCAATCTTCTGTGACAGCTTGGTCTTTCATATGCGTCACATCACAGCGTTTGCGCGCACGTAATAATAGCTCATTAGCACGGCTTTGACGTTTTTCTTGATAACGATACAGCGCATCTTCCACCCCTAAAGTATTGATTTGTAATGAGCGAGCCAAATAAATGGCATCTTCCATCGCTTGGCAACCGCCTTGTCCAATATCAGGTGTGGTGCTATGTGCGGCATCGCCTAAAATCACCACACGACCTTTATAAAATTGGCTAAACGGTTCAATGTCATGGATTTCAACACGATTGGTGCTGTTTTCATCAATTGCATCAATTAAGTTGTGTACAGGCTGACACCAATCTTTAAAATATCCTTTAAGTAAGTTTTTATAATCACAACGCTGTTGGTTTAAACCTGCCGGTAGTGGCACATCAAAGAAGAAGTAAAAACGCTGTTTGGCCACAGGCATGAGTGAAGCACGTTTACCTTGTGCTACAAATGTTGTCCATTGATCTGCAGGTGCTAAGTCTGGTGCAATCTCCACCAAACCATTCCAATTGACATAACCTGCATAACGCCGCTCTACGCTTTCACCTAATACATAACCACGGGTGAGCGAATGCGTACCATCTGCACCAATCACTACATCAGCTTCGGTGCTTGAACCATCGGCAAACTCTACCTGTACACGGTCCTGTTGTTGGCTAAGATTAGTCATCTTTTTAGCTAAATACAGGTTTTCTTGACCAAATTCTTGCATCAACATATTTTGTAAATCGGCACGTGATACAGGATAAGGGCGCTGACCGACTTCTTGAATTAAAGGTTGCAAGCTAAATTGAGTCATGACATCGCCATTTAAACCATCAATATAGGCAAGGTTGTCCATTTGACCACCTAACGCTGCAACTTTGTCAGTTAAACCTAAGTAATTTAAACACTTCACCCCATTGGACCATAACGAAATGGCCGCACCTACTGGGCGTATTGTTTCGGTTTGCTCATAAATACGCACCTGATGACCAAATTTTTTTAAAGCGATTCCTGCAGTGAGTCCACCCATGCCTGCACCAATAATCACAATTTCCATTTTATTTGCCTATTTATTAGTGGTTAATGTTGTGCTTTAAAGCGAAAACTATGCCATTTCTATCGCGCTGCATAGAAAAACTGACCAACTTGGCACACGCTGTGCTTTTTAAAGCCTAAATACGCATTGTTTTGGGCTGTGCTGCCCATGCTTGCAATTTTCAACAGCCTATAGGATAAAAATATGGCCACCTTACATGCTCCTGTTTTTGAATTACCCCATGCTTTGCAACCACTGACTAACTTGGCCGATGCCGCGATTGGCGCTAAGGTGATTGAATGTTCAGATGAATTTTTTGCCGAAGCCAAACGCATGTTACAAAGCGAAGCGCCAATTTTTGTTGAAGATAAATTTGACGATCATGGTAAATGGATGGACGGTTGGGAAACACGTCGTAAACGCCATGCCGGCTATGATTGGGCAATGATTGAATTAGGCGTGGCAGGTCAAATTAAAGCTTTGGATATTGATACCAGCTTCTTTACCGGTAACTATCCGGCATCGGCAATGGTAGAAGCATGTTATGCACCAGATGGAAACTTACAAGATGCAACTTGGTGCAGCATTTTAAGCAACACCGGCCTAGGTCCGGGACAACATCATATTTTTTATATTCAAGATGACAGCACTTATAGCCATGTACGCTTAAATATATTCCCAGATGGTGGTGTGGCGCGCTTTAGAGTCTATGGTGATGTAAAGCTTCAAATTGCCAATCATAATCAAGTCATTGATTTGGTTGCCCTGCAAAATGGTGGTCGGGTTGTGGCCTATAGCGATGCGCACTTCGGACATCCACGCAATTTAATTAAACCCAATCGTGGCATAAACATGGGAGATGGTTGGGAAACCAAACGTCGCCGTGCCCCAGGATTTGATTGGTGTATTTTGGCACTTGGTCATGCAGCGCATATTGAAAAAATTGAAATTGATACCGCACATTTTAAAGGTAACTACCCAGCTCAAGTGTCTGTGCAGGCCATTTATATTGAAGATGCTACCGACGCGCAATTAATCCCACAAAGTATGTTTTGGCCATTTTTACTCAATGCACAAGTGATGCAAATGGATCATGTTCATGACTATATTAATGAAGTTTTAGTACATGAAAAAATTAGCCATGTACGCGTGAATATGATTCCTGATGGTGGTATTAGCCGTATTCGTTTCTTTGGTAAAGTTTAAGCAAGGAGCTTGGCGCTTAACTTTAAATATTTAAGTGCCTTGTCTATAAAATACAATGCAAAAAATCCACATTCAGAACTTAACACATGCAAACTTTGCAGCTTTTGGCGAGGTGATTTCATGTCAAGGGCAACCATTTTTTTATATTAATGATGAGCGAACCCAGCGTTATCATGCACTTGCAGACACACAAATTTTAGGAGATGGTAAAGCCAGTATTAGTATTTTTCGTAATATGAAAGCAAGTAGCTTACCCGTGTCTATTTCAATGTTAGAGCGTCATCCTTATGGTTCGCAGGCTTTTATTCCCATGCATGGGCAACGCTTTTTGGTGGTGGTGGCAAAATCTAAAAATGAACATGAACCAAATTTAGATGAAATCTATGCCTTTATCACAGATGGTGCACAAGGGGTCAATTATCATGCAGGTACATGGCATCATCCTTTATTAAGCTTAGAAGCACCCAGTGATTTTGCGGTAGTTGACCGTATAGGTACAGGCAACAATTGTGATGTATACACCTTTTTACAACCTCATCAAATTGAATAAAACTCCCCTAAACAAGCTGCCTTTTTTTGCGGCAAAATTGAGGGGGAAAATCTGCTAAAAACCATGTATCAACACTTATTATGACTTAACAAAATCTAGTCCTACTATTGGTAAAAAATGTAAGTCTAGTACAGAGTAAGGGTTATTTTTTATGAGTATAGGACTAAGTTGCTTCATATTAAAAAAGCCCCATTATTTGGGGCTTTTAATATTACACAGCAATATCAGCAAGATTACCTTTTTGCTCTAACCATTGCTTACGGTCGCCTGAGCGTTTTTTAGCTAATAATTTATCTAACAAACTGGCGGTTAAGTGAATATCGTCTAAATCGAGTTGTACCAAACGACGAGTGTTTGGGTCCATGGTGGTTTCACGCAATTGACTAGCATTCATTTCACCTAAACCTTTAAAGCGCATAATTTGTGGTGCTTTGGTTTTGGCTTTTTTTAATACCGCTTCAAGTTCTGCATCATCAAGCGCGTAATAGACATCTTTGCCATCATCAATACGAAACAGCGGTGGCATAGCCACATATAAATGTCCAGCTTCAACTAAAGGTCTAAAATGTCGAACAAACAGCGCGCACAACAAGGTAGCGATATGTAAACCATCTGAGTCGGCATCCGCTAAAATACAAATCTTGCCATAGCGAAGTTCAGACAAATCATCACTGCCCGGATCGACCCCAATGGCAATCGCAATATCATGCACCTCTTGTGACGCCAGTACTTCGTCTGAAGACACTTCCCAAGTATTTAAAATTTTACCGCGAATTGGCATGATGGCTTGGAAGTTTTTATCGCGTGCTTGTTTAGCAGAACCGCCGGCTGAGTCACCCTCAACAATAAACAGTTCAGATTCATCTAGGCTATGCCCTACGCAATCGGCAAGTTTACCCGGTAGTGCAGGCCCTGACACAATACGCTTACGCTCGACTTTTTTAGCGGCTTTTAAACGACGTCCGGCTTTAGCAATCGCCATTTCGGCCAATTGTAATGCAATCTCAGAGTTTTGATTGAGCCATAAAGTAAAAGCATCTTTGGCAATATTTTGCACAATCGTTACTGCTTCACGGCTCGATAAACGCTCTTTGGTTTGTCCTGAAAATTGTGGCTCTTGTAATTTAAGCGACAAAATATAGTTGACCCCGTCCCACACATCTTCGGCTGAAAGTTTTAAGTTGCGGGTCAGTAAGTTACGTAACTCACAAAACTCACGCAATGCCTCCGTCACACCGGTACGTAAACCGTTGACATGCGTGCCACCTTGCGCGGTTGGAATTAAGTTGACATAGCTTTCTTGAACCTGCTCACCCCCTTCGACATTCCAACAAATGGCAAATTCGGCGCTGGCGCGTTCTGCCTCGCCGCTTGAAACAAAAGCAAGATGCGGCAAGATCTCACGATCTTGCAATTCATCCATTAAATAATCGACTAAACCATTTTCAAATTGCCATGTGATTTTTTCGTTATTGATTTCATCGACATAGTTAATTTGCAAACCTGCGGCCAATACAGCTTTGGCTTTTAAATTATGTTTAAGGGCTTTTAAGGCAAATTTAGGTGAATCAAAATATTTAGCTTCTGGCCAAAAATGTACCGTGGTTCCTGAAGCGCGTTTTGGGGCTTTACCTTCTAACACGGCTAAAGGTGCAACTGCTTCGCCATGTTCAAATAACATTTGATACAGATTGCCTTGGCGTTGCACACTCACTTCAACACGCGTCGATAACGCGTTGACGACAGAAATCCCGACCCCATGTAAACCACCTGAAAATTGATAGTTATCGGTGCTAAATTTACCGCCTGCATGCAGCTTGGTTAAAATAATCTCAATACCGCTTTGTCCATATTCAGGATGAATATCGACCGGCATACCACGTCCGTTGTCTTCAACCGACAAAGAACCATCTTTATAGACTTTAACGGTAATTTTATTGGCATGCCCTGCTAGTGCTTCATCTACAGCATTATCAATAACTTCTTGCGCTAAATGGTTAGGACGTGAAGTGTCAGTGTACATGCCCGGACGGCGACGTACCGGATCTAAACCAGATAAAACTTCAAGTGATTGAGCCGTATATTGAGACAAAGTAAGTTTTCCTTAATCTAGCATCAGATAAAAAATTGTAGCAACATAGCGATGGGCAATCGCTGCATAATCAAACGCAAGCATCCATCCCCACCGACTGTATGCGCTGGCTGCTGAGCACTTGAGCACTTGAGCACTTGAGCACTTGAGCACTTGAGCACTTGAGCACTTGAGCACTTGAGCACTTGAGC
>NZ_CANQTS010000050.1 GCF_947626835.1 uncultured Acinetobacter sp. | reverse complement strand
ATTCTTGAGAATATTTAGCCATTAAAAAGCACCCTTTAAATTAGACTGAGAGTGTCCAACTTTCGGGGTGCAGATTATGATGTTGGGCTTTTTTAATTATTTAGGCTCGCGTTTAATCTGTTCTTGTTGGGCGTATTTATCCACATCGGCTAAGGTTTTGGAGACCGATGGAATAGGACGATCCACAAAGCCCATTTTAGGCACAGGGATTTCAATGTGATTATCCACAAAGCCATTACGAATGCGCTCATGCAATTCATCTTTGACTTTTAAGAAATTTTCACGCTGACACCACACCGCAAATAAAATTTCAATGGAAGATTCACCAAAAGAGGTCACCGTGACCGCAGGTTTGGGGTCAGCCAATACCAATGGATATTTTTGTGCTACATCTAACAACACACGGCGCACTTTAATAATATCTTCATCAAAATTAATGGCTAAGGTAATCGGAATACGCCGAATAGGGAATTTAGATAGGTTTTGTACCGGTGCCCGAATCAATTGTTCATTGGGCAGGCGCACATAAACATTGTCTTGAGTGAGCAGTTTGACCGACAATAAATCAATCGAGATCACTTCACCTTCAATGGTATGACCGCGAATCAATGTGATTTGAATAGTATCACCGACTTCAAAGGAGCCTTCACCAATTAAAAACATACCGCTAATCAGGTTACTGGCCGACGTTTGAGAGGCAAAACCTAACGCGACGGTTAATATCCCTGCCGCACCTAAAAATACACTGAGTTTAAAGCCTGCTTCTTTTAAGCCTGCAATCATAAACAGCATAAAAATGGCGTAGAAAATACCGCGTCGCCAGACTAAGTTTTGATGGGCATTAAATTTAGCCCCAACAGTACGAATAAAGGTATTGGACACCACACGGGCAATAAAAAAGCCCATGATAATAATAATCACTGCAATCACAATTTCAATGACGCGATCAGTTTTCCAGCCCTCAAAGGTCCCTGCAAGGCTGCTCCATACCCCATCTAGAATTTTTGAATCTGCCATAGCAATCCTTAGAAGAACGAGTCAAACATATTAAACAGCACACTGCCGGATTCACGCGGTGGTTGCAAATAAGTCACTTCACCAGCTTGTACAGGAGTACGATTTTCAATCCGAATCCGTGGTGGACGATCTAAACCTTCATGATTGACGCGAATCTGTGAAGTCCACAGCCGACCAGTGGTTTCACTAAAAAACAGCGGTAGCGCCGTGACGGGCACATTCATACGATCAAAGCGTAATTGTTGATTACTGGTGTTATGAAACTCAATAGGGGTGATGGCACGAAAAGCACGCGGTTTAAGCTGACTGAGTTCGGTACGTCCATCGACAGAAGTTGAATAACAAATCTCGCCTAAACGTGGATTAGGACCAAACCATGTATCTTTGGGTAAAATGACTGGAATATCAAACAAGGGTTCGCGCTGACCTTCTACAAAACCTGCGATCCAAAGCGGGGTACTGATATACAGAGTACCACGTTGACTGGCCGGAATATAAATCGGGTCGACTGGTTTAATCACTACAGAACGATTGGCCAAACGTGGCATGAGCTGCACTTTGTCATGCGTGGTTTTAAACATATAGCGTTCAATATGCACCGGTTGTGGAAAAGCAAAAGCAGGATCATCAATCGGATGCCACTGTTGCTCATAGTCATATTGTACTTGTGGACGATGATATTCTAAACGCCATTCTTGCAAGCCACGACTTAAGCGCAGCAACAGTGAACCAAATTGCCAAGCACGCGCTTGACCGATTTCAAAATGATATTCGCCCCACCATTGGCTAATCGGGCTGAAGGAACTTGAGTGCATTAATATCCTAGTCCGCAAAAAACTGACTTCACGCTGTCATCTGCTTAGAGTACACTCAAAATAATTTTTTTCATCATGATAATTTGTGATGCAGCCATTAAAACAGCTACAAATTCCTTACAGTTTTGCTAAACGCCATGCCATTTTAATTCGTTATGCAGGCGACCAACCAATTATTGTACGCCGTGAGCAGACACCGATGTTGGCGATTCAAGAAGCGCGCCGCTTACTCGGTGTGCCTGCGCAATATGAGTTATATAACGAACAAGAATTCAATCAACTGTTAAGTCGCAGTTTTTCAGGCGATAGTGGTGAGTCACAACAAGTGGCAGCCGGTCTTGAAGATCATCCCGATTTATTGTCTTTAGCTGATTCTGTGCCTGAAGCTGAAGATTTAATGGATCAAGAAGATGATGCACCGATTGTGCGTTTAATTAATGCCTTGTTATCAGAAGCGATTCGCGTGGGCGCTTCTGATATTCATATTGAAGCCTTTGAGAAAAAATTATCGGTACGTTTACGTGTAGATGGGCAGTTACGTGAGATTGTACAGCCACGCCGTGAATTAGCGCCGCTGTTGGTGTCACGGATTAAAGTCATGGCGCGCCTTGATATTGCAGAAAAGCGCATTCCGCAAGATGGTCGTATTTCGCTACGCTTAGCCGGACGTGAAGTCGATGTGCGTGTATCTACTTTACCATCGAGTCATGGTGAACGGGTGGTGATGCGTTTATTGGATAAACAAGCGGGTCGTTTAAACATGAGCCATTTAGGCTTGATGGATGAAGAATACCAACGTCTTAAAACTTTGGTGCATCGTCCGCATGGCATTATCTTAGTCACAGGTCCAACTGGTTCAGGTAAAACAACCACCTTATATGCCGCCTTGGCCGATTTAAATGATGGCTCGCGCAATATTTTAACCGCAGAAGACCCAATCGAGTATCAACTTGAAGGTATTGGGCAAACCCAAGTCAATACCAAAGTGGATATGACCTTTGCTCGGGCGCTAAAAGCCATGCTGCGCCAAGACCCAGACGTAGTCATGGTGGGTGAGATTCGTGATTTAGAAACCGCAGAGATTGCGGTACAAGCCTCACTTACCGGTCACTTGGTGCTCTCGACTTTACATACCAATACTGCCATTGGCGCAGTAACCCGTTTAAAAGATATGGGTATTGAGCCATTTTTATTGTCAAGTTCACTGATTGGCGTGATTGCACAACGTTTAGTACGCACTTTGTGTCAGCACTGTGTGGTGTGGAAAGCTGCCGATGAATTTGAGCAGCAAATTTTTACTCAACTTAACACGCAAGCAGTAACTAAGTTGCCACATCCTCAAGGCTGTGAGCATTGCGGGCATACTGGTTTTCAAGGACGTACCGCAATTTATGAAATCGTGCCTGTGGATGATCACATGCGCCGTTTAATTCACGGCAATGCCGCGGAATTTGAACTTGAAAATTATGCCCGTCAAGCCGCAGGTTCGATTCGCCAAGATGGATTAAATAAAGTCCTGCAAGGTAAGACGACTTTAGAAGAAGTCTTACGTGTCACCAATGCAGCCAGTGAGTAATTACCACAATTGAACAATTTTTTGCATTAATTGTGCCCGATAGGGCGCGGTTGGGTTGCCGGGATTACGCAGTGTTTCATTGTCGTAAAAGGCTTGCCAAGCTTGAGCCATTTCAAGGGTTACGCCTTGGTTTTTAAGTCCTTCAACATCTGCGCGGCCAATGCTCTCAAAACGTCGCTTGGCATCATGCGGTCCTGTGCCCCAACCAATAATCCCTTGTCCAAATGCAGGCAAAGTCATATTGTTGGGTGTGGCTGGAATCGGCATACGTTGATAAGCAGGATTAACTAACGATTGCATAACAGGGCGAACTTGTTCAGAGATTTTTAGTTCTGCTTGGGCGATGCTTGATAGGGTAAATAAACTGATGGCTAAAATTAAAGGTTTGAACATATTAGCTGCATTGTTATGAAGATCAGCTTTTATAATAAGAAAAGTAGGCACAAAAAACAGCACTTGTAGGAAAATCCCATCAAGTACTGTTAGATAATGGTCATCTTTAATAATTCACTAAAACGCGATGTTGCATTAATGGCATAGATTGACGGATTTGAGCCTGTTCAGCCAAATCAAACGGTATTGTAATTAAGCCTGCACCTTCATGCGTGATTAAATCAAGCACATGACCGCGCGAATGTGTGGCTGCGGTATGTCCCCAAGTTTGGCGCTTTTGACCATGCCATCCTTGTTGTGCCGAACCTAATACCTGACATTGTGTATCCATCGCACGTGCTTGTAGTAACAACTGCCAGTGCATTTCACCTGTGGTATAGGTAAATGCCGCAGGTGCCGTCAAAATGTTAGCACCGCGTTGACGCAAGCTCAAAGCCAGCTCTGGAAAACGTAAGTCATAACACACCATTAAGCCAATATGACCAAATGGTGTTTTTGCAACAAAGAGATCTGTACCGGGTTCAAAGTATTTCGATTCTTGATAGCCGCCCACTGCATCATTCACTTGCACATCAAACAAATGAATTTTGTCATAACGTGCTTCGGTGCGCTCAGGGCTAATACATAAACTTACCGTGCGCACGCGACCATCTTCAATGATTGAACCATCTGGACGATAAGGGCAAGGCAGTGTACCTGCCACAATCCATAATTGATAACGGTGTGCCAGTTGCTCTAAACGCGCTTGAATGGCTTCAAACTGTTCTGCTGTTTGGCGTTGTTTGCCCCCTGCAAAACAGACAAAGTTTTCAGGAAAGACAATCAAAGCGGCACCAGCAGCCTGACTTTGTTGCATCAGTTGTTCAATCACAAGAAAATTGGCTTCAATATCATCTTGTGAATTCATTTGTGCAACAGACAGTAAAGTCATGGCTACTCCATTATTCTAAACATTTTGATTGGATTGTTCTAAATTCTGTTGTTCTTTTTCAAGCTGTTTGACCAATGGCTCAAACATATTTTGATTATTTTCATTCAGCTGCATTAGGGTTTTATGCGCTTCAAGCACGGTGCGTAACATACTGGCGTGGTTAATATGATCATCCACTAAGGCTTGAGTGCAGACGTCCGACTCACCACAATAATTTAAAATTACAAACACCTGACCTAAGCCCATGCTATTGGCCAAAGTGGTAATGTCAGGATTGGTCGACAGCATAATGGCTTGTAGGTGATGAATTTGCTTGAGTTTCAGCCCAAGCTTAGCAAGTACACCAAGCACAGTACTATCAATAAAGGTGGTCTGTGTAAGATCAACAATCGCACCAACAACATCTTCATGTTGTTCTAATTTATTGAGCAGTTTATCGAGACTGATGCAAGAATGGGCACGCACTTCGCCAATAAGCTTAAAAATATGCGTTCCGTTCAAACTTGCGTATTCAACATGACCTGTTGACATATAAATGCCATTTGCAGAAGAAGGATAGAAAATTATCCCATAGCCTGTATAGATAACTCAAGCCTCGATCAAGCTGATATTGATTAAAATGATGCTAAATTTTTGATAAATAAGCTATTTCATTCTTCTTAGACTTAAGATGGCAATGTCATCGGCAACGTGTTCGGGTGCTTGAAAGGATTGATTTTGCAAATGAAATACCAATTGCTCGAACTGTTCGTTTAAGCCACCGCTATAGGGTTCAAGTGCACCGTCTGAGCAAATAATAAACCGTGCATCACGATTTAGACGGCATTCAAACTCTTCAACCTCTAAATCTTCAGTTAAACCCAAAGGAAAACTGCTGGTATTCAGGACTTTTGGAGGCTGATCTTTTTCAAAAATAATTGCAGGGGGATAGTGTCCTGCGCTTGACCAACGAATTTCATGCGTTTCAATATTTAAAATACCAGCCAACATGGTGATATGTTTTTCAATATTTTCTTGTACCAACATGCCATTGAGTTTTTTAAGCAACTCACGTGGCGTTTTAGAGCGACCATGAAATGCCGCCATCCACGAGGTGAGCAAAGAGCTTGTTACACCATGTCCTGAGACATCGGCCAAATAAAACATAATTTCTTTATCGCTAATTTTCCAATAATCGTACCAATCACCAGATAAATAAGCCGAAGGTTTAAATAAAGTTTCAACCTGATAATGAGGTAGCTCAATTGGATTGGGCAATAAACGACGTTGTAATTGTGCAGCCGAGGGTAAGTCACGGCTGTCTTGATTGCGTTTGTATTTGGCGTCAATACGGGCCAGTGCCACTTCAGGCTCAGCAGGCAAACGATTCCAAATCCAACCGGCAAGTGCGCCTTGTTCCCATGCTTGAGATAGAGCACTACCTTCTTGATCAAAACCCAATACAATGGTGGGTAAATTCCATTGATGGGTTAAATAATCTTGCACATCGGCAATGGCAATGATGGTTGGATCATACAGTTGAATATCTTCTATAGTAATCATTTGTACGTTAGGTAACGTATCTAAGACCTGATCTAAATAAGCGATATCGCGAGTCGGTTGAATGAAGTACATAAAGACAGTGTATGATCCTTAAAATCAAATAAACAATAAGTCGTCTACTATAGCAATCAATTACCAGAAAAAAATCAATTGCCATGCAGTGAACAACGTATTTTACAAAATACTGAGCACTTTTATTGATCTGAGTCTAGGTTTTCTTGATCGAGATCGATTGAATCATCAAAGTCATCATCAATAAAAAGCATGCTGTCATCGTTTAAACCACGTTTTTGCGCGATTTCAAAGCTCTTACGTTGTAGGTAAATATCACGCATTGCAGCATATTTATCACCTTGTAAAACGCTTTCTAAATCAAGTAAGCCGGCACGCGCATCAACCCCACGCCATGCCATTTCAGTCCAATATAAACCTTCATTGTCATCAAGTATATATTTTTGCGGACGCGCTTGTGTATCGACTAAACTGCCTAGCCCATCACGAATGGTACTTGGACCAAGTAAAGGCATGACAAAATAAGGACCCGATGGCACACCATAAAAACCCAAAGTTGTACCTAAGCTTTCATCTTCGCTGTCTAAACCTAAACGCTGTGCAGGATCGGCAAAACCTAAGGTTGTTAAAGTATTAATGGTAAAACGTCCGAGGCTCTTGGCTGCGCGCAAAGGTTTGCCTTGAGCCAATTGATTGACTGCATTCCAAGGTTCATCTAAATTTTTGCGTGCTTGAGTCAGTGAACCACGAACTTGTTCAGGAATTTTTTCACTATATGTCACTGCAACAGGACGTAGCACAGTGCGATCTAAAGCATCATTAAATGCATAGATTTGACGATTTAAAGGCTGTAGAGGGTCTTTGATTTCTTCACTTTGTGCAGCATTCGCATCGACTTTAAATTGCTCAGCACGCAATTTTTTTAATTGTTGTAGCGTTTCAAAACGTGAGGTGTCCTCAGCAGTTTTATTCTCTGTGGCCAAAGCTGATGAAGTTGCTAGAGCACAAACAAGGCTCACCCAAAGACAAGAATAACGCATATAAAATCCTAAACATTTAAGACGTAATGACAATACAGAAGATTATTCACACTGTGTATAGATCGTATTAAAGCAAATTTGAGTCAAAAAAGCAGAAAATGAATAAAAAATATGCATTCAGGCTTAATTTTAGCAAAAATACGCAACAAGCACTTGTTTAACTGAAAAAACCATCTATAATCGCCCTCCATCAGCAGCGCTTGATTAAATTACTTTAAGATAGTGCTTGACTCTTATGAGATTAAGAGT
>NZ_CANQTS010000049.1 GCF_947626835.1 uncultured Acinetobacter sp. | reverse complement strand
GTTAAAGTTGTTTTACCATGGTCGACGTGACCAATTGTGCCCACGTTAACGTGTGGCTTATTACGTTCAAACTTAGCTTTAGCCATGTTCATCTTCCTCGTTTACGTCGAACACAATTCTGAGTAAAACTCAGCTCCGACATCGCGTTTAAAAAAAACCAAACTTCAAATACTTGAAAAGCAGACTAAATAGCCTGCTTCTTGGAAATTTTGTGCAACTTGAGTTGCTAAACTGTATCTGGAGCTCTTATCGAGATTTGAACTCGAGACCTCTCCCTTACCAAGGGAGTGCTCTACCACTGAGCTATAAGAGCAAATTTTTGTACTTCATACAATGGAGCGGGAGACGAGGGTCGAACTCGCGACATGCAGCTTGGAAGGCTGCCGCTCTACCAACTGAGCTACTCCCGCACTGTGTTGGTACATCCACTTCTTGAAGTCTTAAAATTGGTGGTGAGGGAAGGATTCGAACCTTCGAAACTTTCGTAGCGGAGTTACAGTCCGCCCCCTTTGACCGCTCGGGAACCTCACCATTTTACACTTACATCAGTGTTCGTTCTTTACTTTAACCACTCAACTCTCTAAGATGGTGCCGGCACACGGATTCGAACTGTGGACCTACTGATTACAAGTCAGTTGCTCTACCAACTGAGCTATGCCGGCTCTTTCTTAGTGTTTCGTGCGTTTCGCTTCGGAACGATGTGCAGTTTAGCAAAATTTAAAATCGATGCAAGTGTTTTTTTAAAAAAAGTGAAAAAAAACTATAAAATTAACGCATTTGATGATAATTCAACCGATTTGATCACTGCGCGAGCTTTTATTTGGGTTTCTGTCCACTCAGATTCAGGATTTGAGTCATAAACGACCCCTGCTCCAGCTTGTACATAGACCTTATTTTCACGAATGACACAGGTACGAATGGCAATCGACATGTCCATTTCGCCATGCCAGCCTAAATAACCGACAGCGCCACCAAAAATTCCACGTTTTAGTGGCTCAACTTCGTCAATAATTTCCATGGCACGGATTTTTGGTGCACCAGAGAGTGTACCTGCAGGGAATGTCGCTTTAAAAACATCCAACGCATCAACATCATCACGCACTTCACCTTGCACATTCGACACAATGTGCATGACATGCGAATAACGTTCGATCACCATTTGATCAGTGACCTGTACTTTACCAATTTTTGAGATACGCCCTACATCATTGCGTCCCAAATCAATCAGCATTAAATGCTCTGCAATCTCTTTTTCATCCGACAGCAAATCTTTTTCTAACGCCAAATCTTCTTCTTTAGTTTTGCCACGCGGACGTGTACCGGCTAAAGGACGCACTGTGGCAATGCCATTTTCAAGGCGCGATAAGATTTCAGGTGACGAACCCACAATATGAAAAGGCTTTTGGTCATGTAAAGTCTGACCTTGCACTAAAAATAAATATGGCGATGGATTTAAGTGACGTAAAGCACGATACACCTGTAAGGCTTCGCCATCAAAATCCGACACCATACGATGCCCCGGCACAACTTGCATCACATCACCGGCACGAATATAGTCTTTAACCGTTTCAATTGAGTCTAAGAATTTTTCTTTACCAGTGAGCGATTCAAATTTTGGTGGCGTATGTGGTTTGGCTTGTAAAATTACAGGCTGCGCTAACAGTGCTTCTAATTGGTCGAGTTGAGTTTGTGCTTTTGTATAGGCATCTTGGTCTTGAGGATCGGCATGTACAATTAAAAACAGGGTGTCTTTTAAGTTATCAAAGACAATTACCGTTTTAGACAGCATCATCCAAATATCAGGCAAGCCTACTGGGTCTAATGCTGGAATATTGTTTAAACGTGGTTCGATATAACGCACGGCGTCATAACCAAAGTAGCCCACCAAACCACCCGTAAAGCTTGGCAGTTGTGGTAGGTCTGCTTGTGTGGGTACTCTAAACTGCGCTTGAAAGTCACGGATATATTGAAATGGATCACTGCAAGCCTGATTTTCAATCTGTCCATCAGCATGTTGAATGGTGAGTTGCCCTTCATTACATGAAAAAACTGTTGATTCACCTAAACCAATCATGGAATAACGTGCCCAGTTTTCCCCCCCTTCTACCGATTCAAATAAATAAGCATTGGTGTGGGCTTTTAAACGGGCAAAAATCGACAATGGTGTTTCAGTGTCAGCTAGGCGTTGGCGATAAACAGGGATTAAGTTATAGCCTTGTGCGTGTAATTGGCTAAATTGTGCTTGAGTGGTCATGTAGGGTCTCTATGTTGGATTGATAAGATGGTTCAGATAAATACACAGAGCATCGCCATCGAAAAACCATACATTGATTCATTAGAGCATCCTTCACTTACTTTTTTCTATTCAAGCTAACAATTCGGTTAAATTATCCACCACTTGTTGTGGCTGACAGTCGTGAATATTTTCCCCATGATTATAGCCGTAGCTGACCACAATACAATCTACTCCTGCACGGCGCGCCGCTTCCACATCATTGACTGAGTCGCCAATCATCAGCACTTGATGTTTTTCAACCGCATAATTTTCTACACAATGTAATAACTGACGCGGATGCGGTTTACGCTCGCTAAAACGATCTCCACCAATCACATCGTCAAAATAGTCATGCATCCCCAACTGTTCGACAATAGCACGTGCAGGCGCTTCAGGCTTATTGGTGACACAGACTAAAGTTTTACCTTGTGCCTTGCCCCATGCCAAAAACTCCATAATGCCGTCAAAGATTTGAGTATCCACACATGGGTCAGCGTTATAAATTTCTAAAAAGGTATTGAGTAATTCTTGATGCTGGGCAGGATGAACCTCACCCACTAAATGCTGCAAAGTGCTATGGCAAAATAAGGATGTGCCTTTACCAATCCACATACGTACTTGTTGTTCGGTCACATGGGGTAACTGCAACACATTTAAGCTCATATTCATAGCACGATACAAATCAAACGCTGAATCGACTAAGGTGCCATCTAGGTCAAATAAAATAACCTGACGCTGCTCAAGCTTGGCTATCGACATAATTGTTCCCTCAAAAAATAAAGGCATGCGATCGCATGCCTTTGTGGTTTTACTTTGGCATATTATTTAAAAAATACAAAAGCCAAGACTGCAATGATAATAATTGCAATCACGGTCATTAAGCCTACTGTAGTGTTCTTTTGTGTTTCACGCTCAGCTTCCTGACACACTGGCGGAACTTCATTAAGATCTACGTTTTCTGCTGTTTTAGCATTTAGATCAATACCCTCAGGAATTGGCGCAGGCTTTGGAATACCGACGTTGGTTGGCATCCCATCACGGGTTAATTCCACAGATGCATCACGCTCTTTTAAGCTTGGCATACCTTGATCATTCATCTGTTTGGCAGGCGAGTGAGTTGCTGCTTCAACAGATTGTGCTAAGTCGCTATTGATGGCAACATCGGCTACAGGTGCAAGCAATGAGAATTTCAGACTTGCAAATTGCACAATATCCCCATCTTTGAGCAATACTTGCTCGGTGATGCGCGTATCATTCACAAACGTGCCGTTTGACGAGGCTAAATCTTGTAGCCAAAGTGCATCTTCAACACGTAAAAATGCCGCGTGTTTACGCGAAATTTCACTCGATTGTAATACGATGTCCGCAGCCTGATGACGTCCGACCAACATATCACGGTCGATGCTAATTTCTTGGCCAGCAAGTTCAGCTGAAATCGCTTGTAATTTCCAAGTCATGAAAGAAGTCTCTAATGTGATTTTTGAGCATCATATCATGCTGTGCTTTACTGTGCTGCATTGCCTTTTGGCTGTTGTGACGGCTCAATTGCCACAGGCGTAGCCACCACTGCACTGCTATTTGAGCTATGTGCACTAGGTACATTTTGATAGACACTATTTTTAGCCAAAGGTGATACTGGCAAACGCTGTAAATATACATCTTCAACTTGCGCTGGTAACTTGGCAAAATTGCCCTCGCTGTCCATGGCCAATTGTAAACTGTATAACTGATCATAACGGCGCTGTGAAATACGTTGCACATCATCGCGGTCACCAATAATGGTGGGATGAATAAACACCAATAAGTTGCGCTTTTCGTTTAATGAAGCATCAGAACGGAATAAGCGTCCAATACCCGGTAGTGAACCTAAGCCCGGTACTGCTTGACGGTTAGAACTTGAGTTATCGGAAATTAAGCCACCTAAGACAATGGTTTGTCCATGTTCGGCTAAAATTGCGGTTTTAATGGCACGCTTACTGGTAATTAAATCTTGCGCCTGACCTTTATCTTGTACTGCAGACACTTCTTGTTCAACTTCTAAACGTACCGTACCGCCTTCACCAATATGTGGTACCACTTTTAAGGTCACACCAACGTCTTTACGCTCAACCGTGGTATATGGATTGACCCCATTGGTGGTGGTCGCAGCTGACCCTGTGACAAAGGGTACATTTTGTCCCACCACAATATACGCTTCTTCATTATCCATGGTGACAATAGAAGGTGTAGACAATAAGTTTGATTTGGTCTTTTCGTTTAAGGCTTGGATTAAGGCACCATATAAACGCCGTGAACCATTACTGCCTTCACGATAATCGCCCAATACTAGCGAAGTGCCAGCATTGCCTGCTGCCGCAGCGCCTAAGCCTGCTGCGCCACCACTTAAAAACCCGGCCGCTAAGTTGCCCAAACTTGAGCCCACATTATCAAAGTTAATTAAGCCCACCCCACTGGTAATATCGCCTAATGCCCATTGCACACCCAATTGATCCGCATCATTGCCCTCAACTTCAATAATCGCCGCTTCAATCAAGACTTGTTGACGACGAATATCCAGTTGTTGAATGGCTGACTCAATCTCACGCATCAATTGTGGATCGGCTTTCACCACCAATGAGTTTTGACTTGGATCGGCAATAATACTCACCCCATGCCCACTAAAACTGGTGAGATTGTTATTATTGCTATTACTTGAAGCACCTAAGTTAATACTTGGGGTATTAATACTTGACGCTCCTGATGAGTTGTTGCTGTTACTACTGGTATTGCTTGAATTGGTGTTTGAATTATTATTGTTTGAGCTCGTAGTATTAACCGCTTGACCCGTGACTAAGCCTTGTAAAATATTGGCAAGCTTATCGGCACTGGCATATTTTAAACGAAAGACTTTTAAACCACCTAAACGATCTGCCGATGGTACATCTAGCATCTCAATCATGTGGCGAATACGTTTGCGTGTTGCAGGGTCACCCTTAACCAAAATACGGTTGGTGCGTGCATCTGCCATTAAGCGCACGCGCGAGCCTTTGCTGTCTTTTGCCGCACCAGTGGCACTCATACTATCAAGCAAACTAATCATTTCTTCAGCTTGACTTGATTGCAACGGAATCGCTTCTAAATCATTTTGCCCTGTACCATCTAAATTACGCACAATACTTTCAAGTTGATAAATATTACTGGCGCGATCAGAGATAATTAATGCGTTGGTGCCTGGTACTGCCGCCAAATGCGCAAACTGTGGCATAAGTGGGCGTAGCGCTGGAATCAAATCATTGGGATTGGTATTTTCCAGCCATAACACGCGAGTGACAATTTGATCGCCACCAGCACGATTACGTGCATCAAAGGGAATGCCTGAACTTTTCACATTATTATCAGGCACTAAGCGAATGGTATTACCAGAGGGAATCGCTACTACGCCATTGACGTTTAGCACCCCTAAAAATAGATCATAGACTTCGGCTTTATTTAAGGCTTTATTAGAAATGACCGTGACATTACCACGCACGCGTGGATCAACCGCAAAGTTTTTACCGGTAATGTCAGCCACTTCATTAATAAATGCTGTTAAATCTGCATCACGTAAATTGATTTTCCATGTTTGCGCCGAACTTACTGTGCTCACCATCGCAAGCAGCGGCGCCGCAGCAACTAAGCCCCATGTACGCTGATGATTGAATAAAGCCATAATCTACTGGTTTTCCTTGAGCTGATTGTGCATCAGTTTAAATCTTGTTGAATGGTGATCACCTGATCACCACGTTTTATTTCGAGTTTGACTTGCCCTGATTGACGCGCTTGTTCTAAAAGTTGCGCTTCATTTTGACCGGCATTTAAGGCTTGTCCATTGAGTGACAACACACGGTCACCCGGCTGTAAGCCTAATTTTCTTCTTAACACCAAAGGCGTGCGTGCACTGACTTGATAGCCTTCACCGCCATCGCCACTTGCCCCCATATTTTGCAAATATTGATCCCGATTTTCTTGAATCTGCTGTACAGCACTGCCAAGGGCTTGTTCTGTAGTTTGAATATTGGGGATGCTGGCAACAGCTGGATTAGATTTTTGATTTAAAGATAAATCTTGATTCAAATTTTCTAATGCATTGATTTTTAATATTTCATCAGCACCATTTGCACTACGTAAAATCACCTTATCCCAATACACTTCAGCCAATTGATACTGGGTATCGGCAATGTATTCACCTACACGGTAACGCTCACCCACATTATTGGCTTTAATCACTGCCGATGAAAATTGACTCGGCACCGCCACCATGACGCCTTGTAAGCTTAAATTGGAATTGCTGATTGCCACAGGGGCTTGCTGAGCTTTAAATAAAGCAAACTGACTGATATTGGGTACAGCTTGCTGCTGTGAGCCTAAGGCAACACGGTCAAATTGCAGTGCTTGCATTGGCGCAAGTACTAACCAAAACAGAGTAGCTAATTTCCAACATAAATAAATGATGAGCAAAATACACAGTAAAGGAGCTGCTTGATCTAATTTTTTCCAATCGAATCGATCTAACCAATTACGCATTAGTAGCCTCCTTTGATTAAAGGCTGACGACTACTTAATACATAGGTATCTAAACCTGCTTTACCTTGATAAGAAGGTACATTCATAAGTAAACGTTGCGTCAACTGTACATCCAGCATCAACTGATGATCTAAAGCTAAGTTCAACATTTTTTGGTCACGTTGATCACGTGTATCAATAATTAACTTACTATCCGATGCGATTAAATTGGCTTTTAAAATCGGTACAGTCATACGTTCTTGACGCTGCGCATATTGATAGACCAACGCACCACCTGCCCATTGAATATGGCCTGCCGCTTGGCTAAAACCTTGCTCGCGTTTTAATTTTAATGCCACATCTTGTAATTGAATACTGTTGGCAGGCCATTGCCAATTGGCAAGATATTTTAAAGTTTCAGGTGCAATTTGGCCATTTAAGTCCTGAACAATTATGGTTTTGCCCAAGCCATAAGCGGCAATCCCTGCAAAGTGGCTTTGCCCGCTATGCACTTCAATATTCGCGGCAACACGTAAACGCAATAGATCTAAAGGTCGCACTTGCCATTTGACTGAGCCACGTAACTGACCACGCGTCCAGTCGGCTTGCCCTGTCCAAATATTGCCACTGACATTATGCAACATCTGGTTATTTTGAGAGAATTTCGCCAACAACCATGCAGCCGGTAATTGCAGCAAGACACATATTAAAAAAGTAGCGGCTACAAATAACCACCAACGTAACATTTTGGGCTTTTTTCTCATCCCATTACAACCAATCGTCTGTTCACGTTTACCTTGGGATATTTTTTCATCAGTATGCGAGCATTATGCATAAATTTGAGCGTCCGCCAATTCTCAGCATTAAAAAAACCAAGCACATTGGCTTGGTTTAAGTACTCTAAACGAGTTTTATGAAAGAGCGATGAAAATTTAGATTAAAAAATCTTCCAATTTTGCACCTTTTTCAAGTTCTGCAACCAACCAACGCGGTTGTTTGCCACGACCAGTCCAAGTATCGGTTGGATTGTTTTTATTACGGTAACGTGGTTCTACTGCTTTACGGGTATTTTTTTTACGTTTTTGTGTACCAAAATCTAAAATCTGTTCAATACTTAAACCAACATTATCAGCAATGCTTATAATTTGGTTATAGGCATCTTCAATGGCTTGATCTTTTTTTGAAGCAATTAATACCTCAGCTTCGGCTTGTAAACGCTTTAATTCTTCCACTGATAAATTGCTAATATCTGGCATGTAGATACTCCAAAATCGTATATTGATTTAATTGATGCGAGTATCTTATTTTTATTAAAAATAATATTCAATAATAATAACAATACTTAAACATAATAGATGTCTGATTAAATTATTTTAATCTATTTATTGGTTAATAGTTGTTGTCGTAAGTCATCTGGAATTAATGCCTGGCGAATTCAAACATGAGGTGCGACAGTTTGAAAAGTCTTATGATAATCAACAAGCTGAGCAAATTTCTCTAATGG
>NZ_CANQTS010000048.1 GCF_947626835.1 uncultured Acinetobacter sp. | reverse complement strand
TTATTACCACTGGATTTAGTGACCAATTTGGTAGGCGGTTTAACCAGCGGTCTATTATCGCTTGATTTAGCAGATGGGCTATTGGGCGGTTTAAGCGGTGGTTTACTTCCACTGGATCTAGTCACCAACTTACTGGGTGGTTTAACAGGTGGTTTGTTGTCGCTTGATTTGGTAACGAATTTAGTGGGTGGTTTAACCAACGGTCTATTATCGCTTGATCTAGTTACTGATCTTGTTGGTGGTTTAACTGGAGGTTTACTGTCACTCAATATTGTGACCGATTTAGTCGGTGGTTTAACGAGTGGTTCATTGTCTTTAGATGTAGTGACTGACTTAGTGGGTGGTTTAACCAGCGGTGTATTATCACTTGATGCAGTAACAAACTTACTAGGTGGTTTGACCGATGGTCTATTAGGTGGCTTGCTCGGTGGTCTTAATGGTAATGCCGATGCAGATAGTTCGAATGGTTTAGGTGATCTTTTAGGCAATTTACTAGGTAATTCAAATTCAGGTAATGGCTTATTAGGTGGCTTGTTGGGGGGTGTAACAGCTGTACCAACCGCACTCGCCATCGAATTAGATCAACCTATGATTGAGCAAGATGCGCTTGATATTGTAGCAAGTCTTGTCGAGACACCAGAAGTTGATGTAGGTATTGTTGAACCTTTGATCACTGAAGATGGGGTAACCATTGAAATTGCACTAACATCAACAGTTACTGCTCATCTAGATCCGGTGATTTCGTTGAATCCATCACCTGTATTGGATAGTTTATTAGACAATCAACCTCATTTAATCTAATTGAATATAATTAGAATTAAATTTTAGTTCAGCAATCGTCCATCTTTAGGGGTGGACGATTTCTTTTATTTATCCTGTCTGTGAATCGGCTAATCAGTTCATCAAAACGTAATCTATAATTGATATTCTTTGGATTAAGCCTAAGCTTTGACTTAAGCTGTAATAACAACGAAACATGCATCACTCACCTGCTGTATAGCAGGTTTTTCTTTTGGTTTTAAGTCTTTAATGTTTTAAAAAGTTTCGCAGCGAAATATGCGGCACTAAAATGCTCACATGACATTTTAAAATTTAAGCATAACGACAAGATGATGCTTTAAAGATCCACTGTAAATGTAGCGGATTCAAGATGTGTTTGAATCACTTGAATCATGCTATCAAGTGCTTGTTTGAGCTGTTCATTCCATGAAAATGAACAATTGATGCGCAGACCTTGGCGTTGCTCCGAAAAAATGCAAAATAAACGACTTGGCGCAACCGATATACCTTGCTGAATTAAATTTTCATAGATGCTCATACTATCTATATGCGCGGGTAGCTTAATCCATAAAAAATAACCGCTGTGGTAGTAGTAAATATCACAGCCTTTAGGTAGGTTTTGCTCTAAGTATTTAAAAAATAATTTCTTCTGCTTTTCTAAATTTTTACGCAATTGGCGCAAATGTTTTTCATAGTGGTGTTTAGCAATAAATTCGACCAAGGCCTGTTGTAATAAGCTATTGGCAGAAATGGTACTCATCAGTTGTAAATGCTGAATTTTGGCAGAAAAAGCACCAGCATGCACCCATCCTAGACGAAAACTGGCACCTAAAGTTTTGGAAAAGGAGGAACAATGTAAGACCCAATTGCCTAAGTCAAAATATTTCATTGGTAAAGGACGATGCTGAGAAAAGTATAATTCTTCATACACATCATCTTCAATTAAATACACTTGATGTTGGTGAATTAATGTCGCAATTTTTTTCTTAATCTCATTGCTTACATTAAAGCCAATCGGGTTATGGCTATTAAGCATCAGCCAACACACTTTGATAGGATATTGCTGTAAAATTTGGATAAAACTATCTAAATCAAAACCGTGAATTGGGTGTTCTGGCAGTGTAATGACCTTTAAGCCTAGCCGTTCAGCAGCCTGCCAAGCACCATAAAAAATATGTTGCTGCAAGATGATGTAGTCGCCCGGTTGAGCGACTGCTTGTAAAGCAAGGTTTAGGGCATCTAAGCAACCTGAGGTAATCACAATATCATCAGCATGCGCATGTACGCCATGCATATGATAGCGTTGCGCAATCAGTTGGCGTAAAGCCAATTTACCTGGCGGTAAACTCTCATTTTGGCTATAACTACTCGGTTCACGTGCCAGTTGAGCCATAATTTGAATCAATTTTTTATTACATACCAACTCATCGGCTGGAAAAGCAGAACCAAGCGCAATCATGTGACTAGATTGAATAGATTTTAAATATTCAAATACCAAAGAGTTAATGGAGACATCTTCATGTAGCGCAACGCATGTCGTGCAAGATAAAGCCAGATCATCATGTAAAGGGGTGACAAAATAACCTGATTTTTCTTTAGCATAAACCAAACCTTGTGCCTCTAAGCTTTGGTAGGCATTCATCACCGTCATTAAGCTTAAGCCTGTGTCGGCTGCTTGATCGCGTAAAGAGGGAAGTTTTTGATGTGCGGTAAAAGAATGATTTTCAATCAAAATACGAATGTTATGTGCCAGTTGTTCAGCTTTATACATGTGTGATCCACAACCAAAAGCGAAACATAATCCATGATGTTTCGCTTTTTATAATATTTAAAAACCCATATCGGCATTAACTGCAAAAACTACTCCAATACAAAATAGGCTACAGTAGATAAAAAACCAAAGTAACATACGTTTAAATGCTTTATCTGAAATTGAGCTGTCAGCATATTTAGGTGCAGTAGGTTTGGATGGTTGTTCTTGCATCTGTTATCTCACATTCAAGGATAAAAGGAATATAGACATCATGCAAAAATTTACATCTAAATGTTAGATACAGAAAAAACCAAAAAAACTATAACAGATATGCTGAAAATCAGTTAAATTTGACTAAAATGATCGGATTTTGGTACAGAATATGCAGGTTTGAGTTTAAAAAAATCAACATTCCGTATAATAAAATCAACTCTTGCTTGAATGATCATGTCATTGATAGGTTGTTGTAATAAGCAGGTCTGTGTAAATAAAGGTCCAAAAATTTCACTAAACACCAAATCTTGATCATAATGTTCAGGCCATTCATTACGCCCAATTGCAGATTGAAAAATCTGCTCAGCAATTTTTTGGCGTTCTTGCCATAAGGCAAGGTTGATGTGTTTTAAATTGGGGTCAAAGGCAAGCATCATCAGGCTTTTACCAATTTGCGTTTGTAATAGCTGTGCAATTGCATGTAGATAATGCTGAAGATCATCAACTAAACTCCCACTATTAATTACATTTAATTGGCTATGTGCAAATTCTTTGATGGCATCAATCATTAAGGCTTCACGAGTTGGCCAGCGTCTATAAATGGTGGTTTCATGCACGTTAGCACGTTGTGCAATCTGCCCAATGCTAAAGCCAACATAGCCTTGTTCGACCAATTCAAATAAAGCCTGAGTCAATACATCTTGACGTACCCGTGCACTACGTCCACCTGTGCGTTTTTTTATAGAAATTACGGTCATAACATGTCTAAAAAATCATAAAGGGATAATGGTTGAGTGTACAAAAAATCAGCGCGATTATTCAACTCAATTAAAGCAAGATATATTGCTTTTAATAGTGAATAGGCTCTTTTGCCAGCACATACACTGTCAAATACTAAAATCGCCATAAAATAATGGCATTTTAAAATTTAAGCTGATTTTACATACAATGATCTATGTATAGGCAAGTAAAAGTGTAAACGGTCATGATATTTTGTTTATACTGCAACTTGTTTAGACCAAGTAAGAAAGCCTTGTCATGCATAAAGATGTGATTGAAGAACAAAAATTGGTATGTGAGCAATATGGCTCTGCTTATCGCGCTGTGAGTGATGAAGACGTTATTGCGATTGCTGTGGGATCTTTAAAAGAAGAAACCATTGTTGGTATTCGCCATTTGCCAAATAGCGATGGGATTGCTTGGTTTATTTATGGTGGTGAATTACAAGATGCTGATGACTTTTTCCAAAGCATGACCGTTAAAGAGCTCGAAGATGTTTTTCCTGAAGCCTTGCCATTTTTAGCTTTAGAAACCGGCTATCGCTTTTTGATTGATCACGAAGAATACGAAGATGTATGGCGTGAAGGCGAACTCGATATTTAATTTTTATAGTTTATCTTGAGCTCACAGCGGTGGGCTTTTTTATCTTTATACAGCCCAAATGTGTTGAGCTGTATAATATCTGCAGTTATCTGTAAATGAATAATGATCAGGCTACAAGCTTAAAATCACATTAAACAAGGTGGCTAAAGCGCTGCAGTATCACGTCCTGTGTGCACGGTATGAATAAGATCATCCAGTTGATAACCTAAACTTTGCGCATAAGCCAAATATTCTGCTTTAACATCGTCATTTAAATGTACATCACGATGTAACAACCATAAATATTTCTGGTAAGGTTCGCCCACTAAAGCGGTACGATAATCGGCATCAATTTTAAGCACCCAATAATCGCCTTTAGTAAAAGGAATCCAACGTAGGCCTTCAGGTAAAAAGCTCACCTCAAGTTTGCCTTGGCTTGCATCAACTACGGTTGCTTCACCAATCGATTCATCTAATTCACCGTGAGCATCTAAACAACGATTTTGTACACAAATTTTTCCATCGTCTTGCAATGAGTATTGAGCAGAAATATCAGTACTATCTTCAGGTTGGTGTTTCATCGGTAAGCGGGCAATCTCATACCATGTCCCTAAATAACGCTTAAGTTCGAAATTTTGAACGGTTGTAATCTCTGACATTTTATTATCCTATGTGTTATAGCTGTGCATTGATTAAAGCCCAGTTATAGGTTTAACACCTTAATCAATTTGTGCAGGTTATGTTGGTTTATGTGACTGTTTGAGTTGGGTCAGACTATAAATTTTTAAAGCCAATTTTTCAAAAACGGATAAGCTATAGTACTGATATAGCGACAATTGAGCTCTAAAATTTTTAAAAGGTTCAGGCCATTTATAACAGTGATTTTCCAAAACAGTACGACATTGCTTGTCGTACAGATGATGGTGTTTATTGTGTGAATATTGAGCAAAAGCTATCATGGCGTTTTGCTTCTTTTATCTCTGTCTATGTCTGATCGTATTCGTGAAAAACTGCAAATTTTGGCTGATGCTGCCAAGTATGATGTATCTTGTTCATCAAGTGGGAGTAAACGCCAAAACAAAGATAAGGGCTTGGGCAATACAGGCAATGGTATTTGTCATAGCTATACCGAAGATGGGCGCTGTGTCTCTTTGCTGAAAATTTTATTTTCCAATGTCTGCATTTATGACTGTGCCTATTGTGTGTCACGGCGTTCCAATGACGTGAAACGGGCTGCCTTCACCGTGCAAGAAGTGGTGGATTTGACCATCAATTTTTATCGTCGTAATTATATTGAAGGTTTATTTTTAAGTTCAGGAATTTTTAAATCTGCTGATTACACCATGGAGCGTATGCTGCAGGTGGTTAAAAAACTACGCCTTGAAGAAAACTTTAATGGCTATATTCACTTAAAAACCATTCCCGGTGCATCACCTGAAATTATTCAAGAAGCGGGTTTATATGTTGATCGTATGAGCATTAATCTTGAAATGCCAACCGAAGAAGGTTTACAGAAGTTTGCACCAGAAAAAAACCATGCCGAAGTGCAAAAAGACCTTGGCATTGTCAGAGATCGTCTGATTGAACTCAAAGATGAGCGTAAATTGATTAAGAGCGTACCTACATTTGTTCCGGCAGGCCAAACCACGCAAATGGTGGTAGGTGCGCATAGCGAAACCGATAAAGACATTATTTTAATGGCAGATCGTCATTACAAAGAGTTTAAACTTAAACGTGTCTATTACTCAGGTTATATTCCAATTAACGAAGAAGAAAAGAGCTTGCCTATGGTTGGCTCGGCACCGCCTTTGTTGCGTGAAAATCGTCTGTATCAAAGCGATTGGTTGATGCGTTTTTATGGCTTTGAGGCCAATGAGTTGGTGGATGATGAACATCCAAATTTAGATTTAGATGTCGATCCAAAATTGGGTTGGGCCTTACGTCATCCTGAGTGCTTTCCGGTGGATATTAACCGTGCAGATTACAAGATGATTTTAAGAGTACCCGGTATTGGTGTACGTTCGGCTAAAAAAATTGTTGCAGCACGGCGTTTTGGTCCCATTCGTATTGATCAACTCAAACGTATGGGGGTTGCTTATAACCGTGCTCAGCATTTTATCCGTTGTGTAGATAGTCCAAAATTTGCCAAAGAACAGCAGTCTGGGCAGATTCGTCAACATATTTTACGGGCGGGTCAATCTAAATATACACAGCAACTTTCACCACAATTAGGCTTTGGTTTCTGATGATTTACGTGTTTGACGGTACGATGACAGGCTTACTCAGTTGCGTATTTCGCGCATTTTCATTTAAGCAATTTGATGTGCGCATTACTCAAGATGCAAACAGCCAAAACGGCTTATTTGATGAGATGATTATCGTGCCTTCTAACAATCAACATGCACAACGTGTGTGGACGGCACTGAAGCGTAAAGTGTCGAGTAATTCGCTGCGGCATTTTTACTATAGTTTTTTATCTGAACAGGATCCAGCGTTTAACCATATGTTTGGCTTTGCTTGTTATGTGTTTCAAAAGCAGTATCGTGTTGATCAAGACTATGGTCATGTCGATGTTCTCGGTATCAGCCAATGGGCCAAACAAGTAGGCCGTGAAAAGCACCGTATGGAGGCTTTTGTACGCTTTAAAAAATGCCAAGATAGACTGTTTTTGAGCTTGGTGAAGCCAGATTTTAATGTGTTGCCAATTATCACGCGACATTTTAAACAACGTTACCAAGATCAACGTTGGTTGATTTATGATGAACAACGTCAATATGGTATTTATTATGATTTAAATGAGGTTCATCAAGTGAAGATGAATCCGCAAGCCATTGATCAACATATTGATACAGGATTTAGTCAAGATTTTATGATTGAGCTGGATGACGAAGAGGTCTTGTATGATCAACTCTGGAAGGACTACTTTAATAGTGTCAATATTGAAGCACGTAAAAACTTAAAATTGCATATTCAATATGTACCAAAACGTTATTGGCGTTATATGAATGAAAAGGAAATTTAGATTGCATTAAGTTGTTGATTTTTAAGTACATTAAGTAAAATTTTGATCAAAATTTGATGTACTTATGGTGCATATGGTACTTATAGAAATCAATAACTTAGCATAGGGTTTTGCAGCCAATTTTGGGCTATTTTAGCCAAATGGCAGGCTAATTCCGATGTCTGCATCGTTCCACATAATCTCATGTCCAGACTCATAATGTTGTGTCATATTTTGGGTGCTATGACCTGCTAAAGTTTGCGCAGATTTGCCGACTTTCTTATGTAAGAAAATCGCTAAAGCACGAATCTCATGAAAAGAGGGCTGTTGCTTGTCGGTCAGCTCAGGATAAGCATTCACTCGACGTGATGTTTCAATAAAACTCTCAGAGAGGTTAGTCGGGAGTACTTGAGTCCAATGTTCTTTACCAACGACCTTTTTATGCTTATTTGCCTTATGCACAATAAAAGGACTGTCTAGGCTATCTTTACAGCGATCTAGGACAGTTTGAAGCTCTGCATTAATTTTGATACGTACATAACCTGCGCCCTCAGAGATTTCAAACTCATCTAAAGCCTTTTTAGTGGTTTTCTTTTGGATAACGTGTAAATAGCCGTCTTTAATATCTGACCATTTCATATTACAGATGTCTACGCGGCGTTGAGTCGTCAGCATGGCCAAATCAATTGCATTTTTTAGCCATGGTTCGGCTGCATCGCGAATCTTGGTTAATCCCTCGAGCGTATGGCGTTTACGCTGTTTAAGTACTTGGCGTTTTAATGTGATTTTTGCAGGGTTGTCTACACAGATACCTTTACTAATCGCCACATCAAAAATATTAGACAGTAGGTTGCGCGACATATTTGCCGATGACGCTGGTATCCCATCTAAATAGTCATTCACCATGCGCAGCGTGATGGTATCAATCGGCTTGTCACCCCATTTGCTGTGCATACGTTGTAATTGAGATGTGTAATTCTCTAGCGTATGTTTGGCTAAAGGGCGACCATCTTTTAAACGCTTATTCTTGAGATATTCTTCAGAAAAATCACGGAACCTGACGTTTTCGCTGTCACCCAATACTTTGGCGACCAGATCTTCATTGGGAATGAGAAGCTCATTCAATTTACGTGCTGCTTGCACAGCTTTGAGCTTATCTGTGCCCATGCCATGGAATTTACCCGTAATTGGATGCCGGTAACGCCAAGACTCTCCATCACCTCGATAAAGGTTAGTGGGAATATCTTGATTACCTGGCAGAGTAAAACTTGAAGTGCGACATAAACCACCTAATTAATTTAAAGGGTTTATGGAGTATATAAAATTGTCA
>NZ_CANQTS010000047.1 GCF_947626835.1 uncultured Acinetobacter sp. | reverse complement strand
TTTCGGTTTCGGTTTCGGTTTCGGTTTCGGTTTCGGTTTCGGTTTCGGTTTCGGTTTCGGTTTCGGTTTCGGTTTCGGTTTCGTCCAAATCGTCATCAATCAAATCAAAACCAAACGGATCATCTAACAGCCAATCAGGTTCATTATTGGCTTGAGGCATGCTTTTGCCACGCGCAGTTTGATCGGCGCCTAAATTGGCCAATTGATCCGCCATTTCATTGCCTGCATTGCCGGCATGACCTTTGACCCAACGCCAATCAATATCACGTCCTTGAGTGATCTGATCTAAAGCTTGCCAAAGATCTGGATTTTTAACGTTTTTCCAATTTTTCTTTTTCCAATTTACAATCCATTCGGTAATGCCTTTTTGCACATAGGTGGAATCTGTCCAAATAATCAATTGTGCGTCGGCAGGACATGCGCGAATCCCTTCAATGGCAGCGGTGAGTTCCATACGGTTGTTGGTGGTGTTAAATTCACCACCCCAATATTTTTGCTCAGACTGATCAGCATAAATGAGATACGCACCCCAACCGCCTAGGCCGGGATTGCCACGGCAAGCGCCATCTACATATAGGGTGATTGTTTGAGTCATAATCGAATCCGTAGTCCACAACAGGAAAATTGCAAGTTTGACATTGTAAACTGAAAAAGTGACCGATGTGACGCTTAGCCGACTCGAAGCGGCTTTTTTTTAAATTCTTGTAACATTAATCCTCAAATCGCGCTAAATTATCCCCTTGAGTCTAGGGCATGCTCCTCTACAATGACCACGCTCAACAATAATTTTTAGTCGTAGTTTTTGGATTCTTGTGTATGTATAAAGCAACCACGCACCTGTGGCAGTCAAAAGGGCCTTTATTTAAACTGACCGTATTGGGTTCAGCATTCGTTGCTTTGGGGATTAGTGGTTGTTCATCTACACCGTCGTCATCGTCTAGCCAAAAAACACAAAACAGCCAAATGTTGGGCGCCAACGGTATGGATGGCTTAGAAGATTTACTCTCTGCCACTGACATGCGTGCGGTAGAAGGTGATCGTCTATTGGTACTCAAACATGGCGATGTCTGGAAGCGTATGTTGGTTGGCTTTAATATGGATTTAAGCCGCCGTGATCCACGTATTGAAGCACAGCGTGGTTGGTTTATTTCACGTCAACCGTATATTGATCGTTTAAGTGCGCGTGCCTCGCGTTATTTATATCATACGGTCAAAGAAGCCGAACGTCGTGGTTTACCGACTGAATTGGCGTTACTACCAATTATTGAAAGCTCTTATGACCCAGCAGCGACCAGTTCAGCAGCGGCAGCGGGGCTGTGGCAGTTTATTCCAAGTACCGGTAAAATTTATGGTTTAAAACAAACCAGTCAATATGATGGTCGCCGTGATGTGGTGGAATCGACCCGTGCGGCCTATGAATTTTTAGGCAGTTTGTATAATCAATTTGGTTCATGGGAATTGGCATTGGCCTCTTACAATGCAGGTCCTGGGCGTATTCAACAAGCCATAAACCGTAATAAAGCAGCAGGCTTGCCAACTGATTATTGGTCACTGAAATTACCACAAGAAACCATGTACTATGTACCGCGTTTTATTGCGGTAGCACAAATTATTAAAAATCCAAGTGCTTATAATGTGACCTTGCCCCCAATTGCCAATCGCCCGCATTTTCGTGAAATACAAGTGGGTCCTGTGGCGCTCAATGATATTGCGCGTATTACCGGTTTAAGTCGTGCTGAGCTGTATCAACTTAACCCTGGGCATCGTGGCGAATATGTAGACGCGAGCAGCCCAATGCGTATTTTAATTCCGGCAGATTTAAGCCCAACCATTGATGCACGTTTAAAAACTCTACATGGTGGTTCGCCAAATTTAGTGGCAAGCGTGCCAACCACTACACCAAGTGGTTCGTTTAAACCAGTAACGCCAACCAAAGCGGCACCCCCTCCGATTATTAGCAGCAGTCAAACAGTGACTCAAAGCACAACCACCACTCGCCCAAGCGCGATCACACCAAAAGGTTCGGCAGCACTGGCGGCTTTTGCTAGTAATATGGATGTGCCAAGTGCACCGCGTATTCCAGTGGCAGTTACCCCAGCGGCAAATGTACAACCGGTACGTACTGAACCAGCTTTAAGTGCGGCAGAACGTGAAAAAGTTTTAGCTGCGCTTGCTTTAGAAGAACAAGCTCAAGCTGCAGCAGCTTCGCAGCCCGTTGCCTCGCAAGCTGAGCAAGCCCAAGTTGTGGCTGAGTTAAAACAAATCACGCCGCAGGGCACTGAAATTGTTGATCCAGTGGATGGTAAAATTAAGCTTACCGCCTTACAAACCAGTCAATCCATTGCAGAGCAAAGCGGTCAGGAGCTTAAAAAAGGCTTCTCTTATCCAAAAGGTGTGGCAGATAACACCAGTCCAACTTCAGAAGAAGCCAAGTTAAATCAAGGCAAAAATGTCATTCGTACTGCATCAGACATTGTGGTGGTACCACCAAAAGGCAAACGCAGTACTTATGTGGTGATGCCGGGTGACAATCTGCAAATGATCGCCATGAAAAATGGCGTGAACTGGCGCGATGTTGCCAATTGGAATCAAATTGATCCAAATGCAGTGCTGTATGTAGGCACAACGATTTATTTATATGATGCCAAACCAGTTGCAGCGACGCCTGAAGCAGTGAAACCTAAAAGCGTGCCTGATGTATATACGGTACGTGCCAACGATACCTTAAGCGGTATTGCGGCTGAATATGGGCTGAGTCTTAAACAGTTGGCAGATTATAATAATTTAACCGTGACGAGTGGGATTTTTGCAGGTCAAAAACTGCAGCTAAAAGACAATCCACAAGCTAAGAAAGTTGAGCCTGAAAAACCAAGTGTTACCACAACACACCTTAGCAAGATTAAGACCAAAAGCTATACAGTACAACGTGGTGAATATTTAAAACTCTTGGCAGATCGTTATGCCTTATCAAATCAAGCGTTGGCGGATTTAACTCCTGGTTTAACAGCCAATAGTCAACTCATGGTAGGGCAAAAAATTAATGTGCCTTTAACTGAAGCTGTGACCAATACCACGCCAAGCGTTGTGCAGGACAAAGTTGACAGCAAAACGTTAAAGCCGAATGTTAAACTTGAAGCCTATACGGTAAAACGTGGCGATAGTTTATATAGCATTGCCAGTCAAGCTAAACTCAGTGTGGCTGAACTTGCAGCACTGAATGACATGTCAGCCAATAGTAGTTTATATGCAGGGCAAACTTTGCAGGTGCCATTGGGTTATCAAGTGCCTGAGCAATATACGGTACAAGCCGGCGATACCTTAACCGCGATTGCCAATCGTTACGATTTAAATATCGATGACATTGCCAACTGGAATGGCCTGGGGCGCAATAGTGGTTTACGTGCAGGGCAGCGTCTGACTTTAAGCGCTGAAGCAGCAAAAAGTACGCCTGTTGCTCCTGCTAAAGCTAAGACCAATAACACCTTAAAAATGCCAGAAGTATATGTGGTACAAAGTGGTGATAACTTAACCAGCATTGCAGCAAAATATCACTTACAGGTCAGCTATTTAATGCAACTCAATGACTTAACGAGCAGCACTGTACGTGTCGGACAACGATTAAAACTAGACGGTGAGCTTGAAGCCAAAGCTGATCAAAAAGTTGAAAAAACAGCTGCGCCGATAAGCAATAAAACGGTCATTAAAAACAGCAGTACCGAAAGCTACACAGTAAAATCTGGTGAATCTTTATATGCCATTGCCAAGCGTTTAGATATTTCGGCATCTGAGTTGGCAAGTTTAAATAACTTAAGCAGTAATGCCAGTTTACGTGTCGGACAAAGCATTCACATTCCAAAAAAATTTACCGATTATCGAGTGAAAAGCGGTGATACCTTAATTGGTTTGGCAAGTCGCTATGGCTTAGCACAAAGTGCTTTAGCTGAGTTGAACAATTTGACCCCAAATACGCAATTGCGCATTGGTCAAGTGATTCAAGTGCCAAATCTTTAAGGATTAATCATGCGTCTGTTGGCCACTTTGGCAGTATTGATCGCAGCACCTGTACACGCGGCGATGCAAACCACCCCTTATATTGCGCTGCATGCTCAGCCGCAATATAGCGCACGTGGTTATATGCCATATGCCAACCCCTCTGCACCCAAAGGCGGCTATATCACGACAGCTGCCAATGGGACCTTTGACAATTTAAACAGCATGAATGGCAAGGGCAGTGCAGTCGATGGTGTCAATTACTTATTTGATAGTTTAATGAGCTCATCTTTAGATGAACCGGGGGTGATGTATCCGCTTTTGGCTGAGCGGGTCAGTTTTGATCCTAAAAATTTAACCACAGTCACTTTTGAGTTAAATCCTCAAGCTAAATTTAGTGATGGTTCGGCTGTGACTGCCCAAGATGTTAAATTTACCTTTGATGCTTATCTCAATAAAGCCAATCTCGGTCTACAAATGTATTTATCCGATTTGGCACGTACTGAAGTATTGGCGCGGCATACAGTACGGATGCATTTAAAATCCAAAAATAACACTGAAATGCCGCTGATTTTGGCGCAATTACCGATTTATTCAGCCAAAGATTGGCAAAAGCGTGATTTTAGCCGAGTCACTTTGCAGCCCATTTTAGGTTCAGGGCCTTATCGGATTGAAAAAATTGATGCCGGACGTAGTATTACCTACAAGCGTAATCCGCAGTATTGGGGAAAAGATCTAGCGGTCAATCGAGGGCGTTATAATTTTGATCGCATTAAATATGTGTATTATCGGAATTTAGATGTTGCCTTTGAAGGCTTTAAATCTGGTCAATATACTTTGCACGAAGAATATACGGCGCGTAAATGGGTGACGGAATATGATTTTCCTGCCATGCAGCAAGGTATGGTGGTGAAATATCGCTTTAAACATCAAAACCCGATTCCAACGCAAAGTTTTGTGTTTAATACACGCAGAAAAGCCATGCAAGACATTGCCTTTCGTCAAGCCATTACCTTGGCTTATGATTTTGAGTGGCAAAACAAAGCCTTGTTTTATGGACAATATCAACGTTTACAAAGTTATTTTAGCAACAGCGAATTAGAAGCCAAAGGCCGACCCAGTGCAGCCGAGATGGCCATACTCAAACCCTATTTAAGCCAACTTGATCCAATTCAGCGTCAAGCTGTGTTGCTAGATTGGCGTTATCCTGTTTCAGATGGTAGTGGTTTTAACCGCAGCAATTTACTCAAAGCGCGTCAATTGTTGTTAAAAGCAGGTTATCGTTTTAACCAAGCTCAATTGCTAGATGCCAAGGGACAGCCGATTGTTTTAGAATTTTTGATTCATCAAGATGGCTTGCAACGCACGTTGATGCCCTTTGTACGTAACTTAAAGCGCTTAGGCATTCAAGTGAATATTCGTCATGTGGATGTACCGCAATACATAGAACGTATGCGACGTAGCGATTTTGATATGACCACCAGCGTCATGCCACAATCATTAACCCCGGGCAATGAGCAAGCACAGCTATGGAGTTCTAAAGCGGCCAGTCAACCGGGCAATTATAATTATGCCGGTATTCAACATCCGGTGATTGATGATGCCATTCAACAACTGATTCGTGCGCCAAACCGTCAAGCATTGGTGCTGCGTACCAAAGTGTTAGATCGTTTATTGCGTGCTGGTTATTACCAAATTCCAACTTATGGCAAAGGTGAACATTGGTTGGCCTATTGGAATATGTATCAGCAACCCAAACAAAAACCTAAATTATCAACAGGAATTGATTATTGGTGGAGCGATGCCAAGCAAGCTGCCAAAGTCCGCCAATATTTAGGACAAAAATAATCCACACAGGAGTGGCATGGGCACTTATATTTTAAAACGCTTGCTGTTGATTATTCCCACTTTGTTTTTTATTTTATTGATTAACTTTGTGGTGATTCAAATTGCACCCGGCGGACCGGTCGAACAAGCCATTCAACAAGCGCAAAGCTTTGCGGGGCTTAGCAATGTCAGTGGGGGCGAAACAGCAGCAACCTCCAATGCTTATCAAGGCGCTCAGGGTTTAAGTGATGAGATGGTGGCTAAAATTGAAGCCCAATATGGCTTTGATCAACCCATGCATGTACGTTTTTGGGAAATGCTTAAAAATTACTTAAGCTTGGATTTTGGCACGAGCTTTTTTAAAGATAAACCCGTCACCACCTTGCTGTTAGAAAAAATGCCAGTGTCTTTGTCTTTAGGTTTGTGGAGCACGTTACTGATTTATTTGATCTCGATTCCATTGGGGATCAAAAAAGCCCGTCAGCATGGCAGTGTTTTTGATCAATCTACGTCGATTTTATTGGCCATTGGTTATGCCATTCCGGCTTTTGTGTTTGCCATTTTACTGATTGTATTTTTTGCCGGTGGCAGCTACTTACAATGGTTTCCATTGCAAGGTTTGGTCTCGGAAAATTTTGCTGATTTAAATTTGTTTGGCAAAATCAAAGATTATGTTTGGCATATGAGCTTGCCTTTACTGGCCATGGTGATTGGCGGCTTTGCCGGTTTAACTTATCTGACCAAATATTCCTTTATGGAAGAGTTGTCCAAACAATATGTACTTGCAGCACGCGCCAAAGGCTTAAGTGAGTCACGCGTGTTGTATGGGCATGTGTTTCGTAATGCCATGTTAATTGTGATTGCCGGTTTGCCTGAAGCTTTGGTGGGGATTTTCTTTGTGGGCAATTTGTTTATTGAGATTATCTTTAACTTAGACGGTTTAGGTTTGCTTGGCTTTGAAGCCATTGTGCAACGTGATTATCCGGTAATTTTTGGCAGCTTATTTTTATTTACGTTGCTTGGTTTATTGTTACGTTTAGTCAGCGATGTTTTGTATCAAGTGATTGATCCACGTATTAACTTTGATGCACGAGGGGGCAAATAATGTCGCCCATTATGCAGGCGCGTTTACAACGCTTTAAAGCCAATCGCGTAGGTTTTGGTTGCTTGATCATTTTTAGCATGATTTTTGTCTTGTCACTGGCTGCAGAATTGATTGCCAACGATAAACCTTTATTGGTCAGTTATCAGCAGCAACTTTATTTACCAGTCTTTAAAGCCTATCCTGAAACCACCTTTGGTGGGGTATTTGAAACCGAAGCCGACTATCAAGACCCTGCTGTACACGCACTGATTCAAGAACATGGTTGGGCTGTGTGGCCGATCATTCGCTATGCTTATCAAACTCCAAATTTAGAATTGACAGTACCGGTGCCATCGCAACCAACCTCAGACAATTGGCTGGGTACCGATGATCAAGGCCGCGATGTTTTAGCACGAATTTTATATGGGTTGCGTGTGTCGTTATTGTTTGGCTTTGCCTTAACTCTAGCTTCTGCTGTATTAGGGATGATGGTGGGTGCTATCCAAGGCTATTATGGCGGTTGGATTGATTTGATTGGGCAACGCATTTTAGAAGTATGGGGTGGTTTACCCATGTTATTTATGGTCATGATTTTGGTGAGTATGTTTACGCCCAATGTCTACTGGCTGTTTTTTATTATGCTGTTGTTTGGTTGGCCAACGTTAGTGGGTTTGGTGCGTGCTGAATTTTTACGTGCCCGTCATCTAGATTATGTACGTGCTGCGCGAAGTTTAGGGGTACCTGACCACAACATTATCCTTCGCCATATTTTACCCAATGCCATGAGCTCAAGCTTGTCACAGTTGCCATTTATGCTGACCGCCAATATCACTGCCCTGACTGCACTGGATTTTTTAGGTTATGGTTTGCCACCAGATGCCGCCTCTTTAGGTGAATTATTATTACAAGGCAAAAATAACCTCAATGCACCGTGGCTGGCGTTATCCGGCTTTTTTACTTTAGCGATTGTGCTATCTCTACTGATTTATATTGGCGAGGCGACCCGTGATGCATTTGACCCAAGACGTCAATAAATTACTTGATGTACGTGGCTTAAATATTCAAACCCACAGCCAAACATTGGTCCACGATTTAAATTTTGAGCTTAAAAAAGGGCAAACTTTAGCCATTGTGGGGGAAAGTGGTTCGGGTAAATCCATCAGCAGTTTGGCTTTACTGGGTTTGTTGCCCAGTAACTTGCAGGTGTCCGGCCAAGCCATACTGCAACAGCAAAATTTATTGGAATTAGCGCCTGCGCAATTACGTTTTATTCGTGGGCAAAAAATTGCCATGATTTTTCAAGAACCCATGACTGCACTTAATCCACTGCATCGGGTAGAAAAATTGATTGGCGAGAGTTTAAGGCTACAAGGTTTAAGCAAGTCGAAGACCCGTGAGCGCGTGATTGCCTTGTTACAGGATGTGGGTATCCCGCAACCAAAGGACAAGCTCAGACGCTATCCACATGAGCTCTCAGGCGGACAAAGGCAGCGTGTAATGATTGCCATGGCTTTGGCGCAAGACCCCGAGATTTTAATTGCCGATGAACCGACTACTGCCTTAGATGTCACGTTACAGGTGCAGATTCTAGAGTTGCTTAAAAATCTACAGCAGCAGCGTAATATGGCCATGATTTTAATTAGCCATGATTTAAATTTAGTCAGGCGTTATGCCAAGCAAGTGATTGTGATGCAACACGGTCATGTGGTGGAGCAAGGTTTGGTGCAAGATGTTTTTGCTCAGCCCAAACATGCCTATACCCAAAATCTACTCAACCATGATTTTGGTCAAGCGTTACATGTGCCAGCACAGGAGGTATTGCTGGATTTACAGCAAGTGGCAGTCAAGTTCCCGATTAAACAAGGGTTGCTCAATCGGGTGAAAGATTATGTGGTGGCGGTTGAGCCTTTAGATCTACAGCTGCAACAAGGCAGCTCGCTTGGCATTGTCGGGGAAAGTGGTTCAGGCAAAAGCTCACTTGCATTGGCGATAGCACGTTTAATTCCCAGTACAGGTAAAATTGTCTTATTGGGGCAAGATTTAAATGCCTATTCTGAAAAACAATTACGCCCTTTACGTCGTGATTTGCAAATTGTCTTTCAAGATCCGTTGAGTAGCTTAAATCCACGTCTAAGCATTGAGCAAATTATTGCTGAAGGTTTACAGGTACAAAAAATTGCCGCCACCGAGATTAAACAACGCGTTGAACAGGCTTTAATACAAGTGGAATTGCCGCTTGAGTTTAAACAGCGCTATCCACATGAACTCTCAGGAGGACAGCGTCAGCGCGTATCCTTGGCGCGTGCTTTGGTGCTACAGCCAAAACTGATCATTTTAGATGAACCGACCTCCGCACTTGATCGAAGCACACAGCGCGCGATTGTGGCATTGCTCAGACGCTTACAACATGAATATGCCATGACTTATGTGTTTATTAGTCATGATCTACATGTGGTACGTGCGTTATGTCAGCAGGTCTTGGTATTACAGCATGCTAAAGTGATGGAACTGCAAAATACCGAAGATTTATTTTTAAAGCCACAAACCAGTTATACCCAAGCTTTGATTCAAGCCAGCCAATATCAGTTGTAATCAGAGCTTAATTCTAACAGACACAAAAAAGCCCAAGTCTTAAATGCTTGGGCTTTTTTGTAGAGTTTAACACTCAAATATGGCGTCCCTACGGGGATTCGAACCCCGGTTACCGCCGTGAAAGGGCGATGTCCTAGGCCTCTAGACGATAG
>NZ_CANQTS010000046.1 GCF_947626835.1 uncultured Acinetobacter sp. | reverse complement strand
TGTACAATAGATGCTTGATTCAGTGCCACCCATTGGGTATCGGTATTATGTAAAGTGGCTAAATTTTCTTTATTTAAAACGACGATAATCGTCATAGTTTCCTCAAATTTTTCTATAGCATCATGCTCAAGCCTCTAACTTAACAAAAGCCTAAAAAAGCAACAATGCTTAAAACAAAAAAACCAGCAAGATGCTGGTTTTTTTAAAGTCGAGTGAATTAAAGTTTTGGATCACGTAATTGCACCAAACTGCTATTGGCTTGGCTTAAGGTATGTAAAAACTTATTGACCACCGCAGGGACTAACTGATCAGCAACCTGTGCAGCTTGCAGACCTAATTTTTCACCTAAGGTCGGTTTTTTACGCGTTTCTATAGTATAGACATCATGCGCTGCCAACAGACTGAGTAAGTATTCGTCTGAAGTTTTCAGCTCATCAACAAGCTTTAAATCTAAAGCATCTTGACCATACCAATGCTCACCGGTGGCGACTTGTTCAATATTTAATTGATTACGGTATTTTTCCACAAAGTGCTTAAATAAGGCATGTGTTTGTTGTAATTCTTGTTCAAATTTGGCTTTACCTTCTTGGGTATTTTCACCAAAAATGGTCACGGTACGTTTGTACTCACCTGCCGTATAGAGCTCAAAATCAATATTGTGTTCTTTGAGTAAACGATTAAAGTTAGGCACTTGCGCCACAACACCAATTGAACCCACTACAGCAAAGGGTGCTGAGATAATATGATTGGCAATACAGGCCATCATATAACCGCCACTGGCAGCCACTTTATCGACACAAATGGTTAAATGAAAACCAGCTTCACGTAAACGTACCAATTGTGCAGCTGCAAGACCATAGCCATGCACCATACCGCCGGGGCTTTCTAAACGAACCACCACACGATCACGCCCAGCTTCAGCAGTGGCTAAAATCAAGGTGATTTCCTCACGTAAACTTTCTACCGCAGAGGCAGCAGTATCACCTTTAAAGTCAAGTACATAGACTTTTTCATTATTCTTTTTGCGCGCACGCGCTTCTTTAGAGAGCTGTTGACTTAACTGTAACAGTTCCAACTTCGATGCCGTCATCTGTGCCACTTTTTTACGCTGTTCATTGACACGGGCATTGAGATGACGAATTGAAATCTCGGCAGGAAGTTTTGGGGCATGAAATAGCATAACGCTCTCGTATATTTTTATGTTCTTCATCAACATGAGGTCAGATCAAAGAAAATTCAATGTTTTTTACAAATAAAAAAGAGCCCGTAGGCTCTTTTTGACTCATGTCTGCTTAACCAAAACGACCAGTAATATAGGCTTCGGTCAGTTGATGATCCGGTTGGGTAAAGACTTTTTCAGTTGAGTTGACTTCAATTAAGTCACCCAAATGGAAGTATGCGGTACGATCAGACACACGCGCGGCTTGTTGCATCGAGTGGGTGACAATCGCAATGGTGTATTGATTAGAAAGTTCAGAAATTAATTCTTCCACTTTTGCCGTTGCAATCGGATCGAGGGCTGAACATGGTTCATCCATTAAAATCACATCAGGGCTGACTGCAATGGTACGTGCAATACATAAACGCTGCTGCTGACCACCAGATAAGCCTGTCCCCGGTTGGTTCAAACGATCTTTTACTTCATCCCAAAGACCAGCTTTACGTAAACTGCTTTCGACAATTTCTTCTAAATCATATTTGTCACGCGCTAAACCATGCAATTTTGGTCCATAGGCCACGTTTTCAAAAATAGATTTTGGAAATGGGTTTGGCTTTTGGAACACCATGCCCACTTGCGCACGCAATAACACCACATCAAGATTTGGATCGTAAATATCTTGACTCTCAAGCATGACTTTACCGGTCACACGGCAGCTATCAATCGTGTCATTCATACGGTTTAAGGTACGTAAGAATGTCGATTTACCACAGCCCGATGGTCCAATAAAGGCAATCACTTCATTTTCATAGATATTTAAGTCAATGCCTTTAATCGCTTCAGTTTCACCATAATAGACATGAACATCTGAGGTGCTGATTTTAACATTACGATGTGCAGGCTGTTGTTTGCTTGGTTGCATATCAAACTGTGCGCTGAAGCTGCTGCCTGTTGATGCAGCATTGGCATCGGTATTCACTGGATTCACGTTATCTTTTACAACTGTATTCATCAATTTATCCTCAATTACCAACGCACTTCAAATTTCTTACGTAACCACACTGCAAAGGCATTTAAACTAATCATCATCGCCAACAATACAATAATTGCAGCGGCGGTACGTCCTTCAAAGAAGTTACGTAACTCATTACCTTGCCATAAAAAGATTTGCACAGGTAATGCTGTTGATTGATCAAATGGCGTTGCCGGTACGCTTGATACAAAGGCACTCATACCAATTAACAGTAACGGTGCTGTTTCACCCAAGGCTTGCGCCACCCCAATAATGGCACCAGTTAAAATGCCGGGTAATGCAAGCGGTAATACATGGTGAAATACCGTTTGTACACGCGATGCACCTAAACCTAACGCCGCTTGACGGATTGAAGGCGGTACCGCTTTTAATGAAGCACGCGTGGTAATAATCACGGTCGGTAAGGTCATTAAGCTCAGCACTAAACCACCGACCAAAGGTGCTGAAAGGGGTAAATGCATCCAACCAATAAAGATCGCCGCACCCAATAAACCAAATACAATTGAAGGTACAGCCGCAAGGTTGTTAATGTTGACTTCAATAATATCGGTAATCACGTTTTTAGGTGCAAACTCTTCTAAATAAATCGCAGAGGCCACACCAATTGGAATCGAGATAAAAATCACGATTAACATCATAAACAGCGAGCCCATGAAGGCACCTGCTAAACCTGAGGTTGCAGGTGAACTGCGTGAGTCTGCGCTATAGAAAATATTGGTATTAAAGGTATTTTCTAACACACCTTTGGCTTTTAAATCATCGGCAAGCTGACGAATTTCAGGGCTTAATTGTTGCTGTGCATCTGGCAAATCACGATCAATATTGCCTGCCAACCACACATCCACATTTGCATCGGCCAACAGGTTAATCTCTTTGGTTTGACCAATTAAGTTTGGATCTTTAAATACCATATCACGTAAGCGATACGCTTCTGAGCTGGTATATAAACTTGATAAGTCATCACGATATGCAGCAACACTTGGCTCTTTGGCGATCATGGCATTTACGATTAACGCATCCCAATCCACCGTACCCATTTTCATCTGCCATGCAATATAACGCTGTTCATATTGCGCAGGATTTTCATTTTCCATCGGGATAGGTTTTGGGCCGACATCAATAATTTGCGCGTCAAAGTTAATTGGTAACGTCATACTGGTTTGCCAAAATGCCGGTAAACCTTTATATAAAATACTACTAAACAGTAACACCACAAAAAATAAGCCTGACAGCACCGCAGTAAAGCCAAAAAATTTAAAGGCTTTTTCTTTACGGTGACGTTTAGCCAATGAGTCTGCAATCACTTGTTTGCGCTTATCGCGTGCGATCGCTGCTGCCTCGGCATCAAACTGTGGCAGCGTAGAAGAATTTGATGTACTCATTCGTATTGCTCGCGATATTTACGCACGATATATAGTGCAATGATGTTGAGACCCAAGGTAATCACAAATAAGGTTAAACCAAGTGCAAAGGCAACCAAGGCTTGCGGACTGGCAAAGTCGGTATCGCCTGTTAGCTGGTTCACAATGGTAATGGTGACCGTCGAGACTGCTTCTAAAGGGTTAGCATGCAACAATGGGCTGTTACCTGCGGCAAGGACCACAATCATGGTTTCACCAATGGCACGCGAAGCCGCCAATAAAAATGCACCAATAATGCCGGGTAGTGCCGCCGGCAACACCACCTGACGAATGGTTTCTGATTTGGTGGCACCTAAACCTAAAGAACCATCACGTAATGCGCGTGGTACTTGAGTAATAATGTCATCCGATAATGATGAAACAAAAGGAATGATCATAATCCCCATCACTAAACCTGCGGTCAGTGCACTGGTGGCATTAATGTCTAAACCAATTTGATCGCCCAACATCTTTAAAAATGGACCAATCACCATTAAAGCGAATACACCATACACAATCGTTGGAATACCCGCCAAAATTTCAATCGCAGGTTTTGCCCAAGAACGGAAACTCGATGATGCATATTCTGCTAAGTAAATCGCAATCATTAAACCTACGGGTACTGCCACCAATAAGGCAATACCACTGACCATCAAGGTACCCCAAATCAGTGGCAATAAACCATACTGACCATCGGCTGAACCTGAGGTGCTAAAACCTGGGTTCCATTCGGTTCCAAAAAAGAAATCGAGTGGACTGACAAAACTAAAGAAGCGCATGGCTTCACTAAACATCGACATGACAATGCCGATGGTGGTTAAAATCGCCACACCTGAACATAATGCTAAAGCGACATTAATGGCTTTTTCGACTTGGTTACGCGCACGGTAATGTTGGCTTAAACGCTTTTTCGCCAATAATAAACCTGCGATTGCTGCCGATAACACCACTGCAAATTTTGCAAATGAAGCCACAGTGGCCATTTTTGCAAGTTCCGTTGCTGCTGCCAACTCATAGCTGAGTGGTTGATCACTTACCCCAAAACCTGAGGCAATCGCTTGTACACGATCCATGAGTACTGCTGTGCTTGCAGGGTCTAAACCCGCTGCAATATCACTGGGTACATTGTCCATCACCACATGGCGCAAAATACTTGGCTCAATTACATTCCATAGCAACAAAATTAAAATTGCAGGGATACCACACCATAACGCTACCAACGCACCATAATAACCGGGGCGCGAATGCAGCATTGCCGAGTTATTGCCCTGACCTGCTAATTGACGACTTTTACGCAAACCGAGCTGATAGCCAATGGCAATCAACGCCAGTAATACGCCTATAAGTAGCAGATTCATGTCTTCTCCAGCATTTTTTCAAGCGACTTGAAAAAAGATTTAAAAAAAGCCAATGCAGGGGCATGCCCTCCATTGGCCGTTTTACGCTTAACTTATTTTACAGCTTTACCTGCTTTAAAATCGCCAAGGATTTTTGCACGTTCAGCATCTGACAATGCGATTAAGCCCGCTTTTTCAAGTTTTGAACCTTTACCTGACACTTTTTTGCTCAAGAAGTATTCAGTAAATTCATTTAAACCTTTAATTGACTTTAAGTGCTCGCCTTTCACGTAGAAGAACAATGGACGTGACACAGGATATGCACCATTTAAAATCGTGTTTTCAGATGGCACCACATTGTTTACGGTCGCAACACGTAACTTGTCACGGTTTTGGTCATAGAAACCTAAACCAAATACACCCACCGCGCTTGGTGATGTGGTTAAGCGAGCCAATGTTTCTGTGTAATCGCCTGAGATTTCAACCACACGACCATCTTTACGGAATGTGGTACATGCAGCTTTATGTGCATCTTTATCCAATGCTTTGATTGCAGCATAAGCATTACAGCCTGCATCTACCATTTTTTCTTGGAACACTTCACGTGTACCGTGGTTAGATGCTGGAATCACTAAAGTAATCGGCTCATTGGGTAAGCTTTTATCAATTTGGTTCCAATGCGTGTAGGGGTTAGCCACCATTTTACCTTTTGATGGTAACTCTGCTGCTAAAGCTGCAAACACATGGTAAGGCTTTAATTTATATTCACTTTTTTGAGCATTTGATGCAAAAACAATACCGTCATAACCAATTTTAATTTCTAAAACTTGTTTTACGCCTGCCTGATGGCAGCTTTCTAATTCTGTTGATTTAATTTGACGCGATGAGTTGGCAATATCAATTGTATTATCGCCTACACCATTACAGAACTGTTTTAAACCACCTGATGAACCGCCAGAGCCAACAACAGGCGCTTTAAACTGCGGAAAGGTGTTGCCAAACTCTTCTGCAACAATACTTGAATATGGCAGTACAGTTGAAGAACCAGCAATTTGAATGGTGTCACGTGCTGCATTTGCAGTCGTTGCTGCCAAAGTACAAGCTGTCAGTGCGATTGCAATGTGGGTTAAGCGCATTCTCATCTCTCTTGATTAGGCCGAAAGTACAGCATCAGAATTGTTAAGTTGTGTACTTTTTTCGATATGAGCATTTTGATTTTAAAATATGACAAGCAGGTTACAGCAATATGACGCTTTTATGATAATTGATTAAAGTGGCAAAAAAATTATAAGCATTTGAATATGAAAAAATTTATTAAATTTAGGTAGGCTAAAAAGTCATTCAACTGTCATAAATGATCATTATTTTTACATTTAAACCTCTTTTAAGCATAAAAAAAGAGGTCTATTCAGACCTCTTTTTTCAAGCATGTAACATATTAAGCAATCGGTGGTGTGTAAGTACCATCTGCAATTGACGCTTTAATACGATCAGATTCTGCAAGCACAAGTGCAAGTAAATTCTTCACGTTGTCTAAAGTCGCCACTGGGCTTAATGTGGTCATTTTCAATGATTGAACTTGACCGACTTTGGTGACACCAATATTGGCTTCACCACGTGCAAACAATTCATCTGCCACGTTTTGGTTTAAAGTATCTAACAATTGAGTTGGATAACCTTCAGGCACCACACGGAACAATACCGAGGCAAATTGTGGCTCAACCAATAGCTCTAAACCGTCTGTGGCTTGAATATAATCTGCAACATCACGTGTTAAGGTCACACCATGGTCAATCATCGAACCATAAAGCTCTTCACCCAATGCTTCAATGGTCATCCACAATTTCAACGCATCAAAACGACGCGTGGTTTGGAGTGACTTCGACACAAGGTTTGGTACACCATGCTCTTCATCATAAGCTGAGTTTAAGTACTCTGCTTCATAATGCATGAAACGATAGTTTGCTTCATCTTTCAGCAAGAACGCGCCACAAGAAATGGTTTGGAAGTAATGCTTATGGAAATCAAGCGTGATCGAATCAGATAGCTCAATACCATCTAACATATCACGGTGATCATTCGATAAAATTAAAGCACCACCCCATGCCGCATCGATATGCATCCACGCGCCATATTTGTTGGTGATTTCACGCACTTTTTTCAGTGGATCAATCGCGCCTGCATCGGTTGTACCGGCAGTTGCCACCACACATGCCACGATCTTACCTTCAGATTGAAGGTGCGCCATGGTTTTTTCAAGTGCGTCCATGTCCATGCGTGCATTTTCATCCACAGGCACAGTCACCACTGATTGGAAGCCCATGCCCATCATGGCCATGTTCTTTTGCACAGAGAAGTGTGCATTTTCAGAACAAATGACTTTGACGTTACGCATTGCATCACTTGGTACGCCGTCACGCTGAACAGACCACGGATTGCCGTTTTCATCTTTCCAGTTTTTCGCGATGCATGCATCACGCGCAAGGAGCACACCCATGAGGTTAGATTGGGTACCGCCAGAGGTGAACACACCAGCTTGACCTGCACCATAACCTACTTTTTGGCGTAACCAATCAATGAGCTGAACTTCCATCAACGAACCCGCTGGGCTTTGATCCCATGAATCCATCGATTGGTTAGTCGCGTTAATCAACACTTCGGCGATTTGGCTGGTGACCATAGTTGGGCAATGCAAATGCGCAAGCGAGTGCGGATGGTGTACTTTTAAGCTTTTATTTAAGAAAAGCTCAACCATACGCTCTAAAGATTTTTCTACACCCAAACCTTGTTTAGAAGGATTAAAGGCGATCGCACTGCGAAGCTCTTTGATGCTACCGCCTGTGTACATTTTGTCATTTTGTAACCATGCTGCAACCGCTTGGGTTGCTTGCTCCATTGCTGAGGTATAGTCAGCAATAGAGGCAGCATCATTACAGAGCAAGGCTTTACGATGTTCTGCAAAATCAACCATATTATGCACCTCGAACCGCAACAAGCGCTTCAGCAATCGCTTTTTTGAAGCGTACAAGCACTTCTTCACATTCTTCTTGCGTGATGATCAATGGGCAAAGTAAACGAATCACTGTACCGTTACGACCACCTTTTTCTAACAACAATTGGTTGTTAAAACATGCAGTTTGAATCGCAGCTGCCAATTGAGAATCAGCCGGCAATGAACCCATATGATCAGCAGGTTTACGCTCATCCACAATTTCAACACCGATCATCAGACCGCGACCACGAACGTTACCGATACATGGGAATTCTACTGCTAATTTTTTAAATTCAGCTTGTAGATAATCACCACGCTCTTGTGCGTTTTGAGCAAGGTTTTGTTCTTTAATGGTATTGATCGTTGCAAGACCTGTACCCATTGCCAATTGGTTACCACGGAATGTACCGGTGTGACCTGCTGGCTGCCAAGCATCAAACTTACGTTTAATACCCAATACTGCAAGTGGTAAGCTACCACCGACTGCTTTTGACATTACAACAACATCAGGTTCAATACCTGCATGTTCAAAGGCAAACATTTTACCCGAACGTGCAAAGCCTGCTTGAACTTCGTCAAGAATCAACACAATGTTGTGCTTTTCAGTCACTTCACGGATTTTCTTTAACCATTTTACAGGTGCAGTCACCACACCGCCTTCACCTTGAATCGCTTCAAGAATCACAGCCGCAGGCTTAGTTACACCACTTTCTACATCTTCAATAAAGTTTTCGAAGAAATAGGTTAACGCGTCTACACCCGCTTCACCACCTAGACCTAATGGGCAACGGTATTCATGCGGATATGGCATAAATTGCACGCCTGGCATCAAGTTATTGACTGCATTTTTTGCAGACAAGTTACCTGTCATTGCCAATGAGCCATGCGTCATACCATGGTAACCACCAGAGAAGCTGATCACTGTGCCACGACCGGTAAAGGTTTTCGCCAGTTTAATCGCAGCTTCTGTTGCATCTGCACCAGATGGACCACAGAACTGTAGACAATATTCTTCTTTGCCACCAGGCAATTGCTCAAGCAACGCTTCGGTAAAGGCATCTTTTAAAGGCGTCGTTAAGTCTAAAGTATGCAATGGTAGACCGCTTGCAAGCGTGTCTTGAATACTTTGAATAACCGCAGGATGGTTATGACCTAACGCCAAGGTACCTGCCCCAGCTAAACAATCAAGGTACTGTGTACCTTCAACATCGGTAACCCAACACCCTTGCGCTTTTGCGATCGCTAACGGTAATTTACGTGGATAACTACGCACGTTTGATTCCATTTGACTTTGGCGAGTCAAATAGTACTCGTTAGTAGAAGTAGAGGCAGGGTTTACTGAAGTAACGCTCATATCGAATTACCATCTCTGATATGGGTTGAAAGAAATAAGTCGGGGGACTTTCGGTCTTTGACTCGGTGCTTTATATACTTGTTAGACGATCACTTGTTATTCGTCATAACTAGGAGCGCGATCATACCGAATTTTTGCGAAAAATAAACAAGTTTCGGTGTTTTATCACGCTTAAAATCATTCAAAAAACTGATCATGCTAACCAATAGATTGAATTATCATCGCACATTATGACAATTGAAAGAAATGCTTATTTTTTATAATTTTTTTAAGCAGTTTTTAATCACTGGCTAGCAAAAGCAATCCAATTTTTATAAGCCTCTATTTTTGTTTATATTTATCTATATTTAACGCTTTTACCTGATTTACACTCGTACCACAAATTCTGCTTATTTATAGCTAAAATGCAGCCTAATATGAAACAATCTGTTCTTCATTTATTTGTAATTCCCACCATGAATAAAATATTACTTGCTGCTTTAAGTTTGACTGTTTTATCACCTATAACCAGCTATGCTAACGACAATGACTTACATTATAACGTGATTAATATTCAAGCTGAAGCTGAACGCGAAGTGTCAAATGATTTAATGCATGCTGTCTTGTATGTGGAAAAATCGCATAAGCAACCGGCACAATTGGCCAACGACATTAATGAATTGCTTAATCAAGCCACCCATGCGGCTAAAAAATACCCGCAAGTGAAAATTAAAACAGGCGCGCAAAGCACCTATCCAATTTATGATGCGGATAATCGTAAGCTTAAAGAATGGCGCGGACGCAGTGAAATTCGCCTAGAAAGTGCTGATTTTAAAGCCTCAAGCCAATTGATTAGTGAACTACAGCAATACTTACAAACCAGTTCGATTCATTTTTCGGTCTCTGATCAAAAACGTAAACAGGTCGAAAATGAATTAATGATGGAAGCCTCTCAGAACTTTCAACAACGTGCCAAGACCATGGCCAAAGCATGGAATAAAGCCAGTTATCAATTGGTGAGTTTAAATATCAATACCAATAATTATTCTTATGCCGCTGCTATGCCACGTGTCGCGATGATGAAAGCCTCAGCAGATAGTGTGACAGAGCAAAATGTGGCAGCCGGTGATTCAAAAATGAGTGTCAGTGCCAGTGGTGCAATTCAACTGCAATAACATCAATAAAAAAATCCCGCTCGAAAGCGGGATTTTTTAAATTAGTAAATCGCCATATGATTGCG
>NZ_CANQTS010000045.1 GCF_947626835.1 uncultured Acinetobacter sp. | reverse complement strand
ATGCTGTAGATGCTGTAGATGCTGTAGATGCTGTAGATGCTGTAGATGCTGTAGATGCTGTAGATGCTGTAGATGCTAAAGCCTGATGTTCTACGTTTGTGTGGACAGTTGGTGTAAGTGGTAATTGTACAATTGCAGGACGAACGATTTTTTTACTTTGGGCTTTGGCTTCAAGTTCTGTGAGCTGCTGATTAAATTTAGTTTGTTCTAAGCTTAACTGTGCCGAAGCCAATTTTTCTGCAGTATTTTGCCATGTTTGTTTAGCTTTATGGCTGAGCACACTCAGTAGATTTGGGTTATGTCCATATTCCGTTTCTAAATTCACCACATGGCTCGATGCAAAACTTTGGCCAGTGGTAAAAGCTAATACAAGCGTTGTAACAAGTGTTGTAAAAAGACCATATTTTGACATAACGCTAACCTATAAAAAACTAGATTTACTTTATGTAAATTGTAGCCAAATTTTTATTAAATTTAATATAAGTGATTCATTTTATTTAATTATTTTATGTGTTGGGGTTTGCATTAGTTTGATATAACAAAGATCTAGATCAAAAAAATCCCCAACTAGTTTAGTCGGGGATCGATCGATTTCTTATTGACACTGATTTAAAGCATCTTTATGGAAATGATTTTTTAACGCCATAAAATTGGCTTGTTTGTCTTGATCATATAAATCAAATTTAGTGGCGGTACTTGTACCGTCTTTGCCAAATACTGCTGAGCCACCTGACATTAAGTTATTGCCATAAAATGACCATTGTTCAATCACTTTGCCGCCTTCCATAAAGCCAGTAAACTCAATCACGCAGTTGTCTTTAAGTTTAGTCAGTTTGGCTTTATTGTTTTTGGTATCTGGATAGACTTCTAGATTGCTAATTTCTTGTAACACACCTGCTTGCAGTTGTGGAATTTTAGGTGCAGAAGTACATGCAGTAATTGAAAGGCAAGTTAGGCCTGTAAGTAAAAGTGTTTTAAGTTTCATCGCTCGGTTCTTGTTGGTGAGTTGTTAAGTTGAGTATAGGCATTTGAGTTAAAATTGGCTATAGTCTAAAAGAAACAGTAAAATAAAAACTAATGTTAGGATAAAACTTAAAAACAATTATTATTTAGTTAATTGAAAAAAGAGAAAAATATGTATTTACGCAATCTACATATCAGAAATATTGGACCTCTTCATAAGTTAGATATCGAATTTGAAAATCAAAAAAATTCTGATCCTAAGCCTGTAATTTTAGTTGGAAAAAATGGTTCAGGAAAAACTTATGCACTTTCTTATATTGCAGATGCTTTTTTTGAGTTCGCAAAGGAATTTTATTCTGATGTGGTAAACGGTCAAGATTATAGCTCCCCTTATTTTAAAATAATAAGTGGTAAAGATATCAATACTCAGTCAAATGGTGGGGCTTCAATCTATTTAAGATTTCAAGATAGTGAAAAAAATGAAGAACTACATTTTGGACAGAATATAGGAAAGGAAAATCCTACAGAGCTTTCTAATTTATATGGCAACAAACTAGCTATATCTGATGAAACTACTAAAAAAGTAGATATTAGTGCAGAAAAATCAGAAAAAATTTTCAAAGAAAATATTTTTATATTTTTCCCTGTATTTAGAAGTGAAATCCCTCATTGGTTGAATAAGAATGCTATTAACGATTTAGATATTAAAATTAAAGAGCCAATGCATAAAGAACTAGCTCGAGAAATTTTAGTAGTTCAAAGTTTAGAAAAAAATATATCATGGCTATTAAATTTGTTATTAGATTCTAAATTAACAATAGAAGAGTCTTCGCTAGCCAATCAAATTAATCAGACTGAGGAGTTTCAAAGAAATATTAGAGTTAAAAATGCTTTTGATTTTTCATTAAAAAAAGTAAATGAAATTATTCAAACTATATTAGAAGATTCTACTGCAAAGATTCACTTAGGTTGGCGTAATAGAGCAGGTGAGAGATTAAGTATTATAAAGAAGAATGGGAGAATACCTTCAATTCAGCAGCTTTCTACTGGTCAACTGCAATTGTTTAACATGTTTCTGACAATTGTTAGGCATGCCGATAACAATGATGTTTTAAACAGTTTTCAATATGAAAAAATATCGGGAATAGTTGTTGTCGATGAAATTGATGCTCACTTACATACAAAGCACCAAAGTGAAATCTTACCTAAATTGATAAAACTATTTCCTAAAGTGCAATTTATTATGACTTCCCATTCACCATTGTTTGTTTTAGGAATGGAAAAAGAATTTGAAGCTGAAAATATTCAATTAATTGATTTGCCTTCTGGGATTAATATTACTTCAGAAAGATTCATTGAGTTTGAAGACTCATTTAACTTCTATAAAGACACAGCAAAATTTGAGGAAACATTGCATCAAAAGATTCAAGAAACTCAAAAACCTTTAATTTTGGTTGAGGGTGAAACAGATGTTAAATATTTGAAGAAAGCGTTGGAACTTTTTGAAAAAGAAGACTGGATTGAACTAGTAAAAATTGATGAAGCAGGTTTATCCAAGCAAGGCGGGAGTAGGAACAGTGGGCAAGATAGTTTAAAGAAGGGTTTTGATTTTTTACTTACAAATAAAAAGTCTTTCCAACGTAAAATTTTATTTCTATTTGATTGTGATTCTAAAAACTTTACTGAGTATAAAGATGAACATATTTTTAAAATGAAAGTGCCACATAACGGTGAGAATACAAAAGTTTTAAGTGGTGTAGAAAATTTACTTCCTGAATCATTATTTGAAATTAATTTTTATTCAAAAGAAGTTAAAGAAACAGGGGATGGAGGAAGAACCACTATCGAAAAATTAAAAAAACAAGAATTTTGTGATTTTGTATGTAATTCTAATGATAAAGAAATTTTTGAAAAATATAGAGAGTTTATATTCCCTATAATTGAAGAATTTTTAGCATCATAAATAATAAAAAAAACCCGCTCTAAAGCGGGTTTTTTATTCAGGCTAAAACTTAGTGTTGAAGCACTGAAATATCAGCCACTTTGGTAAACAAGTCACGAAGCTGTGTAAGCATACGTAAACGGTTTGCTTTAAGTTCAGCATCATCAGCCATCACCATTACACCATCAAAGAACGTATCCACTGGCGCACGAAGTGCAGCAAGTGCAGACAACGCAGCAGTGTAGTCTTTGGCAGCAAATAATGGCTCAACTTGAGGCGTGATTTTTGCTAATTCAGCAAACAATGCTTTTTCAGCATCTTCAACCAAGTTTGCTTCAACAACAGCGCCTGTTGGTGCAGCTTCTTTAGCTAAGATATTGGCAACACGCTTATTCGCAGCAGCAAGTGCAGCAGCTTCAGGCAAGGCACGGAAGTGATTTACTGCATTTACACGCTTGTCAAAATCAAGTGGTGATTTTGGTGACAATGCTTGAACGGCTTGAATAACATCAACCGCAACGCCTTGGTCTTCATATTTGGCACGGTAACGACCTTCTAAGAATGCAACAGCATCATTTAAAGTCTTATCGTGATCTTTCAATACATCGCCATAAGCAGCAAGTGCGAGTTTGATGAGGTCTTCAATTGATACATCAAGCTCGTTTTCAGTCACTAAACGTAAAATACCAATTGCAGAACGACGTAGTGCAAACGGGTCTTTAGAACCTGTAGGCGCTTGACCAATACCAAAAATACCCGTCAAAGTATCTAAACGGTCAGCAAGGGCAATCGTTGTACCTGTTTTGGTTTTTGGTAAAACGTCACCTGCGAATTTAGGTAAATACTGCTCACCTAAAGACTCAGCCACTTCATCATTTTCACCTTCAAGACGTGCGTAGTAAGTCCCCGCAATCCCTTGAAGTTCTGGGAATTCACCCACAAGTTCAGAGGTTAAGTCACATTTTGCAAGAAGCGCCGCTTTTTCAGCATCAGTCGCTTTTGCACCAGTGATTGGCGCGAGTGCTACAGCGAGTTTTGCAATACGTGTCGATTTGTCCCAAAGCGTACCCAATTCTGCTTGGAAAACCATGTTCGCCAATTTCTCTTTACGAGAAGCAAGCGGTTGTTTTTGGTCTTGTAAGAAGAAGAATTCAGCATCCGACAAACGTGGACGAACTACTTTCTCGTTACCTTCAATGATTTGTGTTGGGTCTTTCGACTCAATGTTTGACACAGTAATGAAGTACGGTTGAAGTTTATTGTCGCTGTTCACTAAGCAGAAGTACTTTTGGTTGTCCTGCATGGTGGTGATTAAAGCTTCTTGAGGAACTGCAAGGAAGCGTTCTTCAAAGCTTGCACGAAGCGCAACAGGCCAGTCAACCAATGCAGTCACTTCATCACGAAGATCCGCAGGCACAATTGCAATGGCATTGACTTCATCAGCCAATGCTTTGACTTGACCGTCGATGATCGCTTGACGCTCTTCAAAAGAGGCTACAACATAAGCTGCTTTAAGCTTGCTTAAGTATTCGTCAGCATGAGTCAAAGTAATTGCTTCAGGTGCATGAAAACGATGACCAAATGTAACGTTACCAGTTTGAAGATCTTGAATGGTTGCATCAACAACGTCGTTGTCTTTTAACAACACCACCCATTTTACAGGACGTACAAATTCAGTACGGCTTGCCGCAGAGCGCATACGTTTAGCAATTGGAAGATTGTCCAACGCATTTTGTAAAATTTGTGGTAAAAGCGCATCAAGGCTTTGACCTTTCACATCTTTTAAGTAGCAAACTTTTTCAACTTTACCGGCTTGGAACGTTGAGATTTGATCTACAGTGATGCCTTGACCACGCATAAAGCCCTCTAAAGCTTTAGTTGGGTTGCCATCGCTATCAAATGCAGCTTGCTTTGCAGGGCCGTCAAAACGTTTTTGCGTGTCCGCTTGTGCGCCATCTACATTAACGATTTTAAGTGCAAGACGACGTGGTGCTGCATAAGCTTCGATAGAATCGAATGCAAGACCTGCATCTTTTAAGCCTTTAACCGTTTCAGCAGTTAATGCGTCACGTAATTTTTTTAAGCTTTTTGGTGGAAGTTCTTCACAGCCAAGCTCAAATAAAACAGTATGTTTAGACATTATTTGTTCTCCGCTGATTTTTCTGCTTGAGCAGCTTCCGCTTCAACTTGTGCTTTTAATTGCGCTAAAACTTCGTCACGAAGTGCAGGTTCTGCCATTGGGAAACCAAGTTTGGCACGTGCTGCCACATAACTTGTTGCAATCGAACGCGCCAACGTACGTACACGTAAGATATAACGCTGACGTTCAGTCACCGAAATCGCGCCACGTGCATCAAGTAAGTTAAAGCTATGCGATGCTTTAATCACTTGTTCGTATGCAGGTAGTGGAAGTTCAGCTTCGATTAAACGCGTCGCTTCAGCTTCGTAGAAGTCGAACAGTTCGAACATCTTGTCGACTGGTGCATATTCAAAGTTATAGGTTGATTGTTCAACTTCGTTTTGATGGAACACATCGCCATAAGTGACTGTACCAAATTGACCTTTGGTCCAAACCAAGTCATAGACAGAATCAACACCTTGCAAGTACATGGCAAGACGCTCTAAACCGTAAGTGATTTCGCCTGTCACAGGGTAGCACTCAACACCACCGACTTGTTGGAAGTAAGTGAACTGCGTCACTTCCATGCCGTTGAGCCACACTTCCCAACCAAGACCCCAAGCGCCTAATGTTGGAGATTCCCAATTGTCTTCTACAAAACGGATGTCGTGTACAAGCGGGTCAATACCAATGGCTTTTAAAGAGTCAAGATACAACTGTTGAATGTTGTCTGGGTTAGGCTTAAGCACAACTTGGAATTGGTAGTAGTGTTGCAAACGGTTTGGGTTTTCGCCATAACGCCCATCTTTAGGACGACGCGATGGTTGTACATAAGCCGCGTTCCATGTTTCAGGACCCAATGCACGCAGGAAAGTTGCAGTGTGGAATGTCCCTGCGCCCATTTCCATGTCGTATGGTTGTAAAACAACGCAGCCTTGCTCGGCCCAATAGTTTTGTAAGGCTAAAATTAAGCCTTGGAAAGTATCAATATGCGATATGGCGCGACTCATGGTCATCCAGTTAAAATTAGAAAAAAATTGCCCTTAAGTATAAGGATTTTGCAGGGGAGTGGCAAAGGTTTCGACGGAAAAGCCGATTCCTTAAACAGCAGTTTGATGTTAGTGATTGGTAAATCACAAATGTTATGTTATAACGTTTCAAAAACATACAAGACAAACATTGAGGGAAATATGCAAACGCTACGTCTTATTGGCTTGATCACTTTAACGGCTGTGATTAGCGCATGTGGTGGGGGAGGAGATTCTTCAAATGAACCGAATGTTCAAGCAAAACCCAAGCCTGAGCTTGGGGTCGGGCATTTGGCAGTGGTTAGCCAAGATAATCAACGTGCAGCATTGGCTGTGTATCAGCTACACGACAACACCTCTATCTTTAATACAGCATTAAAGGCATTGCCATCGGCACTATATAGCAGCCCAAGTTATGGATATGCGGTCATTATGGATCGTGAGCTAGGTGATGTCAGCTTTGTTAGTGCAGCTCAAAGGGGCTTGTTAAACTATCGTTTGTCTGGTGGCTCACCAACACATTATCGTCAATTTAATGGGCAAGCTGCGGTTTTTTATGATGGTAATGAAACGCAAGGTTCTAAGTTTGATGTGTTTACCGATCAAGATATTGCCAATGCTAAAGTCACTTCGCAGCGTTTGCCGTATAAGCATCATGGTGTAGCTGAACCACGCGGTGAGATAGTACTTAGCAGTTATCTACCCGAAGGCCAAACACAGTTGAGTATGGTCAAAAGCTATTTACAGCACGGCAATCATTATCATGTTGAGCAAACTTTAACTGAATCTTGTCCGGGCTTACATGGTGCTGCATCTAACCAAAACTTTACAGCTTTTGGTTGTCAAGATGGTGTGTTGTTGGTAGAGCAACAAGGGCAAAGCTTTATTGATAGTAAAATTCCAACCCAAGCACGTATTGGCACTTTAGTCGGGCATGAAAAGGTACAAGATATCGTTGCCATTGCGTCAACCGAGCAAGATTTATTTATTGTAAATCCACACACCCAGCAAGCTGATCAAGTTGCATGGACGAGCAAAGAGCTAAAACGCTTAAAACAAAGTTTTAGCAGCAGCGGGCAATATTTTGTGATTTTAGATAGCCTCGGCACTTTACATATTTTAGATAGCAGCACATGGCAGGTTATACATACCCTACAAGTTTTTGCAGCCGATTCTAGCGCAATTGCTCAGGCACAACTGGCCATGCATGGTGAAAAAGATCAATTGTTTGTCAGTGATAGCCTGCAAAAATCAATTTACCAAATTGATTTAAAGACAGCAAAAATTGAGCAGACCATTCAATTGGATGTGACACCTCAGCAAATTGCTTGGCTCAAATAAACAACACATAAAAAAATGCTGCCGAGGCAGCATTTTTTTAATTCAAAACAGCTTAGAAACGACCCTTAATACCAATACTTACTTGGGTTTGGTCACTATCACCTTGTACATCAGTACTATGGCGGACATCACCATAAACGTAATATAAGTTTTCCAGTTGTACCTGAATACCTAAGCCTGCCTCAATTGAGCTTTCTTCATAGCTTTCTTTTAAATGAGTTTCTGAATTATCGGTTAAAGAAACTAAACGTAACTCATGATCTGGCGCAAACTCATGTTTGTAATTGAGTAGACCATAGACGCTTGCAGGGCGTTCTTTATAGTTAAAGTGATGATTCACCTGTGCACCTAAACGCGCAATCACACTACTGGTACTATCTGCAATGACCTTAGAATAAGCATCTTGGGTGTCACGATAGGTGGTATAGATATAAGACAATTGCGCTTGTGGTTCTATCTTGGTGCTTTCATTAAAATTAAATGAACGACCTAACTCAACTGAACTGGCACTTTGCCATGCTTCCCATGTAAAATCGGGTTCATCAGCCACCTCAATTGAATTTTCGATATAGTTCATTTGAGTGACTAAGTCTAAATACAGATTATTGTTAAAGGTGGCTGTGTAATAAGCACCAAAACCAAAGCTGTCGGTATCAATCGAACTATTTTGATGACCTAAACCTAATTTTAAGCGTTCGTTATCATAAGTTTTGGCATTGGCATGAATAAAGTGGTTCATTAGACCAAAACGGTGTTTCGATTGGTCTTTTTCAATGGCTAAGTACTCACCACCTAACTGATAACCCATACTGTATTGGTTATAGTCAAATTGCTTTTCACCATTTTTATTGATGCTATTGCCTAGCAAACGGCCCCATGTGGTTTTATAGTTCACATCGGGTTCATAAGGACTGCCAATACGTTGATACAACGAAGAAATGGTGGTTAGCCCCGTTTCAATATTAGAAGATAAAGTTGAAATGTAGTTACCAATCCCAGGTCGATAGGTGCTATATAAGTACCAATCGCCATCATTTGCATCAGCAGGGCTGTTTTGCAAAAGATTGTATTCAAAGGCATTGAGTTTAATTGGACCATTGGCAAGGGTAAACTTAGCATCAGATTGACCTTCAACGTCAATTACTTTAATACCTTGTTGGGTATAGTCACCTTGACCACCCATGTTTTCAATTTGTACGCTTGCTGTGCCTACGGTATTGCCTTTAATTGCAAGAACATCTGTTGCACTGTTGTCATCGCCAAGTACAGTTTGAATCAAGATATTAGAATTGGCTTGACCAATATAGTCATTCATTAACGTTAAACGACCAAAGTCACGACCATTTGGATCAATAAATGAACCTGCTTCACCCGTAACTAAACCGCCAACAGAACCTTGTCCACTTAAAGTTGCACCATTTAAAACATTAAGTGCTTGGTTGTTGAGCAAACCATCTACACGTAATGTGCCTTGTACAACATTTGTGATGCCGGCAAAGTCTAGGCTTGTCCCTGTAATATATTGAGTGCCTAAACCCACTTTGTTATAACCACCTTGACCGGTAAATTGCCCTGCAAAAGTGGTGTCACGTTCGGTACCGGCAATGAGTACTTTATCTCCAGTAAATACAGTACCTGCAGTACTACTTAAATCTTGAATTTGAGTCGTTGGGTTCTTCAATTCGGCAATTTCAAAGCGTGCATCATTATGATTTAAATGTACACCACTACTATAGCGTAGATCGCCATCTGCTTTGAGAGCTAAAGTAGCATTTTCAATGGTGGTTTGACCTGTATAGGTATTTTGACCCTCAAACACCACGCGACCATTTTGCCCAGTTGAATCAGAAATATAGAAATTACCTGATTGGTCAGTACCAGTGGCATTACTGAATATGCCTTTATAACGGCTTTCTTTGCCATGGGCATCAATGCGTCCACCTAAATCGTTAATGGTGAAATTATTGATATAAAAACCTGAGTAGGGTTCATGATCTACTTGTAATGTACCACCTTCAAATATTGGTCGAACATTGACACCTAAAGAGGGGTCATATTGACCTGAATTCAGTTTAGTGCTTTGGTAAAAAGACTCACGTAAATCAATATTGGTCCATTCCTCGATCACTGGTGGCTGAGGGATGGTTGGAAAACCAAATAGATAAGCATAATCAATCACAGCAGATTGTTGAGCTTTTAAATCACCAATCTCAAAGCCCATACCAATTGCGAAGTCACCTTTTATAGGATTATCTATCCCTTCAAGATAAGTAGCAGGATCTAAAGACCAAGCGCTGAGCACAGATGTATTGTGTACATAATTTGATTGAGAAAAAATACCAATCATACTCTGAGTTTCAGGACCTATGGCATATACCCAATCTTCTGAGGCAAGGTCTTGGTTAGTGTCACCGCGCGTGTTCGTAGTTTGATAGTAGTCATCTGTAGACAAACTTGGTGGTATAAAACCATCTGGATCTGGATCAATTGCAGTCGCAAATCTAACATTACTCAAATCTTGCTGTGCGGTAATAGTTGTTTCTACAGCCACGCCGTGTAAAGTATTATCAACGCTATATTCGTTTGAAATGGTATAATAAACAGTATTACCTATACTATATTGTCCGTTCCATTTGGTCTCTTGTTGGCCTTTTTCTTGATCAATGATGTTAGTGACTGGTGTTGATAGGGTCGTGAAATCGTTACGACCATTAATGCCTCCAGCAACATCATTTGCATTGGCTTGTAATCCTGTTTCAGTGGTAGATACAGAGAATATTTGCCATGGTGTACCTGGTGTTAAGTAGTCCTGTGCACTAAAGAATTTTCCTGAACCTTGTGGATCGTAGAGCATTCCTACATCATTAACGTTGCCTGAACCTAAAGTACCATTCTCGGCGACCGAAACCTTAACGTACTTATTTTCAAGGATCGCTGCATGCGATGTTGTAAGCCCTGCAACTAAGAGCGTGCCAAGAGCAATACCACTACTCAGCGCTGTTCTACTTTTTGTTTTCCCCTTAGCATGCTCTGAAGTAACAACATAATCCCCTGTTGCTGTGTTAAAAACATTTTTAAATACCCGATTCATTGTTATTATCTCTTCAAAAGATTTGCGACATAATTAACATTTTTTGGGGTTTTTGTAAATCTAACAGAGCTGGCTTATATTGGGATCTTATTTAACCCGAATCATGGATAAGAAATTCAGTTGAAAAAAAAGATGACTGAGTTGATAAGAGAGTTACCACACACTTTTATTAACCAGCCATCTTATGTTCGAGTTTACAAC
>NZ_CANQTS010000044.1 GCF_947626835.1 uncultured Acinetobacter sp. | reverse complement strand
ACAGATTCCACAGATTCCACAGATTCCACAGATTCCACAGATTCCACAGATTCCACAGATTCCACAGATTCCACAGAAAGTTTAACTTGATCTGCCAATAAAGGCTGCAAGGTCTGAGTAGGATTCTCTACATGAGATACCAACACTTCATGCGGCTGCATAGGACGAAAGGCCAATAAACGTAGCACACACATTTCAAAGCCTTGCTCTTGGGTCACTGCCCATTGCAACTCAGCGCGTCCTTTACAGGCAATTTGGTAATACAACTGTAAATCAGCCGCACCAATTAATTTAGACAATTGGGTAATTTTTTGATTAATTTCGTTGCTATATTTCAAAGCCAGTTCAGGTAAATATTGCAACATGGCCAATTCATGTAGGGTTGAAATCAATTGATCTAAAACTTGTGATACATCTAAAGCTTGTTGTCTAAATTGTAATAACAACTGACTGACCCGTTCAGATCGATTTTGATGAATCGCCAGTAACAGATCATAAATAATGCTGCGATCAATTAGCCCCAGCATCTCTTTGACATCTTGATGACGAACTGCACCTTGACCATAGGCAATCGCTTGATCGGTTAAGGACAAGGCATCACGCACTGAACCCTGCGCCGACTCAGCAATTTGCCACAATGCATCTTGATCAAAGTGAATATCTTCTTGGGCTAAAATCTCGCCTAAATGGTCGGTAATTTCATCCACAGCCAAAGGTCGTAAGGTAAATTGCAAACAACGCGAAATCACTGTAATCGGTAATTTTTGGGGATCGGTGGTGGCAAATAAAAATTTGACGTGCTCAGGAGGTTCTTCTAAGGTTTTTAATAAGGCATTAAACGAGTGCGTTGAGAGCATATGCACTTCGTCAATTAAATAGACTTTAAAACGACCTTGGGTAGGTGCATAAGGGACGTTGTCTAATAATTCACGGGTATCTTCAACTTTGGTGCGTGATGCAGCATCAATTTCAATTAAATCAATAAAACGACCTTCATTGACTGCCACACAGGTTGGACAGACTTCACACGGTGTTGAGGTCACGCCTGTTTCGCAGTTTAAGCATTTGGCTAAAATACGGGCAATGGTGGTTTTACCCACGCCACGCGTTCCGGTAAATAAATACGCATGATGCAGACGGCCACGTTCTAAGGCACTGGTGAGTGCGCGTGAGACATGGTTTTGACCGACCAATTGATTGAAATTACGCGGGCGATATTTACGCGCCAATACTTGATACATGTATGCTCCTTCTTGCAGCGACTAGCATACTGTTTTTTACCGCATTAGTGAATCAGATCATCACCGAGCGCCAATAAAAAGGCTGATCGCTGATCAGCCTGAGTCACCTTTAAGAATGTGCTTTGGTGGGTTGCTCTAAGGTAAAATCATCCACTGCCACATAAGGATTGCCGGTTAGATCTTCACGAATTTCAAGCAGTTTATTTTTGGTATCAACTACCAGTAAATTACGGCTTTTTACATTGACCAATTCTAATTGGGTTTGTGCCTCATCATAAAAACGCATCACCCCTGTTAAAGTTTCAATCTCGTTATGTCCGCTTAGACTTTCACGGCGTAAGGTATAGGTCATGTCTTGATTTAAAGTTAAATCAACCGCCATACCTGGACACTCAGGACAACGTGAAATACAGGCTAAGCACGGCGTGGTGCCTTGATAGCTGCCCACCCACTGCGCTTGTTGAACTTTTTGTTGCATCGCACTGCTATCTTGTGTGGTCGTTGTTCCCTCACATCCACCCACCAACAGCATAGAACTTGCAAACAACGGAATAAGAATCGGCTTTTTCATGCGGCTTGACCCATTAAATCAACGCCAACAAGATAGCATAATGATGCAGCATGCACATCTATTTTGGTTTATATTTCACTCAATATTCCAGTGATATGTGGTTGATGATCTTGGGTATTACGCAATAAAAAAGCCAAGTTGCCATTTTGCGCAGTCAGTAATTCCACCCGTGATGGCAAATAGATCGGCTTTTTAAACTCAACATCCACACAATAAGCATTGGGAAGTTCTAACCGAGATAGAACTTGTGCCTTGCTCCACATGCCATGAGCAATGGCGCGCTTAAAACCAAAGGCTTTGGCACTCAAGCGATGCAAATGAATGAAGTTAAAATCGCCCGAATGCAAGGCATATTGGCGGCCAATATTTTCTGCCACTTGCCACTCATCTTTGGGCAAATACACATCTTGCAAAGCGTCAGCGGCTTTATGAGCACGCGAGCCACCTTTTTGCAAATATAAATATCGGCTACGTGCGCGAATAACCACTTGATGGTCAATTTTAACTTCAGTGATAAAATCAAACGCCAATCCTTTGGCATGTGGCGCAAGCGTCCCAAAACGACATGACAATTGCATCACTTCATGTGCCAATACTGGACGCAACTGCTCAAGCTGATTGGCAATGTGCACCAAGCCTAACACTTGAAAAGGAAATTCTGCCACGCTCATCATGTGCATTTGTAAACTTTGCGATAACATCGCCATATACAATGCCGGCACCTGTTGCGTAGTGGCAAAACCGGTCAAATTTTGATAACGGCGCAAATGTTTTGCATATATCTGAAGCTGATCCACCACATACTCAAGTTCAGGCAATAGCGGTTGATGGCTGTTTTTTTTAAGCATTGCTTGCATTAGCTTAGGATACGCCACATACGCTTTAGGCAAGTGCTGAAAATGCCGTGTCATCATAATTATCTTCCTTGCAATAGGTTAAGCACCCAAAATACTTTGTCCACACACCCGTAATACATTGCCATTTAAGCCACCCGATGCCGGTTGGGCAAAAAATGCAATCGCTTCGGCAACATCTATAGGTAAACCAGCTTGGCTCATGGCGTTCATGCGTCGGCCTGCCTCACGAATGGCAAACGGAATAGTGGCGGTCATTTGGGTTTCAATAAAACCGGGGGCGACTGCATTAATGGTCATGCCTTGGGTTAAGGTAGGTGCAGTATACTCTACTAGACCGATCACACCGGCTTTAGAGGTGGCATAATTGCTCTGCCCCATATTGCCGGCAATGCCTGAAATTGAAGAAATACATACTATGCGTGCCTGTGCATTTAAACCTTGATGACTGAGTAAATGATGGTTGATACGCTCAATCGCATTCAGATTAATGTCAAGCACCACATCCCAAGCCTGCTGTGGCATATTGGCCAAAGTTTTATCACGGGTAATGCCAGCGTTATGCACAATAATATCTAACCCACCCTGACTTTGGGCAGCAGCTAAAATCTGCATACCAGCGTTGGCTTGACTAATATCTAAAGCCAAGGCTGAACCTTGAATCTGATTGGCGATGGCTTGTAAGTCTTGCTGTTGAGCTGGAATGTCTAGGCAAATCACATGAGCACCATCACGGGCTAACACCTGTGCAATCGCAGCGCCAATCCCACGACTTGCACCGGTAACCAGCGCTGTTTTACCCAACAGTGGTTGCTGCCAATCCATATGTTGCACTTGCGCGTGTTGTATATAAAGGACTTGCCCTGATACATAGGCAGAACGTGGCGACAGAACAAAACGTAAACTTGACTCCATATTGTCTTCTGCATCTGGGTCAACATAGAGTAATTGTGCGGTAATACCTTTTTTCAACTCTTTGGCTAAGGATTTTACAAAGCCTTGTAAAGCACGTTGCGCAGTGGCTTGAGCAACAGTCTTGGCCTGCTGAGGATTTAAACCCACCACCACCACGCGTCCTGAAGCAGACACTTGTCGCATCAGCGGTTGAAAAAATGCATACAGCTGTTGTAAATCTTGACTCTGCGCAATACCGGATGCATCAAATATCAACGCTTTAAATTTTGATTCTTTATCACCGGCATTAAAAGCACCTAAATTTAAGCCCACACGCGCAGCAAGCTGTTGTAATTTTGGGTTATTGCCTGCATAGCTATTGGCATGAATATTGGCCAATACCTGAGAGATGCCAGCCACAAAAATACTATTGGCTGCAGCACCAAACAACACCGCACCTTCTAAAACTGGTGTAGCTCTTTCAAAACGTTGTAATTTTGGCGGTTGTGGTAAACCTAAATTTTTGGTGAAAAATTGACCCAGAGGAGAATGAGAAAAATTTTGATATTGATCGGTCATGATAATTCTCTCGCATCGTATCGATGTTAAATTGATTTATTCTTTAGCACGATATTAAGCATGTATGGGACAAAATATCTATATTTTTCACATCGAGGATACGCCAGCTTACAATTTGATGACCTAAGCTTGCCCCAAAAACAGTGATTCATATAGTCAAGCTATTGACCTTTAGAGTATGTTAAGGTCAAGCAAAATAACAACCACAGCGACTTTGGGCAGCTTTATAACTTCGCCATGCGCTTTTTCTTGTTAGGACAATTTCTATGACACAAAATAATATCCGCCGTGTGGCTATTTTAGGTGGCAATCGTATTCCTTTTGCACGCTCAAACGGTGCTTATTTTAAAGCCACCAATATAGATATGCTCACAGCAGCTTTAAATGGTTTAGTTAACCGCTTTGGCCTACAAGGACAGCGTTTGGGTGAAGTAGCAGCCGGTGCTGTATTAAAACATAGCCGTGATTTTAATATGACGCGTGAATGCGTGCTCAATACTCAACTTGCGCCTGAAACCCCTGCCTATGATCTACAACACGCCTGTGCTACAGGCTTACAAGCGGCCTTTCAAGTGGCCAATAAAATTGCTTTAGGACAAATTGAAGTGGGGATTGCAGGTGGAGTTGACACCACATCTGATGCCCCAATTGCCTTAGGCGATGGCTTACGTAAAGCTTTACTTGAGCTGAGCATTGCCAAAAGTACCAAAGCCCGTTTACAGGCCTTAACTAAAATTAATGTGAAAGATTTAATGGATGCCCCACGTAATGGCGAACCACGTACAGGTCTGTCTATGGGGGATCATCAAGCCTTAACCACTTTAGAATGGGGCATCTCGCGTGAAGCTCAAGATGAACTGGCTGCCAGCTCGCATCAAAAAATGCATGCGGCCTATGAACAATGTTTCTTTGATGATCTGGTTACCCCATTTTTAGGACTTGAGCGTGACAATAACCTACGCCCAGATTCAAGCGTTGAGCAATTGGCGAAACTCAAAACCACGTTTGGTCAAGGCGATACGCGTACCATGACCGCAGGAAATTCTACGCCCCTGACCGATGGTGCATCGTGTGTGTTACTTGCCTCAGAAGAATGGGCCAAAGCCAATGGACACGAAATCTTGGCTTATTTAAGTTTTAGCGAAACAGCTGCGGTTGATTTTATCAATAAAAAAGAAGGCTTACTGATGGCGCCTGCTTATGCGCTACCTCGCATGTTGCAACGTGCCAATTTAACTTTACAAGATTTTGATTTTTATGAAATCCATGAAGCTTTTGCCGCACAAGTTTTATCTACCTTAAAAGCATGGGAAGATCCGACCTTCTGCCAACAGCGTTTAGGCTTAGATGCCCCTTTAGGCAGCATTGATCGTCGTAAACTCAATGTCAATGGTTCATCTTTAGCAGCAGGTCATCCTTTTGCAGCTACAGGTGGGCGTATTTTAGCCACTGCTGCTAAACAGATTGCTCAACGAGGTTCTGGTCGCGCTTTAATTTCTATCTGTGCCGCTGGTGGTCAAGGTGTCACGGCAATTGTTGAAAAGTAACTATAAAAAAGCACCCTTTAAAGGGTGCTTTTTTTAATGACTGTATTGTGTAGCAAAAAACCGCGCTTCAATATGATCATAGACCCACTGAAAAATAAAGGTATATACCAAAATACATAAGGTCATGGCAAAATCCATTAGAATTGCTTGCCACAAGTTAATCTGTAATGCATAAGCAACCATAGGAATGGTGGCTAACATTAAACCACCCTCAAAACCAATGGCATGTAAAATACGCACCTTTACTGTACGGATAAGACCACGTTTTGCTTCAAATTTTTCAAAATAATGGTTAAACAGCATATTCCATAGCACCGAAGTAATGGCCATGGCAATTCCTAAACCACCCGTTAACTCTAAAGGCAATTCAAAAATAAAACTTAATGCCAGTGCAATCATCAACAATAAAATCACTTCATAAGTTAATGCGTGCACAATTCTACGTTTTGACAACCACATGCTGATACATCCCGCTAATCACTGAATATCAGGCATACTATGTGTTTAACTCTGATGAATAAAGTCAGATCATTTCAATTTTATTGATAGATCATCCATGAACTTAAACCAAGACCAGTTAATGCTGTTTAAAACCGTAATGGAATGTGGTTCTTTTTCTGCAGCGGCACGCCAATTGGGCAAAGTCCCCTCTGCGGTGAGTATGGCCATTGCCAATTTAGAAATTGACCTTAACTTAACTTTGTTTGACCGTGTGGGGCGTGAACCCATCCCAACCCTTGCGGCCCAACATCTGTATCAAAAAGCATTACACCTGTTGGTTGATTTGCAAGCATGGCAACAATACGCTCAAGCATTAAGTCAAGGTGTAGAAGCGGAACTGACTATTGCTGTGGTGTCCGAGCTGCAATATAGCAATTGGCCGCATTATGTGGCACAGGTGGCACATGCTTTTCCAAGCGTTAAAATCAATATTTTAAATTCTCCGCAAGAAGATGCCGTGCAACTGCTTGACAGTGGGCGTGCCCAGTTAGCGTTTATGTTTGAACGTGAACAGTTACAAAGTGGTGAACAATTTGTGGAAGTCGAACCACAAACCTTGGTGCCTGTGGCAGCGGTCTCACATGCTTTGGCACAGCAACAGGCGATTGGACTGAATAGCTTACAACAGCATCGACAAATTGTGGTTGCCAGTCGTGATCGTGAACGTCTACCTGAACTGAGTTATTCTAAAGACGTCTGGCACACCGACCACCATGACTCAGCCTGTCGTTTAATTTTACAAGGCTTAGGTTGGGGAATATTGCCCCTCCAAATGTTGCATGAACACCCACATTTGGCGGCACAACTGAAGATTTTACCGCTGTGTGACTTTAGCCCACAGCTCACCTATTTCATGGATATGGTGTGGCGCAGTGATCGTTTTTTAGGTCAAGCTGCACAATTTTTAATCCAACACATACAAAATTGCCGAAAAAATCTACTTTAATTGAAATAAATGCTGTGCTACAGGCTTGGCAAAGACACATTTTTTGCTATATAACAAAGCTACAGGGTCAATCAATAAAGAATTAAAGCAATGAAACAAACAGCCTTAGCACAACTTCAACAGTTCACCACCATTGTTGCCGACAGTGGTGATTTAAATGCCATTGCGACCTTACGTCCATTAGATGCAACCACCAATCCATCATTAATTACTGCGGCTGCAATGCAAGCAGACAACCAAACCCTGATTCAAGATGCGTTTGCCCAAGCACGCCGTGAAGGTTATCAAGAAGATGCTTTTATTGAACGCAGTATTGATATTTTAACCGTGAAACTTGGCGTTGAAATTTTACAATTGATTGACGGACGCGTATCCACCGAAGTTGATGCAGCTTTGTCATATGACACCAACGCGACTATTGCCAAAGCCAAAGAGTTACTTGCCCTGTATCAAGATTACGGAATTGCGCAAGATCGCATCTTAATTAAAATTGCCTCCACATGGGAAGGCATTCAAGCAGCGCGTGTATTAGAAGCTGAAGGGATTCACTGCAATTTAACTTTACTGTTTGGTTTAGCCCAAGCACGTGCCTGTGCCGATGCTGGCGTGACCTTAATTTCGCCGTTTGTAGGCCGAATTTTAGATTGGTATAAAAAAGCCGAAGGTGTCGCGCACTACCCAATTGAACAAGACCCGGGTGTTTTATCTGTCAAACAAATTTACCAATACTACAAACAACACGGCGTTAAAACCGAAGTAATGGGCGCTAGTTTCCGTAGCATTGAGCAAGTCTTGGCTTTAGCAGGCTGTGATTTACTCACCGTTGCACCAAACTTATTAGAGCAACTTGCAGCAACTGAGCGTGATGTACCGCGCCTATTAAGCCCGCAAAGCAATGCTACAGCTGACCTTGATGCAGTTGTCATTGATGAGTTGAGTTTTAAAAACGAGGTGCAGCATGACCTCATGGCCAGCCAACTTTTACAAGGTGGCATTGATGGCTTTATTAAAGCACGCCAACAACTCCACCAATTACTTGCCAATGCCACGGCCCATGCAGAAATCATGGCTTAAGCTTTAAAACGATAAAGACGCAACCGATGTTGTTACAGCATCGGTTTTTTATTGTTGTGTAAAATAAAGCCTGTAAATCTTGAGTATTTTAGTTGACTTTGCATCTGATTTTTTCACGCTAATTATTTGAAATTTAATTACTAATTATTGTTGAAATTTAAATAATATGTTATGTATAAAGTATGCAATAACGATAATTTTATAAGGATAACAGCAATGTCATACCAACATATTTTAGTACCCGTAGATGGTTCTGCCATTTCTTTGGCCGCAGTTAAACATGCCGCGCAATTGGCCACAGGTTTTCATAGTCAATTGACCTTAATTAGCTTAATTGCCGAAGACCCATTTACAGGGGTAGATTTTCATTATTCTTCATCCATTATGAAAGAATATTTTATTCAAGCACATGCCAATGCCGAACAAGCACTCACTGAGGCGGCTGCCATTGCCGCACAAGCAGGCTGTAAAGTGCAAACAAAAATCATGAAGGGTGTGGTGTCAGCAGAAGGTGTGACGCAAAGTGCACATGACTTAAATGCCGATTTAATTGTCATGGGTTCACATGGACGTACTGGCTTAAAAAAATTCATCTTAGGCAGTTTTGCTCAAGACGTACTGAGTCAGTCTGAATTACCTGTAATGATTATTAAAGCATAAGAGACCACCATGACAGCCTATCAACATATTTTAGTGGCGATTGATGAATCGCCTATCTCTTATGCTGCTTTTGAACAAGCAGCACTTTTAGCACAAAATTTAAACGCTCAAATCACCCTTATGAGTGTGATTGCAGTCGACCCATTTGTTGGGGTGGATTTTTATAAAGTTGCACCCGCTATTACCGATTATTTTATGCAAGCGGAGAGCAATGCACAAAATCGTCTTGATGAAATTAAAGCCAACTTAGAACGCGATGGTTTAAAGGTCAATATCAAACTAATTCGTGGTATGAGCCCATCAGAGGGTATTATTCATGTGGCAGATGAAGTGGGCGCTGATTTAATTATGATGGGTTCACATGGTCGCACAGGTTTACAAAAACTCATGTTGGGCAGCGTGGCACAACATGTGCTCACGCAATCGCCCTTACCAGTGTTAATTGTTAAAGCTTAAATATCCCCCCTGATCATTCAGGGGGTTTTTGTAAACGCCTCATTAAAACACTCTTGGATTCTTTGTTGATCAAGTGCTTCGGCAAAATTCTTTAAGCAGCGTTTTAAGATTTCTTCGGCTTCGTCCTGTGCTGCTTGGCGTAAAGCAGGCTCTGGCGCATGTTGTGCAATCAAACCTAAACATTTCAACAAACGTTGATTAATTTCTAAATTACTCACCGAGTCACGCGCAATCGGTGCAAAAACACTTTTAATCCAAGCCCCCTCATCCATTGGGCTTATGCTTAAATGTTTAAACTCAGTTAAATCATCGCTTGATGCTTGAGTATCGACAATGACACGCGTTAAGGCATTGAGTACACTAATGGCTGTGGCAGGGTCATTGGTGGCCGCAGACATGGCACGTTGCCCCACTTCACTCATCACCAACAAACCCAAACGTGGATCTTGTGGATAACGACGATTGGCTTCTTGTAAGACACACGCACCAAGTTGCTGTTTAATGTTGGTTACGGTGTCTGCATCTAATGCTTGTTGAGCATAGACTTGTAATACCGGCACATCACGGGCCATAAATTTACCCGGACGTTCTGGAATATGCACATGTAATTGATGCGTTGCTGCAATGTCATTTAAAGCCGCTAAATCTAAATCAGAGATATAAGCGGTTGCTGAACTGAGCACTTCAAAATCAGGGGCTGTGGTTGGTAAGGCATGAGTTGCACCTAAATTGGGCTGTGCACGATAGGTCGCCAAAGTGCTTGATGCCACCTTTTCAATACGTTGCAAAGCATCTCCTAATGAGCCCAATTGCGATAAAGTATGCACCCAACGAATTAAAGTAAAGATGATATACATCAACACCAAAATGGTACTAATAAATAAAATAAAGCGTCCTGCTTGACCGTAATACTCTAAACTTAAAGCCACCTTGGCAATCACTGAATAAATAAAGGCCGCGATGAATGAAGCAATCGCCACGCGTGCGGTATCATCTGCCATAATTAATAAACGCGCACGCGGTGTGGCACTGTTGGAACTTGAAGCTAAGGCAGATACCATAATCGATAACGAAAATGTAGTGACGGCCAGCATGCTTGAGGCAATAATGTTCAGTAAATCCGATAAAGTATCCACCGAGATATGCGGAATAGCATCATGTGGCAATACATAGCCACCCAATTTTGCCATTAAGGAAAAGACCACTGCAAACACGGCGCCAAGGGTTGGATGAATCCATAAACTTTTTGCAGGATCAGCTAAAATCAATTTTATTTTATGCCACATAGCGGCTACTCTTATTGTTGATAAAGTGTTCAAATAATTGTAAGTTATTGGTTTTTTATAATGTAAAAGTTTGTATTTTCTGCAATTATTTATGCAACACACTCACCTGTTTATCATACTGTAGTTGGCTAAACTTGCCAGTAAATTGACCCGTTTGATCTAAGATAGGCAATGAGTAATGCGGCTGCATAGTGATTTTATAACGCGCATCAGCATGAGCAATAGGCTCAACACTCACCGCTAAAAAACCATAATGTTTACCGCCTTTGATTAACCTTTGCCCTTGCCATATTTCAGGTGCATCGCCATGAGCACTCCAATGCGTGGGTTTGGCATGTTGTGGTAAATAATCAAAAGGCATGTCATTGGTCATAGGGCGCGCACCCGGTCCACGTAAACCATCACCTGAAAAACCCACATCCCAATATTGCACACCATCTAGTTGTAGCGTTTCCAATAGCTCATTGTGACCTGAAAACACCGCAACCACGCCATATTGATGCATTAAAGGATGATAGACACGCATGGCTTGCCCTGAATGTTTATCTTGCCCACGCTCAATTCCCGCCCAACCTGAGGCTAAGCTATGTAGCCCTGTGCCATAGGCCATATGGTGCCATTGCACAAAAATAATTTGACCCTTGGCCTGTGCATCCTTTAATTGCTGCTCGGCCCATTGCCATTGCTCAGAACTAGGATTGAAATCTGGCACCCCTGCCGCTTGCCCATTCAGCAACAAATTGGTGTCTTTTGTGACATCTTGATCATCACCATTGGTGGAATCTAAGCTAATAATGCTCACTGGACCATAATCAATACGATAATAACGCCCCTTTGCAGTGGCTAAATTAGCTTGATTATCAGGCACTTCCCAATAGCTTTGCCATTTTTGATAAGCACGCTGTACTGCCGCGGCATGATAAGGCGTATCTTGCTCAGGATGCCAATACAGATCATGATTGCCCATTACAGGTAAAATTACCGTTTGACTAGCCAATTGCCCCCACACTCCTGCTGCATGACGCCAAAACTCATCCCAATCTAATTGTCGGCCGCCTTTGGCTGTTAAATCACCTGCAATCAGACATAAATCTGGTGAAAATTCAGCCGCTGCTTTTAAGGTTTGTTGATAGCCTGTGGTTTGATCGAGCAAATAAGGGCGCTTTAGGCTCTCATGCGTGGTCGCCAAAGGCTGCTTGGGGTCAGATTGTCCCCATGTTGCAAAATGACCGGTCGACTCAGGTTGAGTTTCCATATCCGACATCACTACAAAACGAATATGACTGGCTTGAGCGACATGGGGAGCTGTTTTAAAACGCGCAGTAAAAGTGGCTTGACCTGCCTGACGTACATGATAAGTATACTCTTGATTAGCGGCTAAACCAGTCACACGAATACGATGCCGATACGGCAGTGTAGGTAAAGTATCTTTGGCTAGATCAGCATGCAATTGTCCAAAATTTTGCTCACTATGAATATATTTTTTTTCAGCTTCTGAATAGACTAAGGCTGTTGCCAATTCAGGCGTAGAATAAAAATAACCCACACCTTCAACTTCCAACTCAGCAATGGCATTTTTTTCACTCAACCATAAAATACTCATTGCATCGCTGGTGGGATGTTGTAAATAAGGCAACACTCTAAATTTTCCCGGCTCTTGTGCTGGCACAATTTGACGCGGATAGGCTTGTGGTGCTGATGTTAAGTGCATACCACTCACTGCTGCAAACCCCATTGCTGCCAATACAGCTCCCCACAGCCAAAATTTTTGCATTGCTTCATGCCCGCATTCTTAAATGCGATCTATTTTAGGTAAAACATTTGAAAAAGCGAGATTTTTTGTACAAAAAGGCTTTGTTGCACAAACCTATCTGTAAAGGGTTTTTCAGCGATATAATTTCCAAATGAAGAAGCCTACACACAAAAT
>NZ_CANQTS010000043.1 GCF_947626835.1 uncultured Acinetobacter sp. | reverse complement strand
GTTGTAAACTCGAACATAGGATGGCTAGTTGAATGGTTTGTGTCGTAACTCACTTATCAACTCAGTCATCTTTTTTTTCAACTGAATGTCTTATCCATGATTCGGGTTAATCAAGATAATTATATTTTATGGGGGTTAACAATTTAGTTTTTGTAGAAGTTTATAATTTATTATGAGACTTTTGGAATGGTGAAACTTTGAATATTTCTATCCTAGTTCCTTTTTTTTATGTACTAGTTATTGTTACAGCAAACTTGAGCACGACCTACTTTGGTTTATGGGTGACACCACTTAATGCATTTGTTTTGATAGGAGCTGAACTTGTCTTACGTGATGTTATGCACGAGTCTTTAAGTAAAATAAGGATGCTTAGCATTGTTGTACTCGCTGGTATTATTTCTTTTTTAATAAATGCTGACAGTAAAAACATTGCTATAGCTAGTTTTGTAGCTATAGTTGTATCATGCTTTGTAGACTATTATGTATATCATAAGACTAAAGGTACATGGATAAAAAGAAGTAATACAAGTAACTTCTTTAGTGGTTTTACAGACTCTCTTATTTTTCCATTAATAGCTTTTGGTGTATTTAATCCTTATGTTTTTGTTTTGCAATGGTTAGCGAAATTTGTGGGTGGTTTTATCTGGACGTTATTGTTAAATAATTTAATGTCTAAGTTTTTAAGAGATAAAAAGGAGCAAGTGTGATTTTGGGGAATCTAGTGATATCTACACAATTTTCAGGTGTAGGTAAAATCATCGATGTAATTAATCAAGAAATTTGTAAAGTTGCATTTTTCCATTCTCCACAACAACCGCATTCGAATATACAAGAATTCAAAATAAATGAATTAAAAAAATATCATCTATACTCGGAACAAGTGGTATATATTTTAGCTAAAGATGGTTATTGGCAACGTGCGCGTTATATTGGTGAATATACTCATCATCAACATTTATTAGTGATACGTGAAAATGAAAAAGCAATTGTTAACTTAGCAGACATTTTTGTGTTAAACACACAGGAAGAATGGGTGAATCCCGTCAGTTTTTTAAGTGTACAAGCCAATGATGCGCCGTTCTTTTATTATTTACGTGAAAAATTTATAGAAGCTTATATTAATCAACGTGCAAGTTGCTGTTCAATTGGTGCAATTCTAAGTAGTAGTATTGAATTAGAAGCACATCAATTAGCAGTTGTCAAAAGAGTAATACAAGACCCAGTTCAAAAGTATCTATTAGCCGATGAAGTTGGTTTAGGTAAAACTATTGAAACGGGTGTGCTTATTCGAAATCATGTTTTAAATTTGCAAAAAAACGCGTACGTTTTAGTGATTGTGCCTGATAACTTAGTGCATCAATGGCATACAGAATTGAGTAGGCGATTTCATCTTGAAGATGTGATGAGCTCAGAAGACAATAGTCATCCTAATATTGAGATTCTTGGTTATCAAGATTTTTGTCAGTGGAAAGCCAAAGACAATGGTCATCAAACCATGATCGTTGTTGATGAAATGCATCATATTGCGGCTTGGGCATGGGGTAATCAATTAAATCAACAATTGGCGTATCATCGCTTGGTTCATTTGTGTGAACAAGCACAGTCGGTATTATTGTTATCAGGGACGCCATTAAATGGCAATGAAAAAAACTTCTTATCCATCTTACATTGTTTAAGTCCAGAACATTATCAACTTGATGAAAAAGGAATTCAAAACTTCAAACAAGCTATTGAGCAAAGCGAATGGTTAGGTGGAATACGAGGTGCATTAGTTGCTGAAAATAATAATACAAATATTGAGGGTATTTTAGACGAACTTAATGTTCATTTTTTAGAAGACCAACAACTACATCAACTCATTGCAGAGCTAAAACCTTTGGTCGATTTTTTAGACGGTCGAGATGAAGATGATGAAGAGCGTAATCAACTCATTGAAAAATTAAATCAATATATTGGTGAACATTACCGTTTATATGAAAGAATGCTAAGAAACAGACGTGATAACAAAGGATTACGTGTTTTATTTCCCGGTTTAGCGGGTGCATTTAAATATCAATGGTCAATTGCAGCAGGGCAATTATCATTAGAGCATCTGCTCCTAGAATACCTAGCAGAACGATATCCTGAAGATGAACAGCAGTATCTCGCATGGTTTAAGGACTTTATGATCAGTCCACAAATGATCATTCAACGCTGTGAACACGCATTAAATGATGCAACAGCATTTGAGCAACAATATTTGCAAGAAATCATCACTCAAGCGAGTATTGAGCAAAAAGCTAAAGATCAATTGCTGGTTGAAATGATTTACCAAGCATTGCAAAAATCGTTAGCCTTAAAAATCATTGTATTTATAGATGATCATGAGCTATCAAAACAGGTATATCAACTGTTGCTAGAAAAATTTGGCGATGTAGTAGAGCACAATGCAACACGAGAAACGCTAAAATTTAATGAAGATAATCAAGATGTTCGTGTTTTAGTATGTGATGCTAAGGGAGAGGATGGTTTAAATCTACAGGGTAAAGAGCGTTTGGTGATTCATTATGCGATGACCCATTCAATTAGCCGTTTAGAGCAACGCTTAGGGCGAGTGAATCGTTACTCCGCCAGTGTAAAAGGTATTTTGCCGATTGAAAGTTGGTTATTGCTGCCTGAGTATCAGGGAATTTTCCAAAGTTGGGTTAATGTTTTGGTAGATGCGGTAGGCATTTTTAACAGAACCATCGCAAGCTTACAATATGTGTTAGAAGAACAATTTGCTTTAACATGGAAAGACAGTTTAAAGCAGGGAGTACAGGCATTTGAACGCTTACAACATAAATTAGGCGATTATCAAGATTCAAACCCAAATAGTTTTATTGAAATGGAACTGAAAAAAGTTCGATCTCAAGAAGAACTGATGAATATGGATGATCAAGTTAAATTAGCGGAAATCTTTGCCAAAAGAATTATTCAATCTGATGAAACCGCTGAGCAAGATGCACAGGCATTATTGGATTGGATGATTAAGGCATTACGATTTAAAAAATATACTCTGGATGCTCAACAATTCCGTTTAGGCTTTAAACGTGAAACTGATAAAAATGATAGTCGGACTTTACTAGATATACAGAGCTTTTTAAAAAATTGTCTGATGGGGATGGATTATACCGAGGGTTTAAAAACCCATGTGATGTCACCTTCAAGACGTTTTTTAAGCATAGATGGTAGTCATGTTTATCCATTACGTTATGGGCAGCCTTTTGTCGATTCTATTTTTAATTTACTTAAAAAAGATGGACGTGGGGCAAGCAGTGCGATTTTGCGAGTGTTTAAACGACATAAGTTGCCAGAACCACAAATCTTTTTTCAAAGTTCTTGGTTAGTGCAACATCAGGCAAATAACCCTGTGGTCGCAGATGAGTTGTTTAGCCCACATATTGAAAAAATATGGTTAAATTTTAAAGGTAATGAAATTTTAGAAACACATCCGTTATACAAATTTTTATTTGTGCCATATGAAGATGAACGCTTGAAGGGTTTGCTAGATGAAAAAAATCTACGTCCAGAAATATGGTCGGTGCTTAAAAATTCATTGTCTTTAACGCAATGGGAAAATTGGGTCAAGGATACAACAGTTCAAGCCCAAGCAATTTTAACAGAGAGATATAAAGATCAATCACTTCAATTTATTTTAGTGAGTGTTCACGCTCAAATTTATCTTTCTAGTAATTAATTGCTTATACATATAGCAATACATACAGCAATACATATTGGTTTAGCACAATAGATATAAAGGATGTATTTGATATACATCCTGATACAAATATATAGAGGTAAATATCATGCCGGCATTAAGCCAAGAGATTTGGAGTGATTTTATTTCACAAATCAAAGAACCACACGCTGTTTTACCTCACATAGCATCTACCACTTTTAGTCATCCATTTTTGAAGCGATTACAGCATATTCTGATGGATAGAAATGCATCGGGACTAGATTTAGCATATGGAATTCGTGATGTGCTTGCATGCGTTAATTTAAATGGTCAATTGTACGGGACGCTAAATTTTTTTGATGATCGTTTATCCGCTGAGATTAATTCAACAGTCGGTATACAACAAGATCGTCATGGTCATTTTAGTTTGATCAATGCTCAAATTGCATATCCTGAAGTTTATCAAAAACGTGTACGACGCTTTATTCGTGCTTTGCCATTAGACCCAATGCTAAAACCTGTGTTTAAACAGTTTAATATTGAACATTACAACGGTGAGGGTCAGCGCCAAGCTGTGCGTAGTATTTTATCTTCAGATGAAAACAGCACTATCTTTGTTCAATTACCTACAGGTTGCGGTAAAACATTATTAGTACATGCTCTAAGTGTTATGAAAGCACAGCAGCGCTTGATTTTAGTGATTGTACCAACTGTGGGTTTAGGCATCGAACAAGCACAACGTGCGCAAGAAGTTTTAGCACAACTTAATTTAGATCATCGTGGTAGCTATGTTTGGCATAGTCAATTAGATGCAGAAGAAAAACGTCAAATACGGCAGCGTCTGAATGCGGGTACACAACGTATTCTATTCTGTTCGCCTGAAGTTGCAATTACCAGTTTAAAAGCACAACTTTTTGATTTAGCAAAAAATAACTTATTGGATTCGATTTTTGTCGATGAAGCACATTTAATTGATACATGGGGCGTGGAGTTTCGTCCAGAATTTCAATTGTTATCTGCTTTGGTACGCTCATTAAGAAGCTATCAAACAAAATTACGTTTAATTTTAATGTCTGCTACTTTTTCGCAAAGTACATGGGATTTGTTAAAAAAACTTTTTGATGATTCAAGAAGTCCATTTATTGCAGTGAATGGTGGTTTTCTTAGACCTGAAATTCAATTTAATATTTTAAAATCTAAAGACCAGACAGAGCATACACAACACATTTTAGATTGTTTAAAGCAATTACCTCGACCTATTATTTTATATAGCATTAAAGTTGAGGATGCCGAATATTGGTATCAGTGCTTGCAAAATTTAGGTTTATCGCGTGTGGGGTTGTTTCATGGTGACACGAAAATTCAAGAGCGTGAAAGATTGATTGAAAAATGGAAACAGGACGATATTGATATTATGGTTGCTACCTCCGCTTTTGGTGTGGGTATGGATAAAAGAGATGTGCATAGTGTTTTACATACAGGCGTACCAGAAAATATAGATCGCTTTTATCAAGAGGCAGGTCGTGCAGGTCGTGACGGGGCAGCATGTGTATCATGGCTGATTTATCATGAACAACAAATCAAAGTTGCTGAAAATCTTGCCGAAAATAAATTGATCAGTGTTGAAAAAGGGTATAAAAATTGGCTCGCGATGTGTCAAAACTACAGCATTGAAAACAATCAATATATGAAAATTGCATTAGATTCTTTTAAAACGGATCTTAAACAGAAAACGGATTACAGTTTGGCGTGGAATATTCGTACTTTGTTGCTAATGCAACGCGCAGGCTTTATTCAACTACACTATATGCCAAAGCCTGAATTAGCAGAAAATGCCTCAGCAGAAGAGCTAGAAAAAGGACAAGAGGATTATCAACATGCCATTCATATTAAGGTATTAAAAGATACCCATGCCAATCAAACGATTTGGCAAAAAGATATTGAACAGCAACGACAAATTGAAAAGCGCCAGCAATGTTTACAACTACAGAAATTACGAGACTGGTTACAGCAACCTGAAAAGCCGTTATGTGATTATCTACAACATTTTTATAGTTTGGATGGTAATTTACCTGAAAAAAGTTGTGGGGGGTGTCCGGGATGCAAAATGCAGGATAAGGATGCTTTTACACCCACTTTAGGTCAGGAAGTGTATCAGTCACAATTTGTATATGATGGGCTTTTTAATGAGATTAAGTCTGTTTATTATCCTGCAAATAAGCCAATAAGCTCAAAGGTTAAGCAGTTGTACTTACAAGAATGGAAGATATGGATTGAACGTTTACTCAATCAGAAAATCGTTGGTGTAATACGAGCATCTAGAGAGACTTTAACCTTATTGGAAAATATCACACAAGTGCCATTTTGGGCAGGCATTGCCTTTGATGAGCCAGCAATTGGTGTTGCAGAATTGGTGTTGGTGTTACCCACAGAAGATTTTTCACAGTTGCAAACCATACAACAAACTCCTTTACAAATTATTGTCGCACCTGACAACTTAGCAGATTCAAAGTATGGGCATCGCTTGTGGTGGGAAACTCAACCGAATAGCCAAAGCTTGAACGATTTTTCAAATAGAGGAAGATAAAATGTCAATTGTAAACAATGCCAATCCCGGCAGTAGTATTTTGATATTGTCTACTATTGATCAATATTTATTAAAACATCGTGATAAACCTATTACGATTGAAAAATTAAAACAGCACCTTAGACCAGAAACGTTATCTAAGACAGATACAGCAGCCAAACGTTTTCAGGAAAATCTCGATTTTTGGTTGAAACTTGGCTTATGGGGGTTAGATACTGAAAACCAGCAGATCTTTTCTCAACCTGAAAGTGAAAAACATAGCCTAGAATTCAGACTATTAAAGAAAATCATCGCGCTTACGGACAATCCACAAACATTTTTTGAGGGTGGTGGCGTTGAGCCCTTCATATTGACGCTAAGTTGTCTCATCCAACAAGACCGTTATACGTTTGTTGGGGGTGATCGCTTGACTGGAGGGAGTTCATCCAATGTATCTTCTGCAGTAAATCAATATGCCATGTTACAACGCGTAGTAAACCAGTCAAATGAAGCAGGGCATTTTATTAAATGGGCAGAATTTTTGGGCTTTTTAGAACCAGATCAGCCAAACCAATACATTTTAGATCCTACACGGGCAATTTTACCTTATTTAGAGATTATTTTTGCTGAACAACAAACGCTTCCTATTCAGACATTCTTACATCAATTGGCTGAGTATTTACCAATGTTTAATCAGGGACTTTTTACAGCATATTTGGCGGATGTTCTGCGAGAACCTGCGTCTGAGCAACAGCATCAAATAAGTGCCGCTTTAAGCCATGCACTATTACGTTTAGAACTCATGAATAAGATTAAATTTGACCGAAAATCAGATGACAGTATGGCGATGCAATTGGTATTGCCACAAGGTATGCCAGTAAAAATGGTGAGTACAATTAGCTTTAGGAATGTGGCATGAATTTAAAAAACTTTTGGCCAAATGAACAATTTATTGCACAATGTATTCGTACAGAAGCAGAAGAACTCCCTGAGCATGTATTATTGGCAGTACATGAACCGATGCGACTTAGTCGCATTGGTGAAACAACAGAAACTAAAACTGAGCAAGATTTATTAAATGACTTTTTAAAAACAGAGCGACCAATCCCCATTATTGGTCGTTCAGGGGTTGGTAAATCACATCTGATTCGTTGGATTGATGCTCAACTGAAATTAAAGCCCGAATGTGCACAATGGCATATTGTGCGAATTCCTAAAAATGCCAGTTTAAGACAAGTGCTAGAACTGTTATTGGCAGATTTAGAAGGTGAAGTATTTGATAAAGCTAGACAAAATATCAGTACTGTAGGCGAGCAATTATCGACAAAGAATGTGGCAGAGTTGTTACTAACATTTATGTCGCAACAATTAGGTAAACTTCGCGAGCAATTAAATCATCGTATTCAAGAACTCCAACTTCACCCTGAATTAAAGCAACAACTGTCAGATCAAGAAAAAGCTGAAATCAGAAGAATTAAGGCACATACTAGTGAAAATAAAGGCTTAGCTGAATTAATTACTGATCCATATTTTAAACAATTTTTATTACAGCCGACACATTGTATTTATAAGTTTGCAGAGCGTTTGACTGCAGGTGCATCTGCGCTTGATTTGGCAGAATATAACTACCAATTATATGCAGATGATTTAGATTTCACTTTAAATACGGATGATTTATCCATTGGCGCACGTACATATATTAAAGATGCAAGATTAAATACTGTATTAAGTGCGCGTGAAGAAGCAGCCTCAGTATTAAATGATATTCTTTCTGATGCCAATAAAGCCTTATTTCAACAATTGTTTAGCTTTTCAAGTGGTAGCTTTATTGATTTATTTAAGGATATTCGCCGTCTTCTCAAACAACATAATCGAACGCTTGTGGTTTTAGTTGAAGATATGGCTGCAATTTCTGCAATTGAAGATGTATTGATTGACAGCTTATTAGAAGAATCCATGACCGCAGGTGAACAAGAACTTTGTGTTGTGCGTTCTGCTATTGCAGTAACTGATGGTTATGCAGGTTATTTAAAAAGACAAGGCACAATTAAAACACGTGCGCAATATGAATGGTATATTAGTGACCAAGTTGAAGAAGGTGAGCCTTTAAATCAACGTATTATTGAATTTGTAGCACGTTATTTAAATGCTGCCCGTTTTGGTGGTGCTGAGCTATTAAAACAATGGGAAACGCACGTAGGGCAAGCTTGGCCACCTGTTTGGGCACAAGCAGATATTGATGAATCTGTACAAGCTTATGGATTTAGTACTCAATTAAATATTCCACTTTTTCCGTTTAATGCGAATGCGATCTTGGCATTAGCCAATAAATTTTGTGTTGAAGATAATCAAATTAAATTTAATCCACGTAAAATTTTGAATCAAATCATTTTACGGGTTTTAAAAGAAAATAAAGCCGAATTTGAAGCTAATCAATTTCCGTTTGCTAACTTTGCCGAAATTACGCTTTCACCAAATGTACGTGGTCATTTAAATCAATTTGATGACCCTTCACGTTGTAATGCAGTTGCAGCGATTTGGGGCTATGACAGTCGCTCAATTGATGAATTGGCTGTTCGTTTAGATTACCGTATTGCATCAGGTTTTGGACTAGTAGATTTTGCAGAGTTTTTACAACACTACGAGCTCAAAGGCACATCACGGGTTCATCAACCTCAAAGTGTAACACCATCTATTATTGAAACATCCAAAGTCGCTCAGCCAGCATCACAAAAAACAGTATCAGAAAAACTACACGAGACAGTTTCTACACTTGAAATAGATCCTCTGCAAGTCGAGTTTAATCATATCGATCAGGTCTTAGAGCAATGGTTACAACCGACGAAACCCATATTGCTTGATCAGGAAACCGCAAAAACTCTACGTCAAGAATTAGAGCAAATGTTTACGCTTTATGTGAATACAGATCCACACTGTTTTAATCTATCCGCAGCTTTTAAAGCTAAAATTCGTACATCTAATAACCGAGTTTATATTGAAATTCCGAATGCACAAGCAAATTTGCCGGGCAGTATTTTAAAATTTTTTGAATTTAAAGATTTAAAAAATGAAGCGATTTTAGCTGAAATCCAAAGTATTAGTTCTGCTTTATTGCGTAATGCTATCGCAAAACAAAAGGGTTTTACAGCGTGGAGTTATCCTGATGGTTACCGTGACTACTTGATTTATCAGAATTTTAGTATGCATTGGGTACCTTCAGCATTACAGTTATTTATTACAGAAATGCGTACACAAGCTGAATCTGGTTTAAAAAGTCATATGGAAGCAGCCTATCGTCTGGGGGTGTGGAAAAATGATGAAAATGCGCAGCAAAGGCTAGATACTCTGTTGCTTAATACGCAAGAATTACTCAATGCGGAAGAAGCAAAATATTTTGGTGAAATTGCCTTATTTGAAGAATTAAGAAAGCCTTTAGAGCATTGGGATACATTGCGTAAAACATGGTTAGATGTGTTTTCGCAAAATGATCACGTTTATGAAGGTAAATTGGCCGTTGATCTGTTTAAAAAAATTGATAGAGACTTGTCTGTTTTTAGTATTTTTTCAAGTTTTAGACAACCTTTTGAAAATGGTCAGCGCAAATTACAAACGATCTTCGCTCAGTTCGATTTTGGTACCAAAGAAGCCTATAGCCAAGCGCTCAAAATGATGAAGCAAAACATTGAAAAAGTCAGAGATCAAGGCAAGCATTATCCAAGTCATAGTAATATTTTGCCTAATGCAAATGATTTTATTAGCTTAATTCAACGTTTAGATCAGACAGCATGTTGGGAAATGATTAAGGGTATCGTTACCTTTCTAGCTGATTTAAATTCAGAACATGGTATTGATTGGAAGAAAGTGGTTGAAAATGTACAACGCATTGATGCGACGCATTTAGAAGATGTAAAACAGCTGTTGAGTTATTGGCAAGAATTTTATCAAAAAAGCTATGCCAGAATTCAGTCAGACAATCAAAATAATGGTGTAGAAAGTTTAGATCGTGCACGTCAAAAAGTGACAGATTTACTTGATCACTTAGAACTAACAGTAGAAGGGCTATAAAATTATGCATTTAATGACACAAATTAAAGCCTACGCTGAAGAGATTGATAACAACTTAAACATTCAAAGTTTGGCGGTAAATATTCAGGCAAGTCAGGCAATTTTCGATAATCTCGAACAAGATGTATTCGCGATTCAACAATTGGCACAGACTTATCATGTATTTAAGACTCAAGTCGGATTTGAACATCAGTTAGATGATAAATTCACTCACCTATCAGAAGTGTTAAAAAAGGTAAAAAATATTTGGCAAAAAGATAAAGAGCAATTACGTGAGGATAAAAAATTTGCAGAATTGCTGCAATATTTAGAGGGATGTCATACTGCTTTTAAGCAAACTTTGAACGAATATTGGCAACAATATGTGCAGAATTTAAAGCAAGAATTTTTTGTTGAAAAAACTTTATTAAATGGTGTTGCACACATCCCGGGGCAAGTGAAAGTCTATACAGATTATGTGGCGAAACAAAAGGAATTTGATAGCAAAAGTAAAGCCTTGCCATTATATGTAGATGATCTCAAGAGCTTACAGGACATCAGTAAGCAATTGACTGCATTAAGAGCAGACATGCGATTTGATGTGCCTCAAGTTGTACAAATGTTTTTACAGCGTCTTAATGGTTCGAGCACAGCTATTGTGAATTTGAGTGATATGACACCTGAGATATATCAATGGTTATATGAGAATGATCATTTAAAAAACTTTACTGTACAACTAAAATGGGATAATTAAATGACCTCTAAGCATCCTAAATATAATGAACTATTAAAAGCATGTTTAGATAAATTTGAAGAACATGAAATACAGATGCTGTCTTGGGGGGATACGGCGGGTTTCTTCACCCAACACGAGGTCATGATCACCATTAATCAAATGGTAGAGCAGTTTGCTAATCAATATGGCTGTTTTTTTGAACCAGAAGATGTGTTCTTAAGTATGGTTAATGAAAGAGCCATGCTGATTGAAATCCCACATCCTGATCATGTGATGACAAACACGGGTTATTACCGTACACGTATGGCGGAATCGGTGCATTTGTTTAAACTACAGAGACAACTGTTTTGGAACAAAAAACTTGAAGATAGCAAAACGTTGGTATCAGATTTCCGTTTTGTGCGCCGTGCGCGCAGTTATCCAAGGCGTGACCTTCAGGCGGATGTCATTAAGCAACAAGTCACTCAACAGTTTGGTTCAAGTTTACGTCCCATTTTAGACTGTTTGTTAAAAGATCAATTTAATTTATCGGGTTTCCAAGAACGCTCTTTATTTCGAATATTAAGCGAGTATCGACAATTACAGAATAAAAAATCATCCAATATTACAGGTAGTATTGTATGTGCAGGTACAGGCAGTGGTAAGACCATGTCTTTTTATCTGCCGGGTTTAACTGCACTTGTCGATCATTTATGCCATGCAAAAGCGTCAGGTGTACAAATTCTGGCGATTTATCCAAGACAAGAACTATTAAAAGATCAGTTTTATGAAACTTGGAAACAATGTCGAGAATTAGATGCTTATACGCAACAAAAGCTTGGGCGAAAATTACGCATAGGCACGATGTTTGGCTTAACGCCAAAATCAATAGAAGATGAAATTAAAAAGCGTCGAGAAAAAAAATCATCAGGAAATTTTGAATTTATACATTGTACAACAGCAGGTTGTAAGGGAAAAATGCAATGGCGTTTAGGAGATGTTGAGCACAATATTGAACGATTATGCTGTAGTGAATGTAATTTTATAGTCAGAGATGATGAAATTCTACTCACGCGAGACAAACAACGTTTTACGCCACCTGATATTTTATTCACCACAACAGAAATGTTAAATCAACAGATGGTGAATCCTGAGTTGCAACATCTTTATGGTATTGGTGATCATGCAGCAAAACCCATCATGGTATTGATGGACGAAGTACACACCTATGAAGGTACAACAGGGGCACAAACGGCTTATTTGCTCAGACGTTGGTTACAAATGAGCCGAGCTAAACCTCATTTTGTCGGCTTGTCTGCTACCTTGAGTGATGCTGCAAATTTCTTTGCTACGTTAATTGGTGCTTATAGTAATCAAGTGGTGTTATTAGAACCTACCCGAGACGAAATGGTCGATGAAGGCGCTGAGTATATTCTACTATTGCGTGGAGACCCTGTTTCACAAACAGCATTGCTATCAACAACCATTCAAACCAGTATGCTGACTAAGCGTATTTTAGATAATAAGCAACAAAAATCCAAAGGGGTATGGGGAAATAAAACCTTTATTTTTACTGATGATTTAGACATTAATAACCGTTTATTTCATGCTTTAGTCGATGCGGAAGGTTTAAAATACCGATATGGTGATTTGGTTGCAAATCCCGAGCAAAGACCATTGGCAGATTTACGTGCCAATCATGACATCGAAGAAAAACGTAAGTACAAACAAATTACTTTTGGTCAAGATTGGCGGATTGCTAGTCAAATTGGGCATCAATTTAATCAGGATCGTGCACTTTTAGGGCGAACCTCAAGCCAAGACAGTGGTGTAGATACACAAGCTGAAGTTATCGTGGCAACAGCCTCTTTAGAGGTTGGGTTTAATGATCCTGAAGTAGGGGCTGTTATTCAACATAAAGCACCTCGGGGTGTGGCATCTTTTTTACAACGTAAAGGGCGAGCGGGTCGATCGAGAGAAATGCGCCCTTGGCTGATTGTGGTATTGTCAGAATTTGGACGTGACCGTTACACTTTTCAGCGTTATGAAGAATTAATGAATCCGCAGATTAAACGCCGTAGTTTGCCATTAGATAACCGCCATATCCAAAAAATGCAAGCAGCATTGGTGTTATTAGATTGGCTAAGCCAACAGGTGAATTTAAACAATAAATCGATTTGGAACGTATTTAAATTTCCTAAGCAATATAACAGCACTATGCCACGACATGCGGTAATTGCGGTGCAAAACAAAATAGAGCAAATGCTAGATGATCAGAGCACATTACAAAAATTTAAAGTCTACTTAAAATATGCTTTAAAAATTGAGGATGATGTAGTTGAACAACTACTGTGGGAATCGCCACGCTCGATTATGCTCTCGGTTATTCCAACGATGCTACGTCAATTAAAAACGCATTGGCGCGTCAATAATGTACAGTGGGCAGGCGTACCCAAAGCACGTTCCCCATTACCTGAATATATTCCCGAAGCCCTGTTTGCTGATTTAAATGTACCTGATGTAAATATAGGCTTAGCTCGTGGGCAACATACTAAATGGGAAAGCTTAAGCTTTTACCAAGGCATGAGAGAATTTGCACCGGGCAGATTATCCAAACGTTATGCCATTCAATGGGATAGTTGCGATTGGTTAATCCCCTCAGATTTTAATGCTGCAGTTTTTGATGGTGCATATATCTTTGAAATTGCCGATGCATTTGGGGACGATGTACATGATGAGGGAACAGTCTTAACTGATGATCAAGAATTATTGGAACTGTACCGACCAAAAGAAATTCGTAGCAAAGTTTTAGACTATAAACTTAGGTTAAAAGATAAAAGTAATGCAGTAGTTGAATGGTTGGCAAGTTTTCAAGATTTTTCTGAATTTGTTGAGGAACCACCACAAGGGGTTTGGTCTAAATATCTGAAAGAGATTAAATTTTGTTTGCATAAAAATGCAAGTCCTGTTGAGGTTATACGTTATAGCCATACCACGAAATCTACATTAGATTTTCAAAGTGGAGATCAGCGTCATATCGATTTTATCTGGCATAAAAATGGTAAAAAAGTGGCCGTTGGAGCAAAACAATGGGTAGATGGTATTTGCTTTAGTTTTGAAATTGCCAAAGCAGATATGATGCGTATTGTAGAAGCGGAAAAAGTACAACAATCTCTGCGTATTTTATTGTTTAAAGAACGCTTAAATCAGTCGAAGAGTTTCAAAAATAATGTTTTTAAAGCCAATTGGGTATATGAATGTTATATGGCGGCATTAGCAACTCAGATAACTGATTTGCCTGAAACCACAGATTCAATTGTACGTGCTGCAGTCAATCAACTGGCTACGGTAAAAGGACAAACTGTTTTACAAAATATTCCGTATAGTTTATTCCACTCAGACATCGAAAATGATGACAGCGAACAAAAATTACAAACCGAATTAATTGAACTGTTTAAACAGCAGAGTGTGATTAACGAAATCAGTGAAGCTGCTCTTGCACTTTGGCAACCTATAACAGAATTGCCAGATTTACTAGACTATGCACGTAAAATTACTGAAAGCACTTTAGCTGCGGTGTGTAATCAAACTTTATTTACCTTATTAAATGATGCTGATGAACGTGCGGTTTTGGTCGATATCGAGCATAAAGAGGATAGAGTAAATATCTGGCTCACTGAATCGGAACAAGGTGGCTGTGGCATTATTGCCAATTTAGCCGATTTATATATGGAAGATCCACGCCGAATTTTAAATGTCTTTATGAAACATTTAGGAGCAGGCGAATATGAGCAAGTGGATGCCTCTTTATATAAGCTGTTAAAAGGATTACCACAATCTCAGGCATTACAGCACTTATTCAATCAGGTTAGACATGCAGAAGATCATCATCAACGTAAAGAAGCCAATCATGCTTTACATGAAAAATTGTCACAACAAGGCTTTATTTTAAGCCAAAGTTTTTTAAATCTTTTGTATTCTCGGGTGTTACGTCCGGGTAGTCATACAGATTCAGATCAAAATATACTTAACTTATTAAAACAATGGGCCGATTTAGAAGCTAAAACAGGTTTGGAATGGGCATTAAACCTATTTACTCATACGGCAGCTCACAGGCAAAGTCGCTCTAAAACTGCAGAAGATATTTTTGATTTACATTGTAGTTATCAGAGTGTTTTATGGCCCAAGGGGCAAGTAGTACGAGACTCTGAGCTGAGTTTCTATAATCAATTTAATGCTAAACATCTCACAGATCGCTTGTTAGTCAAGCAGCTATTTTCTGAAGAGATTAACAAAATTATATTTGATGGTAATTTGAATACGGTACAAAAAAGCTTAGCCCAATACGGCATTGTTGACGTTATTTATACAGAGGCATGTGGTATGACGATAGGTAAGATGATGCTGTTACTGCAAGAACAACATATTGAATATTATGGATTATGGCTATATCCACGTGTCATTGGTTTATCCTATGAGGATGAAGGTACAATGATCAGATTTGAATTACCTGAAGCAGTGCAATGAGTGTTGTAATATGTCTAGAAAAATATATCTTAATCAATCACTTGGTAGGCGTCAATTTAAAGAAGTGTTTACCACGCTGCTATTAGGCACTCTGTTTAATAAAGATGAATTATGGATAGTTTCTCCTTGGGTCACAGATTTTGAACTCATCGATAACACAGCTAATCAATGGAATGCTTTAGTCCCTCAATTTGAACCACGTTATATTCGTTTTAGTGAAGTGCTGATTATGTTAGTACAAGCAGGTGTAGCACTTAAAATGGTGATTCGTAGAGACCCTATTAATAGCCCTTTTTTAGCAGCTCTATATTACCAATTGGGTAAACATGAAGGCTTATCAATTTGTTGTGTGGATAAACTACACACTAAGGGCGTAATTTCTAAGGATGGATTGATAGAAGGTTCACTTAATTTGACTTATTCAGGTGTGGAATCAAATGATGAGGTAGTCACCCTGAATACTGATCCAAAAAATATTTCGGAATCTCTTCTTGAGTTTAAAAAATATACGCAATGGGAGAAAATACAAGATGTTGTATTATCCAAAATGGGTGAGTGACTTTTTTGACACTAATCGAATTCGATTAGAGCGTATCCATCATGATAACTACAACCCAGAGAAATTACAGGTGCTCAAGGCTTTTTTATCTCCTATTGTACAAAAAAAACCTTATTTTGCTTTGCCTTATGTTTATGCTGATCAACCTGTTATGATGTATGTTGGTGGTGCAACAGATTTACGTGAACTGACAGAGCTCAATTCAATTTTATATAGTGCACTTGGGACAGCTTATGTTGAAAGCTACCAAATCATCAAAACCTCACATTCAGATCAAGTAGCGGAGCAGGTTTTACTGTCACAATTTCCTGCAGGTATCGTGCGCTTACAGTTTTATCGTAATAAATCTAATACTCTAGCGGCAGATGTACCATCAGTTTCAGCGCAGGATATTTATTTAAATTTTGAGTTGGTTAATCGAGTGATTCATAGTTTAAATCATCGTCCACAGATTGTGCAGTTAAACAAACGTCCCGTAGGAAAAATTTTACGAGATTTTTACTTGGCACAAAAAGAAAGAGATATTGAAACAGTACAGTTATGTTTTAACGAAATTAAAACCAATGCCAGTTTAGGTGAAAAAAACCTGATTTTTTTACAAGTACAAACTTTAGCCATTGCACAGCAATGGGAAACTTTATTAAATCATACTAAGTTAAAAGATTTGTTAGATGATTTATTACCAAGTATTGTATTGTGCGCCATTTTAGATGCCTTAACTGCAGTGGGTGGAAATCAATTATTAGATGACACAATTTCACCATATACCGATGTTAAAGCTTTACAAGAGCTATATCGACCTTTTAAATCGATTTTTAATCGACTGCCTGAAATTAAAAAAGATGAACAGCATCTTTTGCAGTGGCAACAATGGTTTATTGGTGCTGTATTAATGGGTAAACATCATTTTTTTGAACAGTTACCTTGTTTTATCGATGTCGAATGGTGTGCAAAAGTTTTAAATTTTGTAGAAAAAAAATCTTCTGTTTCGGAAACTGATGATCCAAAAACTTGGCATTTGACCAAACCCAATAGCACGGAACAGGTCTTTGCATATTTAAAACATTGTGCGCAACTTGCACCACAATATTGGCAAGAATATTGGCAATGTTTGGAACAAACACCGCCACATATTCGGATTGAAGTAGAAAAAAATGCCTATTTTTCTAAGATTTGGGAGAGAATTAGTGCCTATTGCAATCAAAAGTTAGGATACCACTGGCAACAGTGGTTTGATGAAATATTAATAAATCGGCAAATAAACACTGACCAGATGTTATTACGTTTACAAAATGAAAGTGAATTATGGCCTATCAGTAGTTTTGATGAACAACAATGGTTAAAAGTTTTAAATATCTCAGATCGAAAGCGTTTGCTGTTACTCAGAAATGCTATGCCAATTTTAGTTGACTGGTTGATGCAAAACAGCTTTAAACTGCACGAAAAAACGGTTCCAGTGATGTTGTCATTAATCGTTGAAGATGAACAACATTATCCTGGAGATTTTTCATTAGCGTATACCTTGTCTAAATATTGGCAGTATGTGCGAGTGAGTCATCAATATGATGAACATATGTTGGCAAGTTTAATTGAACTTTGGGAAAAGGCAGGTTCTGCATTAACACGCCCTCGTGCGCTTAAAATTGTTGAGGTTTGTAAACAGATACCTAATATGAATAAATCGGTATCTTTGCAGAAGTTTGAAGAGATGATACTCAAATCCTAGTTTCTAAATCTAAACTAAAGACAAATTCTAATGCCTTGATAGTGTTGTGATAATCAAGAGAAATATTCTTTGAATACACATGGTAACTATTAAAATATAGATATTGAATAACTGTATTCAAACCTAAATTTGGAATGGAGTAATGTAGTATGATAAATAATGAAAGTTCAATTTTGATTGCAAGATCAATAATAAATTTAATAGATGAAATACAATTAAAGTTAAAAAAACTTAATGTGAACCGGGATGGAATAAACTATTTAGTACTAACGGAATTATATAGCTTAAGAACGAGAGTCTATATTAGACCTCTTGCGAAAGTGGTTATTGCAAGTTTATTCGGTTTACCAGTGCAGCAATTAAGTTAATGCGTAAAC
>NZ_CANQTS010000042.1 GCF_947626835.1 uncultured Acinetobacter sp. | reverse complement strand
TTCTTGCTCATGGTAAACTCCTGATGAGTGTGTTTAGTTTACCAAGTTAAAACCTCCTGTTTTTTCAGCACACATCACTTTGATAAGAGTTGCTTAAAACATATAGCAAGCTATGGCTCACTCGACAGCCTATGTGCATTGTATTTATTGCATCACTGGGGAGTAACCATTAATAGTACCGCTCTTTCTAATGATTGCTGTTCACTCCTCATCAATTCATTAGAGTTATTACTAAAAAGAAATCCTCACTTCCATCGTTCACATGTCTTTTTATTTGATGAATTATGTGATCAGATCTTCCTTATAGAATTAAAAGGATACAGTCGACCACTCAAAATTAAATTAAATTGGCGAGAATACAGAAGGAAAAACTGGTCTAGTGAAGTTAAAGAGATATCTACAAAAGCCGAAGCAGATTTCCGCATTCACCCGAAACTTCAAGACTTCATTCCAAGCACAGATCCAAACCTAGAAGAACTATACAAAAAACTGTTTGTTTAAGTTGATTTCATCTGCTTACCATTTGCTTACTAGCTTGCAAAAACAAAAAAACCACTTACGATTAGTACACGTAAGTGGTTGTTTTATATGGTGGGCCCAGACAGACTTGAACTGTCGACCAACGGATTATGAGTCCGCTGCTCTAACCAACTGAGCTATAGGCCCTATAATGCTTAGATATTCAATACAAACATTCTCTAGCGGCAAGAATACTAACTAAGAAAATCATAAAAAACAAGTGTTTTAGATTCAAACGCTTATTCAGACAACATCTTTTTATGCACAATTTGACTACAGCAATAAATAAATGCTACAAAAACTCATACCGATAACATCAAATTCTAAGTTTAGTGATATAAAAAAACAATTAATTGATAGAATTATTTAAAGCACTTTACCACGTTCACAATTTATGCAGTGCGTTTAATAGGAATATGATTCTTTGGCATTGGATAGACCATTTTGGTGCTTAAATGCTTTTCTTTACGTGATTCGAAGTAAAATTCGAGCAATGACCAGCCCACGACAAGCATAAAAACCACAAATGCTACACACAACATAGACCAGATTGTCATTAAGATTACTCCATTATCAAGCTTGATTGCCAAAAAATAGCTTTTTTGAACACAATCACCTAAGACAAAAGTCTAATAGGTATTTAAGCCAGTGAAAAGAGCATTTAGTGACTATTTGAGATTTAATTTATATCAAACAATATATTAAATATCTAACAAAGCATCAAATAAGACATAAAAACGCTAAATTAATTATAAAAAATACCTATATTATCTGGTCATAAAAAACCATAAAATATCTCAAGCCGTGGCCTATTGATTAGAAGCTAAATTTAGTGGTCTACAAAAAGTAAAGCTGCTCATATGACGTTTATGTGACCAAAGATAAGCTGTTGAGCGTTAAGTATTCATGCATTTAGCATAATGTTTTAGGTTGAACTGTTCAAAGTAGTGCACAAATCCATAAAAACTCGCTATAAAACCCTTTATCCGAAAAAAAGCCTTATGCTAGAATTCACCTCAATTTGATCGGCATAAGGCCAATCTACAAGGAGCATATTTCGCATGGCGGGTCATTCCAAGTGGGCCAATATTAAGCATCGTAAAGCAAAACAAGATGCTAGTCGTGGTAAGTTATTTACTAAATACATCCGTGAACTGACAACTGCCGCTAAACTCGGTGGTGCAGATGCAGCCAGCAACCCACGTTTACGTGCGGTGGTTGAAAAAGCCTTATCTGTTAACATGACACGCGATGTCATCAACCGTGCGATCCAACGTGGTGCTGGTGGTGAAGATAACGATGATTTAAAAGAAGTCACCTATGAAGGTTACGGTGTTGGTGGTGTGGCTGTGATTGTGGAAACAATGACAGACAACTTAAACCGTACTGTACCTGATGTACGTCATTGCTTTAGCAAAACTGATGGTAACTTGGGCACTAACGGTTCAGTGGCCTTCTTGTTTACTAAGCGTGGTGAAATTAGTTTTGAAGATCTATCTTTAGAAGATCAAATCATGGACGTGGCATTAGAAGCCGGTGCTGAAGATATTGAAGTATCTGAAGATCAAATCTTAGTCATCACCACCCCTGAAAGTTTTGGTGATGTACAAGATGCATTATCTGCTGCCGGCTTAAAATCAGACAATGCTGAAGTGATTATGAGCCCATCAACAAAAGCTGAGATCACTGATATTGAACAAGCGAAAAAAATCATGAAAATGATTGATATGCTTGAAGATTTAGATGATGTACAAAACGTTTATACCAACGTTGAATTCTCAGATGATGTACTCAATCAATTAGATGCTTAATCTGTCATGAATTTTAAAACGCGCTTTCGAGCGCGTTTTTTGCTTTTAGGCTTTACTCAGTAAACTGTGGCAATCAAATACGTCATATTCTTTAATCACAAAACTTGAATGCAGCGCCACAACATGTTCAATTTTACCAATACGTTGCAGCAAGACCTCACTATAACTTTGCATATCTTTAGCCACCACTTCTACAATAAAATCTGCCGATTGCCCTGTCACTAAAAAGGCATGAATCACTTCTGGAATATCTTTAAGAGCTTCTAAAAATTTGGCAAAAGTGTCGGTATCATGTTTACTTAATGAAACTTGTAACAAGACATGCAAGCTAAAGCCCAATTTTTCGTAATTTAAGTCCCGTTTTAATTGGGTCATAATATTGTGATCAATCAGTTGCTTAATCCGACGATGCACCGAACTGACCGACAAATTGACCCGCTCTGAGAGTTCATTGAGATTTAAGTCTTGATGGGTCAGGATTTCGAGAATTTGTTTATCAAAGCGATCAAGTTGCATGCCATCATCCTCGCGTATTATGTTTATCGTAATAGATGATGCCGTATAGAATTTTTTAGGGTGTTTGAGGAAAACGTTAAATCGTTTTACTGCAACCACTATACGTTTTTAACCTATAGCTTGTGCCAATTCACTTGTGGTAAATCGCGTTTTCAGTCGAATCGAGACCTTATGGATAAAGACCACCTAACTTGATCAGTTATTGAGCCTGTTACTCTTTTCGATCCCCATCACACCCTTGCAATATAGATTAACAACATCTAATTTAAATTATTTTCCTAAATTTAAAAAAATAAAAGCCTTTTTGAACTGATTTTTCACTTTATTAAGCAATTCTGCAAAAAAATACCATTTAAGTAAAAAATTATGATTTATTTACCCATTAAAGCTTCTTTATTGAAAAATTTATCTCAAAAAAAATTACATACCGCGCCAGTCTACGCGAGCACGACGTTCGGTTGCATACACCCGTGCAATGTATTGCCCTAGAGGTAGTTGTTGTAAGTATTCACGATAGGCTAAAAATTCTGCTGAAAAAGTATCCAGTTGCTCGGTTTCCCACGGTGTGTTGGGTAATGCCAAAATTGGAGCAAGCATGCTACATACTGCAATATCAGCCAGTCCTAAACGTGAACCCAACAAATAACCGCCCTTGTTGTTAATTAGTTGCGCATTGAGCTTAGGAATCATGGCATCAAGTTCAGCTTTTGAAGCAGCCACCTTATCGCTTTTTAATTGATAACCCGTGGAGACTAATTTTTTAATTAAAGGTCGGGTGTATTTATCAAATTGGCGCATATAACCTTTTTCACCAATTAAAATTTCAACCGATTCATCACTGCCTTGTAGAGCATGTGCCAATACCCAACGGCGTACATGACGTCCCATTTCATTGGCAAGTGCATCCATTTGTAAAGCGTGTTGACGTAAACTCTCATCTGCAGGTAATAAACGATGTTCTGGATAATATTCATCTAAATGCAGTGCAATATCGGTGCTGCCCACAATCCAGCGTTCAGCATCTTTTAAAATGGGCAGTTTATTTTGACCGGTTTTTAAACGAGTAAAAGCGCGATGTACCCCAGGGATTAAATTGTGTGCCACATAATCCAGTTCTTTATGATCGAGCAACCAACGTGCTTTTTCACAAAAATGTGATAAAGGAAACTGGTAAAGTGTACGCATACAAACTCCGTGGTGGTTTTCTTTCATCGACAAGCTGATGGCTTTGAAGTTACTTTAAGCGATATTAAAAGCCAAACACAATGTGATTTAACACCAATTGTATGCAAGCGTATGAAAAATCCAGCACCGCACTGCATGTTCATGACTTTGGCTTGGCTTTGTTGTAAAATCAGCAGCAATTTTTAAATAACACTTTGTGAGTAATTTCATGGGTTTTAATTGTGGTATTGTTGGCTTACCCAACGTTGGTAAATCTACCCTGTTCAATGCATTAACCAAAGCTGCAATTGCTGCGGAAAACTTCCCGTTTTGTACCATCGAGCCAAACACAGGGATTGTACCTGTACCTGACCCACGTCTTGATAAACTCACCGCGATCGTTAAACCACAACGTGTTTTACCTACCACTATGGAATTTGTAGATATTGCAGGTTTAGTGGCAGGTGCATCAAAAGGTGAAGGCTTAGGTAACCAATTTTTAGCCAATATCCGTGAAACTGACGCGATTGCTCACGTGGTACGTTGTTTTGAAGATGAAAACGTGATTCACGTTAATGGTAAAATTGACCCGCTTGACGATATTGCCACCATTAACACTGAATTAGCTTTAGCCGATTTAGAAACAGTGACGAAAGCGGTAACACGTTTAGCAAAATCTGCAAAAGGTGGCGACAAAGAAGCTGTAGCAACCAAAGCAGTTTTAGAAAAAATCTTACCGTTACTTGATGAAGGTAAACCTGCGCGTGCTGCCGATTTAGATGATGACGAGCGTAAATTGGTGCGTGGTTTTGGTTTATTAACTTTAAAACCAACAATGTATATTGCCAACGTGGCGGAAGATGGTTTTGAAAACAACCCACATCTTGATGCAGTCAAAGCCTTAGCTGCCTCTGAAAATGCGATTGTGGTACCGCTTTGCAACCAAATTGAAGCTGAGATTTCATTGCTTGAAGATGAGGATCGTGCTGAATTTTTAGAAGCGATGGATATGGAAGAGCCAGGCCTAAACGTGGTGATTCGTGCCGGTTATGCCCTACTTGGCTTACAAACCTACTTTACCGCAGGTGTACAAGAAGTTCGTGCTTGGACTGTAAAAGTGGGCGCAACTGCACCACAAGCAGCAGGCGTGATTCACACTGACTTTGAAAAAGGCTTTATTCGTGCTGAATGTATTGCTTACGAAGATTTCGTACAGTACAACGGCGAAGCAGGCGCTAAAGAAGCTGGTAAATGGCGTTTAGAAGGTAAAACGTATATCGTACAAGATGGTGACGTTTTGCACTTCCGCTTTAACGTATAAATCACTTTAAAAAAAGCCCCATATTGGGGCTTTTTTTATGCACTCAGACCTATATGAGCGCACTCATATGGTGCACTTTAGGATTCAACCACGACCGCATTGCCTTTTTGTTTCGGATCGGTGTTGCCTAATTCAGGGTGCTCTAAGGCATCCGCACATTGGCGTTTATCACGCTCATAATCGAGCTGCTTTTGTGCTGCCGATGCGGTGTTTTCTAACGTGATGCGCGCCCAAACTTCTAAACTGGTTAATGCTTTACGACACAGTGCATATGTACCTTCAGTCACTGAGTCGGTCATTTTTACGTTAATACGCCAATCGGTACTGAGTTTACGTGCAGGGATGCGTACTTCATTTTCAATTTTTGCCATGTCTTTGGCATAGACTAATCCATCCACCTGATTGATCAGTTGCCAAGCTTGAGTGGCATATTCAGTCGCATCATGACTGAGTTTAGGTGCCGCTTTAATCTGTGTTGGGGCAGCGTTGTCTTGACCACATGCGCTTAGCCCAAAGACAGCCAACAGAGCAGCTACAGCAACTTGATGCTTAACTTTCACTCTCATCTGATTCACCTTAAAACATTTCGTCACTATGCTAGTGAATTCAAGTAGAATACTCAATCTTCTTTCTCTTAAGTTCCGCTCCCCCACAAGGTGTGTCGTGTCTGAACAGCAATTATTGCCCGCGCAACCCGCAGGCTTTTGGCAAGGTGCTAAAGATAGCCAAGCCATCATGTTTACTTATTTACCCGTTTCATTTGCGTTTGGTGTATCGGCCACGCAATTTGGTTTTAGCGCCTGGGAAGCCTTGTTTTTGTCCTGCTCGATGTATGCAGGCGCAAGTCAGTTCTTGGTGGTGGCCTTATTAGGCAGTGGTACCTCTATTTGGATGACTGCATTAACTGTGATTGCCCTAGATATTCGCCATTTACTGTATGGCCCTGCGTTATATAACTTAATTCAAGATAAACTCAATTTAAAAAAAACAGCCTTTTGGGCATGGGGTTTAACCGATGAGGTCTTTGCCTCAGGTATGATTCAGCTGTCACAGCGTCGTCAGCAATGGTCAGAATCATGGATGTTAGGTTTGAGTCTATTTAGTTGGCTGTCATGGGCAACAGGCTCATTCTTAGGGGGCTTATTTGCCGATCAAGTCAGTCAAATGCCACAGTTTTTACAAGCTGCCTTAGATTTCTTACTGCCTGCTTTATTCTTAAGCTTCTTATTGGCCGCTTTTGAGCGTAAACATACCTTTATCGTTTTGGTGACCACCCTCGTTGCTGCAATTGCTTGTTATTTTATTGATTTATCTGCGGCGATTTTTATTGGCATTGGTTCAGGGATTTTTGCCGGCTTATTTAAGCATTATGTACTGAAAAAACCTGATCCGGAACATGTAAGGAGCTGATGCATGAATCTTGAAATTATTTTAGTGGGGATTTTGGTGGGAATTGCCAACTTTGCTTCTCGTTTTGGACCATTTTTCGTGATTCAAAAGTTTCAGCAAGAGGGGCAAAAACGAGGGGCATTATGGCTAAAAATTGCTTTAGGTAGTATTGGTATTGCTGCCATTAGTGCCATGCTAGTGGTTGCCACCTTACCACCATTATTACAAAGCCCAAATAAAAGTTTTGCCATGCTGATGGGATTTTTGGTGCTCACGGCGCTGTATTTTAAATTTAAGCAAATTGTGCCTGCGACTTTAACCGCCGCCTTAACCTATGGCTTAATTTATACTTATTTTCCAATCTAAAGGAGCCATGTGCTCCTTTTTTAACATTTTTTCTGCCCTATTAAGACAAAAATCTAGGTTCTACGCCTGTGATTTTAAAACACGACCAATCCAACAGCGCCATGAGTTCTGCTATGCTAAAACCTCAACAGGTAAAGGATATTACTCATGAGCGTCACTCTTGGCACCCCGTTACAAACGTCTGCATTTAAAGTCTTGCTGTTAGGTTCCGGTGAACTTGGCAAAGAAGTGGTGATTTCATTACAACGTTTAGGGGTCGAAGTCCACGCTGCCGACCGTTATGCAGATGCTCCTGCCATGCAAGTGGCGCATTTTAGCTATAACTTAAACATGGCCGACCCTCAAGCACTCAAACAATTAATTGCCCAAGTGCAACCACATTTAATCGTGCCTGAAATTGAAGCGATTGCCACCGAAGTCTTGGTCGAGATTGAACAAGCTGCCACAGCAACCGTGATCCCATCAGCAAAAGCGGTCAATCTCACCATGAACCGCGAAGGCATTCGTCGTTTAGCCGCCGAAGAATTAGGTCTACCGACCTCTGCTTATCGTTTTGCCAACACTTTAACAGCTTTTCGTGCGGCGTGTGATGACATTGGCTATCCAAACTTTGTTAAGCCCGTCATGTCATCCTCAGGCAAAGGTCAATCGCGTGTTACTTCATTTGATGAAGTTGATGCCGCTTGGGAGTATGCTCAAACTGGTGGTCGTGTCAATCAAGGTACGGTGATTGTTGAAGCTCAAATTGATTTTGATTTTGAAATTACCTTACTCACTGTACGTAGCAAGCATCCACAAACAGGTGAGATTGAAACCTCGTATTGCGACCCAATTGGTCATCGTCAAGATGCCGGTGATTATGTGGAAAGTTGGCAACCACAACCGATGAGTGCAGCCGCCTTAACCGAGGCCAAACGGATTGCCCATAAGGTCACTACTGCGCTCGGTGGCTGCGGTATTTTTGGGGTAGAACTATTTGTCAAAGGTGACAAAGTATGGTTTAGTGAGGTTTCACCACGTCCGCATGATACAGGGCTTGTGACCTTAGCTTCACAATTTCAAAGCGAATTTGAATTACATGCACGCGCCATTTTAGGCTTACCCGTCAATACCGCGCGGCATAGTGTTGCTGCAAGTGCTGTGATTTATGCAGGCATGGATCATCAGAATCTTACATTTTCTGGCTTGAATCTTGCTTTAGCACATCCCGATACGGATTTACGTCTGTTTGGCAAACCTGAAGGCTTTAAACGTCGTCGTATGGGTGTCGCAACTGCGCGTGCCCAAGACACCACCCAAGCACGTCAGTTAGCACAACAGGCTGCAGATCAAGTTAGCGTGCAACACTATTCGGACTTTACATAATAACGGACCCTGTTCATGATCAATACTCTACCTTTGCTGAAATACACCCATGATCATCATGATATTCAAGCCATTAATCAGTGGCGCAGTGATGTAGAACAGCAGCTACAAGCGTATTTTGAACAGGGTTATTCTATTCGGGATATTATTCGTACTCGTTCAGATTTGATTGACGAAGCATTAATGTTTTTATGGCAACATGCCGAACTCGACAGCACTCATTTAGGCCTGTTTGCTGTAGGCGGTTATGGACGCCGCGAAATGCTGCCTTATTCTGATGTTGATATTATGATCTTGGCTGAAGACAACATCAGTGTTCAAGACGAACAAAAAATATCGACCTTTATCTCATCACTTTGGGATGTAGGTAATTTTAAACCCGGCATTAGTGTACGCACCATCAACGATTGCGTTGAACAAGCCACGCATGACTTAACTGTCGCCACCAGTTTAATCGAAGCACGTTTGATTGTCGGCAATCACAATCTTGCCAAATGGCCACGACGCATTGTGTCACAAAGCTGGACCGACAAAACCTTCTTTGATGCCAAGATGCTTGAACAACAAAAACGCTACGCGCAGCACAACAACACCGAAAGCAACTTAGAACCTGATATTAAAAATGCACCGGGAGGCATCCGTGACATTAACCAAATTGGTTGGATTGCCAAACGCCATTTTCGCGTCAATCGTATTTATGATTTAGTACATTTAGGCTTTATTTCCGAATTTGAACTGGAAGTGTTAGAACAAGCTGAACTTTTCTTATGGGAAATTCGTCATCATCTGCATCGTCTCACCAAGCGTGATGAAAACCGTTTATTGTTTGACTATCAACGTGAGATTGCGGCCAAATTTGGTTTTGAGCGTGAAGAACATCAATCACCCAATTATCCAATCGAACAATTTATGAAGCAGTATTATCGTACTGCACAACAAGTGTCTACTTTAAATGAAATGCTACTGGCTTATTTTAATGAATCCGTCATCACGCCACGTTTACCACAATATGAGCGTGAAATTGTCGAAATTAATAACCATTTTAAATTAGTCGATAACAAACTTGCCGTACAACACCATAAGGTATTTTCTGAAAACCCAAGTGCCATTTTAGAAATCTTTTATTTATTGGCCAATCGTCCTGAGATTGAAGGGATTCGTGCTCGTACCTTACGCTTATTAACTTTAGCCGCTAAAAAGATTGATCATGGCTTTCGTGAAAATCCAATCAATCAAGCCTTGTTTATGTCCATTATTCGCTCACCGTATCGCCTATATGACACCTTAGTGGCCATGAAGCGATACGGGGTATTGGGCAATTATATTCCAGCCTTTGGTCAGATCACTGGTCTGATGCAATATGACTTGTTCCATATTTATACGGTAGATGCCCATACCTTATTGCTATTACGCAATTTGAATCGTTTTAAAGAGCCTGAATTTACCAAAGACTTCCCTGTGGTCAGTTCTGTGTTTCAACGCCTAGCGCGCCGTGACATTGTCTATTTAGCCGCCATTTTTCATGATATTGCCAAAGGCCGTGGCGGTGACCACAGTGAACTTGGTGCGATGGATGCGATTGAATTTGGTCGTAAACATGGTTTTACCGAACGTGAATGCAATATGGTGGCATGGCTGGTACAAAACCATCTGTTGATGTCTGTCACTGCGCAGAAAAAAGATATCTCTGATCCAGACGTGGTACAGCAATTTGCTGAAAAAGTCGGGGATATGGAGCATCTTGACTATTTATATACCTTAACTGTTGCCGATATTAACGCCACCAATCCAAGCCTTTGGAACACATGGCGTGCATCATTGATGCGTCAGCTATACACCCATGCCCGTGATGTGATTCGCTCAGGCCTTGGGCGCCCTGTCAATTATCAAATGTTGATTGAAGACACCAAATTTAGTGCCAGCGAATTGCTTGTCAATGATTTTGCCTTAGAAGAGGTAGAAAAAGTATGGCAAGAATTGGGCGATGATTATTTTATTAAAGAATCAGCCGATGAAATTGCATGGCATACCCGCGCGATTTTATGCCATGGCCATAATCCTGCACCTTTGGTGTTGTTACGTGCGCATCGTAAAGCGGCACAAGATGCTGTGCAGATCTTTATTTATACCCAAGATCAACCCAATTTATTTGCCACCACAGTTGCGGTACTCGATCGCATGAATTTGGATGTACAAGATGCCCGTATTATTACTGCAAGCACTTCATTTAGTTTAGATACCTATGTGGTGCTCGATCGTTTTGGTAACTTGCTCAGCGACCCTGAGCGTGAGCAAGCCTTAATTGATGCATTGGTAAGTGCGTTGAGTCAATCGGATCAGTATCCGGGTTTAATGCAGCGCCGTATTCCACGTCAATTGCGCCACTTTGACATTCAAAATACCGTGACCATTAGTTTTAACGCAGCCTTACAACAACATATGGTCGAGCTTTCAACCCTTGACCAACCGGGGTTACTGGCTCGTATTGGGGGTCTGTTTATGATGCAAGGTTTAGACATTCATTCAGCACGTATTGTGACCTTAGGCGAACGTGCTGAAGATACCTTCTTCATCACCAAAAAAGAAGGTGAACCGATGAGTGATGCCGAAGCTCAATTATTTGCTGAGCGGTTAAAAGCTGCGCTTGATCAAGCCTCACATCAAGTTTGCCATCAATCTTAATTTATACGGTTTTTATGTTATGAACGCACAGTTGTCGTTGCTACACCCTTATCCATTTGAAAAGTTAAATCAATTGTTTGCAGATATTCAACCTGCCGATCTGCCTTTGATTGCCCTGTCTATTGGTGAACCTAAACACCCTGCACCTGCATTTGTTCAACAAGCCATTATTGAGCATTTTGAGCATTTATCGACCTATCCAAACAGCAAAGGCCTACCTGAGCTGCGTCAAAGCATTGCGGCTTGGTTAACACGTCGTTTTTGTTTAACGCATATTGACCCCGAACAGCATATTTTACCAGTCTCTGGAACACGCGAAGCCATTTTCTCTTTTGTACAAGCCATGGTTAAACGTGAAGATCAGGCTTATGTGGTGATGCCAAATCCGTTTTACCAAATTTATGAAGGTGCAACTTTACTTGCTGGGGCTAAGCCTTATTTTATTAACTGCAGCGAAGAAAATGGTTATTTAGGTGATTTTGATGCTGTACCTCAACACGTCTGGCAAAACACGGCACTGTTATTTGTCTGCACACCAGGCAACCCAACAGGTGCGGTGATTTCTAAACAACAGTTAAAAAAATTAATTGCACTGTCTGATGAATACGGCTTTGTGATTGCCTCAGATGAGTGTTATTCAGAACTGTGGTTTGAGCAAGTACCGGTAGGCTTACTTGAAGTCTGCGCTGAAATGGGACGCCATGATTATAAAAACTGTGTGGTGTTTCACTCTTTATCTAAACGTTCTAATTTACCAGGTATGCGTTCAGGCTTTGTTGCAGGTGACGCAGTACTATTAAAACCCTATTTAAAGTTTCGTACTTATCACGGCGCGGCCATGCCAGTGCAACATCAACTTGCCTCAATTGCTGCATGGAATGATGAGCAGCACGTGGAAGAAAATCGAGTGCAATACCGTGCCAAGTTTGATTTATTCCAGCAAGAACTGGGTCACCTCCTACCACTGCAAAAACCCGATGCTGGTTTTTACTATTGGTTAAAGGTCGAGCATGATGAAAAGTTTGCTAAAATGCTCATGGAAAAAGCTCATATTAAAGTGTTACCCGGTCGCTATTTATCACGCGATACACAAAGTGGCAATCCGGGCGAAAATCATGTGCGTTTGGCATTGGTGGCAGATTTAGCCCAATGCGAGCAAGCCATTCAACGCTTAAAAAACGTGCTTTAAGCGTTATGAATACTAAACTCATGTACAAAACTATAAATCACATTGCGATCCATCATTGCAATTGCTTCTAACTGCGCTGATGCCAAAGCCTGAACCACTTTGGTATCGAGTGCTTTTGAGCCTGAGCTTTTCAGCACCTCTGCTTTAACAATACGCCCATCATTGGCCAAAACGGTAAGTTTTAGGCGAACTGGATTTTTATAGCCTTGATAATCTGCGTCACTAAACTCAATTTTAGGACGACTAATCCAAGCCACTTGATAATCTTTCTTGTTTTGTTGCGCTTTTAACTGTTTTTCTAAAGCTGGATCGACTTTTGGCACATAAGGCTTTTGTTTACTAGTTAATAACGCTTTTAAGTCTTGTTCTAACGCCAATTCTAATTCTTCAACATTGGCCAAACTGAATGTGCTTAAGCCAGCGAGCAACATAGCACTTAGCACTTTGTGTGGTAAATTCATGTGTATGGCTCCAAATCATGATCAAAAACTAAGGCGATTATCTCAATCGCCTTAAATTATGTCTATTGTAACGCTTTTTCGATCTCTTCTTGTAAACTTTCGGGCTTGGTGGTTGGGGCAAAACGCTGAATAATCCGTCCATCACGCCCAATTAAAAATTTGGTAAAGTTCCATTTAATGCCATTTCCCAAAATGCCTTTACTGTTATTGGTTAAATAACGAAAGACTGGGTGTGCTTCAGCGCCTTTGACATCGACTTTGGCAAACATGGGAAAGCTTACCCCGTAGTTTTTTTGACAAAAGGCGCCAATTTCACTGTTACTACCCGGATCTTGCCCCCCAAATTGGTTGCATGGAAAACCTAAAATCTCTAAACCTTGATCTTTGTATTGTTGGTAGAGCTTTTCAAGCCCAGAAAATTGCGGGGTAAAACCACACTTACTGGCCGTATTTACAATCAACAACACTTTACCGGCATACACCGATAAAGATTGTTCTTGTCCATCCAACAATTCAGCCTGAAACTGATAAATGTTGCTCATGGATAGCTGTCCTCATCATTTTTTTCATGACTTTTTAATTCTAATGATGCTGAATTCACGCAATAACGAAGTCCTGTGGGTTCAGGACCATCATCAAATACATGCCCTAAATGTGCATCGCAGTGATGGCAGACAATTTCTGAGCGCGTCATACCATGTGAGGTATCTACATGCTCTTCTATGGCAGATGGGGTTAAGGCACGATAAAAACTTGGCCACCCAGATCCACTGTCATATTTGGTTTCAGAGCTAAACAGTGGCGTACCACAGCAACGACATACATAGGTGCCATCTTGCTTGGTATTCCAATATTTTCCCGTAAATGCAGGCTCCGTGCCTTTTTGACGGGTAATATGAAACTCCTCTGGTGATAACTCTCTTTGCCATTCACGCTCGGTTTTATTGAGTTTTCCCATCATTAAACTCCTTTAAATCTTCGACATTCAATGTCATGCTTTGGTAACTTCATATTTACGCTAGACAAGATAAAATTTCTAGCTAAATTTCAACATAGATTGTGCGTTTTCCGTAATCTATTTTTTCTTAACATACATATAATTGGATGAAAACATGTCCGTTTTAGGTAACACACCCCGTCGCGAAATTAAAAAATCTTCTAAGCTCGAGCATGTATGCTACGACATTCGCGGACCTGTGTTACGAGCGGCCAATGAGATGGAAGAGGCCGGCCATAAAATCATTAAACTCAACATTGGTAATCCCGCTACATTTGGTTTTGAAGCGCCACAAGAAATTATCAATGATGTGGCACTCAACTTACCCAATGCGGTAGGTTATACCGACTCCAAAGGCATTTTCCCTGCGCGTAAAGCCATTTGTCAGTATTATCAGCAAAAAGGCATTTTAAATATGCATGTCAATGACGTGTATATCGGCAATGGTGTTTCTGAGCTGATTGTCATGGCCATGCAAGGTTTGCTTGATGATGGTGATGAGATGCTGGTGCCTATGCCTGACTATCCGCTATGGACTGCAGCAGTGAATTTATCAGGCGGTACTGCCATTCACTATAAGTGTGATGAAGAAAATCATTGGTATCCTGACCTTGCCGACATGGAAAGTAAAATCACCCCCAATACCCGTGGGATTGTGATTATTAACCCTAACAACCCAACAGGTTCGGTTTATCCACGTCATGTGCTTGAGCAAATTGTGGCTTTGGCGAAGAAATATGACCTAATCTTATTTGCCGACGAAATTTACGATAAAATTGTCTATGACGGTATTGAGCATGTTTCAGTGGCGGCCCTTGCCGGTGATCAGCTGTGTATTTCATTTAATGGTTTATCAAAATCGTATCGTATTGCAGGCTACCGTTCAGGTTGGATGGCCATCACAGGTGATCGTTCACGCGCTGTAGATTATATTGAAGGCTTAGACATGTTGGCATCTATGCGTTTATGTGCCAATCATCAAGCGCAATATGCCATTCAAACAGCCCTTGGCGGTTATCAATCAATTAATGATTTGATTCGTCCCGGCGGTCGCTTATATGAGCAACGCAATATTGCTTGGGAAATGCTCAATGAAATCCCAGGGGTATCTTGTGTAAAACCTGAAGGTGCCATGTATTGCTTCCCAAAACTTGATCCGAATGTTTATCCAGTTCAAGATGATGAAAAGCTAATGCTGGATTTTTTACGTGCCGAAAAAGTGTTATTGGTACAAGGTACAGGCTTTAACTGGCCAACGCCTGATCATTTCCGGGTGGTGTTCTTACCTGCTGAAAATGAGTTACGTGAAGCCATGACCCGTTTAAGTCGCTTCTTAGCCAAAATGCGCTAAGATCAAAAAGCCGTGATTCAAATCACGGCTTTTTTTATAGCCTTATTGCAAAGGATTGCCAAATTTTTCCAAGTATGCCAGACCAACTGCTTGCGAGCCTTGAAAACTTAAATGATCATCATCTTTATGACGATAAATGGGTACACCATCAACGCTCGATTGACAAAGGTCTGCCTTACACAGTACATCTTTAGGATCTATTAATTTTAAATCTAGAAAGTCGGATTTTAAGCGTATTAAAATCTGCTCAAATTCAGCCGCGACTTGTGCTTCATTAGCTTTTGAAAATGTACAGGCCATGTCACGCTGTAAAATTTCAGCACGGATTTGACAATCGGCACTAATATGATTGAGCTCAGGAACATCTAATAATAAAACAACTTGATCACTTGCCCGTTCTGCATGAGTAATGGCGCGCTTTAAACCTTGGTATAAAATTTCTTGGCGCTGTTCATATACACCATCTTGTAGCTTTAAGGTATGCCCTAAATAAGCATGGTAATAGCCCGTTAAAACCACCATAGGATAATGCTGTTGGCTTAAATGCATCGTAATTGCATCATTACGACTTTTAAATGCTGTATTGATTGTCCAATTGCTGCCATTGCGTGCCAAGCGCTCGACCTGTGGCAAATATAAGGTTGAACTTTGCGTTACATCATAGCCTCTTAAGCCTGCATCGTTGGCCCATAGGTCAAACATACTTGTAGCACTATTGGCATGCGAGTCACCAATTAAAATAAAATCCACCTCGGCTTTGTCTACACCTAAACGACATATCTCGGCTGAGGAAAACTGCGCAGCACTTGGATAACCAATACATTGCGCACGTAAACGATGCGCAAAACTATTTAATGCTTCCAATTGCGCATGTATAGTATGAGAAAAACGCTCAGGAAAACCTGCATAGTGCTCAACCACTTTTGCGCTACTGACGATACTTAAAGCCGGCAGCATAAATCCCATACTAATCACGCGCCAAGGCACAACATGTGCAAAACGTTTAGTGGGTTGTTCAATGTATCGATAGGTCAACCATGCAAGCAGCACAGTCATCACCAAAATACCCAGTTGAGTGACTAAGGTATTGGGTAATAAATAAAAACCTGCAAACACAATCACAGGCCAATGCCATAAATACAAAGGATAGGAAATTTTACCCATCCATAAACTTACTACATGATTTAAGAATGGGTTATGACTTTCTGTAAATTGTCCAAGATAAATCATCGATGCTGTGGCGATACATGGAAGCAATGCCATCAAGCCCGGAAATGGCGTATGTTGGTCAAAACAAGTCGCAATCACTGCAATGATGATCAAACATACACTCACCAATACGTGCAATAAGCGCTGTGGCAACTTAATTTTGGGTAAAAAGACAATCAAAGCCCCCAAAAGTAGCTCAAAAGCCCGTACCGGCATACTGTAATAAGCTTTATGCGCATTGATCTGAAGCTGCTGCTGGGCATAATATAAAGAGGCTAAAATGCCAGCCAGTATTACCGCCCATAACCCACGGCGCAGATGCGCTTTAAACAGCATAGCTAAAATCAGTGGCCAAAAAATATAAAACTGCTCTTCTACCCCAAGCGACCATAAATGTAACAGCGGAATAGTCTCAACGCTTTGACTAAAATAATCGCCCACCTCATTTTGCATATGCAGGTTGGCCATCAAAAATGTGCCATATAAAGCACTTTGGGCATATTTGATCAATTCATCGGGCAACATCACCTGCCAAGCCAAGACACTCACTGTGACCAACACGGTAAAAAAAGCCGGTGCTAAACGTAAAACACGTTTTTTATAAAAATGGGCAATCGAAAAACATTGCTCCGTCAGCTCTTTAGTTAAAATCGAAGTAATCAGATAGCCTGAAATGACAAAGAAAATATCTACGCCAATATAACCACCAGAAAACCATGACCAACCCAAATGATTAAACACCACCAACAACACTGCAATGGCTCGTAGGCCATCAATATCAGCGCGATATGCAACACTCATAATCGTGATCAGGAGATAAAAAAACGCGCTTAGTGTACGCTTTTTTTAAAACAGCACCGCATATTTTTATACTTTTTATAGAATCAGCACCTTGATCTGAGTGCCACAGCATTCAATTTTTGTTTTAAGATCATATTCAATAGATTTTGAGAAAATTGACATGGATTACAAAATTCATTTATTAGATATTCACAATCCACTGCAAAATTATATTTGGCTGATTGAGCATCTCCCCTCTCAACAAGCCGTGGTGATTGATCCAACCGAAGCCCAATATGTGACGGATTTTTGCCAAACGCACAATTTGACCTTAACACAAATTTGGCTGACCCACTGGCATAAAGATCATATTGGTGGTGTGCCTCAATTGATGCAACAATATCAAGTCAGAGTCTATGGTCCAAGAAAAGAGCTGTCAAAGATTCCTTATATTGACCATCCCTTACAAGATGAACAAAGCTTTCAATTTCAAGATTTAAACATTGCAGTGCTTGAGGTGCCGGGGCATACCTTAGGACATATTGTGTATTTGATCCAAGATTTACACAGTCTCTTTTGTGGGGATACGCTATTTGCTATGGGCTGTGGACGTGTATTTGAAGGTACGTTTGAGCAGATGTATCAATCTTTAAATCGGCTCGCTGTATTACCACCCAACACCTTAGTCTATTGCACCCATGAATACACCCTATCCAATGCGCAATTTGCACGTCATGTCGAGCCAGACAACCTAGCAATTCAACAACGCTTTGAACAGGTGCAAGCAGAACGTGCACAGGGTATAGCCACCCTACCTAGCTCAATTGAGCTCGAGCTAAAGACTAATCCTTTTTTAAGAGCTGCTACCGTTGCTGAATTTCAACACTTACGTGAATTAAAAGATCAATTTTAAGTCTCGTGGCCCTAGATCATCTAGGGCCATTTATTACAAAATTTGATGCTGTTGGCTATAAGCATCCAAAGCCGCTTGAGTGACCACCTGACATTGTTGCATTTCATCAACACGCACCAATAATAAGCCACCCAAGGCAGGCTGATAACGACGTGCACTTCCAAAAGGCGTATATGCCACTTTAGATTGCTCGCTAAAGTACAACCAATCTTCATGACCAATTAACACCGCCGCAGGCAGCAAGCCTTGTGCTTGCATGGCTTGAATTTGCTGCTGCACCTGATCTTCAACCGTTTGCATCAAACTGTCCTGAAAAGCATAAGCATAATGCCTTTTAGAAGTTTTGTGCAGATGCACTGCTCTCTAATCTGCGATATTGTAATTGCATGTCGTTAAATGCGTCGGTAAAGCCCATCAAAGACACTTTGCGGTCTACATTGCTGCCATTGTCTTGTGATTTATAACGACTAAATAAGTTATAACCCCGTTTCATTTGATCAATCACAGGCACGGCATCACGATATAAACCTTCTCGAGCTTCCATCACCTCACCTGTATCAATACGAATCTGAGTCATAGTATTTTTTTGATGCTTACCCCCAATACTTACACTATAAGTATCATTTAAGCGCATTATGGTAAGATCGTTTTTTTGCATGACACAAATTTTAGTGTCTTCAAAAACACGTACCCAACATTTAATACGCCAACTGGCACGTGCAACTTGACTATTTAAACGATCTGCCTGCTCTTGTTGAGATTGAGATTCCACTTTGCGAATTAAGTGATTCAGTTGATCATCAACCGCACTCGCTGCTTGTGACATATTTGTCCCCAACAAAATGAGAAGCACCCCACACATTTTAGAAATATTCTTAAGCATTTATATATATATCTAATCAAGCCCCTTTTATTATAATATTTATAAAGGAATTTAAAATAGTTAAAATTAGCTAAACAATACCTTTTGATGTTTTTTTAAACTAATCATTAATAACCAACCAATTTAATAGGTTTAATTTAAATATTTAATATCAATAGCTTATATTTAATTAATAAATAAAAATATTTAAAATTTCTAATCAACTTACATATTATTTAACTCACTTTAATATAATCATCACGTGAAAATATATAAAAAATCGTTAAAATGCAAAATCAGTCACATTTTATTCAACACCTAGATATTCAGATTAAATTTTGAAGAAAATTTAACACAAAAATACAAATTGCCCCTTTAAAAAATCTGCTCTCATCCCTATTAATATACTTAGGTCACAGATACAAACAGGAGTTCTCTCGTGAAAAAGGTTGTCAAAGCAAAAAATTTAACTGCATTTCGTATTTGGTTGGAAAAGTTGGGCTATTCAGTGAAGAATTTAACCGACAATCGGGGTTTTACCTTTAGTTTTAAAAAAGAATATGGTTTAGTGACTTGTGACTTGGCAGGCAATGCACTTGCTATCCAACTGGGTGAAGAATTTGAGGATCATTTAAAAGCTTAATTACCTTGATCCGTATATCGTTAGAGAACCACATCAAGATGTCTGGCTCAGATATTTGATGAAAGCCTTCCATTGCAAAGGCTTTTTTATAACTGAATTTTAGGCAATAAAAAAGCAAGGCATATGCCTTGCTTTAATATGATGGTGGGGACGGAGAGACTCGAACTCTCAC
>NZ_CANQTS010000041.1 GCF_947626835.1 uncultured Acinetobacter sp. | reverse complement strand
ATTCTTGAGAATATTTAGCCATTAAAAAGCACCCTTTAAATTAGACTGAGAGTGTCCAACTTTCGGGGTGCAGATTAAAATGGCGGTTTTTTTAGGTCACTTTAAGCTTAAAGTAAACTTGGATTACCTTGTGCAGGGTCAGTTGCACGTGCCGCTTGAGCATCTTCAACTGTTAAACCTAGAGCTTTAGCTACACCTTCGCCATAAGCTGGCTCACAGGCGTAGCAGTTACGAATATGACGATATTTAATAAAGTCTAAAGCATCGCCCATAGCAGCCGCGGTATTGTCAAACAGGGCTTGTTTTTGTTCATCATTCATGAGGTTAAACAAGGCACGTGGTTGGCTAAAGTAGTCGCTGTCGTCTTCACGATAATCCCAAAAATCGGCATCACCGGTGATTTTAAGCGGTGGTTCTTTGTACTGCGGTTGTTCTTGCCACTGATTAAAGCTGTTTGGCTCATAGTGTGGCAATGCACCATAGTTGCCATCGATACGGCCTAAACCATCACGACGGTTTGAATGGACTGGGCAACGCGGCGCATTGACAGGGATTTGTGAGTGGTTGACCCCTACACGGTAACGTGCTGCATCAGAATAGTTAAATAAACGTGCTTGCAACATACGGTCTGGTGAGAAGCTAATGCCTGGCACTAAATTGCTTGGCGCAAATACCGCTTGTTCGACATCTTGGAAATAGTTTTCAGGATTACGATTCAGCTCAAATTCACCCACTTCAATCAGTGGATAATCGCTTTTTGGCCAAACTTTGGTTAAGTCAAATGGATGATAAGGTACTTTTTCCGCATCGGTTTCTGGCATGACTTGGACGTACATGGTCCATTTCGGGAAGTCACCTTTTTCAATTGCATTAAACAAATCAGTTTGTGAGCTTTCACGATCTTTAGCAATAATCGCTTCAGCTTCAGCATCGGTTAAGTTTTTAATACCTTGTTGCGTACGCATATGGAATTTGACCCAGAAGCGTTCATTGTTGGCATTAATAAAACTAAACGTGTGACTACCAAAACCGTGCATATGGCGATAGCCATCTGGAATACCACGATCCGACATCACAATCGTGACTTGATGCAGTGCTTCTGGCAATAAGGTCCAGAAATCCCAGTTATTGGTGGCGCTACGTAAATTCGTCTTTGGATCACGTTTCACAGCTTTGTTTAAATCTGGGAATTTACGTGGATCACGTAAGAAGAATACAGGCGTGTTGTTGCCGACTAAATCCCAGTTACCTTCTTCGGTGTAAAACTTAATCGCAAAACCACGAATATCACGTTCTGCATCAGCTGCACCGCGTTCACCAGCAACTGTTGAAAAACGCACAAAAATATCGGTTTGTTTGCCAATTTCTGAGAATACTTTGGCACGTGTATATTGAGTGATGTCGTGCGTGACTTTAAATGTACCAAATGCACCTGAACCTTTGGCGTGCATACGACGCTCAGGAATCACTTCACGTACAAAATTACCCAGTTTTTCATGTAGCCATAAATCTTGTGATAATAGTGGACCGCGAGCACCTGCTGTCATACTGTTTTGGTTATCCACCACAGGGGCACCAGCATCAGTGGTCAAGTGGGTCACAGGACATTTTTTCATGTCGTTGCTCATTATCCTTACTCCCTTATTATTGTCATGGGTCGCTAAAAGTGCTTGATTGCGCTCAATCAATAACAGTTTTCATGGCCAATGACATTAAGCATTTTGTTAATTCATTTTAAAGTTGTAATGTGACAAATAGACGTCAGTCAATTAATCGCATCATCTGTGCAAAATTTCAGGCATCTATAGGTACAGCTTATACTATAAAATGTCCTTTGCACTTTGCCCAATCAGATTTTTGGTTCAAAATCAGTGATGAATCCGATAAAAACCTGAGTTTGATTTCTGAACGGATGATTAACTAAAGATGACAATATCAGATAAAAAAGATGCCTGATAGAAATAGATACAGCCCCAACTTGAAATTGGGTACTTAAGCGCTTATATAGAACTCACAGTTCAATTTTTTGATGAGGAAGCCTAACATGGCCAAGAAAAAACAGCCTGAACTCATTGTGCATAATTTTGTTGCCAAGCATATGCATGAAGTGAATAAAAGCCAAGTGTTTGTAGATCGTAAAAAAGATTTAAAACGTGGTTATCAAAAACACAAAAAAGGGAGATGCTCAAGTGACGATCTCCCTTTTTTAATGGCGGCTTAAACGCTAACCAAACGATTGGTTTTGACCATATCGGCTAAACCGTGGGTTTTAAAATAATATTCCATCCAACTTTTTACCATCAGTGGATTATTCATTTTCAGCACTTTATCGAGTAATTGTTCAGCTTCAGTCATGGGAATATGACAAATTGCTTTACGCACTCTTAAAATATTACTTGAGCTCATCGACAGGGTATTAAAGCCCATTGCCATTAGTAAAACTGCCGACAACGGATCACCTGCCATTTCCCCACATAAGCTAATCGGTTTATCGTATTTATGACATTCTTTGACTAAGCGGCTTAAAGCACGTAACACAGAGGGATGAAAATGCGAATAGACATTGGCCACGCGTGGATTGTTACGATCGACCGCCAATAAATATTGGGTTAAGTCATTGGAACCGACCGAGAAGAAATCCACCAATTCTGCAAATTCTTCGATTTGTAATAGCACGCTTGGCACTTCAACCATAATGCCAATCTTAGGCTTTTGAATTTTGACCTGTTCTTCTTCTTGTACGGCATGCCAATCACGATCAAGTAGATACAACGCTTCTTCGACTTCACTGACACTGGTCACCATTGGCAACAAAATATGTAAATTATTTAAGCCAATACTGGCTTTGAGCATGGCACGAATCTGTGCCGAGAAGATCTCAGGGTGATCTAAGGTAAAGCGAATACCTCGCCAACCTAAAGCTGAGTTTTCTTCTTCAATGGCAAAATACGGTAAGTCTTTGTCGGCACCAATATCTAAAGTCCGCATCACCACAGGTTTATTGGCAAAGTGACTCAGTTGCTGACGATAAATCGTGCGTTGCTCTTCTTCACCCGGGAAACGATCACGTAACATAAATGGAATTTCTGAGCGGTATAAACCGACGCCTTTAGCACCACGTTGTACACCACGCACTACATCAATCATTAAACCTGTATTCACGTAGAGTTTGACCGCTACACCATCAGGCGTAATAGCATCACGGGTTTCATATTGACGTAAGTCTTTGGCGATTTGTTCTTCTTCTTTTTGAATTTCTTTATAACGCGCACGTAAACGCCGTGGCGGATTAATAAACACCCGACCTTGATGCGCATCGACAATCATCTCGACATCGTCAAGGGTATTGATGGGCAGTTCAGTGACACCCACCACAGTTGGAATCCCTAAAGCACGCGCCACAATCACCATATGTGAGTTCATGGCACCTTCGGTGGTGACAATCGCAGCAATTTTATCGACAGGCAGTTCAACCAAGGCTGCGGTAGAAATTTCTTCACCAATTAAAATGCTTTCATCGGTGAGTTCACGATGGCTAGAATCGGCTTCTTGTAAAAAAGCCAACATGCGACGGCCTAAGTCTTTTAAATCAGAGACACGTTCGCGTAGGTATTCATCTTCCATTTGTGAAAATAGGGCAATGTGCTTTTCAATGACTAAACGCACCGCACCTTGTGCCCAATTGCCATCGCGAATTTGATCTTTAATTTCAGCCGGTAAGGCATTTTCATCCAGCATGCGTAAAAACACACTAAATAAAGCACGTTCCTCTGCCATTAAGGCATCTTGCATTTTTTCATCTAGCGATTCAATTTCGCTTCTGACCGCAGCAATAGCACGATCGAGCAGCTCTAATTCTTCGCTAATGTCATCGGCTTCACGATCAGGCACAGCGGCTAAATCGGCAGGCGGATATAAGATAATGGCACGCCCTAAAGCAATACCACCAGAACCAGCAACGCCTTGAAAGGTTTTATAGGCTGGTAAATTGTTGGGTTTACGAAAAACATCAATATTACCCACTGCATGGGCATGGGCAATCACGCCAGAGAGTTGCGCGCACAGCGTCACCAAAAATGATTCGGCAGCCTCGCTAAAATCTTGTTTTTCTTGGTTTTGCACCACCAAAACGCCCATGACTTTGCGGCGGTACATCACGGGTACACCTAAAAAAGAGCTATATAGTTCTTCTCCGGTTTCAGGTAAATACAAGAAACGCTCATGGCTTGGGGCATCGTGTAGATTGACGATTTCTTCGCGTTGACCGACTAAACCAACAAGGCCTTCACTGGTATTTAAAGACACATGCCCTACAGATTCAGCTTTTAAGCCTTTGGAGGCCATTAGTACATAGCGTTGATTACGCTCATCTAATAAATAAATTGAGCATACATCGACATGCATGGCTTCGGCCACTTGATTGACCATAATGTCTAAAGATTCATGCAAACTGGTGGACGCATTTATCTCTTGTACAATGCGTCGTAAGGTATCCAGTTGCATGTTTGACATAAAGGTAACTCCCAATCCAAAGGGGTAAAAGATCAATTGTATTTATAACAAGAGTGACCTAAAAAATCTGCATGTGGTACAGATTTTTTAGCTTTTCTCAACCGGCAACTGCTGACACAGTTCAACCATGGCTTTACGATAAACGTCGCGTTTAAAATTCACGACTTGACCAAGCGGATACCAATAACTGACCCATTGCCATTGATCAAATTCAGGAGGATCGGACAGATTCAACTGAATATGTTGTACAGAGGCAGTCAGTTTAAGTAAAAACCACTTTTGTTTTTGACCAATACAGACCGGGTCAGAGTCTGTTCGGATATACCGATGTGGCAAACGATAACGCAGCCAACCTTTTGTTTGCGCAATAATCTGGACGTGTTCGGGCAGTAAGCCAACTTCTTCTCTTAGCTCACGATAAAGTGCTTGCTCCGGGGTTTCTCCATGTTGGATACCACCTTGTGGAAATTGCCATGCATTGTGACCAATGCGTTTTGCCCATAAAACTTGTCCAGAATCGTTTGCCAAAATGATCCCGACATTGGGTCGGAAACCTTCAGAGTCGATCATTTGGCTACCTAAAAAATGTGTAAATTATATCTTTGCCTTCGGGGATTGTTATTTCTGTGTCCATCACGAAAAAAGCAAAGTTTAAAAATGTTAAAACTGCTATGATCTTAACGAATTTCTATCGACTAGCCGAGATAGATTTACATTTTTTTTCTTAAATTTCAGCTTTTACGAGTATTTTCATGAAATTGGCACTGTTTGATCTCGACCATACCTTACTTAACACAGATTCAGACCACTCATGGGGTGAATTTTTGGTAAATGAAGGTTTAGTTGACCCAATTCGTCATCGTGCCATGAATGATAAGTTCTATGAAGATTATAAAGCCGGTCAACTTGACCCGATTGCCTATAACGAATTTGTTTTTGAGTTTTTAACTCAGCATGATCAAGCCTATTTAAGCGAACTGCATGAACTGTTTATGCAAAAGGTGATTCGTGCTCAAATGCGTCCTGAAGGTTTTAAAGCCATTCAACGTCATATGGATGCAGGGCATCAGTTGGTGGGGATTACCGCAACCTCTGATTTTATTACTGCGCCGATCTTCCGTGAATTTGGCATTACTGAAATTATTGCCACCAATGCTGAAGTGGTCGATGGTCAATACACCGGTAAAGTGATTAATATTCCATGTTACCAACAAGGTAAATTGGCGCGTTTAGATCAATGGCTGGCAGGACGTGAGGTTACAGAATCTTGGGCCTATTCAGATTCAATCAATGATCGTTTTTTACTTGAATATGCCGATCACGCCATTGCTGTGAATCCTGACGATCGTTTAGAAAAATTGGCACAAGAACAAAGTTGGGAGATTCAAGATTGGTCCATCTAAGCTAATCTTGATTTCAATCAAAAGCACTCAAAATGAGTGCTTTTTTATATTTTAATACCGCAATGCCTAAAAATTGCGTATGCTAAATCTGCCTTAATAAAACAACAACAAGGAACATAAGATGACACAGGTACGTCCACGCATGACGCATTTATTTGAGCAACTCGGGCTAGACAGCTCAGAACAGGCGATTCAACTGTTTATCAGTACGCATCAGTTACCGGCTGCCACCAAAATCACCGAAGCGGATTATTGGAGTGATGGGCAGCGGCAATTTTTAGCAGAAAAAATCAAATCCGATGGGGAATGGGCCATCATCGTTGATCAACTCAACGAAGCATTACATGAAGATTCCTTAACCCAATAAGCCTGCAATGCTTAAGCCATTTACCCACCTTATGGGTTAGGTGGGTAAAGCATTATTTAAAACAAAAAATTAACTTGGGTCATGGCCTGAGCATTAAGCTGATATTGGCTCAAATGAGCAGTAGTGATTTTAAGTTTTTATAAAAAAGTTACGGATAACAACAAATATATACCAAGGAGAACATATGGGTACTTTAGCAATTATTATCTCATTGGCATTGCTGATGTTTTTTGCCTATCGGGGTGTGTCTGTATTGATTTTGGCACCGATTATGGCAGCAGTTGCCATTTTGCTGTCAGGTGACATGATCTACATGATCTACATGATGCCGCAATACACCGAAACCTTTATGGCAGCTTTAGGCGGCTATATTTTAAAATTCTTTCCTATTTTTTTATTGGGTGCTTTATTTGGCCAACTCATGGTGGATTCAGGTTCAGCTTCCAGTATTTCAAATTGGATTATGGAAAAACTAGGCCATAAGCGTGCCATTTTAACCGTAGTTTTAGCATGTGGTGTACTCACCTACGGTGGGGTGTCGTTATTTGTGGTGGCCTTTGCAATTTACCCGATTGCTAAGTCGATGTTTCAAGCAGCCAATATTCCAAAACGCTTAATTCCAGGTGCAATTGCTTTAGGCTCATTTACTTTTACTATGACTGCTTTACCCGGTACACCCTCAATTCAAAATGCCATTCCTATTCCATTTTTTGGCACTAACGTGTTTGCAGCTCCCGGTATTGGGATGATTGCGGCTTTGATCATGTTTGCTTTAGGCTGTATGTGGTTACAAAGCCGTGCCAATAAAGCGCATAAAAATGGTGAGGGTTATGGTGTTGATACCCAAGAAAGTGAGCACTTGCAAGATGGCGTGACCTCTCAAGGTCAAATGCCGGTATTTTTGGCATTTTTACCCTTGCTGCTAGTAATTGGCGTAAATGCACTGTTTACCTACATTCTTTTTCCAAATATGGATTTGAGTGCATTGCAAGCGATGTATCCAAAATTAGATCCAGCCAAGCAAACTGGTCTTTGGGCATTGGTCATTGCTTTGGTTGTGGCGTGTTTAAGCTTGATTTTATTGCGCTTGGGCAAATGGAATAATTTAAAAGAAACCGTGAACAAAGGTGCTTTAGGTTCAATGTTGCCGATTTTTAATACCGCCTCTGAGGTAGGATATGGCGCAGTGATTGCATCATTAGCAGGCTTTGTGATTATCCGTGACATGGTTTTAAATGTATCCAGTAATCCATTAATCTCTGAAGCGATTGCCATGAATATTTTGGCAGGGATCACAGGTTCTTCATCTGGCGGTATGTCGATTGCTTTATCTACGTTAGGTGCGGATTACTTAGCGATGGCCAATGCTGCGGGAATTAGTCCAGAATTATTACATCGTATTGCCGCTTTGGCCGCAGGCTGTTTAGATACCTTACCGCATTCAGGGGCAATTATTACCTTACTGTCTATTTGTGGCATGACCCATAAACAGTCTTACGGCAATATCGTAATGTGTACAGTATTAATTCCAATGATTGCACTGACTGTAGCGATTACCTTAGGCACATTATTTGGCTCATTTTAAAAGGGCTGATGCGTATTAAGTGAGGTTTAATCAATTCTCAGAACAATATCAGATATAAAAAAGCGCCTAAACTGGCGCTTTTTTTGATTAATATTTACGTCGCCAAAGAGTGACTTCACTTAAACTATGTTGGAATTTACGCTGTGTTTCACGAATCACAAATTCTACATGGCAAGGTGCCTCGATCATCTCAAAATGTGGGGCGAGTAAAACTTTAAGCCCATCAAGTGTGGTAAATTTCTCAGCATTTTGTTTAAAGCCACCAACCCATTCGCTCCTTGGGGTATGTTCGGTCAGCCACGTATAAGGAGAGGTCAGCATCAATACACCGCCGATATTTAAACGACGATGAATGTCATTTAAAAAGTCTTGAGGATGGTGTAAACGATCAATTAAATTGGACGCCAAGATAAAATCATAAGCGCTAAATTCTGCTTTTAGATTACACGCATCGCCTTGGAAAAAGCTCACTTTATCTGCCACAGCATCAAGTTTAAAGTCAGCCAAATGGCAGGCTTTATGCTCCACCAACTCGCCTTCTACCGTCATGCTGTAATGAATGGTTTTCTGCTCGGCCAATTGCACACCGTGCTGAATAAAGCGGGCTGAGAAATCAATGCCAGTGACTTGATCAAAATAACGCGCTAGCTCAAAACTTGCTCGCCCTGTGGCACAGCCTAAATCTAAAGCCTTATGCTTGTTCAAATCGGGTAATTGCTGTATGGCCAGCTCGACTAGGCTTTTGGCAAAGTTGGCCACGCCAAAGTAAGATTCACCATATTGAAATTCTAAATATTCAGCTGCAAGCTTGTCGGTTTCATAATGTGAACGAACTGGATTAAGATCAGTTTCTGCCACCACATAACGAAAGCCAGCATGTTGGAAAAAATGCCGACGAAAAGCATAACGTGCCGAATGTAAAATCTCATTGCCGCTGGAAATCCATGAGCCGCCTTTAATCACATGATGTTCACCATCAAAGGTCGGGGTGGTAAAGTCATCATAAAGTGGATGTACCTGAAAACCATCAAAGGGATAGATCGGGGTTTCAGTCCATTGCCAGACGTTGCCTTGTACATCATAAAATTCGCCGTGAATAAAATGATCTACTGGACAAGAAGAGGCGGCCAAATTTAATTGTAGATTGGCGTATTGCTGTATCTGTTCTGGACTTAAATGGGTGTTTTGGTACAGGGCATACCATTCATCTTCACTGGGCAAGCGTACCTTCTCCCCAGTGATTTTACTCTTCCAATTACAAAAGGCTTTAGCTTCATGGAAGTTAATCTCAACAGGCCAGTTCCAAGGCATGGTGACCACATCGGTCATTAAACGCAATTGCCAACCTTGGGCTGAAGCGAGCCAAAATGTCGGGTGCTTCGCTTGTGAAAATTCAAGCCATGCTTGTCCCTCTGTGCTCCAAAGTTTGGGCTGGGTATAGCCATCATCTTCCACAAAGCCTAAAAATTCTTGATTACTGACCAAATAGCGACTGGCTGCAAAGGCTTTGACATGCACTTTATGCACGCCATATTCATTATCCCAACCATAAAAAGGATTGGCATGGGTTTTATATAAACATACATCGGTGGGAGGCACACTGACTAAACTATTTAAAGGGGCTTGTGCATGCTGGGTATAAGGGCGCCATTGAGGATGCGATAATACATATTCTAAGTGTTGTTGGCGAATTAACACCGATGAGGTTTCTAAGTGAATACGTTCATGTTCAATCGCCATCATGACTGCCCACCACGGATGTTGCCAATTAATCGGGGCTTGCAAAGGCTGTGTGTCTATAAAGTGAAGGACTAAGGCTTTAACTTTTTGCCGATAGGCATGCACCGCTTGTATGCTTGGCCACTCATAATGACGATCGTCTAGATCATCCCAGCTCATTTCATCGACCCCAATGGCAAATAGGGCTTCAAAATGTGGATCAACTCGCTCAGGGATTAATTTGGCCAGCAGTAATTTATTGACAAAAAAAGTTGCTGTATGACCGTAGTAAAAAATCAAAGGGTGACGTAGTGCAATGGCTTTGTGATAAAAACCTTGTTCAGTTAAACATTCAAATAAAGACTCATAACAGCTAAAGGTTTGTAAAAAATAATTTTTAATATCTTGGCGTAATTGTTCTGCATCGTGTTGTTGTAAATTGGGCGATGAATCAAGTGACAACGGCGGCTTGAGTGTATGGTGCATAAATTGCCCCTATTTTTGTTATTAAAAAAGACCAGCCTTGGCTGATCTTTTACTCTACGTGAAGTCATTTTTATTGTATATAAACAAATGTTACTCAGCCTGCATAGAACTGACCAAGGCTTGCGCGGCTTTAGACTGACTACGTCCGGGATGCCACACCATACCTAATTGACGATGCATCTCAAGATTAATGTCTAATTGTTGTAGTTCGTGACTAACCATGGTTTTAGGTAATACCGACCAACCTAAGCCAATGGATACCAACATACGAATCGACTCAAGCGGGTTATTGCTCATGGTGACTTTAGGCTTCACGCCTTGCTTTTCAAATTCAGCCAAGGTGATTTGTGAGGTATAGGTCTGTGCAGCAGGCAACAAACTTGGATAATCAATTAAATCATGCAGGGTTAAGTTGTGTGCCTGTGCCAAGGGATGAAAAGGCGCTGCCACAAACACCAATGGATCATCCCAAAGGGTGATGTATTTTAAACGTGCATCTAGTTGTGGCGGTAAAGTTAAAAATGCCAATTCTAGGTCGCCCGCCAAAACTTGCTCATGGGCTTGCTCTGAATCCACAAAACGTACATCTAAGCGCACGTTTGGATAATCTTGTGCATAGCGACGTAAATGATGCGGAATATGATGTAAGCCAATATGATGACTGGTGCCAAGCTTGAGTTTGCCTTGCACTTCATTTTGTTCGTGGCTTAAAGTGTGATGAATATCCCCAAGCTCATTGAGCCAATTTTTGACTTTCGGCAACAAAGAATGGGCAGCATGGGTGGCTTGTACACCGCGACCTGCCGACTCAAACAGTTTAACGCCAAAATATTCCTCTAAACTATGAATGCGTTTAGTGACAGCAGGTTGGGTAATAAACAGCTGATCGGCTGCCATCGAAATCGAACCCATTTCCATCACTTTGACAAAGGCTTCAAAGGCTGCAAGATTCATAAGCGCTCATCCATAAAGTTTTTTTATGCGTATTTCATTATTTATAAGTTTTTATATTTAAGCAAAGAAAAAATCGCAAAATTGCATCAAAATATAACCGCTTGTTTAACAATTAGACAAGCCCAGTTGTAAGATCTGCCCAATCAGACATAAAAAAGACCACCTTTGAAAGGTGGTCTGAGCAGGAGCAGCATAGACTTTAAACTTAAGGGCTGACTTGCTGTTTTTTCTCCCAGACGCGCTCATGGAAAAAGTAAGCCACGGCTTGAATGGTTGGCTCTAAGATACTTAAGGTCATAGCCATCCAAATGCTACCGGTCACAAAGTAACCTACCAATAGCGCCACTGTAATATGCATAATGTAGTAACTTAAGGTTTTTTTAAACATACGTTGATTTTGATCAACAAAGTGTTGGATATGTGCCATTGAACTGCTCCTGATTGCTTATCTTGTGCTGATAGAGACATCATAAAGCCCAGACTTTAATTTGTAAAAACGAATATATTTTTAAATTTAATCGTAAAATTGAATGAATAAATTAAGATTTGATGGCCAAATAATCTATTAAAAAAAGTTTCTGAATTAATAAAAATGATAAATTAGATTTATGTGATTAGCTGTTTATAATCATTTTTAATATAGAAATTTACCCAGTCCAGTGGAGCATATCGACATGGCAGGCGAAACCCAACAAGCAAAAACATTGTATGACAAATTATGGGATGACCATCTAGTAAAACAACGAGATGATGGCTCTGCATTACTTTATATTGACCGTCATTTATTACATGAAGTGACTTCTCCGCAAGCCTTTGAAGGTTTACAACTTGCTGGACGTACACCTTGGCGTTTAAGTGCCAACGTGGCAACCCCTGACCATAACGTACCAACCTCTAAAAAAGAGCGTTCTGAGGGTATCTCAGGCATTGAAGATGATACGTCACGTATTCAAGTACAAACTTTAGATGACAACTGTAAAACCTTTGATGTCGTACAGTTTGACATTAACGATGTACGTCAAGGCATTGCACATGTTGTAGGTCCTGAGCAAGGTTTAACGTTGCCGGGTATGACCGTGGTGTGTGGTGACTCACATACAGCAACGCATGGTGCTTTTGGTTGCTTGGCACACGGTATTGGTACATCAGAAGTTGAACATGTATTGGCAACCCAATGCTTAGTTCAAAAGAAAATGAAAAACATGTTGGTGCGTGTTGACGGTAAATTGGGTCAAGGCGTCACACCAAAAGACGTGGTTTTAGCCATTGTTGGTAAAATCGGTACCGCAGGCGGTACAGGTCATGCCATTGAATTTGGTGGCCAAGTGTTCCGTGATATGTCGATCGAAGGTCGTATGACCGTATGTAACATGGCGATTGAAGGTGGCGCGCGTGTTGGTATGGTGGCTGTAGATGAAAAAACCATTGAATACGTTAAAGATCGTCCATATGCGCCAAAAGGCGAGCAATGGGATCAAGCGGTAGAGTATTGGAATACTTTACATTCTGATGAAGGCGCACACTTTGATACGGTTGTGGTATTACAAGGTGAAGAGATTGAGCCACAAGTGTCTTGGGGAACGTCGCCTGAGATGGTAATTCCTGTATCTCAAGCAGTACCGACATTAGAACAAGCCAAAGATGACGTACAACGTAACGACTGGACACGTGCATATCAATATATGGGCTTAACCGCAGGTCAAGCCTTAGCTGATATTCAATTAGACCGTGTATTTATTGGTTCGTGTACTAACTCACGTATTGAAGATATTCGTGAAGCTGCCAAAGTCGCTCAAGGCAAAAAAGTGGCTTCTACCATTAAACAAGCCATGGTGGTTCCAGGTTCTGGTTTAGTCAAAGCACAAGCAGAAGCTGAAGGCTTAGATAAAATTTTAATTGAAGCAGGTTTTGAATGGCGTGAGCCGGGCTGTTCAATGTGTTTAGCCATGAACGCAGATAAGTTACAACCGGGTGAGCATTGTGCTTCAACCTCAAACCGTAACTTTGAAGGTCGTCAGGGCAATGGCGGTCGTACGCACTTGGTCAGTCCTGCTATGGCAGCCGCAGCAGCAATTGCCGGTCACTTTGTTGACGTACGTACATTCTAATAGGAGCAAGACAATGAAAAAATATACCGTTGAACAAGGTATCGTTGCACCATTAGATCGTGCCAACGTTGATACCGATTTGATCATTCCAAAACAGTTTTTAAAGTCGATCAAACGTACTGGTTTTGGCGAAAACTTATTTGATGAATTACGTTATTTAGATGAAGGCTATTTAGGTTTAGATAACTCAAAACGTCCTTTAAACCCAGATTTCGCGTTAAACCAAGCACGTTACCAAGGTGCATCGATCTTGATCTCACGTGCCAACTTTGGTTGTGGTTCAAGCCGTGAACATGCGCCGTGGGCGTTGGAAGAATACGGTTTCCGTACCGTGATTGCGCCAAGCTATGCCGACATCTTCTTTAATAACAGCTTTAAAAACGGCATGTTACCAGTGATCCTATCTGAAGAGATTGTCGATCAGTTATTTAAAGAATGTTTTGCAACTGAAGGCTATCAATTAACGATTGATTTAGAAGCGCAAGAAGTACGTACACCAAATGGTGAAAGCTTTAAATTTGAAGTTGATCCATTCCGTAAACACTGCTTACTCAATGGTTTAGATGATATTGGTTTAACTTTACAAGCCAGCGATGACATTCGCGCTTATGAAGAAAAAACCAAAGCGGCACGTCCTTGGGTATTTAACGAGATTCGTGGTTAAAGCCATAGCATAGATTGTGAAGTCTTGCTAACATTTTGCCAAGATTGCAAAGGCATGAGTGGCAAAATGAAAAAAATATGCTTGGTTGGTGCACTGAGTACAGTAATGTTGCTCAGTGCCTGCCAATTTGTGGATACAGCACAGATTAAACATGTGCCTTTGAGTAAAGATGAACCTAATAATGCCTTGATTTATTGTTCAGGGACGACCCATTGTGAATTTGAGCGCTTGAACGCCATTCATATCATGGACAGCGACAAAGGCAAGATTTATCGCCAAGCTATTTCGGCCAATATTTTACGTTTACAACAACGTCATGTCGGTCAAAACAATGCTTTGTATTTGTCGGTTGCGCCTGGTCAACATGAATTGGTGCTACGTTTTTACCCAGTATCCAAAAATAAAGCAGAAAAATTGCATCTGATTCATCGCTTTAAAGCCAAGACACGTTATACCTTACATATGTATCGGCAGCGTAGTACCAGCTCGGGTAGCCTATTAAACACCTCAGCACCCGATCCGTTGTGTGTCGATTTAAAGCAAGCAGAAAAGACCATCCGTCGTTTTTGTAAACCTTATAATGCCCTCACTGGCCTTGGCGAGTTTGTGGAACGAAAACTTTAATACGACCAAGTGCTTGGTCATTGATCAATGGAATATCTCATGTCAAAACATATTTTGATTTTAGCTGGTGACGGCATTGGCCCTGAAATTGTAAAAGCGGCTGAACAAGTATTAACGACGGTTAACAAAAAATTTGCACTCGGTTTGACGTGGGAACAAGGTTTATTGGGCGGTGCGGCAATTGATGCCCACGGTGCGCCATACCCAGACGTGACCTCTGAACAAGCAAAACGTGCTGACGCAATTTTACTAGGTGCTGTAGGTGGTCCTAAGTGGGACACCATTGAACGTTCAATTCGTCCAGAGCGTGGCTTACTTAAATTACGCTCAGAACTTAATTTATTTGCTAACCTACGTCCTGCAATTTTGTACCCACAACTTGCTGATGCTTCAAGCCTAAAACCTGAAATCGTGGCAGGTTTAGATATTTTAATCGTACGTGAATTAACCGGTGGTATCTACTTTGGTCAACCACGTGGTATTCGTGAATTAGAAAACGGTGAAAAACAAGGTTTTAACACTGACATCTATAGCGAATCTGAAATCAAGCGTATTGCAAAAGTGGCATTTGAACTTGCAGGCTTACGTGGCGGTAAAGTATGTTCAGTCGATAAAGCCAACGTACTTGAAGTGACTGAGCTTTGGAAACAAACCGTAACGGCTATGCACCAAGCAGATTATCCACAAGTTGAATTGTCACATATGTATGTAGACAATGCCGCTATGCAGTTAGTACGTGCACCTAAGCAATTTGACGTGATTGTAACCTCTAACTTGTTTGGCGATATCTTGTCTGACGAAGCAGCAATGTTAACCGGTTCAATTGGTATGTTGCCATCTGCATCTTTAGATGAGCAAGGTAAAGGTATGTATGAGCCTTGCCATGGCTCAGCGCCAGACATCGCAGGTCAAAACATTGCTAACCCACTTGCAACGATTCTGTCAGTTGCCATGATGTTGCGTTATACATTCCGTGAAGAAGCAGCAGCTAAAGCGATTGAAGATGCAGTAGGTCAAGTGTTAGATCAAGGCTTACGTACTGCTGACATCATGTCTGAAGGTATGAACAAAGTAGGTACAGTTGAAATGGGTCAAGCTGTCGTTGCAGCATTGAACTAAGTTTTAACTGAGCTTAAAAAGACGCAGCTTAAGGCTGCGTTTTTTATGTGAGCAAGTTAAGCGCTGACGTTTGAGTGCTTGAATTGGCATAAAAAAAGCCACTTTTAAAGAAGTGGCTTTTTGCTTACGCTAAAACTTAGCGTGCACGATAAGTGATACGACCCTTAGTCAAATCATAAGGTGTCATTTCTACTTTTACACTGTCGCCAGTCAAAATGCGGATATAGTGTTTGCGCATTTTACCAGAAATGTGGGCAATCACTTCGTGACCGTTCTCTAATCGTACACGGAACATAGTATTAGGAAGCGTCTCGGTGACAACGCCTTCGAACTCGATGAGTTCCTCTTTATTGGCCATAGCCTACCTGAATGAATAAATTGGAAAGGCGCAAATTATAGTCAATTTTTTTGTGAAATACAAGGTGGGCAGGGCCCACTAGTCGTTTAGGTGAGAGTAAAATAAGCGAACGCGCACTTGAGCAGGCACAGCAGAAAATCAAATTTACCATAGCAGCGCTTTGTACTTTGCAAAGTGCAAGGCAACTTTGCTAAAGCGCAAAATATGACATCGAAGCATTGGCTTTTAAGCTATGTTGTCACATTAGTTTGGGTATTATTTTTGCCTTAAAACTAAGTTTTGCATGATGTCTAGATTTTATTCCGGCATATTTAACCAATGTGGTCCAAGCGGCAGATGAGGCAGTTCAAATTCGCTTGGATAATCGGCATGAATAAAATACAAGCCATCGGGTGGTGCGGTAATGCCGGCAGCACTACGATCTTGAGCTGCAAAAATGGCATCAATATGCTCCAGCTCATACATGCCTTGCCCAATTTCAAGTAAGCAGCCCATGATATTACGCACCATGTGATGTAAAAAACCATCGGCTTGAATATCCAGTACCAAATAGCAGCCATGTTGAATTAAACGACAATGTTTGACATGACGTATAGGTTGATTAGATTGACATGCAGCAGCACGGAAACTTTCAAAGTTATGCGTGCCCTCAAACTTTTTCGCGGCTTCCATCATCTTAGCCACATCTAAAGGTTGATAGATATGCGTCACTTGTTTATGTAGCAAAGCAGGGCGCATAGGATTGTTGTACACCACATAACGATAACGACGTGCCTTAGCCTTAAAACGTGCATGGAAACTTGCATCCATTTCTTTAATCCATTGGATCGCGATGTCTTTAGGCAACTGACTGTTGGCACCCATTAACCATCCACGTAACGGGCGGATGGCTGTGGTATCAAAATGTGCCACCATATTGGTGGCATGTACACCAGCATCGGTGCGTCCTGCACCGTGTAGCACAATTGGCTCATTGGCAATTTTACTTAAAACTTGCTCAATGGTTTCTTGCAAGCTCACAACGCCTGCTTGCTGGGTTTGCCAGCCTCGATACTGCATCCCACAAAACTCAATACCGACGGCAAAACGTTGCATAGTGACCTCAAATGCTGGTGAATTCATGCCAATGAGCAAGGCGCTCATCGAGTGTGGCATATTGTAAATAGATTTTAAGCGCTTTTGCATAAAGATCTGCGTGGCTGGCACAATCACTGATTAAAATCTTGGCATGCGTGGTCCATGCCGAAACAGCATAGCGCTGATCTAAGCCACCAAAAGGTACTTGCGAGGTTAACAGGGTTAAACATCCAGCTTGATACAAATCATGTAAGACTTCAATCAAGCTGTCATCGGCATGTAAATTGCCAATCCCAAAGCCTTGTAAAATTAAAACGTCGGGCGCATCTTGGCACAGTTGTTTAAGTTGTATCACCTGTTGAGTCATGCTTAATGGCTGCCACATGATATTTAAACACCGAAAAGCATCGGCACATGCTAAATCACGCGCAGTGATGTGATATGGCTGGTGTGTTTGCTTAAAGTCCATGTGTGCATGCAGACCTGCAAAGGCATTTAAAGCGGTGCTGTGCTGCTTTAACACGCTTTGTGCATGAAAGATGTGCTGGTCAAAAGCAACATACACGCCAGCTTCAAGTTGCTTAACTTGCGATAATGCTAAATTCAGATTATCTAAGGCATCACTGTGTTCACGCAAGGCACTGCCTTGGGCAGTGAGCAGAGGATATTGACTGCCTGTCACCACCATATTCACTGATTGGGCTAAAAAGCGCGCTAAAACTGCCGCGGCGTAGCTTAAGGTGTCTGTACCATGAATTAAGACAAAATGCTGATAGCCTTGTAATTGTAGGGTCTGTATATAAGCAACCAGTTCAAGCCAATCTCTTGGTGTGCAAGCACTACTGTCTTTAATCACGGGTGCAATCAAGCAATCAATATCAAGTGCAGGCTCTAGAATGTTTTGTAACTGAGGTAAAAACTGTGCAGCAGGCATGGGACTAAGGGGTTGACCGACACAACCAAAGGTACCGCCCATATAAATTAACGCAATTTTTTTCATATAAAAAAAGCAGCCAAGGATGACTGCTTTATCTTAGTGCTAAATAGATCACTTAGGCGATTTTATTTCGCAGGCTTTGCGCAATTTGACGTTGTTGATCGTTATAACTCGCTTCATGTTCAGCAAGCACACTGCTTGCATCTGAATAAGCACCTAAGCGTACATATTCAGCGGCAAGTTTTAAGTTCAAATCAGTTTCACTCACTTGTGCTAACTCTGGGAAGAGTTGTAACAGTGGGTCTTGAGTATTCACAGGCGCTTGGGCAGGAGGTGTAGCAACAGGTGTGGCTTTGACTTCCGTTGGTGCTTCAAATTTAAAGTCAAAATCTTGAGCTTCAACTTTTGCTACAGGTGCTTCAAGCGGCGCTGGTGTTGGCTGTTGTAGATTAAAATCAAATTCAGTTTTGTCTGCTTTTGATGGTTCAAGATTAAACTCAAGTGCCTGCTCAGGTTGAGCTTTCGCTGCACTGTCTAAATTAAACTCAAGTTCAGTTTTAGCAGATTGCGTTGGGGCTGCATCAAGATTAAATTCAAGCTCGGATTTTTGCGTGCTTGGCGTTTGATCTAAACTAAACTCAAGCGCTTGTGCTTTTGACTCAACCACAGGCTCTGCTGGCGCTGCACTTTGATCCAAAGTAAAAGCAAAGTCTAACGGTTTGACGTCTTGTTGAGCTGGTTCAACTACAGGTGCACTAAACTCAAGCGGTGTCGGTTCATTTTTTTCAGTGGTAGTGCTTGTAACAGTAAAATCAAGCGGTTTAGCGACATTTGTAGCAGGTGCTGCTTCAGTTTTTGGTGCAAATTCAAGTGGAGCTTGTGCTACAGGTTTAACTTCTTCTTGTTGTAATTGATCAAAAGACAATGAGCTTGCAGCCAGCTTAGCCGCTTGGCTATCGGCTTTGGCCTGGGCTTCTTCGGCAAGACGTGCTTCGTGCGCAACGCGTTTATCTTGTGCTTGTTGCACAATATCATCGAGCTGCAATGAGCGTAAATGGGTAAACAATTGATTAATCGCAAACTCATCATTTTGTAGCAAATGTAAGTCAAGCAGCATGAGATACAATTCATGCTGGGTATTGTCACGATTTAAAGCTTGGTTAATTTGTGCTTCTGCTGCAAAGTAATTGCCATCACGCATCTGATTTTCAATGTGACGACGCAATTCAGGTGCCAGTGGGGTGCGCTCTTGGCGCGCCGCTGTTTTAGGTTCAGCTTGAACAACCACAGGTGTTTCAACCACCTCTGCGCTGGGTGTGCTCACCGTTTTCGCTTTAGCCGCCGTGTTTTTTTTGGTTGGTTCTGCTTTTTGATTGTCTTGGCGCTTTTTTAAAACAATGGCGACAACCAATAAAAGAATAAATGGAAGCACATATAACAGCATATTGATTAACCCCTTGTGGCGAGCATATTGGTTGGCTCAAACCCACGCAAAAAATCGTTGTGGTAACACGTTAGTTGATCATTTTTTCTGTACTTGTTGCGCTTTAAGTTGCTGTTGCAATTGCGCCAAACGAGTATTTAGTAATTGAATTCTATGATCCTTTTGCTTAAGCATCTGATCGAGGTGTGTTACGTTTCTTTGTAATTTAACGCTTTTTTCACGCGATGTCATAACTTTTAATGCTAACTGCTGCGAGCTTTTTGTAGTTTGTGTGCTTTTTTTCGCGGAACCTTGTGCAGAATCTGCTTGCTTCTCGGCAACGAGGCTCATTTGCGCCTCATTTAAACGATATTTTGCCTTGCCCGATTGTTTACTTGCCACAACAGGTAGGTCTTTTGTACTCACCCCTTTTGGCTGAACATGGGCTACTTCTAGGTTTAAATCGAGTACTGCACCACGACGTAGCCTATTGCGATCGCCTGCGATAAAGGCATGCGGGTTTTGGTTATGAATGTCTTGCATAACTTCAGAGGTAGAGCGTTGTTGCTGTTTGGCAATTTGTGCTGAGATAGACCACAAAGATTCATTATTTTGCACTGTATGTTTTTGAGTGCTGCTCGTTGCAGATGAGCTAATTGTAGTGTTGGCTTGAGAAGCAGAAGCAGAAGCAGAAGCAGAAGCAGAAGCAGAAGCAGAAGCAGAAGCAGAAGCAGAAGCAGAAGCAGAAG
>NZ_CANQTS010000040.1 GCF_947626835.1 uncultured Acinetobacter sp. | reverse complement strand
AATAAAAGTGTGTGGTAACTCTCTTATCAACTCAGTCATCTTTTTTTCAACTAAATTCCTTATCCATGATTCGGGTTTGTTGAGCTAAAATGATCATGTTTGAGTTTTCAATGATCGGTAAAAATGATAGTTATAATAATAAAGATCGTTTTTACTTTAAGTATAAAATTAATTAGTCTTTTGATATTGGACAAGCGTAGGGAAAGGAGAGAGTTCTTACGCTTTCCTACCTTATTTTTTATTGTCCTAGACAATATTCATTTATGTTTTGATCAGCAACTTTCTATTGCCATCGAAGTATGGTTGTTTGATATTCATTGCGTTATGCTTTTAATCTATACATATAACTACACATAGGTTAAATAATAACGTGCTAGACGTGCTAATTAAAATGAGTGGCGGCATCGGTCTATTTTTATTGGGCATGAGTCTAATGACTGATAGCTTAAAAGAAATAGCAGGCGAACAATTACGTCTTTGGTTGGCACGTTTTACTGGGTCTGCCTGGAGCGGCATGCTCTCCGGTATCGGTTTTACCTTGGCTGTGCAATCTTCAACTGCGACCACATTGGCGACCATTGGTTTTGTGAGTGCTGGAATTTTAAGCTTTACTCAAGCCATTGGGATTGTCATAGGCGCTAATATTGGCACCACCAGTACAGGCTGGATGGTGGCTTTTTTAGGGGTTAAATTTTCAATTACGCATATTGCGCTGCCGCTGATTGCCATTGGTGCTATTTTAAAGTTGTTGACGCATGGACGTAGTGCGCTTGTAGGGCTGACTTTAGCCGGTTTTGGCTTACTGTTTTATGGCATTGATTTATTACAGGTGGCGATGTCGGGTTTTGCAGCTCAGGTGGATTTATCACCGTTTGCCGGTACCAGTCTATGGACGCAATTGGGGTTAGTATTGGTCGGCATTATTATGACCATTTTATTGCAATCTTCAAGTGCTGCGGTAACCGCCACATTGGCGGCTTTAGCCAGTGGGGCAATTGATTTAGGGCAAGCGCTAAACTTAGTGATTGGGCAAAATATTGGTACGGTTGCTACAGCGGTTTTAGCGGCGATAGGCGCCAATATTAGTGCACAGCGTACTGCTGCGGTGCATGTTATTTTTAATGTCATGTCGGCATTATTGGCCTTTATTTTGTTAAAGCCGGTGTTTTTGTGGTTATTTACGCATACTGCGGTATCCAAATGGGATCATGTCGTGATTGTGGCAGCTTTTCATACAGCATTTAGTGTCTTAGGTGCCTTATTTGTTTTGCCTAATTTAAGGCGTTTTGAAGCACTGATTACACGTCTGCTGCCTGAGCGACACAGCTCTATTTTAACTGTGCTGGATCAAGCCAGTTTATCTGTACCAAGTCTTGCCATTCAAGCTGCCAATCAAGTCATGCGACATATTTTATTAAGCTTATATGGGTTTTTACAAAACATACTGCATCAAGCCCAAGCACCAAGTCAGCATCAGTTGCAGCAACTTGATCAACAAATCGCTGCTTTGCAACGTTATTTGGCTGATATTCCCATATCAGAAGATGCCCCTGAACGTCGTAAACTGACCAACTTATTGCGTATGATGGTCTATATCGACGTACTACGTGGCGATGTTGATCAGCAGCAATATCAAGTGTTATTGGCACATGAAACCGATTTGTCCACCTTGCGTTTAGATTATGAGCATTTGGTACAATGCCAGATTCAATACCTAAAACAAGAAACCGATAGCATTGTAGATATAGAACGAGATTTATTCCATTTAAAACAATGGACCGATGAAAATCGTAGTCAAATTCGTGAACACCTCATGCAATATGCAAGTCAAGCCAATATGACAGCAGCGAAAAGTTTTGATTTATTGGCAGCTCAGCGTTGGTTAGATCGCACCATTGCGCATAGTCAGCGTTTAGCTAAAGTCTTGGCAGAGCACCAAGCGCCATAAGTTGTGCATAATGTTGGCAAAAACAGCAAATAAAAGCCTTAAGATTTATCTTTATAGAGCACAGCGTTACAATACAGCTTTACTTCACCAAGACGACACAAGTTATGCAACAGCGCATTCGTGACCTGATCCAAGTATTAAGCAGCAATATGTTTGAACGTGAACAGATGATTGCACTGTGTGTCTTAGCCGGAGTTGCAGGTGCAAATAGTTTTTTATATGGCGCGCCCGGAACGGCAAAAAGTTTAATTTCACGGCGTATTGCAGCGGGTTTTGAAGTCTCAGAATATTTTGAGTATTTAATGAACCGTTTTAGTACACCTGAAGAGTTGTTTGGTCCTGTGTCTTTAAAGGCCTTAAAATAAGACCAATATACGCGTAAAACCGAACACTATTTACCCAAAGCTGAATTTGCTTTTTTAGATGAAATTTGGAAAGCCAGTCCGGCAATTTTAAATACGCTACTCACCTTACTCAATGAAAAAACCTTTAAAAATGGCGATGTAGTACAACAAGTTCCACTTAAAGTACTCATTAGCGCCTCCAATGAAATTCCACAACCTGATCAGGGTTTAGATGCGCTATATGATCGCTTCGTACTACGTTTGCAGGTTCATCCGATTCAACAACAGCAACATTTTTTTCAATTATTACAAGCAGCTCCAACCAGTACTAAGATTAAAGTCAGTGATGCGCTTAAAATTAGCCGCGATGAGCTGCTGACTTGGCGTGAACAGATTTATCAAGTGAGTCTGCCTGACAATGTGTTGCAGGCTTTTATGCAGATTCGTCAGCAATTGCAGCACGAATTTTTAGATCAACAGATTTATATTTCAGATCGCCGTTGGCAGCGTATTGCCTATTTAATCAAGGCAGCGGCTTTTTTAAATGGGCGTAATCAAGTCCTTATTAGTGATTTATTTATTCTTAAACATTGTTTATGGAATCAGCCAGAAGATATAACCTTCATTGAGCAACTTTTAGAGCAGGTGTTGTTGTCGCAAGGCTTAAACCACGAATTACAGCTTGAGCATTGGATCAATGAAAAAGAACAGCTTGAACAAGAGATTTTAAATCACTTTTATTATACTGATGATGTTTACTACAGTTATTTAATTAGCGGGCATGACTATTTACATGCAGTGACCAATTTAGACCATCATTATAAAGATCAAGATTTATATTTGTCTTTAGAGCATATGGGTAGCAATAAAGATTTCTTTGCAGTGGATGCCAAAGGTGAAGAAATTCGAGGCATTGTATGTAACTTTAATGGCACACGCCAATGTACCTTAAAAGGCGGATATTACGGCTTAGAAGAAGTGGTGACCCCGAGTATTAAATATCCTAAAGGCAGTCTGCGTCAGCATTTAAAAGCACAACAACAGCAACAACTACAACAGCGTTTAGCTGATATTCAAACCCAGTTATTACAAGAACAACAGACCTTAAAGCAACGTTTTACTGTGCAAAAAGACCACTTTAATTCAATTTTTGTCGAGCAACCGCATCAGCATGCCTTGATTGAATCGATTGAAAAACAGCTACAGCGTTACCAACTGCAATTACAAGATTGCTTGCGTTTGGAACAATTATGCCAAGCTTAAACACGCCTTTGGCACTTACAGCAGCCACTGAACAATTATGGGATAGCCTTGCCCAATCGAGCTTAAAACATTATTTAAGCGATCAAAAAGTGATGCAGCATGTGGAGCAAAAAGTGCAACAGTGGGCCTATCAAGCCAAATCTAATTTAGATCAGCAACATCCGTATGTGCAAGCAGAGCAAGATCTAGCGCATTGGCTCAGCTTAGACCAAGTGAGTTTGGCAGATTTTCAACATTTACTGCAACATTATCAAAAATTTACTCAACAATTGGGCTGGTCAGATTTAGGTGATTTTTGGCAGCAACCGCAACAGTTGCCACGTTTACAAGAGGCTACTTTTCGGGATTTGCAATTTCAGTTACTGCGTGATAAATGGCAACGTAAACTGACTGAAGCGGTCGCTGCATGGGAATTTGAGCAATTGGCCTTGCAGCGTGATGTATTTTTAGATGATATGAAAGAGTTTTTAGCCAGTTTGCAACGGATGGCCAAACACAAAGACTCTTTAGGTTTAGATACCGGTATTTTTATTGACTATTCCAAAGGAAAACTCAGCCCACAGGATATAGATCAATTTCAACAGTGGTGTGAATATTTAGAACAAGATCGTGAGTTATTGCGCTTGGCAAAATGCTTAGGTGCGGCAAAACCGTCTAAATACCCACGTCGGGCAGCGCATCTGCAATTGCCGCCCGATGCCCACGTTGCTGTACAGACACATCAGGTACATGAAGCGCTTATGGGGATACAACTGGCACGCGATTTAAAAAATACTTTGCCCCAAGAATTGGCCTTATTGGCAGATCCTGATTTAGAAATTTTATTTGATTTAAAATACTTAGAAGAAAATTTAATGAGCTTTAGTCTACAAGGCACCAGCCAGGCTAAAGTCATAGATCAGCCGCAACAGCAAAAAAAACAATTGGGGCAAAAGGGACCCATGGTGTTGTGTTTAGATACCAGTGGGTCCATGCATGGACAGTCTGAATTGATTGCCAAAGCTTTAAGCTTATTTTTAGCTATGCAGGCGATGCAAGATCGTCGTCCTATGTATTTAATTAATTTTTCTACTCAAGTGACTACGTTACAACTGACCCAAGCGCAAGGCATAAACGATCTATTACAGTTTTTAAGGCAATCTTTTTATGGTGGAACAGATATTATTCCAGCTTTAACACATGCCATTGAAATGTTGGATGCAGCTGACTTTTCTCATGCGGATGTGGTGGTGGTGTCTGATTTTATTATGGGGCACTTACCCGAAGATTTAATGCAAAATATAGAAACGGCCAAGCAACAGGGTCATGGTTTTTATGCCGTTGCAATTGGTAACTTTCGTTTTGATCATTTGAACTTAGGTTTATTTGATCATCAGTGGATTTATCAAGCAAAAACAGGGCAAGTGATTGAGTTAGTGCATCAATAAGCCATATAAATCCAAATAAACACATGTGATGTCAAAAAATCAAATCAAGCTCATATCAATCCATATCAAAGTGTATATATGACTTAGTTTCTGCTTGACCTAAAGAAACACTGTATGAGTTGTGTGTTTTTGAATGTGTTACAAGGCTTTACACGCGATATACATCTATTAAATTTCAATTGGGATTTTTTTGATAAAATGCTACAAATATTTGAAAAATAATAATATATAGTTTATTGAATATTTTATGCTACATATAGACACACAGATTGGCAACATGTTCTAAGCCTACAAAGTCACTCCATTGCAGACAAAAGCGTGTTGAGTCATCATCTAAATATGATCCAAATATACACATATTGTAAATAAATAGCGTTAAACGCACATAAAATGATAATACGCCCTTTATTTTTTAAATTAAACCAAATAATTGTTACAAAAAAAAACAATTAAAAGCTTTGAAAATTATAATTTGAATATTTTATAACCTATTTTTAAGACAAAATAGCTATATTGCATCATATATAGATGAAGTGGATCTTAATAAAGATGTAAAATATCTTAAAATTATTTGAATATAGGGGTGATATTGTTTTAAAAAAGTGAATTTGTTTAGTTTTACTTAACTATATATAGACTTTATAGGCATAAATTAATAAAAAAAGTGACACAATTATCATTTAAATATAGAATAAACCCCAAAATGGTTACATATCATTTACATTAAAAAACAAGGTAACAGGGGTCAATAATGAACAAAGTATTTAAAACTGTCTGGAATGCATCTCTAGGGGTGTGGGTTGCAGTATCGGAAACAGCCAGCAGTCAAAAAAAGGGTTCAAATAAACTTAAGAAAGCAGCAGCCAATGCTGTTGCAACTGTAGCGATTGGTGCAGCTGCAGTCGCAAGCACAGGTGCAATGGCCTATAATAATAATTATGGTACAACATCAGGTTCTGGTGCTATTGCAGTGGGTAGCCAACAAGGTAATGCAACTGCAAATGGTAATAACACAACAGCGATTGGTACTTCTTCGAATGCTTCAGGCCAAGGTGCAACAGCAGTAGGTAAGAGTGCAAACGCTACAGGCCAAAATGCAACTTCTATTGGTCAAGACGCAAAAAGTGTTGGTAACTCTTTAGCAGTAGGTGGTAATGCTCAGGCTACAGGTCTAGGCAGTACAGCGTTAGGCGTTGGCTCTAAGGCTCAGTATGAGAGTAGCTTAGCGGTTGGTAATAATGTTGAAGCTAAAGGTAAAAATGCTATTGCGATTGGTGCTACTGCAACAGGTCAAGATGCAATTGCATTAGGTGGCACTGCAACAGGTGAAGAAGCGATTTCAATTGGTGGTATTGCAACAGGTAAACAAGCGATTTCAATTGGTGGAGAAGTCTTAGCGAATAACGCAATTGTATTGGGTAAGAGTACTATTGGAGCTGATGCAGCTTATTCAGTTGCTCTTGGTTATAATAACCGTATTGATTCTGAAAACACTTTTATTTTAGGTTCAAATATTACGACCAGTATGCAAAACAGTGTTTTATTGGGTAATAAATCAGAACTTACAGATGTTTATACTTCTGATGTCGTTTCACAAGCCCAATATGCCTATACAGCAGCAGATGGAACGGCCCAAACAGGCAGTAAAGAAGTTACTTTTGCAGGTTTATACGATCCAAACAAAACTGAATCAGTTCAAATCCTCGACGCAGATGGTAATCCTGTATTTGATGCAGATGGTAATGCGACCTTTGAAGATCGACCTATTTCGAATCCAGGTGCTGTCAGTGTAGGTGCTGTTGGAGCCGAACGTCAAATTCAAAACGTAGGTGCAGGTCGTATTACATCTGACAGTACAGATGCAGTGAACGGTTCACAGCTTTACTACGTATTATCTGAAGCACAACAAGCAATCTATAATGCTGAACAACCAATTACTTTTCTTGATGCAGCTGGTGGTCAGGCGACTGTTAAGTTAGGTGATACCTTTAACATTAATGGTGCTACCTTAACAACTGATGGTAAAGGTAACCATACCCTCACTGTAGATGCAGCAGCGGCAGCAGCTTGGAAGCTCAGCGCAAATGGTGCTGATGGTGTAGCACAAACTGCAACGATTGACAGTACTAAAAACACAGTTGCATTTGTTGGTGATCAAAATATTACTGTACAGCAAACTCAAGATGCTCAAGGCACTAAACTTGAAGTTAAACTTGACGATACAATCGAGTTAACTGAAAACGGTGGCTTAACGATTGCTGGTGGTGATGTTTTTGTTTTAGATGCAGATGGCAATAAGATTCCTGAAAAAGATGCTGACGGTAACCCTGTAGTAGATCCACAAGGTAATTCAGTTTATTTAACTCAAAACTACAATCCGATTACAATCAATCAAGGTAACGTCAACTTTGGTGGTAATGTAATCTCAGGTGTAGCACCGGGTGTTGCAGGTACAGATGCGGTAAACGTCGACCAATTAAAAGGTTCAGGTTGGGGTCTTGGCAATGCAACTGTATTAGATGTGGATGGTAAGGTTGTTACCGATGCAAACGGTCAACCTGTAACGACAGCAAAAATCAACCCAGATGATCAAGTTGAACACAAAGCAGGTCCTTCTAACAACGTCACAGTCAATACCACTGTACAAAAAGTTGAATTGACCGATGAGAATGGTGATGTTGTTTTAGACGCAAATGGTCAGCCAGTATTGATCGACAAAGCGACAGTGACTGTTGATTTAGCTGATCAGATCAACTTAAGCAAAGATGGCGGTTTAACGGTTGCAGGTGGTGATACATATAACTTGCTCGATGCTGATGGTAATGAACTTCCAACGACTTATGTTGCAGGCGATATTAACCTTCAACAAGGCAATGTGAGCTTTGGTGGTAACCAAATTCATGACGTTGCAGTAGGTACAGCACTTACTGATGCGGTTAATGTCAGCCAACTTAAAGATGCATTAGATACTTTAGGTGGTGGTGCAACGGTTAATGCAGATGGTTCAATTAATGCCCCTAGCTATACGGTAGGTGCTGGCAATACAACTGTGAATACAGTTGGTGATGCGATTGACGTATTAAACCAAGGCTTTACGTTAACCTCTTCAAATGCAAAAGATGTGAAGTCTGAGCAAATCCAAGCAGGCGACACAATTGATATTACCGTGACTAAAGATAAAAACTTAGAAGTCACGCAAACTGATAATAAAATTGAATTTGCCTTGGCGGATCAGATCAACTTAAGCAAAGATGGTGGTTTAACGATTGCTGGTGTTCCTGAGTTAGACCCTGTTACTGGTGCTCCTTTAGTAGATCCAATTACAGGTCTTCCTGTTTATGAAGCAGGTAAAGCACCAATTACTATCAATCAAGGCAATGTAAGTTTTGGTGGTAACCAAATTCATAATGTTGCAGCAGGTACAGCACCAACTGATGCTGTAAACGTAAGCCAATTACAATCTGCAGGTTGGAACATCATTGCTCAAGATAAAGGCACTGGTAACCTAACAGAAAATGCGGTAAATGGCGACAAAGACGCTAACACCAGCGCTGTACAGTTTAACGGCGACAAAAATATCTCTGTATCTCAAAAGTCAGAAGTATTAGCAAATGGTGATACCAAGACCACAATTGAAGTAGAACTTGAAAAAGATATTGATTTATCTGCAGCTGGTTCTTTGAAAATTGGTGATACATTAGTCAATAATGCTGGTTTGACACTTGCTGGTGCGACAGTAGGCAGTAATGTTTATGGTCCAATCGTAATCAACCAAGGCAAGGTTAATTTTGGCGGTAATGTGATTGGTGGCGTTGCTAAAGGTGTAGCGGATGACGATGCTGTTAACGTTTCACAATTAAAAGATGAAATTGGTAAAGCAGTTTCTGATTCTGGTTGGACTTTAACCACAGCTGGCGACAGTACAACTGCTGAAAAAATCAAACCAAATGATACTGTTGATTTCTCTGGTGACGCACTCGGTAATATCCAAGTGAGCAATACAGGTGGCAACGTTACCATCGCACTAGACCCAACAGTTGATCTAACTAAAGATGGTTCACTAACGATTGGTGATACGCTTGTAAACAACGACGGTCTTAGCGTTGGTGATACCTCTGTAAATAAAGATGGTCTGACAGTTGCAGGCAATGGTGTTGCACAACTTGATGCCGCAGGCAATGTAGTTCGTGATCAAGACGGTAATGTTGTTTATACAACTGGTAAAGGTGATATTACTGTAGAACAAGACAATGTAAGTTTGGGTGGTAACCAAATTAACGATGTTGCGCGTGCAGACCAAGATCATCAAGCAGTCAACTTAGGTCAGTTAAAAGATGAGCTTGGTGGTTTAGAACAAACCATTAACAACAATATTGCTACCTCTGGTTGGAACTTAACAGGTCAAGATGCTGATGGTAATGCAGTGACTGAAAAAGTGAATCCAGATGAAACAGTTGAGTTTGTTGCAGGTCCATCAGGTAACACCACTGTAACCACTGAAAGCACACCAAACGGTGCGAAAGTGACAGTTGATATTAAGGATCAAATCACTTTAACTGGCGATGCAGGTAGCTTAACCATTGGTGCGGGCAAAGGTAACAATGCAATTACCATCGAACAAGGTAATGTCAGCGTTGGTGGTAACCAAATCCATAATTTAGCGGCTGGTACAGACGGTAAAGATGCTGTCAATGTGGATCAGCTAACAGGTACTGTGAACATCTTTGGTGGTGGTGCAGCAGTAAATCCAGATGGTTCAATTAAAGCACCAACTTACAACGTTAATGGTGGTTCTCATGACAATGTAGGCGATGCATTAGGTGCGCTTAATCAAGCAGATATTGATTTAGGTGACCGTGTAACGAACCTTCAACAATCATTTAATAACCGTATTGATGATGTTGAAGATCGTATGAGTGCAGGTATTGCATCAGCAATGGCTTTAGAAACAGCACCTTATGTACCAGGTAAATATACTTATGCAGCAGCAACGGCTTACCACAATGGTCAAGCAGCATTGGGTATCACCTTACGTAAAACAGCAGACAATGGTCGTTGGTCATTAACTGGTGGTGTTGCAACAGGTACAGAAGGCGATCCAAGCGTACGTCTTGGTGTAAGCGGAATTATTGATTAATCCCTTTGGGATTAATCAACTTCCCCTGAACAACATTGCATACAGTTTACAAAATTAAGAGAGATCAACATGAATTTATTAAAAAAGAGTGCATTACTTGTTGGCTTAATGACAGCTTTTGGCCTAACACATGCGAACGTAAGTTCTGACGTACATGTTTACCCAGGTTATGCAGCAAATAACACAGCAGAAGAAGTAGACTTTCCTGAAATTAAAGAAAGCTATTTAGATCAAGTACATCGTTATGAAGCTGTAGAAGCGCTACAGATGAACAATGGCTTAACCAAAGACCAAATTCGTCATATCTTTGGTCATCCAAACTTCTCTGAAGGTTTATTCAATGTACGTACATGGAACTATGTATTGGCATTGCGTCAACCAGGTACGCAAGACTACAAAATTTGCCAATTACGTGTAGATTTTGACAAACAAGATGGCGATTACATTGCAAAAAGCCACTACTGGAAAGGTGCAGGCTGTCAAGCTTTAGATAAGCCTCAAGTAATTACTGAAACTATAGTTAATAACGTGCCAGTGATTATTGAAAAAGAAGTGTTACCTGAGCCAAAACAACATGTGAACGTAGTGTTTAACTTTGACCGCTCGGATGCAGGTAATATTGTTGGTGGCGTTGAAGATGTACGTACCCTTGCTAATCAAATCATTGCAGATCAACCGCCTATGGTTTATGTAGCAGGTTATGCAGACCGTTTTGGTAATGCAGCCTACAACAAACGTTTATCTGAAAAACGTGCTGTGACTGTGACTAAATTGTTGCAAGACTATGGTGTTGATGCTTCAAAAATTAAACTTGGTGGTTTAGGTTCAACTGAACAATTTAAACGTTGTGAAGGCGCTGCAAAAAGCCCTGCATTGTTGAAATGTTTAGAAGAAAACCGTCGCGTAGAAGTGAAATGGTAATTTGATTACCACATTAAAAACCCCTTGAGCATGATGGTTAGTGCTCACCTTAAAGGTTCCCTTCGGGGAGCCTTTTTTTTCGACTATTTGCTAATACTTTAAAATATAAAACTCGTTTACTCTTGTAGAGATTTTTTTTAAATTCAAATGGATAGAGCTATGGAGTTGCGTCATCTTAAATACTTTGTGACAGTGGCTGAAGAACAGAGCTTTACCAAAGCAGCAGAAAAATTATTTATCGCACAACCGCCTCTAAGCCGACAGATTCAAAATTTAGAAAATGAGCTAGGTGTATTGTTATTTGAGCGTGTCAGTCGCCCATTGCAATTAACGGAAGCTGGACAATTTTTATATCAACATGCGGTCAAACTGATCGCGAACGCTGAAGAAGTCAAATCAATGACCAAACGGGTGGGTATGGTAGAACGTACTGTACGTATTGGCTTTGTCGGTTCACTTTTATATGGGTTATTGTCACGGATTGTCTATTTATACCGTCAGCAATATCCACAGCTTAAAATTGAACTTATTGAAATGACCACGACACATCAAATTCCGGCTTTAAAAGAAGGACGGATTGACGTGGGCTTTGGACGCTTACGTGTTTCTGACCCTGCAATTCGTCGGGTATTGTTACGTAAAGAGCGTTTAATGCTGGCGGTACATGCTAGTCACTTTTTAGCTCAGCAAAAGCAAGGGGTGCACTTAGCAGATTTGGTCAATGAAACGATTTTCTTGTATCCTGCACAACCTAAACCTAACTTTTCCAGTCAAATTGTCAATTTATTTTCTGAATATAGTCTGGAATTAAAAAATTTTCGTGAAGTACGTGAAATTCAGTTGGCTCTTGGTTTGGTAGCAGCAGGCGAAGGCATTTGTATTGTGCCAGAGAGTGCCAAAACCTTGCAATTAACCCACCTGCACTACATTCCTATTTTAGATGAAAATGCCATTAGCCCGGTGTTTATGGCTACACGCTGTATGGATGAAAGTGATGATATTAAGGCGCTTTTTGATTGTATCTATCAAGTTTATGATTTAGAAGCCATTCATTATGATCGTGCGGCTTTTTAGTAAAACAACATGCAGGCTGAGGATTAATTTCACCTTTGGGTCTTTTATAATAAGCTTTAAAAATAAAAGTCACTCGCTGCAACGCAGTAATACAATCACACTGGGCTAGATTTGGAGGATTTAGCGCTTCAATCCAAAATAAGCACTTTGATGGTAGTTATGGAGTATTGTGTTGTTGTAATACATGTTGCCACAACGCCTCGATTGACTCACGTTGGGTCAAATTTAATTTAAGTAAAAAAATCTGTTGTTGCGGGTAGGTTAATGTTGCATCACATAGGTTTAATATACCTTGCTGTAATTCTGTTTCAATAGTTAAACGTGGTAACCATGCAATGCCTCGGCCTTGCATTACTAAATCTTTAATATTATTGGCATTATCAGTTTCGTACTGAAGTTGTGCTTGTAATTGGTGCTGATCTAAAATTTTTGCGACCAATTGCTGTAAATAGGCATTCGGACTATAACTGATCAGTGGAAAAGGTGCATGAATATCAAATTGAGATTTACCTTGTGCATCGCTGAGGCACACGGGCACAATGTCGGTCGTGCCTAATTGAATAGATTGGAAAATGCCTTGGCTGACAGTTTGTAATAAGCTGTGATCGGCATAACAGAGCATAAAATCACATTGACCTTGTTTAAGGCGTTGCATACCTTCAAACACGTTAGTCGCTTGCATCTGAATTTTAAAGTGGCTGATATTACTTGGAAAAAATTGTAAAAAGTGCGAAAAAAACTGTGAAGTCAAAGAATGTGCCACTGCAAAGCGAATACTTAGATTATTTTCTTTTTGCATATTGTTGAGTAAGGCGATGGTGTCATTTAGCTGCTTGGCCATGGTTTTAGCACTGTTGAGTAATACCAACCCTGCCTCAGTAAATTTTAAATCTTTGGCATGACGCTCTAAAATTAAAAAGCCCAATTGTTGTTCCAGTTGTTGGATACGACGGCTAAAAGCCGACTGACTGACGCAGCGTAAGCTTGCAGCACGCGACAATGAACCCGTTTGTTCAATGGCAATTAAATCTTCAATCCAACGAATTTCAAGATGCATGATCAATCCATGTTCAGCATAAGCAAAATAGATTAATCAGTATGCAAAAAATGCATACTTAAAGCAATAAATGCATTAGTGGCTTTGCCAAAGGCAGAGGTAGCATAAAGTTATACCTTTGAGAAGTAAAAAATCATGAGCACTTTACATATGCGTTTAGAAAAAGATCTACTTGGCACTAAACAAGTCAATGATGCGCATTATTATGGCATTCAAACCTTACGCGCTTTAGAAAACTTTGATTTAACGCCCAATAAGCTCTCGAATTATCCTTATTTTATTCAAGCACTTGCAATGGTGAAATTAGCTGCCGCTGAGGCAAATTATCAATTAAAGCTTTTGCCTGAAGCTAAATATCAAGCCATTCAATATGCGTGTGAACAACTCATGCAAGGTCAATTTCTACAAGAGTTTCCATTGGACATGTTGCAAGGTGGAGCAGGGACTTCAACCAACATGAATGCCAATGAAGTGATTTGTAATATTGCTTTAGAATACATGGGACATGCCAAAGGACAATATCAATACTTACATCCTAATAATGATGTCAATATGTCGCAATCTACCAATGACGTTTACCCAACCGCAATTCGTTTGGCTTTATTGGGTGATTTAGAGCGCTATCAAACGCGTTTAACTGAAATGGTGCAAAGCTTAAAAACCAAAGGTTTGGCTTTTCATGATGTGCTTAAAATGGGACGTACGCAATTACAAGATGCAGTTCCCATGACTTTGGGTCAAGAATTTCATGCATTTGCCAGTATTTTACAGCAGGATTTACCACTTTTAGCTAGCCTACCTGAATTGCTTGGACGTGTGAATTTAGGTGGTACCGCGATTGGAACAGGCATTAATGCACCCGCACATTATCAAGAATTGGCTTTGGCAGCCTTAAGTCGGATCAGTAATAACCATATTCAGGCCGCACCTGACTTAATTGCAGCCACTTCGGATATGGGAGATTTTGTCTTAGTTTCAGGCTATTTAAAACGTACAGCAACCAAGTTGTCTAAGATCGCCAACGATTTACGTTTGTTATCGAGTGGGCCTCGTGCTGGACTCAATGAGATTCATTTGCAAGCACGCCAACCGGGAAGTTCGATTATGCCGGGTAAGGTAAATCCTGTGATTCCAGAAGCCATGAATATGGCTGCCTTTCAAGTGATTGCCAATGATTTAGCCATTACACTTGCAGCTGATGCAGGTCAGTTTCAGCTTAATGCTATGGAGCCTTTGATTGCATTTAAACTCTTTGATTCGTTAGATTTGTTACAACGTAGTGTACAGATGTTTGATCAATTGTGTATTCAAAGCATCGAAGCCAATGCAGTGCAATGTCGCAACAACGTAGAAAATTCAATTGGTATTATTACGGCACTCAATCCATATTTAGGTTATGAAACCACAACCCGATTGGCACAAACTGCACATGAAACTGGGCAGCGCATTTTAGATTTAGTGCGCACCGAAGGGCTACTTTCAGAAGAGGTGCTGCAATACGCTTTATCTGTCGATCAAATGTTGCAGCCACCCTTAGAATTGGCAATTTAGTTATTTTTGCGGTAGGTACTTGGATGAACCGGGCGTGAGGCTTGCCAAAGCCCACGCTTTTTGCTTTTGGCTGTGTCTTGTAGAGCTAAAAACTGTGCTTTTAGTTTAGGGTCGCGAATATAATCGACATAGACCCAGGCTGCACCACGCTTAACCAATTCTTGGTTGATGTTTTTACCACGGCGAAAGATCAACCCGACTTGGCGTCCATAACGATCATTATCAGTAATCTCTACAATCACCCAACGATTTAAAATCAAGTCACGTAAAATTTGAGTGGATTGTTTACCATAAGCTTGTTTTGACTCTGGAGCATCAATATAGGCCAAACGCATCTTACTTTGTGAACGACGTAAATTGAAACGTTGGCAGGTAATGGTATCGCCATCACTAACATAGATAACTTTACACCAATAACGCTGGCCTTTTTTAAATGGTTTAAATTTGACTGTTAAATAACCGTTGAGGCATCGCCAACCCCACAAGCACAATAAACATAACAAAAAGCCCAAAGCAGTCAGTAACCAAGGAGAAAATTCAAGTGCAGTCATACATAGCGCAATCAATGGGTAAGTGACAGCCAAAATAGCTGCCACATCCCACTGAAATCAGGAAAAATAATGTGAAAATTTAACATAGATTACTGCTATGGGCTGTAGTGCTTAAAAAGACTGTTGGATTTTTGCGCTGTTGATATAGAATAAAAATCTTTAAATTTTAACGAAAACAGTATCTTGTTCGACTAAATGGGCATAGTTTTCTTTTAAAATCTTTGCTATTGTTTGAGCCAATTACAATAACCAATACTTCATTTTAGGCAAAAATAGTTAACAACAGGCCCAAATGAATGACAATAAGGACAGACCGATGCTAGGACAAATGATGTTTCAACCTTTGCTGATCAGCAGCATGATTGAACACGCCGAACGTTATCATGCAGATACTGCAATTATCTCCAAAAATACCGACACTTCTATCACCCAGACCACTTGGGGTGAAGTTGCTCATAATGCTAAACGTTTTGCGCAAGCACTCAGTGCTTTAGGCTTAACTCAAGGGCAACGTGTAGCAACCATTGCTTGGAATAATCATCGTCATTTAGAAGCATGGTATGCTATTTCAGGTACCGGACTGGTCTGTCATACCATTAATCCACGTTTGTTTCCTGAACAAGTCGAATTTATTGTTAATGATGCCGAAGACCAAGTCATTATTTTTGACAAGACATTTTTGCCTTTGATTAAAGCTGTTGAAGATAAAATTCCCACCGTGCGTCATCTAATTTGTTTAGATGCAGTAGATGCCAATATTCAAGCCCAATTGCCGCATGTACACTTTTATGATCAATTAATTCAGGCGCAAAATGGGGCGCTTGAATGGCCTAATTTTGATGAGAATTTAGCAAGCTCTTTATGTTATACCTCAGGCACCACCGGTTATCCTAAAGGTGTGCTGTATAGTCATCGCTCAACGGTATTACACAGTTACGCGATTGCCTTACCAGACTCTATGAATTTATCAGCACGTGATATCATGATGCCTGTCGTGCCGATGTTTCATGTCAACGCATGGGGCACCCCTTATGCTGCTGCTGCGGTGGGTACAAGTTTAGTGCTCCCCGGACCACAACTAGATGGCAAAAGTTTGGTTGAATTGATTGATCAGTTTAAAGTGACTTTGGCATTGGGCGTCCCGACCATTTGGCAAGGCTTAATGGCGGCTGCCACTGAGATGGGCAGTCAGCTTGAAAGTTTACAGCGTAATATTGTTGGCGGTTCTGCTTGTCCACCGAGTATGATGCAAATTTTTAAAGAGCGTTTTAATTGTGAAACGATTCACGCATGGGGCATGACTGAAACCAGTCCACTCGGTACCGCCAATCAGCTCAAAGCCAAACATCATCAGTTATCCGAAGAAGAGCGTGCCAAAATTCGCCTCGCGCAAGGACGCCCGCCTTTTGGCGTGAGTTTACGTTTAACCCAAGCTGAGCAAAGCACCCAAAGCGTGGCGCATGATGGTAATAGTATTGGTCATCTACAGATTAAAGGTCATTGGATTATTGAGCGCTACTTTGCCAAAACTGAATCAGCGACCACAGCAGATGGCTGGCTAGATACAGGTGATATTGCCACTTTAGATCAAGACGGTTTTATGCGTATTAGTGACCGTTCCAAAGATTTAATTAAATCGGGTGGAGAATGGATTTCATCAGTTGAACTTGAAAATATTGCGATGGGGCATCCTGAGATTAGTATGGCAGCCGCCATTGCTGCAATTCATCCCAAATGGGATGAACGGCCGGTACTGATTGCCGTGAAAGTAGCCGATAGCAGCTTAACTGAAGCAGATGTATTAGACTACTATCAAGATAAAATTGCCAAGTGGCAGATTCCAGATCGTGTGATCTTTGTGCAGAGCATTCCTTTAAGTGGCACTGGAAAAATGCTCAAGCGTGAATTACGTAATATGTACGAAAATGTATTAATTCAACAAAAGAAAGACTAAACAAGGGGCTTTAAGCCCCTTTTTACATGCATATATGAGCAATTTATCAGATGAAGTTTAACGTACCAATACTTCATAACACATGTTTCTCAGCCATTCATGGCTGGTCTTATGATGTGATGATAAATGCCAATACTGTTTAATGGCATAGGTTGGAAAATCAATCGGAGCACGTAGAATTTTTAAATTACCCCGGGCCAGTAGCACTTCACTTAAATAATAAGGCACTGTGGCAATTGCTTCGGTTTCTTGCACCACTAAGCCCACGCCTAAATAGCTTGGTAAACGCATGAGGAAATCACGTTTTACCCCAAGTTTTAATAATTCATTTTCGATGTGGTAATGCCCAATGCCTGCATCAATATCAATATGCGATTCTTGTAAATACTCTTCAATACTTAAACTATCGCCTTTTAAGCGTGGATGATTCTTGGCGGAAATGACCACATAATGCTGTTCAAATAATTTTTGTTGATAAAAACCATTTTCTAAATGGGGTAAAAAACCCATGGCTAAATCAATCTCACCATTGGCCATTTGATAACTGGTTTCTGAGGTCATGGCGCGTACATTCAGTTTAACTTTAGGTGCATGTTGTTTTAAATATTTGGAAATGGTAGGCAACAACACTAAATGTGACACATCGGTCATGGCAATGGTAAATTGCTGTTGCGAATTCATTTGGTCAAACTGGACGGTATAATTTTGAATCACTTCAAGTTTACCCAATACTTCACTGACCAAAGGAAACAACTGTTTGGACAGTTCAGTGGGCACCATTTCATTGCCAATGCGTACAAATAAAGGATCGTGATAATAATGACGAATTTTATTGAGTAAATTGCTGACCGCAGGTTGGCTTAAATTTAAATAATCAGCTGTTGCAGATACACTTTTAAACTTATAGATATAATAAAAAATACTCAGTAGCTTGAAATCCAATTCAAACATTTATCTTCATCTCCCGATGAACCATGACAATATGGCACACTTGTATTTTAACTGAAATTCATTTTGCGTAGTGGGTAACTTTTCAACATTTAAAAAGTGTGGCATTGCGCACACTTAATAAAATTTATTTTGTCTTAATAAATTATATAAATATCTATAAAACACTTTGGTAACTTAAGTGGTTTATCACTAAAAAAGCTTTCGATTATATTTTTATTTTATATAAATCAATATTTTATACGCTATCTGCTTATATCGGATTATCATTCTTTATTCAACTATCACATACTGTACATGGTAAATATAAATTTTCATAAAAGTGTAATCGTTAATTTGTTTTATCTTCAATGTAGAATATTCATGTAAGTTTTGTAAGTTTTTGTTGATGTATGTATAATATGCTTAAGGCAAAATAACTATAAAATAGCTATAATGGAGGATAACAAAGATGAATATTGCTGAATTTGGCGTGTTATCAGCATCTGCATTTGGAATGATGATTTTAGTCTATAAAATTGGTCAATTATTTTCGTAGAAAAACCCCTCAAAAGAGGGGTGTTTTTATAGCTTACGTTTATCTAGTTGTTGTGAAATACGATCTCCTGTCTTTTGCACCAACATCACTAAGACCACAATGACCGCAAACATAATTTGCATATCCAAACGTTGGTAACTATAACGGTAAGCAATGTCACCTAAACCACCTGCAATGGTTGATGAATTAATCATGGTGACTAAGGTCACAGTAAAACCTGTCACAATACCGGGTAGTGCTTCAGGAAATAACACATGCCAAATAATTTGTTTACGGTTACATCCCATCGCTTGTGCTGCTTCAATCAAACCATGATCGACTTCACGTAAACTCCCCTCCACAATACGTGCAAAAAATGGTGTTGCTGCTAAAGTCAAAGGTACAACTGCTGCGCACACACCATAGCTGCTACCCACAATTAAACAGGTAATGGGTATTAAAGCCACCATTAAAATCAAAAATGCAATAGAACGGGTATATTAACCACCCAACCTAAGGATTGATTGATGGGCTGGGACGGATAGATGCCGTGTGATGAGGTACTCACCAAGACAACTGCCAAAGGTAAGCCGATCAAAGGCCAAGAGCCCTGACACACCAAACATGAATAAGGTATCGAGCGTACCTGTGATGAATAAATTAATAAGTTGGTCGTGCATAGCCCAATTCTTCTATTGCGGCAATATGCTGTAAAAGTGTTGATTTTAAAGTTCTTAAATCAAGTTGGGTGTGTTGTACTCCAAACACTAATACGCCCACCAAATGACCTTGGATATAATCAACATAGCTTTGTAGTAATTGCACTGGATGATCAAACTTGCAAAAACTTGGTTTAAATCATGTGGCTGATTTAAGCGGGCTTCATAGCGTAGTTTGAGCACAGTATGGGTGTCGGTTGGATGAAACTCTGAGTGCACATGAAAAAGTAAATCGAGTTTTTCTAAATTAAGCAGTTCTTGTGTAATGGTCTGTTGTGGACCTGAAAACACCTTCCAAACGACACTTGATTCGACAATTGCACCTGCATCAATCACCACCTCGTCGCAAATCTCTCGAATGACTTGCATTTCGTGTGTGATTAACACAATGGTAAGATTTAATTTTTGATTAATTTATTTGAGTACATCTAAAACAGTTGCAGTACTGTCAGGGTCAAGTGCTGAGTTTGCTTCATCGCACAGTAAAATCTCAGGTTGGTGGATCAAGGCACGGGCAATACCAACGCGTTGTTTTTGTCCACCGGAGAGTTGTGAGGGATAATGTGCGGCTCTGTCTGTTAAACCCACTAAGCTTAAGGCATCATCAATACGGCTTTGAATTTTATCTGTACCCAAGCCTGCAATTTTGAGCGGTAGCGCTACATTTTGCCAAACAATTTTAGCTGAGATTAAATTAACATGCTGAAAAACCATGCCAATCATTTAGCGTAATTGAATGAGTTATTGGTGATTGAGTTCATCTAGATTATGTTCGTCAATATGAATACCGCCTGATGTAATCTGCTCTAAACCGCTAAGCGTACGAATGAGCGATGATTTACCTGCACCACTTTTGCCAATAATGCCAAAAAATTTACCTTGAGGAATATTAAGATGAATGGCTTTTAAAGCATGGAATTGATGGTCTTATCACTTAAGTTTTAGTTGGGCTTTGTTGCACAAACCTATCTGTAAAGGGTTTTTCAGCGATATAATTTCCAAATGAAGAAGCCTACACACAAAATCTACCGCACAACCAATTGGCCCGCATATAACCGAGCACTCATGAGTCGCGGAAATATTGCCATTTGGTTTGATCCTGCTACGCAATGGTATGCGCCATCAAAAGGCAAACAAGGGCGAAATCAAACCTACTCCGACGCAGCCATCCAATGCTGCTTAATGATTAAATCCTTATTCCGTCTATCTTTACGTATGGTCACTGGCTTTGTGCAAAGTCTGATTAAACTTTGCGGATTAAATTGGATAGCTCCAGATTACACCACGCTTTGTAGAAGAAAAAAGCATATTGATATTGTAATCAGCTACCAAAAAAGTAGCGATGGGCTGCAT
>NZ_CANQTS010000039.1 GCF_947626835.1 uncultured Acinetobacter sp. | reverse complement strand
GGGTCGTCCGCGACTCGAACGCGGGACCAATAGATTAAAAGTCTACTGCTCTACCAACTGAGCTAACGACCCATCTCGTTTTGATGGGTCGTATTGTAGCAAGATTGACTGACAGCGCAAGTAAAAAATCACAAAATTGTGTATGTTTGTTTATAAATACAGCAAATTGCATCTTTTATGTCAAAAAACAAACAAATTAGAAGCGATATTTATAAGCTTGGATGTTTTCATACAGCTCAGGGGTTAAATCACAGTAGCTTTTTTGACCGGGCAACAGCACCAAAATTCTTTCATTGGTTTCATAAATGTTAAAACCTTGGGTCTTGAGTTTATTTTTAAGGTATTTAAAGGTGCCTGTGGTTTCTACCTGTTCTTGCACACGAATAAACAGGGGAACTGCATAGCTAGGTAGCTCAGCCTTAAAATGGGTGAGCATGTTGCTTAAATCTTGCTCAGTTAGGCTGCAATGTTCAGCTAAGGTAATGGCAACCATACCGGCACGACCATTGGTATGTGGTACTTCTACCCCATAGACCACGGCATTGGCGATTTTTTCATAGTCACTGACAATATTTTCAACTTGCGTGGTGGATACATTTTCGCCTTTCCAGCGGAAAGTATCACCCAAACGGTCAATAAATTGTGCATGACGGAAACCAATATCACGGACTAAGTCGCCAGTATTAAAGTAAACGTCGCCTTGTTTAAAGACATTTTGCATGATCACGGCTTTATTTTTGCTGCTATCGGTATAACCATCAAAAGGAGAGCGATGGGTGATTTTACCAATTAATAGTCCCGTTTCACCTTTTTTGACCCGTTTGCAATAGCCTTTGGCATCTAAAATTGGCTCGTTTTTATCTTTATCAAATTCAATCACTGCATAAGGGGTAGGTGAAAAACCCACTGTGTTGTCAAAGTTAAATACGTTGCTAAAGCCTACATTACCTTCGCTAGAACCATACAGTTCTAGGACTTCTTCTACCCCAAAACGGGCTTTGAATTTGTCCCAGATATTGGGGCGCATGCCATTGCCAATCATCTTTTTAACACGATGCTCACGCTCAAGCTCAGATTCTGGTGCATCCATTAAATAACGGCATAACTCACCGACATAACCGATTGCAGAGGCATCAAATTTTTTCACATCTTGCCAAAATGAGGAAGTGGAGTATTTACGACGGATGGCTAAAGCACCGCTACTGGCAATCACTCCACACCAACACACTACAATACCAGTTGCATGGTACAGCGGCAAAGTCACATACATGACATCGTCTTTATTGAGTGCTAAAACGTGCCCATAGGTGCCATACGCCAATGTCCAACGGCTGTTGGTAAAGATCACGGCTTTGGGTAATCCGGTGGTGCCAGAGGTATAAATGTAAAATAGTCCGTCTTTGCCTTGCACTTTTGCCGTGGTTGGTGGGTTAAAACGCGCAAAGTGATCAACCACTTTGGCTAAGTTTAAATAACCACTAGGTGCGGTACCAGGATTTAAAGTTGTGGCTTGGTCGGCAAACCAATAAAAGCGATCTTCATTAATTTCAATTCCTTGACGAATTTCATCAACTGCTGCACGGCATTCTTCGCCCACAATTAAAGCAATCGGCTTGACTAAATTAATGCTATGAATCAGGACTTTACCGCTTTGAGAGGTATTCACAAGCGCTGCGGTCACACCAAGTTTGGCCAAGCCAATCACAGTTGCAATCAGCTCAGGACGATTTTCTAACATCACGGCAATTACATCACCTTTACGTACCCCTAAAGACAGGTAGTAATGTGCAATTTGGTTGGCCCAAGCATTGAGTTGGTTGTAGCTAAATTTTTGCTCTTCAAATAGCAAAGCCATACCATGCGGATGGCGTTTAACTGCTTTTTCAAAGGCCAATCCGAGTCCTGTTGGGGTAGTTGGAGTGCGCAAATAAGCTTGTTTCAGACCAGTGACCAAATGTGGCACTTTACGCATAAACTTCGGTAACTTTGCTGCAACGTCAGCAATACCAATCAGATGGCTCTGTGATGTTTGGCTCATAAGAATCCTTTTTTTATTTATCATCTAATCCAAAGGACTAGGGGATGGGATGGTTTATCTTACAATAGCAAGCGCTATACAACTTAAATAAAATCATGAAAAAAACCTAGTCACCGAAGTGACTAGGTCTGTTTAGACTTCAGCCTACCACATCTATTATTCAGTGGCAGGTGGAACCTTTTTCGGTGGACGACCGCGAGGACGACGAGGGCGTGCATTTTTATCCTTGCTTGCTTTATCGGCATCATCTTCCACTTCAGGAGCAGTTTGTACTTCAGCTTCAACTGCAATCACAGCATCATCTTGGCTTAGCACTTCCGTAGGCGGTGTGTCAGCAGCCACGTCAGCTTCAGGGGCATCGGTCGTCGCCACATCTGGTTTAGTTGCTTCAGCTACATTTTCTACAACTGCCTCAACTGCAGCAGCTGCTGCTACTTCTAGTACATCTACAGCCACTGGAGTTTCAGTTGGCGCGTCTATAGCTACATTTGCTTCAGAGGCAACAACTTCGACCACTTCAGTGTGTTGTGCTTTTTTAGCTTGTTCAAATGCTTGTTCAGCAGCTTGTTTTGCTAAACGACGACGCTCACGGGGATCATTGGCCACACGGCTAATGGCTTTAGGTGGCGTTAGGTCAAGCACAGGTGCAGGCTCAGCTTGTGGTTGCGCTTTAGCAACTTCCACATCACGCGTAACCGGCTTTTTCTCAACAACATCAGTGCTCACTGTTGAAGTTGTAAGGCTTGCTGCATATTCATCAGTGAATTTTTGCAACGCGCGGTTAAAGGTTGGTAATAAACCAAATTGTTCAATTAATACCGAACAATCTTCACCGTAGACTTTGCGAATCAAGCTACCAATCGTGTACTGCGCTAAAGTAGGTACTTCAGTGGCACGCAATTTTGGCGCTTGAGTATGCTGTGCTTTGGCTTGACGTTGTTCACGACGGCGTTGACGTGGATCATTGCTAGCACGTTTGACCGCTGCTTGTGCAGGTTGTTCGCTTGCTGGCGCAACCACTGCAACCTCAGCCACAACAGCCTCGGTAATCGGAGCAGGTGCTTTTTCAGCACGACGTTCACGTGACTCAGGTTTTGGCTGACGTTGTGGACGCTCTTGACGTTCTTGGCGTTCGGCTTTGACCACAGGCGCAGGAGCGGCTTGAGCAGGGGCTAATGCCACGATTTCGCTTTGTGCTTGATCAACATTGACCACCAATGCTGTTGCTATCATTTCTGAGCGCGGTGCATCAATCACCTCAACCTTCGGTTGTTGCTCATTGATTACAGCTACAGGTGCAACTGGTGCAGCAGTGTCGTTGTTTAATACACTTGGATCACGTTGACGTACTGGACGTTCAGGACGTGGTTGATTACGACGGTCACGGCGTGGTGGTACAGCAGCTTCATTGGCTTGCGCCTCTGCTGGTGCTGGGTTTTGCTCATGATTTGGATGCGGACGACGTGAATTGCGTTTGTTCTCACGCGCTTCTTGACGTTGCTCTTGACGTGAGATTTGGATCACTTCTTCATGTACTTGATGTTGTACAGGCTCCGGTGTCACAGCCACTTGTTCACGCGGTTCTTTATGTTTATTGTTACGCGGTTTTTTGTTGTTATTGTTGTGACGTGGACGCTCTTCACGTTCAACTTTTTCAGCTTCGCGTTCCGGTTTAGCCACCGTAGATGGTGCTAAATAGGCATTGCTGCTTTCAACCACAGGTGTTGCGGTTGCTGCAACAGCATGCTTCACTTCACCAAATTGACCACGGCTGACTGCACCACCATTCACCATTTGTTCAATGGCAGCAGCAGCATTGTTGGCAGTACGTGCTTGATCCACGGTTTTTGCTTGTTTTTGTACAAACAAGTTTTCTAACCATGCACATGGGCTTGATGCTGCCACAGCAGGGGCAGGCGCTGCCACTTGTGGCTGTTGAGCAGGTGCTACATTGTGCTGTGCTTGTTTGGCACGTTTTGGATGTTTTTCTTGTTGTGGTGCAGCAGGAGCAGGAGTATGTTCTGCTTCTTCTAAATGCCACTCAGATGATTCATACCCCAATTCTTTTTCACTGTTACGCGTTGCTTCTGTACGCTCGTAACTGGTTGGCGCAAAGCCTTCAGGGTTATATGAAATTTCATAGTGTGGCGTTTCTAAATGCGGATGCGGCAATACAGTCACACGCGCATTTGAAGTTTGCTCTAAATACACCAAGCTATGGCGTTTTTCGTTGAGTAAGAACGCTGCAATTTCAACAGGCACTTGAACTTGAACTTCACCATGACGTTCACGTAAAGCAATCTCTTCCACTTTACGCATAATCGATAAAGACAACGAACGTAAATCACGCACCATACCGGTACCGTGACAACGTGGGCAGACATAACCTGTCGCTTCTTCTAATGATGGACGTAAGCGCTGACGGCTCATTTCCATTAAACCAAAACGTGACAATTGACCAAATTGAATACGTGCACGGTCGCTTTGCGTCGCTTCACGAAGTTTGGCTTCAACCATACGTTGGTTACGGTCTTTGGTCATGTCAATAAAGTCAATCACCACCAAACCGCCAATATCACGTAAACGTAATTGACGCGCAATCTCTTCGGCTGCTTCTAAGTTGGTGTTAAGCGCAGTTTCTTCAACATCATGACCGCGAGTTGATTTGGCTGAGTTAATATCAATTGAGACTAAAGCTTCAGTTTGATCAATCACAATTGAACCGCCTGAAGGAAGTTTTACTTCACGTTCATAGGCAGTTTGGATTTGGCTTTCAATGCCAAAATGAGCAAATAATGGCTCATTTAAGGTATAGGTTTTTAATTTGTCTAACTGACGTGGCATCACCGCTTTAACAAAGTTATAGGCTTCGTTATAGGCTTGTTCTGAGTCAATTAAGATTTCAGCGACGTCATCACGTAAGTAATCACGAATGGCACGGGTCACCACGCCTGCTTCTTGATGTACCAGCATTGGTGATGGACCTGAACTTGAGGTGCTTTGAATTTGCGCCCAAAGGTCAAGCAAGTGCTGTAAATCAAGCTGTAATTCTTCTTGTGAACGACCAATACCGGCAGTACGCACAATCACGCTCATACCACGAGGAATGTTTAATGCAGCCAACATTTCTTTGAGTTCTTCACGTACCGAACCCGAAATTTGACGGCTAATACCGCCACCTTTTGGATTATTTGGCATAAGAACTAAATAACGACCCGCAAGCGAGATAAAGGTCGATAAAGCTGCGCCTTTATTGCCACGTTCTTCTTTTTCAACTTGAACCAAAAGCTCAGTGCCTTCGGTAATCAATTCACGAATATTTGAAGTTTGGCGTGGGTCGGCTTTGTAATATGAATTGGCAATTTCACGCATCGACAAGAAGCCTTGACGCTGCGCACCATATTCAACAAACACAGCTTCAAGTGACGGCTCAACGCGCGTCACATGACCTTTGTAGATATTAGACTTCTTTTGTTCACGGGTGCGGTTTTCTAAATCAAAATCGTAAAGACGCTGACCTGTGACAAGTGCAACGCGAATTTCTTCGGCATGTGTTGCATTAATCAACATACGTTTCATGGGTGTAACACCTTATAGTGATACACAGCACAAGGTCGCGATTTGCTCATAAACATCACGGATCAACGCTCAGATTTTTTCTAAGCTTTTTTTACCTGCCAAATGAGGTGGCGAAGGCGTATGATTCTCGTATTGATGGATAAGCAATACGGCTTTAATCTTGAATGATTAAAGTCAACCTGTCTCTTGTCACTGGCGGACATGCGGTGCATTGGATGAATAACTTTCACTGTCACATTGCTCGAAGCGCATTCTTCTTTTGAAGAGAACGACTTGATACGGAATGAACGTCGTATCTTTACAAATTGTGCAGATCCAATGCATCAAACGCTGTAGCCTGAAAGAGTACAGGGGCGACGAATCTGATGTGTATCAGTTTACGTTTAAAAACCAATCTGAAGACTGGCGACATATTTTTTCGGGCAAACTGATTTATGTACCGAGGTACAAATTAACGCAACAGTTTGCAAGTTTTGCCGATATAATAAGCCCTCGGCGTTGGCATATTCTTTTGGGACCTTTCCGAGCGATTGAGTGATTCATTTAATTGAACATTGACCCAACAAGGGGCTACTGTTTAAATTCCGACTCAGTTACGGCGGTTTCCGTGCGCTGACTATATCAAACCTTGCATCATCTGCCTATGGGCTAAACTGATCTTTCTTGTGAAAAGAATAGCCTAACCGAACATTTTTTATTCAATTTTAGTATTTTTTTAGGTCATAACAACTGTATGAATTCTACCCAACAATGGCAAGCTGTGACTTGGTTCGAAGTTGATGAACATCAAGACGGACAGCGTATTGATAACTTTTTATTTAGCCGTTTAAAGGGCGTACCAAAAAGCCGGATTTACCGTTTAATCCGTGAAGGTCAAGTGCGCATTAATAAAAAACGTATTAAAGCTGAAACCAAGCTTAAAATTGGCGATCAAATTCGTGTAGCACCGATTCGTTTTGAACAAAAAGAAGAAGCAGCACCCGTGTCGGACAAAGTGGCACAAAGCTTATTGAGCCGTGTAGTGTATGAAGATGAAGGCTTAATGGTGGTCAATAAGCCATCCGGTATTGCAGTGCATGGTGGTAGTGGTGTGGCTTATGGCTTAATTGAAGGCTTACGTGCTGCCAGTGGCAAAAAATATTTAGAACTGATTCATCGTATTGACCGTGATACCTCAGGTCTGGTGATGATTTCTAAAAAACGCAGCGTGCTCAAAACCTTACAAGACATGTTGCGTGAGCATAAAATTCAAAAAACTTATGCAGCTGTGGTGAAAGGCAAAGTTGCTTTAGATAAACAGCTGATTGATCAACCGTTGCATCGTTACGAACTCGCCAATGGTGAGCGCCGTGTCTGTGTATCTAAAGAAGGTAAAGAGTCAAAAACCCAGTGGAATGTGAAAGAGCGCTTTATGCACGCCACTTTGGTACATGCCTCACCACTGTCAGGTCGTACTCATCAAATTCGTGTACATGGTTTAAGTATTGGTCATCCGCTTGTGGGTGATGATAAGTATGGTCACGAAACTCAATATCGTGGTCCGAAACCACGTCGTTTGTGTTTACATGCCATGCGTCTTGAAATTCCGGGTTATCCTGTGATTGAAGCACCATTGCCTGAAGATATGCAAAGCATTGTGGCACAATTGCGTGCGCAAAAAGCCGATCAAGTCATTACCCCGGATGTAGATGACGAATAAGCCGATTTAACTTGATAAGTTAAACCTAAGCACCCTGTGGGGAAATTGATAGCACACGTTTGCGCTGTTAATTTGCCAACAGGGTTTATTGTGTCTATCTAAGGCATCAACCATGTAGGATAAATCATATGAGTTCAGCGCTTAAACTGATCATTTTTGATTGGGATGGCACCTTGTTTGATTCGGTCGGGCAAATTGTGGCAAGTTTACAATTTGCAGCCGAGCAATTTAAGCAGCCCCTCAGCAGTGAAGATGCCAAGAGTATTGTTGGCTTAGGTTTACCTGAAGTGGCAGAAACCCTGTTTCCACAGGTGCCTGAATTACATGCTGATATTTTGCAGTGTTATTCAGAACATTATGTGGCGCATTCCAAAGGCGATGCGTGGTTTGCAGGTATCAGTGACATGTTGCATCATCTTAAAGCTCAAGGCGTACAATTGGCTGTGGCGACGGGCAAAAGCCGTAAAGGACTCGATCGTGTTTTGGCACAAACCCAAAGCCAAGATTTATTTGTAGCGACGCGTGCTGCAAGTGAAACTAAATCTAAACCTGACCCATTAATGCTGACAGAAATTTTGCAACACACTGGCGTTCAAGCCAGTGAGGCGATTATGGTGGGGGATACTTCTTATGATTTGAGTATGGCGCAACAGATCGGCATGCCAAGTATTGGCGTGGCGTATGGTGTGCATGCTGTGGAGGTATTACAAGGCTATCAGCCGATTTATATTGCCCAAAACGTCAATGATTTAAGTCACTTTTTGCAGACACTTACTCAACAAGCAGTAGCAGCTTCTTGCTGAGTGGCTGTTTTTTAGCAAGTTGATACAAATTAAACCTTTTGGCGCATAGTAATTTAAAGACCAAAACCCTAAGCTAATCAGTGTAAGCATAGGGCGATTTTGTGACGTTTTTATTCTACGCTATTAGTCGTATTATGCTTAAAATATAAGCATAATTTGGCTTTTGCTGGCGCTTTATAGCGCAAGCTTAAAACAATAATATTGTATAAATTTTTGATTTAAATAGAAAAGAATAAAAAATATTTATAGGTATTAGCTATTGAAAAAAATAAAATAAGTATTGGCATAAGCGCGTTATTTTGTCGATGCTAAACTAGTTTATACATATATCTAAGTTTTAGCGCCTACAACAAGCCATGTTGCATCAATGCATGTTGCGGTTGTCTGCTTCAAACTTTGACTTAGATAGATGTCCAATTTTTGCAGTTTAAGGAAACATTGATGTCGAATTCTGCTGTTGTTGAATCAGTTGCTCAAGCACTCCGTGATGCGGAAGTCAATCAAGCTGCGATCGCACCGATCCGTCCCCAATTGGGCGGTGAAACTGCTGACGTAGATATTGCTTATGCAGTTCAAGAAGTAAATACCAAACGTGCACTTGCAGAAGGTCGTCGCCTTGTAGGTCGTAAAATTGGTCTAACCTCAGTTGCTGTACAAAAGCAATTGGGCGTGGACTCACCTGATTTTGGTATGTTGTTTGCCGATATGGCTTATGGCGATGGTGAAGCGATTCCTGCGGGTCTATTGATTCAACCTAAAGTTGAAGCGGAAATCGCATTGGTGATCAAATCAGATTTAACCAAAGAAAAACATACTTACGCAGACATTATCAGTGCTACTGACTATGCATTACCTGCGGTAGAAGTGGTGGATAGCCGTATCGAAAACTGGAAAATCTCATTGATTGATACAGTGGCTGATAACGCATCAAGTGCCGCATTTGTTTTGGGTTCACGTCCTGTAAAATTAGATGATTTGGATCTTGTGAATTGCAAAATGACCATGACACGCGGTGACGAAGTGGTATCGCAAGGTGTAGGTAAAGCTTGTCTTGCTAATCCATTGAATGCAGCAGTATGGCTTGCAGATGAGATGGTACGCCGTGGTCGTCCATTACTTGCAGGTGACATCATCTTATCAGGTGCGTTAGGTCCAATGGTTGTTGCAAACCCAGGTGATGAATTTAAAGTTGAAATCGAAGGCTTTGGTTCAGTGACTGCCGCTTTTGCTGCTGAATAAACCCAAATTTAGAGAGTACATTCATGAAAAAGATTAAATGTGCAATGATCGGTCCAGGTAACATTGGTACTGATTTGCTTTACAAATTGCAACGTAGCGAATGGTTAGAGCCAGTATGGATGGTGGGTATTGACCCAACTTCTGAAGGCCTTGCGCGTGCTGCGAAAATGGGTTTAAAAACCACAGCTGAAGGCGTAGACGGTTTACTTCCACACGTACTAGAAGATGACATCAAAATTGCATTTGATGCAACGTCTGCTTATGTACATGCTGAAAACAGCCGTAAATTAAATGAACTTGGCGTGTTAATGATTGATTTAACACCTGCTGCCATTGGTCCATTCTGCGTACCACCTGTAAACTTAGAAGCATTGCTTGCAGCTGGCGAAGTGCCAAACGTAAACATGGTGACATGTGGTGGTCAAGCAACAATTCCTATGGTGGCTGCGGTTTCTCGTGTTCAACCTGTTGAATATGGCGAAATCATTGCGACTGTATCGACTAAATCTGTAGGTCCAGGTACGCGTAAAAACATCGACGAATTCACACGTACAACTGCGGGTGCAATTGAGAAAGTTGGTGGTGCGAAACAAGGTAAAGCGATCATCATCATTAACCCTGCTGAACCACCACTCATGATGCGTGACACAGTACATTGCTTAGTTGAAGGTGAGCCAGATCAAGCTGCGATCACTGAATCAGTACATGCAATGATTAAAGAAGTGCAAAAATATGTACCAGGTTACAAACTTGTAAACGGTCCAATTTTTGATGGCAACCGTGTGTCTATCTTCTTAGAAGTAGAAGGTCTTGGTGACTTCTTACCTAAATATGCAGGTAACCTAGACATCATGACAGCGGCAGCTGCACGTACTGCAGAAATGTTTGCTGAACACGTATTCAATAAAGAAGCTTAAGGAGCAACCACATGTCTAAGATTATTGTTCATGATATGACGTTACGTGATGGTATGCACCCACAGCGCCATCAAACCACTGTTGAGCAAATGATTGCCATTTCAACAGCACTTGATGATGCAGGCGTACCTTTAATTGAAGTCACACACGGTGACGGTCTTGGTGGTTCATCAGTAAACTACGGTTTTGCTGCTGCAACTGACGAAGAATACTTATCTGCTGTTGTACCACGTATGAAAAATGCAAAAGTTTCTGCATTACTTCTACCTGGGATCGGTACGGTTGACCATTTACATATGGCTCACGAAATTGGTGTATCAACCATTCGTGTTGCAACTCACTGTACAGAAGCAGATTGCTCAGAACAGCACATCACTGCTGCACGTAAATTAGAAATGGACACTGTGGGCTTCTTAATGTTGGCTCACATGGCTTCTCCTGAGCGTCTTTTAGAAGAAGCGAAGAAGATGGTGTCTTACGGTGCAAACTGTATTTATGTAACGGACTCAGCAGGTTACATGTTGCCACAAGATGTACTTGATCGTGTTGGTCACTTACGTCAACACTTAGACCCAAGCATTGAGTTAGGTTTCCACGGTCACCATAACTTAGGTATGGGTGTATCGAACACTGTTGCTGCGGTTCAAGCAGGCGCGGTACGTGTCGATCTTGCATCTGCAGGTCTTGGTGCGGGCGCGGGTAACACGCCACTTGAATTGTTCATCGCGGTTGCAAACCGTATGGGTATGGACACTGGCGTTGACTTGTTCAAAGTACAAGACGTTGCTGAAGATCTTGTGATTCCAATGATGCACAACCCAATTCGTGCAGACCGTGATGCGGCAACTTTAGGTTATGCAGGTGTTTACTCATCATTCCTATTGTTTGCTAAACGTGCTGAAGCGAAATATGGCGTATCTGCACGTGAAATCTTAATGGAGCTTGGTCGCCGTGGTACGGTTGGCGGTCAAGAAGACATGATCGAAGACTTGGCTTTAACAATGGCAAAAGCGCGTGAGTTGCAAGCTTAATTGTTAAAACAGAAGTGTTAGAAAAAGCGTCCTAAAAAGGGCGCTTTTTTATACTTAAAATATTGATTTATATATAAAAAGTATTATGGTAGATAATTTAGATCTTATTAAAAATAAATTACAAAAATAATCCTCCGCTTGCTTAAAGCTAAAAGAACTTAAAAGTTGCTGTTTAAAGCATCATTTTTAAAATAAATAAAAAAATGATTGTAATAACAAATGTTTATATTGGGTGTTTTGCTAAGGAGTTGCAACGAGTTATTGGCAAAAGCTCTAATCGTAAAAAAACAGATGATATTTAAACAGTCGCAGATAAATCCAAGTTACTACTCTAGTCGGATTTTTTTATCACAGCGATTTTTGCATCATGAGCACCTAAGCCCACGTAGACTTTTTAGGAATTTAGCCATGCGTCGCCAATCATTATGGATAGCCATCTGCGCAGCAACTTTTGCCACCACTGCAGCACAAGCAGATTTTATTGACGATAGTAATGTTCAACTCAAATTTAAAAATTTCTATGTTGACCGTGATTTTAATAAAGATACCAATGCTAACAGCAAAGGCTATAGCAACTGGACACAAGCTGTAACATTAGATGCAAAGTCTGGTTATCATGAGGTGGGTGCAGGTATTCAAGTGGGTGCTGATCTATTGGCACAATATGCGATTGGCTTAAAATCGCAAGGTGCTGTGGATGATATCCATATGCCATACGATTACAATAAAAAAGAAGTTGAAAAAGACAATGCCAAGTTAGGGGCAACTTTAAAAGTAAAAGTCGCACAAACAGAATTAAAGGTGGGTGATTTATTACCAATGTCACCGGTCTTATTCTTTGATCCATCACGTCAACTATTAACTACTTACAGCGGTGCATGGTTAGAATCGAAAGATATTAAAGATACCAAATTAACCTTAGCGTACATTGATGGCATTAATGCACGTTACGATAATCAATATCAAAATTTGACCTTATTCCCAAATAACAATTTTGCCCAAGCAGAAGCTCAGAATAAAACCACTGATGATGGCATGTATATTCTTGGTGTCGATCATCAATTTATGCCTAAAATTGGCGCTAGCTACTGGTATGCCGATGTTACCAACATCTACCAACAGCATTATGTAGCAGCAACTTTAAAAACCAATTTAACTGAACAAACGAAACTTGACGCGCATGTGCGTTATTTTGATAACAGTGAATCGGGCGACAAGTTATTTGGTGAGATTGATAGTCAAGCTGTGTCAGCAGGCGCAAAAATTAATCATGGTATGCACACGGTTCAATTGGGCTATCAACAAATGTTTGGTGAACATGGTAATCAAGCACCGATGTTCCCAACGCTGGGTGGTTGGGTACCACAACCTTATTTAGACAATTGGTCAGTGGCCAGCTTTATTCGTAAAGATGAGCGTTCTTGGAGTTTAGGTTATACCTATAACTTTGCCGAAGCAGGTGTACCCGGTTTAAGCACCACAGTGCGTCATTTCCGTGGTGATAATATTGATATGGGTGTCAATAAACCAGAAGGTAAAGAAAACGAAAATAATGTGATCGTAAACTATGTTGTTCCTGAAGGTAAACTTAAAGGTTTAGGCTTTAACTACATGTTTATTGATACCAATTATAACTTTGGCAATGACTTGCAAGAACATCGTGTCGCGACAACCTATAGCTATAAGTTCTAATTTATGCTTAAAAAAGGGCGGTGTAAGCTGCTCTTTTTAGGCTCTAGTATTTTTTGCTGAAATACCTGAGCAAAATTAGGGAATTGCACTTTAGTAAAAACTTTACAAAACAACAGCTTAAATTATCGTTTTTTTATACGATTTGATCGTAAATTTATATCAGTTTTGTTGGTTTGAACAGGTAATATGGATAAGTTAAATCAGTTATAAACTGAAGAAAAATTGCGAAGCTTGGGGGCAACCCAGCAGCGTTTTACGCTATACGAGGAGTAAGTATGAGCACTGTTCAAATCCCAGAATATAAAACTGATTCATTCTTCGGTTTAGAAGACAAATGGATCGAAACAGCTGAAGGCGAGTTAACCCATTACCACGAAATTGGTGAAGGTACGCCTATTTTATTCTTACACGGTTCAGGTACTGGTGTATCTGCTGCGGCAAACTGGTGGTTAAACCTACCTCAAATTGGTGAGCAAGCGCGTTGTATCGCAATTGATACCATTGGCTATGGTCAAACTGTTGTAGCACCAGGTACTCAATACGGAATCCGTGCTTGGGTTGATCATGCTGTACGTACTTTAGATGCACTTGGCATTGAAAAAACATGGTTAGTGGGTAACTCTTTAGGTGGTTGGTTGGCATTCCAATTTGCGATTGATTATCCAGAGCGTGTTTTAGGTATTGTGTCTATGGGTACAGGCGGTGCAGTACAAACTGCTGCGCTTAAAGCTCATGCAAACCCTGTATTAACTGTTGAAGGTGTGAAGAAAACACTTTCTATGTTTGTGGTAAACAAAGACTTGATCACTGACGAACTGGTAAAAGTTCGTTATGAATCTGCTGCAAATGACTATGCATCAAACCGTTTGATGGATGTTGTTGGCGCACGTGACCGTGACCGTTTCGAATTCCCATTAGATTTCGAAAAAATGAAAGACATTACGGTTCCAGTTCTTCTGATTCACGGTACACAAGACGTTGTAATTCCAGTATCACGTACTTGGGACATTTTAAATGTTGTTCCAAATGCAGATGCGCATATTTTCAGCCAATGTGGTCACTGGTCACAAGTTGAAAAAGCAGATGAATTTAATACTGTGATCAAAAACTACCTTGCGGTACACGGTGTAAAATAATTTTGCATAAGAAAAGGGTGGTGTAAACCATCCTTTTTTTAAATCATGACTTTGTCATGAAATATATAAATGAGTATTATTATTAAGAAATCTTGTTTTACGGTAAAAATCCGCTTTTATGAGTAGATTGAAGTATTAGACTTAAGTTGTAGATGGGTCATAAATAACATTTTCTACATCTTGAAACATTTACATACTTATTTTTTTGTAAACGATTGAATTAAATTATTTGAAAATAGACTTAGACTTAAGTCTAGATTGTATGTAATTTGTACAAAAAACTGCATAAAAAAACACCATTATTCCCATATAAAATAATGATGCTTTTCACAGATGATGTAATCGCTAAAAATTATTCAGCTTCGCGGTTAAAACCGAGATAAAAAACCCGTGTTAATAATTCAATAAACTTGCTTACAGCCAGTGATGTGCTGTTTTTACGGTAACTGACATATAAGTCAAGATGCGGTAGTTCTACATCCAAAGGACGGATTACAGTATTGCTCATGGTGAGCGGTGCAATATAGCCCGGTAAGATGGTGCAGCCGAGTCCCATCCCAATAGAATTGATATTAAACAGGATGTTATCTGCCTTTTGTACCACATTAAGCTCGATATTATGGCTTTTAGCAAAGTTTAGAATCAAGTTATGCAGGGTTTGCGATTGTTCCATAGCAGGAATAATAAAATCAATTCCGTTTAATGCTTTGACTGGAATGCGCTCATATTTGGCTAAAGGATGATCCTTCGGCAAAATAAAGATCAGTGGCTCACGCAGTACAAATTGGCTTTCGATTTCGTCACTTTGTAGGTTTTGGCGGGTAAAAGTGATATCGAGTTCACCTTTTTTGATTGCTTTACTCTGATCTGAGTTGTTCATACTGAGCAATTCAATTTTTAAATCCGAGTTTTGCACACGCAAATTTGGCAACACATAAGGGAAAATTTTCATTTCTGCAACAGGCACAAAACCAATACGCAGCATTTGCTGTTTGGCTTGAGATACCTGACGTGCCATGGCGACCGCCTTGTCAGCCTGTGCAAGGGTTAAGCGTGCTTGTTCTAAAAACACAGCACCTTCTTCAGTCAGCTCAACCTTACGTTTAGTACGATGCAATAACTTTACGCCCACATCTTCTTCTAAGTCTTTAATTTGCTGACTTAAAGAGGGTTGTGCGGTATAAAGTTTTAAAGCCGCTTTACTGAAGTTGAGTTCTTCAGCTACGGTAATAAAATATCGAAGGTGTCGTAATTCCATATCACCAGTCCAAAGAGTAATCCAAAAAATGTCTTACTATGATTTCTGTTTAGTATAATCTATAAACAACTATTTGGAGAAGATTATTCTGCCATTTAGGAAATAAATACGTTACAAGTCACAAGAGGTGATTTAATAGTTAGACAACAAAAAATAATAATCTGTAAAATATCTTAATTAAAACAAAAAAAATATTTCACTATCGCTGTTCAAAAAACGATTATCGTCTCAAGTTGAGTCTATTACTTTTTGTGCCTTTACTGGACACAGGAGAACTTTTCATGAGTGGAAAAATTGATGTGCGCGAAATCGACGCTTTAGTCGATGCACAAAATGGTCGTCTTACGCCATCTATCTATACAGATCCAGACATCTATGAATTAGAACTCGAACGTGTGTTCGGTCGTACATGGTTGTTCCTTTGTCACGAAAGCCAAATTCCAAAGGCAGGTGACTTCTTCAATACCTACATGGGTGAAGATCCAATCATCGTGGCACGTCAAAAAGACGGTTCAATTAAAGCATTCTTAAACCAATGCCGTCACCGTTCTATGCGTGTAAGTTTCGCAGATTGTGGTAATACACGTGCGTTCACTTGCCCATACCACGGCTGGTCTTATGGTATTGATGGTTCATTAAAAGATATCCCGCTTGAAGATCGTGCTTACCCACATGGTGCATGTAAAGAGCAATGGGGTCTGGTTGAAGTGAACCGCGTTGAGTCTTACAAAGGCTTAATCTTCGGTTGCTGGGATGAAACAACACCAGATTTAATCGACTACATGGGTGATATCGCGTGGTACTTAGATGGCGTTGTTGACCGTCGTCCGGGTGGTACTGAAATCATCGGTGGTGTTCACAAATGGGAAATCGACTGTAACTGGAAATTTGCAGCTGAACAGTTCGCATCTGACCAATACCACGCATTATTCTCGCATGCATCTGCAATTCAAGTATTAGGTGCGAAACCTGATGATGAAGCATCTAAAAAATTAGGTGCAGCACAAACAGCTCGTCCTGTATGGGAAACTGCAAAAGACGCGATCCAGTACGGTTCACGTGGTCATGGTTCAGGTTTCTTCTTCACAGAAAAACCAGATGCTAACGTATGGGTTGACGGTGAAGTGGCGAACTACTTCCGTGAAACTTACGAAGAAGTGAAAGAGCGTTTAGGCGAAATCCGTGCTTTACGTCTTGCAGGTCACAACACTATGTTCCCAACATTGTCTTGGTTGAACGGTACTGCAACACTTCGCGTATGGCATCCACGTGGTCCAAACAAAACAGAAGTGTGGGCATTCTGTATTGCAGATGCTGAAGCGTCTCAAGAAGTGAAAGAAGCATTTGAACGTTCTGCAACACGTGCCTTTGGTCCAGCTGGTTTCTTAGAGCAAGATGACTCTGAAAACTGGATTGAGATCCAAAAAGTATTACGTGGTTATAAAGCACGTAAAAACAAACTCATCGTTGAAATGGGTAAAGGTAACGAGAAATTCCGTGAAGACGGTATTCCGGGTATTACCAACTACATTTTCTCTGAAACAGCAGCGCGTGGTATGTACCGCCGTTGGGCAGATTTATTAATCCATGAAAAATGGGAAGACGTGGAAAAAGCGGCTGACGAATACGAGAAGGAGCTTATGAAATGAGTCAAATCAGCTTAGAACTTCATCACCAAATTAGTCAGTTCTTGTATCGTGAAGCAAAATTGCTTGATGATTGGAAATTCCGCGATTGGTTAGACGTAATGGCTGACGATGTGTCATACACTTTACGTACTACACCAAATGCTCAAACCCGTGACCGTCGTCGTTCGGTTGAGCCACCTACAACTTGGGTGTTCAATGAAACGAAAGATCTTTTAGAGCGTCGTGTTGCTCGTCTTGAAACAGGTATGGCATGGGCTGAAGAGCCGCCATCACGTACCACACATATGGTATCAAACGTGATTGTAGAGCCAACTGAAGTTGAAGGCGAATACGATGTGTACGTAACTTATTTGTTATACCGTACGCAAAAAGAGAAAGACGTTGTTATCTATTGTGGTAAACGTCATGACAAGATCCGCCAAGTTGAAGGTGGCTTAGGCTTCCAAATCTTCAACCGTAAGATCATGCTTGACCAAGTTACTTACAACTCACATAACCTGAGTGTGTTCTTCTAATGAATAAAATTTTTGTTTGCCAAGTTGACGAATTAGACGAAGGCGAAGCGCTAAAAGTAGATTGTGGTGTTAACGGTATTGATGCCTTAGCAGTATTTAACAACGGTGGCGAATTCTTCGCAATGAACGACCGTTGTTCACATGGCAACGCTTCTATGTCTGAAGGTTACCTTGAAGATGATGGTACTGTTGAGTGTCCACTTCACGCTGCACGTTTTTGCTTAAAAACGGGTCAAGCGTTATGTTTACCAGCCACTGATCCAATCCAAACTTTCCCAGTTGTGATTGAAGATGGCGCACTATACGTAGAGATGGCAGGAGAGTAATCATGGGTTGGCTACAAGGTGAAGTTGCACTTATTACCGGTGGTGGTTCAGGCTTAGGCTGGGCGCTGGTTGAACGTTTTTTAGAAGAAGGTGCACAAGTTGCCGTACTTCAACGTTCAAAAGCCAAAGTAGAGGCATTAAATGAACACTTTGGCGGTAAAGTTCTTGCGATCGAAGGCGATGTAGCCAGCTATGAAGACAATGTCCGTGCTGTTAAAGCGACCGTTGAACGTTTTGGTAAACTCGACTGTTTCGTAGGAAATGCCGGTATCTGGGATCATTATGCCGATATCGTCAATACTTCGGGTGAGCAGCTTGAAAAAGCTTTTGATGAAATCATGGGTATTAACACCAAGTCTTTAATCCTTGGTGCTAAAGCTGCACTTGATGAATTAGTGAAATCTGAAGGGTCAATCATATTTACTTTGTCTAATTCAGCATTGTACTCAGCTGGCGGAGGCCCTGTATATACAGCGTCTAAGCATGCTGGTGTGGGTATTATGAAAGAATTAGCCTATGAGCTTGCGCCTAAAGTACGAGTGAATGCGGTTGCCCCATCAGGTATGAATGTCAATATCAAAGGTGCTGCATCACTGGGTCAAGAAAACTTAGGTTTACTTGATGCACGTGACCCTGAAAAGATTGCCCGTGGTATGCCACTGAATTTCTTACCAGAACCAGAAGATATGACAGGTTCATATGTGTTATTGGCTTCACGTCAAAACAACCGTCCATTGACTGGCGTATTAATTAACGCTGAATGTGGTCTAGGTATTCGTGGTTTGCGTCAACCACGTGCTGGTTTCTTTGACGAAATCTAATTTCCCACATTGAACTTACTCTGGCAGCCTTTATGGCTGCCTTCCGTTTAGGAGTCTCACATGGCCGTTAAACTTATTTGTGCATCGCACAGTCCATTAATGGAATTCGCTTCACCGCAAGAAAAATACAAAGAAGACAAAGTTCGTGAAACTTTTGCTAAGCTTGCTCAAGAAGTTGAAGATTATAATCCAACACTGATCATTACCTTTGGTCCTGACCATTTTAATGGTTTCTTCTATGACTTAATGCCAAGTTTCTGCGTGGGTATTCGTGCCAAAGCTGCGGGTGACTGGGATTATGGTAAAGACAACGATCATATTAATGTGCCTGAAGATACAGCACTGAATTTGGTTCGTCGTGTGTTAGATGAAGGTGTGGATGTTGCGTACTCATATCGTATGCAGGCCGACCATGGTGTGACTCAGCCATTACATTTCTTATGTGGTGGCCAGCTTGATCGTTATCCAACGATTCCTGTATTTATCAATGGCGCTGCAGCACCAATGCCAACCACCAAGCGTACTATCGCTTTAGGTCGTGCTGTAGGTCAATTTATCAAGTCTTTAAACCTTGATAACGAGCGTGTATTGGTATTGGGTACAGGTGGTTTATCACACGATCCACCAACGCCGCAAATGGGTGCTGTACCACCAGAAGTGGAAGAGTTCTTAATTGCAGGTCGTAACCCGACTGAAGAAGCACGTAATGCACGTCAAGGTAAAATTATTGCTGTAGGTCAAAAATTGGCAGCAGGCGATAAGTCAGTGGCTGTACCATTAAACCCTGAGTGGGATCGTGCTTTACTTGAAACCTTCAAGAAAGCTGATTTTGCAGCGCTAGAAGCGATGACTGAAGCGGAAATCCGTCGTGATGGCGGTCGTGGTGGTCAAGAAGTTCGTTCATGGATGGCAGCTTTTGCCGCACTTCATGAAATTGGCGAATATGAAATGACAGCACACTGCTATGAAGACATTAGCGAGTGGATTGCTGGTTTTGGTATTGTTTCTGCAGAATTGAAATAAGGAAGAGCACATGAGCGTTGAAACCATCGTTATTGTTGGTGCTGGTCAAGCCGGTGCGAGCGCAATTTTAGAACTTCGTGCTAATAAATACGAAGGTAAAATCATCTTAGTGGGTGATGAAACTCATCTTCCTTATGAGCGTCCACCGCTATCTAAAGATGTGATTCTAAAACCTGAAGAAACTAAAATCGAAATTCTGTCAGAAGAAAAATTGGCAGAACTTGGTGTTGAAGTTATTCGTGGCAATGGCGTGGTTAAAATTAATAGCGACGCAAAAACTGCTGAACTTAAAAATGGCGATGTGATTGCATTTGACAAGTTATTGCTTGCCACTGGCGGTGCAGCACGTCGTCTAGCAAACTTTGATGCTTTAGGCAAGCACGTTTATACGTTGCGTAACCTAGAAGATTCACAAGCACTTGTTCCTGTATTACAACCGGGCAAACGCATCATTTTAATTGGTGGTGGTGTGATTGGTTTAGAGCTTGCATCATCTGCACGTTTCAAACAATGTGATGTGACTGTGATCGAAATGGGTGCAATGGTGATGGGTCGTTCATCACCACGCGTATTAAGCGAATTCTTACTTAAGCAACAGCAACTTGCTGGTGTTGATGTACGTTTATCAACTGCGATTGTAGATTGTCAGTTAGACGGTGAAGAAATCGTTGTCACTTTACAAGGTGGCGAAGAGTTACGTGCTGATGCTGTAGTTTACGGTATTGGTATTGTGCCAAATGCACAACTTGCTGTTGATGCAGGTTTAGATGTTGATTTTGCCATTAAGGTTAATGAAAACTGCCAAACGTCACACCCTGATATTTATGCAGCAGGTGATGTTGCTACTCAGCTTCGCGCCGATGGTCAGTTCCGTCGTGTGGAAACATGGGAAAATGCTAACCTACAAGCAGGCATCTTTGCACGTCATGTGATGAATGCTGAGCATCCTGTTGCTAATCCAGCATGGTTCTGGACGGATCAACTGGATATTAACTATCAATTTGTTGGTGATATGGCAGCGAACGAGTGGTTAATTCGTGGTGACATTCAACCTGAATTACGTCAAGAATCATCATTTGTATTATTTGGTGTGACAGATGGCGTGATTGTCGGTGGTATTACTGTCAATGCTGCCAAAGACATGCGTCATTTGAAAAAACTCATTAGCAAGCAAGCTGCTTTTGAAGCCGATAAATATTTAGACTTGAGCCAAGATTTACGTAAACTTGTTAAATAAGTTTTAGGTTATTGTCAAAGAACAGACCTTGGGTAACTAAGGTCTGTTTTTTTATGCCAATTCAAAAGTCAATGAGTAACATTATGAAAGCATCTTTGCCGCTTACGGCAAGTATCTACGCCTTATTGGTGTTAATTTGGGCGACCACACCTTTGGCAATTGTGTGGAGTGTGGCAGAAGTGCATCCCATGTGGGTATTGATTATTCGTTATTTTGGTGCCTGTGTAATTGCGTTAGGCTTACTTGCGATGATGCGTAATCCACTGCCATTTGATGCCACGTCAATGAAAAGCTATGTGGCTGGCAGCTTAAATTTAATTGGTGCACAGCTATTTATTTACCTAGCCGCCAATTACTTAACTTCGGGTTTAATGGCGCTGATTTTTGGTTTTTCACCCTTGATTGCAGGTTTAATCGGACATTCGATTTTAAAAACCCATAAACTAATTTGGATACAATGGTTGGGTATGGCTATTGCGGTGGGTGGTTTAAGTTTTGTTTTTGCCGATTCTGCCGAGACGAAGATTAATCCGTGGGGCGTGGTATTAATGCTGATTAGTATGGTGTCTTATATCAGCTCGATTTTTTGGGTTAAACAAATTAATGCACCGCTTAAACCGATGTCACAAGCCACAGGCTCTTTGTTGGTGTCAGCTTTAGCTTCGTTGTTGCTGATACCATTTATTTGGCAGCATTTCCCAACGCAAATGCCAAGCACACATGCTTGGATTGGTTTTGGTTTTACCATGATCATGTCATCTATTGTGGCAATGCTGTGCTATTTCTGGCTGATTCGTCGTTTGGCAGCTTCAACCGTGTCATTAAGTAATGTGATGACACCGATTATTGCCTTAATTTTAGGTGCGACCTTAAACAATGAGCATATTAGCAGTCATGCCTTTATTGGTATCAGCATTGTAATGTTGGGTATTGTGTTGTATTTCTTTAAAGAATGGCGTGAACAATACTTGGCAAAATCCTAATAAGAAGCGCAAGCTTCTTTTTTTACGTTGGCAACAAAAACACTGCGTAAATTTGTATCAAATTTAGCTAAGATACGACAAGCTGATTATTTTATCGCGGCTTAATGCAAAAAATGTCGCACTATGGCAAAGTGCAATCATGATGCGATAGATGCCCATATGTTCGCCTAAACCATGCTTAGAACTTGGATGCCATGAAACAAGATTTACAACAATATCACTTCCAATTGCCGACGCTTTCTTGTTGGACACATACGTGGCGTCAGCCCACGTTCGACTATTTACATTCTGACCATTACGATGGACAGGTGTTTTTTAATCCGGGTAATCCACCTGAAGCACCTACGCGTGGTAGTTTGGTCAAATGGCTGTTACGACGTAAACGTGCCACATGGCAAGTTGATTACTCAGCCGAGTTAGAGCAACGTCTTGGGGCAGGGCGTAATGTGCCACAAGCACGTCCACATGCACGTTTAGATGATTGGCAAGTGTGGTTTATTGGGCATGCCACAGCGCTAATTCAAATTGGGCCATATAACTTTTTAACAGATCCCATTTGGGCAGAATATGCAGGTCCACAGCAAGGACGTGGGCCAAAACGTATGTGTCCGGCCGGTATTGCCTTAGAAGAACTGCCACCGATTGATGCAGTGCTACTGAGCCACAATCATTATGATCATATGGATGTGGCCACACTTACATGGTTACATGAAAAATTTGAGATGCCGATTTTTACGGGTTTAGGCAATGCATGGTATTTGCCAGATCATTTTAATGTAGTTGAGCTAGATTGGTGGCAATGGCAAGAGTTTGGCGACTTTAAGATTATTTTTACCCCAGCCCAACATGCATCAGGGCGTGGTTTACGTGATTATAACCGTGCCTTATGGGGAGGATTTGCCATCAAATATGGTGCAGATTACTGCTTCTTTGCAGGCGACACGGGTTATTCAAATCACTTTAAAACCATTCATCAGCGTTTAGGTGCACCGCGTGTAGCATTGTTGCCCCTCAATTGCTATCCACAAAAGGATGTGTTGCGTTATTTACATTTAAGTCCGACCGATGCTTTGCAGGCGCATAAAGATCTGCATTCTAAATGTTCGGTTGCAGTACGTTATCGCACCTTTCAGGTCAATACTGAGGCAAGGGAACAATCGGAACACGAGTTAATGAAAGCCATGAATAAAACTTCTAAATTTATTAATCCGTTCTATTGCTTACATGAAGGCAAGAAAATCATTGTATAGCCAAATCCTAAAAACTATAGAACAATAGAGATATGGGATATTCAAAAGATTTTAAAGACAAAGTCATAGAAA
>NZ_CANQTS010000038.1 GCF_947626835.1 uncultured Acinetobacter sp. | reverse complement strand
CATCACGGTCATCACGGTCATCACGGTCATCACGGTCATCACGGTCATCACGGTCATCACGGTCATCACGGTCATCATGATCGTCTTTTTGTTCACTGCGTTGTTGTTCTCGTTCTTCGCCACGATCCATACAGGCGGTCATACTAAATGCCATTGCCATAATGATTAAGCCTAAAAAAATTGTTTTCATCAGCAGTTTCCATGTTGTGGTCTTATTTTATTTAAACAAAGAATGCGGCTTGGCTGTGCTGCAAAATGTAAAAACGCACCCGAAGGTGCGTTTTTGAGCTCAGCTTGAATGCTTACCAACCTAAAGCTTCTTGTTGTTTTTTCACTAATTCTTGAATGCCTTTTTCAGCCATTTCTAACATGGCATTGGATTGCGCACGGGTAAATGGTTTTTCTTCGGCTGTGCCTTGAATTTCAATAAACTCACCGGCTTGGGTCATCACCACGTTAAGGTCAGTTTGGCAGTTTGAATCTTCTTCATAGCAAAGATCAAGTAACACCTCATCTTGATACATACCTACAGAGATTGCCGCCACTAAGCCTTTTAGTGGATCTTGTTTAATGCGTTTTTTCTCAAGCAACACATTCATGGCATCCACTAAAGCCACCGCTGCACCTGTAATTGAAGCAGTACGCGTACCACCGTCAGCTTGAATCACATCACAGTCAATGGTAATGGTATGTTCACCCAATTTTTTCAAATCCACCATAGCACGTAAACTACGGCCAATTAAACGTTGGATTTCTTGCGTACGACCACTTTGTTTACCACGTGCCGCTTCACGGTCGCTACGGGTATGGGTCGAACGTGGCAACATGCCATATTCAGCAGTAATCCAACCTTGACCCTGACCTTTTAAGAAACGTGGTACAGAGTTATCAATACTTGCAGTACAAAGGACTTTGGTATGACCGAATTCAACCAATACTGACCCTTCTGCGTAACGTGTATAGTTACGGGTAATTTTCACGTCACGTAATTGATCTGCTGTTCGTTGGTCGATACGCATCATAGAAGCTATCCTAAGGATTTAAAATTGAAGAGCTTGAGTATAGCAGATTAAAACTCACGTTTTGCCTGCAAAATGGAGGCTGTTTTTTGCTAGACTACAGACAAATTTTCTCAGATAAACACTATGCCTATTCGTGAAGAACAAAAACAACAAACCCATCAAGCTTTGCTTAATGCAGTGCTGAGTTTAAGTTGTCAGGGTCGCACGTTTAGCAGCATGAGCTTGCGTGAGATTACCGGTGAGGTCAATCTTGCACCTGCAACTTTCTACCGTCATTTTCAAAATATGGATCATTTGGCTTTAGAGCTGATTGATCATATTGGTATTTTCTTAAAAGCCTGTTTTGGCAATATATGTAAAATGGCAGTCAAAGAACCTTATGATCACGAACAACGTTTAAATTATTTATTTGATGTGGTCAGTAAGCATCCTGAATATTGGTCTTTTTTTATTCATGAGCGTAGTAGTGGCTCAACAATTATTCGTCAAGCCATTAAACGTGAAGTGAAGTTTTTAGTGCAATACACGGCAAGCACCATACAAAATATGCAAAATTTTGCTGCCGTCAAAGATACCGAAGAATTACCCATTTTTGCTGATATATTCGTCAACATGACTTTTTGTTGGGTGATCCAATGGTTGGATTTACGTTATGTAGAAGATGTCATTCAACAAAAAATTGCACAAGACAAGGTCAAGGTTAAAGCCTTATTACAAACTCAGCTGATCTATGGCGGTATTCAAACTTGGCAATAAAAAGCTGCCCTTAGGCAGCTTTGATAAGTTGCAATTACTTGGCTTTACGTTCTTTTTCAACGAGGTAATTGATGACCTGTACTACCTTGCCATCATCACCTTGCACCACATATTTACCGTTAACTACCACAGCAGGTACGCCTGTCAATTGGTATTGCTTGGCCAATTGATTAGCTTTGCTGACTTTAGCGGTAATTGGGAACGAATTATATAAACTATTAAATTTTGCTTCAGGCACACCATATTTTACAAAAAATTGTGCTTGCGATTTTTGATCAAAAATTTGCTGACCTTTATCATGAATGGCATGGAACAAAGGTAAATGGATTTTGCGACGGATTTGCAGTGCTTCTGCCACGTAATAACCGCGCGCGCTTTGCTCCCAAACAGGGTTCATTGCCGCCGGTGTACGCACAAAGTTTACATCTTTTGGTAGTTTACGTAACCATGCCTGCATATGCGGTTCTAAAGTAAAACAGTGACCACAGCCATACCAAAAGAATTCACGGACTTCAATCTTGCCTTTTACATCCACGACACCCGGATTTGGCAGCACCGTGTAGTCTTTCCCCGCGACAAAATTAGCAGCCATAGCGCTACCTGAAATCGCAAACATTGCCGTTGCAATACTGCCCAACACAAATTTTTTCATTGAGTGGTTTATCCTCGAAATAATTCTGCTTAGTTTAGGCAAATACTATAAAACAAATATGCAAATTTAGTTTTGATTGTGTGAAGTTTTTTAGTGCTTTTATCGCTTTTTTCCAAATAGTCGCTACACTAGGATTATTTAAATTATAACGACTTAAATTGAGGTGGCACCCATGTCGCAACTGAATGTTGACCCGCAAGAAATTGCTAAATTTGAAGCATTCGCAGCCATATGGTGGGATCAGCATTCTGAGTTCCGCCCGCTGCATATGATTAACCCGCTACGTTTAAATTGGATTGATGAACACGCAGGTGGGTTAAGCGGTAAAAAAGTGCTTGATGTGGGTTGTGGTGGCGGAATTTTAGCCGAAAGCATGGCGCGCCGTGGTGCCAATGTTTTAGGCATTGATATGGGTGAAGCGCCGCTCAATGTGGCACGTTTACATGCCGAGCAAGAAAATGTCAGCAATATTGAGTATCGCCAAGTGCCCGTTGAGCAACTTGCCGAAGAACAAGCGGGTCAATACGATGTGGTGACTTGTATGGAGATGCTAGAGCATGTCCCTGACCCTGCATCAATTATTTTAGCCTGCCAAAAGCTAGTAAAACCGGGTGGTCATGTGTTTTTCTCCACCATTAACCGCAATCCAAAAGCATATTTATTTGCCATTATTGGTGCCGAATACGTTTTGCGGATGTTGGCTAAAGGCACACATGACTATAGCAAGTTTATTAAACCATCCGAGCTTGCACGTGACATCCGAGCGGCTAATTTAAAGCTCAAAGATATGACCGGTTTACATTATAACCCATTGACCAAAAACTATTGGTTAGCCCCAAATGTCGATGTCAATTACATGGTCTATACCGTCAAAGAAGAGGCTTAAATGAAAGCGGTTTTATTTGATCTAGATGGCACGTTAATTGATACCGCAGCCGATTTTGTACGCATTATTCAAAATATGTGCCGTGAGAAAGGCATGAAGCCTGTCGCAAGCGAGTTGATTCGTGCCCAAGTATCGGAAGGTGCACGAGCGATGGTCAAATTGGTTTATCCTGAATTAGATGTGAATGACCCAGAATTTTTACAGCATCGTCAACGCTTTTTAGATATCTATGGCACTGATATTGCAGTCGACACTGACTTATTTGCAGGCATGTATCCCCTATTAGATGAGCTAGAAGCTGCACAGATTCCTTGGGGCATTGTCACCAATAAACCACGTTGGTTAAGTGAAGCATTACTCAAGGCGTTAAACTTAACCGAGCGTTGCGGTGTCTTGGTCTGTCCTGAAGATGTAACGCACACCAAGCCTGATCCTGAGCCGATGTATTTGGCCGCTCAACAGATCAATATTACACCTGAAGATTGTATCTATGTGGGTGATCATCCACGTGATATTGATGCAGGTCGCGCAGCCAACATGTACACGATTTTAGCCGCTTATGGTTATTTACCATTGGCGCACAAAGATGACTTAACAGCTTGGCAGGCAGACTGTATAGTCAATGATGTAGCTGAATTACATCAAAAAATTCAGCAAATGGTCTTATCCGCTTCAACTTAACAATATAAATAACAAGTCGCTAGGAGGTGTCACCATGAAATACTCACAATACCAACCACGCCCCGATTTACTCAAAGACCGTATTATTTTAATTACGGGTGCCGGTGATGGCATTGGGCGTGCAGCAGCGTTGAGCTATGCATTACATGGCGCAACGGTAGTGTTACATGGTCGCACTTTAAACAAACTTGAAGTGATTTATGACGAAATTGAAAGCTTAGGTGCACCGCAGCCGGCAATTTTGCCGCTGCAACTTTCTAGCGCTTCCCCACGTGATTATGAATTGCTCTATAACACCTTAGAACAACAATTTGGGCGTTTGGATGGAATTTTACATAATGCTGGAATTTTAGGTGAACGTACCGAATTGGCCAATTATCCAATTGAAACTTGGGATGATGTAATGGCGGTCAATTTACGCGCCCCATTTTTACTCACTCAAGAATTATTGCCATTATTACAACGTTCAGACAGTGCCTCGGTGGTGTTTGCAAGTTCTGGGGTTGGTCGTGAAGCGCGTGAACGCTGGGGTGCTTATTCGGTGTCTAAAATTGCCATTGAAGCCGTTAATCAACTCTTTGCTAAAGAAAATAGCTATCCAAACGTGCGCTTTAACTGCATTAATCCGGGGGCCACACGTACCGCCATGCGTGCCAAAGCTTATCCTGAGGAAGATCCAAAAACTTTGCCTCCCCCTGAATCGATTATGCCGGCTTATTTATATTTAATGGGTGATGACAGTTTACAGCTCAATGGCGCGAGTATTGACGCGCAAGATTAACATTGGTGTTGAATTTTGCAGCATATTTAGCCAAAGGCGCATTGTGTTTCTAAGCATTTACACCATACTTAAACGCTAAATTTACACGTTGAGATTGATATGTCTGACTTTAGCAATATCACAGTCACTGCCCTAGACGATGGTATGGTGTCACTTTTAATTGATGGTCAACCGATTTCTGAAAAATACGGAATGAAGTTTGAAGCCAGTATTGTGGATGACTTACAAGCTTTAGAAAATGGTCAAAATCTTAAGTTATTTGATCAGTTTGTATTTTCTCATACCGATCTAAACTTTGAACACAGCTATAAATACATCACGCATATTGTGAAACAAGATGATGCTTACAAAGTCGCCAAGAACTTTACTTACATCATTAAAATTGAAGGGCAACCTGAGATTGAACATGTGATTACCAAACAAGGGCAACCGATGAGTGCTGAAGATGTTTCAGAATTCATTAATTCACATATTCAAAAGTCACTTAATGAATATACCGACTTAAAATACGCCTATTAATTAAAATAAGACCGCTTGCGGTCTTTTTTTGAGCACAATAATCGCTTTATTAAATTAATTTTATAAAATTATTCGGTTTTACAAATAAATAAGCTCGCCTTATGCTGTATGTATTCAAACATAAACCGTATTAGGTATATTTTCATGGCAGATCAACAACGTAAAATCGACACCATTCGTTCAATTGAAAATCTACAACTACCACGCAGCTTAATTTCAGCTTTAGATGACCGTATGCAAGCCCAAGAGGTTTTAGAAGCCATTTGCTCATTACAGGTGCTCAATCAACAATGGAATTAAGCCCTTAAACAACAGCCTACACATATAGGCTGTTTTTTTGCATTTAAGAATCGACTATTAAAACAACAGCTTTTACCGCATAATATTCTTATTTCCTATACTTTATTTAAGTTATTTATCTGTGTTCTTCACAGTTTCTCTGCATTCTTTGCGTAGAGTAAACACTATTGAAAAAAGATTCCAAAATGGGGGTTCACAACATGCAAAAGATATTGGCAAGTGTGGCAATTTCTTTGAGTGCCTTGATGGCAAGCAGTGCTTTAACCGCTGCCCCACAAGTTGAATATTTCCCTGAAGCCGATACCCATACACCTTCTACCTATAAACATCGCGATAAACGACATACGGAAGATGCTCAATACCGTTCACATGAACAGCGTGGTATGAAGCGTCTAAAACAAATGAAATGGCAAACCGGTTACGTGATGCCACAGCATTATCGTAGCGATGGTTATAAAGTAGAATATAAAGACAATGACTTACCTAAACCAAGCCGTAATCAACAGTGGTATAAAGTGAATAATCATTATATCTTGCTCAATTCCGACACCAACAGTATTGTTAAAATTCAAGATTAAATCTGTGTGATCTCTTTTAAGCCTAAACCCATGTTTAGGCTTTTTTTATGCAATTTTATTGAAATATAGTGATCTTCTTTTTTTCTCCATACATTTCACATTTCACCTAAATTCCCCCCATCGTTTATCTAGTTTTTTGACCTAAATTGAACTCATCGGAAAACATCTGTACACAGTTTAGGTATCAGCAATGAAAAAACTTCTAACAACGATTGCGCTGTCATTAACCGCTGTAATGGCAACTACAACAGCAATGGCAGGTCCGGGTCCTGATCATCGTTTTGACCCTCGTAAAGCACCACCACCGCCTGCCCACATGGTGAAACACGGTCCACAGTTTAAGCATACGCCACCGCCGGTACATGCGAAAAAATATCAAGATGATCGTCGTTTTAGTCAAAGCAATTTACGCGTAGGTCAAACCCTACCCCGTGCTTTTGATTCAAAGCGTTTTGAAGTTAACTCACGTGATGCACGTGGTTTAGCCAAAGCCGGCAAAAATCAACAATGGTATAAAGTGAATGGAGATTATGTATTAGTGAATGAAAAAAATAATCGCATTTTGCGTGTGATTTAAACTTAAGTCATCTCTCAACCTCGTCCCAAACACCTGAGCCCCCTACTCAGGTGTTTTTTGTTGTGTGAATGAATTAAAATAATCTATTGCGACTTCTTTGAGCCTGCTATGTCTAGTTCTGCATCTGATCCTACTTCAAGCACAACCTTGCAATATGTGCACTGGTTTCGTCATTCGGCGCCGTATATCAACGCGCACCGCGGTAAAACCTTTGTGTTGATGTTTGATGGTGAAGCAGTCCAGCATGACAATTTTCAGCATATTATTCATGACATTGCCTTACTGCATTCCTTAGGTATCCGTCTGATTTTGGTGCACGGCGCACGTCCACAAATTAACCAGCAGCTTAAGGTTGCGCAGATTGAAACGCCTTTTTATAAGCAGCGCCGTATTACCACCCGTGAATCTTTAACTGCGGTGATGAGTGCCGTGGGTTCTATTCGCTTACAAATTGAAGCTTTATTGTCGATGGGATTAGCCAACTCACCGATGTATGGAGCACGCATTGATGTGGTATCGGGCAATTTTGTCACCGCCAAACCTTATGGTATTCACGATGGTACGGATTTTCAGCTCACAGGTGAAGTACGCAGCATTGATCATGCCGCTATTCAACGCCATTTAGACAATCACAATATTGTGTTACTTGGACCTACCGGTTATTCCACCACAGGTGAGGTGTTTAATTTACTGGCCGAAGAAGTTGCCACTAAAACGGCCATTCAAATCAAAGCCGATAAATTGATTTTCTTAGGGCAGCAACATGGCTTAATGAATGAAGCAGGTCAATTACAACGCGAAATTAATACAGCCGAACTTGATATTTACATTCAAAGATATCAAAGCACTCAACCTGAACTGGCCTTACATTTGCAAGGTGCTAAACTGGCCTCTACCCAAGGCATTGAACGTGTACATCTGATTTCTTATGCTTACGATGGCGCTTTAGTTGAAGAATTATTTACCCGTGATGGTTCTGGCACCATGCTCACCGATGCACACTATGAAGATGTGCGTATGGCCAATATTCAAGATGTGGGAGGCTTAATTAGCCTATTACGCCCGTTAGAAGAACAAGGGATTTTGGTTTATCGTTCGCGTGAACGTTTAGAAAATGAAATACATCAATTTGCGGTGATTGAACGTGATGGCACTATCTTAGCCTGTGCTGCGTTATATCCAATTCCTACCCAAAACAATGAGATTCCATCGGCTGAAATTGCCTGTGTTGCGGTGCATCCAAGTTATCGTAAATCAAATCGCGGTAGTCAAATTTTAGAATATTTGGAACACAAAGCACGCAGCATGGGCATTCAGCAATTGTTTATTTTAACCACGCGTACTGCACATTGGTTTTTAGAACATGGTTTTGAAAATGCCAGTGTGGATGATTTACCCAACGCACGCCAAGCCTTATATAACTATCAACGTAGTTCGATTGTTTGCAAAAAGTCACTTTAACAGTGGCTTTTTTTAACTCCGCCATAGCTCAATTTTAGATATAGATATCTTAAAAAATCGTCATGAGGCTGATCTTAAATGCATCTGTTTAGCTGCAATTATTAAGCACACTGTGTGGCTATTTATTTTTTAATATATTTTTCAATACTATAAAGATAAAAACAATTTTCCACTCTCGCTGAAATTCAGCACTTTTTTACATAAGTTTTGCACTTTTTTATTTATCTTTTTTTTTCATGTTGAATTCCTGAATCGTTATTTTTTTCGAAAAATATTTTTGTTTAGTTTATGCGGTGATGACTTCATTTCACTTACACATTCAGGAGCACTTTTATGTCACGCCGTTTTGCTAAAAGCTTAGTTTTATCTACAGTCGTAGCAAGCGCTATGATGTTAAGTGCTTGTGCTCAGCCAAAAGAACAAGTGACTTTAAACATTGGCTTTCAAAAATATGGCGTTTTGCCACTGGTCAAAGCGCAAGGCACATTAGAACAAAGCCTTAAAGCACAAGGTGTCACGGTGAAATGGGTGGAATTTCCTGCCGGACCTCAGCTTTTAGAAGGGCTAAACGTAGGCAGTGTGGTATTTGGTGAGGCCGGTGAAGCACCGCCTATTTTTGCCCAAGCTGCCAATGCCAAGTTGGTCTATGTGGCTCACCAACCTGCTGCACCCTTAGGTGAAGCTTTGGTCGTACCAAAAGATTCAAGTATTCAAACCATCAAAGATTTAAAAGGTAAACGCATTGCCCTGAATAAAGGTTCTAATGTGCATTACTTATTATTAAAAATCTTAGAAAACAATAACCTGAACCTAACTGACGTTGAAGTGGTGTATTTACCGCCATCCGATGCACGGGCTGCATTTGAACGCGGCTCAGTTGATGCTTGGGTCATTTGGGATCCATTCTTAGCCGCTGCTGAACATCAAATTGGGGCACGTAGTTTAGTCACAGGTAAAAACTTAGTCAGAAATCATCAATTTTACTTAGCTGATCGTAAATTTGCTGAGGAAAATCCCAAGATCCTGCAAACCATAGTGCGCACCTTAAATACCACCACACAATGGGTCAAACAGCACCCAAGCGATGCGGCCAAATTATTACAACAACCCACAGGTCTTGAATTTGAAGTGCTGCATCAATCTATTCAACGTATGGGCTTTGCTATAACCCCCCTTTCCAATGACGTGATCGAAGCCCAACAAAATGTGGCTGATGCTTTTTATCAGCAAAAATTAATTCCACACAAACTGGATATTCAAAGTGCAATTTTACCGCAAGCGAAATAAGCCATAACTGCTTATCCGCTTGGTTATAAGCCAAGCATTTGGCTGCATCACATTTAAACGCCAATCAGTCGTTAAGACACTATTTGGATCTATCCATAATTAAGGATCAATATAATGAAAATCTTTTGGTTTATTCCCACTCATGGTGATAGTCGCTATTTAGGTACGAGTAAAGGCGCGCGCCAAGTAGATCATGCCTATATGAAACAGATTGCAGTTGCAGTCGACAACTTAGGTTATGAAGGCGTTCTGATTCCGACCGGACGTTCATGTGAAGATCCTTGGATTACCGCAGCAAGCTTAATTGATGCCACGCAAAAGCTTAAGTTCTTGGTGGCTTTACGTCCGGGTGTAACCACGCCTGCACTCGCTGCACGTATGGCAGCCACTATGGATCGTTTATCGGGTGGTCGTGTATTGCTTAACTTGGTAACTGGTGGTGATGAGCAAGAGCTTAAAGGCGATGGTGTGTATGAAGATCATCAGACTCGTTATAAAACTGCTGCTGAATACACCACCATTTGGCGTGAGATTTTAACGCGCTCACATACGGGTGAAAGCTATAGTTTTAAAGGTGAACGCTTACAAGTTGAAAATGCCAAATTACTTTATCCACCTATACAAAAACCGTATCCACCACTTTGGTTTGGCGGCTCATCTGATGATGCTGTAGAGCTGGCAGCCGAGCAAGTCGATACTTATCTCACTTGGGGTGAACCACCTGCAGCAGTCAAAGAAAAATTAGAGCTGGTACGTCAAAAAGCCGCAGCGCGTGGTCGTACCTTAACTTATGGTATTCGTTTACATGTGATTGTACGTGAAAGCAATGAAGAAGCATGGGCGGCAGCGGAGCAACTGATTCAACATATTGATGATGCAACCATTGCTGCAGCACAAGCTAAATTTAAACAAATGGATTCTGTGGGTCAGCGTCGTATGGCTGAGCTACACAATGGTGATCGAACTAAATTAGAAGTTTCACCTAACCTTTGGGCAGGTGTTGGTCTGGTGCGTGGTGGTGCAGGCACAGCTTTAGTCGGTGATCCTGAAACTGTAGCTGCACGTATTCAAGAATATGCCGATTTAGGCATTGATACCTTTATTTTCTCAGGCTATCCACATTTAGAAGAATCTATTCGCTTTGCTGAGTTGGTCTTCCCACTGTTGCCTTTAGCCACTCGTGAAAAATTAGCACAACCTCACTTGACCGGCCCATTTGGCGAGATCGTAGCCAATAACTACGTGGCAGATGCGGCCAAGCAAGAGGTTAAAACGCAGGAGCCAGCTTAATGTCTAATCAGGTGATTCCTATACCGTTCTCCAAAAGCAAAGTTTCACGTGGAACACAACTTAGGCAGCGTTTGCTGCCTTGGTTAGTGCCTGTTGTACTGATTGCAATTTGGCAACTGTCTGCCACAACAGGTCTGTTAGAAAGTCGGATTTTACCAGCACCTACAGCAGTAGTGAGTGCATTTTGGCAATTAATGGTCAGTGGTGAGCTGTGGCAACACGTCCAAGTGAGTGCTGGTCGTGCCCTCATGGGTTTACTGATTGGCGGTGGCTTAGGTCTAGCTTTAGGTTTGCTCAATGGCTCATCTAAATTGGCATCTACCCTCCTAGATACCACGCTACAGATGATTCGTAACATTCCTGCTTTAGCGCTGATTCCCTTAGTAATTTTATGGTTTGGGATCGATGAATCTGCAAAATTGTTCTTGGTGGCAATTGGGGTGTTTTTTCCAATTTATATCAATACCTATCATGGTATTCGCTCAGTTGACCCACAACTGATTGAAATGGGCAAAAGTTACGGACTAACACGAACACAATTGTATCGTGAGATTATTTTACCCGGTGCTATGCCTTCTATTTTAGTCGGTTTACGTTTTTCGCTAGGTTTGGTATGGGTACTTTTAATTGTGGCTGAAACCATTTCTGCACAAGCGGGTATTGGTTATATGACTATGAATGCCCGTGAATTTTTACAAACCGATGTGGTTTTAGTGGGTATTTTACTCTATGCCCTACTGGGTAAATTAGCAGATGTCTTTGCAGTGGCTTTAGAGCGTTATTTACTGCGTTGGCATGCAGGTTATCAAAAATAAGGAAAAAATAATGACTGATTTAAGCTTAACTCGTCACGTTGATGATGCAGTAGCTCATCCTGATCTTCATCCCAATGCCAACCTTGGTGCTGAGATTTTAATTGAGCAGCTGTATAAATATTATGGTGAGGTCAAAGTTCTAGAAAACCTCAATCTACATATTCAAGCCGGTGAATTTATTGCCATTGTGGGGCGCAGTGGCTGTGGTAAAAGCACCCTATTGCGTTTAATTGCCGACCTTGAACAACAAAGCTATGGTGAAATTAAGTTTAAATCAGCCCGTCATTTACGTGAGGGAATCACGAGCGATGATATTCGCGTCATGTTCCAAGACCCACGACTCTTGCCATGGCGTAACATCGAACAAAATGTGCAATTGGGTTTAGCCAAACCACAACATACAACAGCGTTAAACATGCTGGAAAAAGTCGGCTTAAAAGAAAAAGTAGCGCTTTGGCCCACGCAACTGTCTGGTGGACAACGCCAACGTGCTGCCCTTGCGCGTGCCTTATCACATACACCGCGTATTTTATTATTAGATGAACCATTGGGCGCACTGGATGCCCTGACCCGTTTAGAAATGCAAAACCTGATTGAACAATTATGGCAAGAGCATGGCTTTACTGCCATCTTGGTGACGCATGATGTCAGTGAAGCGGTACAGCTTGCTGATCGGATTATTTTGCTTGATCGAGGTCATATTGCCGCACAATTTAAAGTGGATTTGGCCCGCCCTCGTATTAAAGATCACAACTTTACTGCACTTGAACAACAGGTACTTCATGCCGTGCTTTCAACTTAAATTTTTAATCTAAAACTGAGCTTTTTTGCCAAGACTCAGTTTTGATGATTATTGCTTAAAGAGCTTAAATGAAAGCTGTACTTGAACAGCATAAAAAGGAATCTGTGATATTTTTATTGATATTTTCGGCAAAATTTAATTTCAATATCATTGAAAAAACTAATAAAATTGATCGGTAAAATAAAAAATTAAATTATCAGTCAAATTTATATAATTTTGACTAGATCACACATTCAGGCTTTTTTTTATAATAAACGGTAAAAATTGTCTAAAAATTAATCTATCTTCCTGCCAATATTTGCTGATTTGTCGTACAATTTGCCACTCCCTTACCGAATTTTTAAATCTGCCAATGGAACAGAAAAAGAGTACGCAAAAACGCCATCAACTGCTCAATGCAGCTTTAGATGTTTTCTCGCTGTATGGTTTTAATGGCGCGAGCCTTGATGAGATCGCGCAGCTTGCAGAAATGCACAAATCCAATATCTTTTATTACTACGAAAATAAAGAAGCGTTGTATGTAGAAGTGCTCACCACTGTATTGCAAAAATGGTTAGCACCATTGCAAATGATTGAGGCAGATTTAGAGCCAGAAGAGGCTTTGGCCAATTATTTAATGCAAAAAATTGAAGTGTCACGTACTCAGCCTAAGGCATCGCGTTTATTTGCTTTAGAAGTGATTCAAGGTGCACCTCGTATCTTGTCAATTTTAAAAGGACCACTCAAAAAGTTAGTAAAACGTAAGGCCAAAGTGATTAGTAATTGGCAAGAGCAAGGCAAAATTTCTAAAGATATTGATGCTGAATTACTGATTTTAAACATTTGGGCATTGACCCAAAACTATGCCGATTTCTCAACGCAGATGGAAATGGTCACCGGTAAAACCTTACGTAACCGCAGCATGCAACAGCGTATTATTCAACATACCATTCACATGATGCTATACGGTATTTTACCGCGTGATGGGCAGACTTCTATCGCAGCATCTTTGACAGCACAAGATTAACAGCTTGCTACAAGCTGCTGGCATACGACCATAGCGTTCTATGGTCGCAAAAATTAGATGGATTGATACAACTTTAATAATTTCTGAGCACCTAATAATAAATTCTCTTGCCAATCAAGGTGCGCAGCTCCATCTGCTCCATCGGTAATATATTTCACCGAAATTAAACGTACATTGAGTTTTTTACACACTTTAGCCAATGCATAGCCTTCCATATCCACCAAGTTACACGCAACTTTAGGTGTAGCTGTCTCAAAGCTATCTCCTGTACCACATATGCCTTGGCTTAAATGCTTAAAATAAGGCACTAAATCAATTGCCGCAGGATACTCTTGATCCATTGGCGTGACACCTACTTCAAAACCCAATGCCGATACATCCATATCACGTTGCACAAAACGTGTGACTTCGACTAATTCATGCGCCTGAAAATGCGAACTGCCTGCTGTACCTAAATTTAATAAAGTTGTGCAACCAGTCTTTTGAATCACCTCAAATGCTTTAAACGCTGCATTTACTTTACCAATACCGCTGTAATGCACATCGATGCCTGCTGCTTCAAACAAACCTTTGGATTCATTGGGCAAAGCCATGATTAACGCCATATCGGACATCATCGTTCTCTATCAACTCAAAAGAGCTGTATTAAAGAACAAATGCTCTTCTGTGGCAAATCATGGCTTAAGTCAAATTCCATTGCGCCTTATGTTTAGCTTTTGACTGAGCTTTGTTTTTCTAAAAACTGAACCAAACACGGCGAGAACAAAAGTTTACCTTGATAAAATCCAATCACGGTTTTAAAGGCAACAATGCACCATAACAATATGAGTAAAACCGTCAAGCTATAGCCGATACTGAGCATCCAAGCCAATCCCAAAGTTTTTGCTAAAGTTAAAACTGCCAAACTCAATACGCCTATCGGGAACGTCAGTGCCCACCATCCCAAGTTAAAAGGCAAATCTTGTTGCAGATGATGTACACTGCTAAGCAATGCAATACCCAACCACCACACTGCAAAACCAAGCAAGATCAAGCTACCTAAGATACCTGCTCCTTGCATCAACTCTCCCAGTTGCCCCCAGCCAATAAAACTCATTAAACGTGGTGCTTCATGTCCCAACAACAATAAAGCCAATGCACCCGTCCCAATCGGTCCCAATGTTAACCAACTGCTTAAACCCACTTCTTTGGCTGGTAATTGCTGTAAAGCCAAACGCAGCATTAAAATAGTCAACACTGCAAAAGCAGGTAAGACTGACATGCCCCATAGCACATAACTGGTCAGTAAAATTTGCATAGCTGCTTGTCCTGTTTCTAACTGAGCAATCAAAACACCGCCACTGGCTGCTGCAACCTCACAAGCCACAATGGGCAGCAACCAAACCGCAGTCATGTTTTTTAGGCTGTGTTGCTGATGTCGATACATACAAAATGGAACAATCCATGCAATCGTCACTGCTAAAGCAACATCTAGCCACCACAACTGCTGCGCCCAATCAATCAGATGTTCCCCATACAAAGGCACACCATATTTCAGCATTCCATTAATCAAGGTGGCCAAAGCCATTGGAATTGCACCTAAAAACAAGCACATTATTGGATGTTGAAACACTTGTTTAGCCTCGTGATAAAACAAAGCCCAACGCGCCATGTACAGCACACTACATGCAGCAAATAAGAAAATATTGATGTGCCACAAGGTTTGCCCAATATTCCAAAAAACATCTGAAAACATCGGTAATTCTGAGATAATCAGCGCCACAATGCCTGTTCCCATACACACGGTGAACCAGTTTGGGGTGAAATGACGAATAAAATCGCTAGGTTTTTCAAGATACTGAAATACGCGTGGCATCATCGGCTCCTCAAGTGGAAGATGCCTTTATTTTAAGCAGAACCATATATAAATAAAATTGATTAATATTTATAAAATGAATCAATTTTACTGATTTATAATTCTGCTAGAAAAATTCCTTTTGAATAAAAACACAACAACAAGACGAAACGCCAAGATTATGGCAATATATAGCCTCGTCATATTTCTAAGCTCTTGATTTGCCCATGAAGCTGCTCCGTCTGAATGCTTTAGCGCCTAGCACACAATTGCCAAAAACTGCCGTCACGATTGGTAATTTTGACGGTGTACATCTTGGTCATCAGGCGATGATTCGCCAACTTCAAAGTATTGCCCAAAATAACAACTTAAAAAGTTTGGTGATGATCTTTGAGCCGCAACCACTCGAATTTTTTAAAGGCTATGACGCCCCACCCCGTATTTCATCTTTGCGTGAAAAAGTTGAATATTTAACAGAACTTGGCGTTGACTATATTGTGATTGCCAAATTTGATGAACGCTTTCGTAGTTTAAGCGCCACTGATTTTGCTGACATTTTAAAAAATCAACTCAATGCGCAACATTTGGTCTTAGGCGATGATTTTCACTTTGGCAAAAACCGTCAAGGCAATAGTGAATTTTTACAAAGTTACGGTTTTGAAATTACCAGCTTAGATACCATTGAAGTGCATGGCGAGCGGGTGAGTTCTACCCGCATTCGTCAAACTTTACAAGCGGGCGATTTAGCCTTAGCGGCTCAATTACTTGGGCGTCCTTATAGCATTACAGGGCGCGTGGTCTATGGCGATCAAATTGGTCGTACCATTGATTTTCCAACCATTAATGTGCGCTTAAATCGGCATAAACCGTGTTTAAATGGCATTTATGCGGTTGATGTGTTGTGTGAAACTGAGTCACTTGCACAACGTGTCAAACAGCACCACCCACAAAAATTAGGTATCCAAGGTTATCAAGCTGATGCTTTGTTTGGTGCAGGGCATGTGGGTACACGACCAGCGATTAAACAAGCCCATCCAGAATGGCGTTTAGAAGTACATTTTCCTGATGTTTCTGCTAATCTGTATGGCCTGTTAATGCGAGTAACATTTTTACATTACTTGCACGGCGAAAAAGACTATCCTTCGCTAGAAGCACTCAAGGCAGGCATTGATGATGATGTGGCACAGTTAATCAACTTCCGTCACAGCAACACAATCTTACCGTTTTAAATCCCTTAATTTATTGTAAAACGCCTCAGCTTTGCTGAATGAAAATTGGAAGACAACTTGCATGAGCGATAAGCAAACTCCTGAAAATGCAGTGGACTATAAAGCCACGCTAAACCTCCCAGGTACTGAATTTGCAATGAAAGCAAATTTGGCAGTACGTGAAGCTAAATGGTTAGAAGAGTGGTATGCCGACAACATTTATCAGCAGATTCGTGCGTCGCGTATTGGCAAGAAAAAATATGTCCTGCACGATGGCCCTCCGTATGCAAATGGTCAAATCCATTTGGGTCACGCAGTCAATAAAGTTTTAAAAGACATCATCATTAAAAGCCGTGTCATGGACGGTTTTGATGCACCTTACGTGCCGGGTTGGGACTGTCACGGTCTTCCAATTGAGCTTAAAGTTGAAGAAAAAGTCGGTAAAGTCGGGGTGAAAGTTGATGCTTCAACTTTCCGTAAAGCCTGCCGTGAATATGCATACACCCAAGTTGAACTGCAAAAGAAAGACTTTGTGCGTATGGGCGTGTTTGGTGATTGGGACAAGCCTTATTTAACCATGAACTTCAAGCAAGAAGCTGACATCGTGCGTTCACTTGGCGCAATTGCCAAAGCCGGTCACATCGAGCCAGGTCTTAAACCAGTGAACTGGTGTTTAGATTGTGGTTCATCATTGGCTGAAGCCGAAGTTGAATACGAAGATAAAAAATCTGACGCGATTGACGTGGGTTTTTCAGTTGTTGATTTAAGCGACTTATCTGCACGTTTGGGTGTCGATGTAGCTGATCGTACCGATATCGTGATTTGGACCACCACACCTTGGACCATACCTGCCAACCAAGCAGTGGCTTTACATGCTGAGCTTGAGTACCAATTGGTTAAAGCAACCGGTGAGGAAAAAGCAGCACAAAACTTTATTCTTGCAAAATCTTTGGTTGAATCTGCAACTGAGCGTTATGGCTTTAACCATGTTGAAGTGATTGCAGAATTTGCAGGCGCGAAACTTGAAAACTTAGTGCTGCAACATCCTCTGATTAGCGAGCGTCAAGTACCTGTAATTTTGGGCGAACACGTAACAGATGCAAGCGGTACAGGTGCGGTACATACAGCCCCTGGTCACGGTGTAGACGATTATAAAGTTGGGTTACAGTACAACTTAAAAGTCGACAACCCTGTGGGCGGTAATGGTGTGTATTTACCAACTGCGCCAATTTTTGCAGGCGAACACATCTACAAAGCCAATCCAAAAATTATTGCAGCTTTAACTGAAAGCAATAAGCTTTGGGCACATAAGCCAATCAAACATAGCTATCCACATTGCTGGCGCCATAAGACACCAATTATTTTCCGTGCGACGCCACAATGGTTTATTAGCATGGATGCGCAAGGCTTACGCCAAAATGCATTAAACGCGATTGAAAATGAAATCAGCTTTGTGCCAGATTGGGGTAAAAATCGTATTCAAGCGATGATTGAAGGTCGTCCTGATTGGTGTATCTCTCGTCAGCGTACTTGGGGCGTGCCAATTCCATTCTTCGTACATAAAGACACCAACGAATTGCACCCTCGTACGCCTGAATTGATTGAAATCGTCGCTAAACTGATTGAACAAGAAGGTATTGATGGTTGGTACAACCGCGATGCGCGCGAGTTTATCGGTGATGATGCAGAACAATATAATGCAGTACGTGACACACTAGACGTATGGTTTGACTCAGGTACAACGCACTATGCAGTACTTCGTGAGCGTGAAGAACTCACAGATCCTGCTGATTTGTATTTAGAAGGTTCAGACCAACACCGTGGTTGGTTCCAATCATCATTACTCACCTCAATTGCGATTAATGAACGTGCGCCATACAAAGGCTTATTGACTCACGGCTTCGTGGTCGATGAAAAAGGTCGTAAGATGTCGAAATCGTTGGGTAATATCATTACCCCACAAGACATCATTAAAGATATGGGTGCCGATGGTCTACGCTTCTGGATTGCATCTGCCGATTACCGTTATGAAATGACTGCGGGTAAAGAAATCTTTAGCCGTGCATCAGACGGCTACCGTCGTATCCGTAATACGCTTCGTTTCTTACTTGCCAACTTAAATGGTTTTAAACCTTCAACAGATGCTTTGCCTGTAGATCAATTGATCGCGCTTGATCAATACATCTTACAACGTGCGTCTGAGGTTCAAAAAACCATTCAACAAGCATACGAAGATATGAACTTCCATATCGTGACCAATGCATTGACCAACTTCTGTATCAACGACTTAGGTGGTTTCTATTTAGACATCATCAAAGACCGTCAATACACTACTAAAGCCGACTCTCAAGCACGTCATTCAGCGCAAACTGCGTTGTATCATTTGGTACAAGCATTTGTACGTTGGATGGCACCGATCTTAAGCTTTACTGCTCAAGAAGCTTGGCCACTGATTCCTGAACAATCAGAGAAATACGTATTTACCGCTGAATGGTATGACATTCCTGTCGCGTCGACTGCAAACCTTGTGTCTGAAGCTGAATGGCAAACCTTGATTTCTGTAAAATCTGCGGTCAACAAGTTTATTGAAGCGGCACGTACTGCAAAAACAGTGGGTTCAAACTTATCTGCTAAAGTTGAACTTTGGGCAAATCCTGAACTCAAAACTGTGCTTGATAAACTCAGCGACGAACTTCGTTTCGTACTTATCACCTCGCAAGTAATTGTGAATGAGTTTGATGCAGCACAAGGGGAAGCTTCTGATTTAGACGGCTTAAACGTGCAAGTTTCAGCAGCAGATGGTGAAAAATGTGTCCGTTGCTGGCATGTACTACCTGATGTAAATACACATATTGAACATCCAGGTTTATGTGGTCGTTGTATTATTAACTTACCATCAGGCCAAGGCGAAGAGAGAAAATATGCCTAACCCACACAATAAAAAGGGCTTATTCCAATTCAAGGCACACAATTTAGTGTGGCTTGGGTTGTCGGTGATTGCGATTGTTTTAGATCAATGGACCAAATGGATTGCAGTCAACAGTCTCAATTATGCAGACCCTGTTCCTGTACTGCCCTTTTTAAATTGGACATTACTACATAACTATGGCGCTGCCTTTAGTTTCTTGTCCGATGCTGGTGGATGGCAACGTTACTTCTTTACCTCATTGGCAGGAATTGTTTCGATTGTTTTTGTATTTTGGCTGATGCGTATGCCAAAAACACTAAAAGTCTTGCCCCTTGCGATTGCCCTAATTTTAGGCGGTGCAGTGGGTAATCTGATTGACCGTGTGTTGCTTGGTTATGTGGTGGACTTTATTCATGTGTATTACAACAACAGCCACTTTCCTGCTTTTAATATTGCAGATAGTGCCATCACGCTTGGCACCATCTTGCTGTTGATTGATAGTTTTTTCTTAGAGAAAAAACGTATTCAAGCTGCGGAACAACAACATGACTGATTTTATTAATCCAAACGAAGAAACCCGTGTTGAAGAAGGTTCAAAAGTTGAACTGCATTTTTCTGTCGCGATTGAAAATGGCGTAGAAATTGACAATACACGTAGCCGTGAAAATCCTGTCAGCCTCGTCATGGGTGATGGCAGCTTATTACCGGGCTTTGAAAAAGCACTGTTTGGTTTGCGTGCAGGCGACCGTCGTACTGTTAGTCTTCCGCCTGAAGATGCTTTTGGACCATGGAATCCAGAAAACGTACAAAAATTCGATACCGTAAAATTTGGCGAACGCCCAATTGAAGGTCATATGATCGAGTTTGAAGACAAAGCTAAAGCAACGTTGTATGGTGTTGTAAAATCAGTCGGTGATGATATCACTGAAGTTGATTTTAACCACCCACTGGCTGGCAAAGATATTACCTTTGAAGTTGAAATCTTTAAAGTCACACCTGCAGGTCAACAAGGTGTTAAACTCATGTAATTGCAAAATTACTATAAAAAGCGCCACTTAGGCGCTTTTTATTTAGATAAAATTTTTGCTGAAACATATAAGATTTCATTTACTCTTGAGAAACAAACTAATGAATATTCAAATTATTGTCGGCAGTGTCCGTGAAGGTCGTACTGCAATCAAACTTGCTGAATGGGCAAAGCAGTCTATTCAAAACCTTAACAGCCAATTAGATGTTGAAATCGTAGATCTTAAAGCTTGAGATTTGCCATTTTTTGCAGGTGCAACCCCACCTATGATGGGCATTTATGACCAACCAAAACAACAAGAATGGGCAGCAAAAATTGCGAAGGGTGATGCTTTTATTCTTATCAGCCCTGAATATAACCACGGTTACAGCCCTGCGCTTAAAAATGCTCTCGATTACTTAGGTAAAGAATGGCAAGGTAAACCTGCTGCATACATCAGCTATGGTGCAACCAATGGCTCACGTTCAGTAGATCAAATTCGTCAAGTGGCAACTTATATGGGTCTTGTGGATAGCAATGCAACCATTGAAATTCGCGACATTTTCTCACGCAATCAAACAGAAAGCTTTGAAGCAAATGAGTTTGATGAAAAAGCCTTGAAAGCTGCTGTAGATAAGCTGATCAAATACGCAAAATAAAGCTTACAAAGCCCTTATCTTGCTAAGGGCTTTTTTATACATCGTGATTTGTTACATAGCAGAATAAATAAATTACATAACTAAAATATCGAACCCAATTAAAACAAAAATTTAGAATTTTTTGTAATCTTATGCCTACAAAGGCTAGTGACGATAACGGCTATTTTCTACACTAAGATTTTACTATTCTAACTACATCGGGAACAGGAAGTTTCCAAAACTTTAAAAGAACAACAAGTTAGTAAAAAACTAAACAATAAAAAAGGATTTAAATAAAATAGTGACAGGAAAGTTGCTTGTCTCACATGAAATATCCATAACCCTCGACAGGATGTCGGGGGTTATTTATTTGTGCGTATAACGTTGTCCATATAGGAAACTCTTAGCTAGTGTTTCCTATCAATTCCTCAATATGGAATATGCTATTTAAGCAAAAGCCATAAAAAAGCCCCAACATCAGTTGAGGCTTATATGGATGTTAAAAACTTAGTTACGAGCTACAGCAGGAGTTTTTACCTCTACTTCTTCAGCTTGATCTTGCTTAGAAATCAGTGTTACTGCAATTGCTACCACCAATAAAGGGATACCTACTGCAATAAAGTTATATTGATGCGGTAAATCCATACCCAACAACATACCAATTAAAATTGGACCAATAATCGCACCACTACGTCCTACAGCCGATGCCCAACCAATACCAGTTGAACGTACTGCAACTGGGTAATACTGTGCTACATAGCTATACAAAAGGATTTGTGAACCAATTGAAGCTGCACCTGCTAATGCAATCATTAAGTATAAAGCCACTTGTGGTGGTTCAAAGCCGAGTAAGCTCAGTACAATCGCACCAACCACACCTAACACCATAATTACTGGTTTTAAATGGAAGCGGTCAGCGAGCATACCACCCGATACAGTACCAATTACAGCACCGATGTTCATTGCAAGTAAGAACAATAAGCTGCTGCCCATTGAATAACCTGCTGCCATCATTAATTTTGGCATCCAACTACCTAATGCGTACATGGTCAATAGACACATGAAGAAGGCAAGCCAAAATAATAAAGTATTGGTTGCGCGACCTTTTTTAAATAAGTTGGCTACTGTGGCAGATTCTGGAACTTCAGCTTTACTTAGTTCCAATGGCGTTGTAGCTGTTACATTCGCTTCTGGTGCTAAACGTGTCAATACATGACGTGCTTGTTCTTGTTTATCTGCTTTCACCATAAAAATAATTGATTCAGGTAAAAACTTCCAAATAATTGGCAGTAACAGTAATGGAATACCTGCAATCCAGAACATGATTTGCCAACCATAGGTTGGAGTAAACCAAGAACCCAGTAAAGCGGCCATCACACCACCTACTGCATAACCACTAAACATCGTGGTCACTAAAGTGCTACGCATGCGTTGTGGTGCATATTCTGATGTTAAAGCCACAAGGTTTGGCATGACTCCACCAATTCCCAAGCCTGCTAAAAAACGTAACACACCAAATTCAGTTGGAGTTGAGGCAAAACCACCCCAGAAGGTAAAACCACTAAACAAAATAATACAGATCATAATCACACTTTTACGACCAATTTTATCTGCAAGCATGCCAAAGAACATAGCACCAAACATCATGCCACCTAATGCAGTACTGGCCAGCATACCTGCCTGTACAGCGCTTAGGCCCCACTCTTGCATCAACAATGGCAAAGCCACGCCATTAATTGCAAGGTCGTAACCGTCAAATAAAATGATGAGCAAACACCAAAATAAAACATTAACATGAAATTTGTTAAACTTAGCCTGATCGACTACAGCATTGACATTCATTGTTTGCGCTGTCATTAATCCTCACCTCCAACTGTGGGATATATAGTATAAATTTTGACATACAATGATTTTTAAGCAGGCATTTGTCCAAAACCTTATAGACATAAATATATACCTTTAAGGTATTTATACACTTATAAATAAAGATTTTTCACTTGAAAAGCCCACTATCATTAGGCTAAATCGAGAAAATATGTGAAATATATCTTAAAATTTCTAATAAATTTATTTAAATCAATGATTTATTTTAAAATGATTCACAATACGACTATCGATACTTTTAGATAAGAAATGTCATAAAAATAAATGACTTAGCAGTTTAAATAATAATTTCAGGCATAAAAAAAGGCTCCCTGATCAATGATCAGGGGCCTTTTTAGAATAATGAGCTGGCGATGACTTACTCTCACATGGGTAACCCCACACTACCATCAGCGCTAAGAG
>NZ_CANQTS010000037.1 GCF_947626835.1 uncultured Acinetobacter sp. | reverse complement strand
TATCGCCTTTTGAGTTTGAAGCAATGTACTATGATAAGATTAACCCGTTAGGTCAGGTGGCCTAACTTAAATAAAAAGTCTCCGACAAACCCGGTACGGTTCACTCCTGATAATTCAGCGTATATCAGCTAGAGGCACTTTGATATTTTGGCGCACCATTAAGCGATAGATCGTGCAGTTCGATATTACTCTAATGTACATATAAACTGAGTGTAGACCATTAATGAGTGCCTTCATTGCTGATAAAATCAGCCATTTTTTATTCATTTCTAAACTTAAAATATCTAGAGAAAAGCATGCAATATTACAATGAAAATGCTGAGGCATTTTTCAATAGCACCTATAAAGTTAATATGGCAGCTTTATATGTTCCTTTTTTAGAGAGGATACCCAAGCATGGGCACATCCTTGATCTCGGCTGCGGCTCAGGCAGAGATAGCTTAGCTTTTAAACAGTTGGGTTACACTGTAACAGCGATGGATGTGTCGGCTGAACTCGTTAAAAAAGCCACTCAGCTCATGGGCTTAGAAGTACAACAAAGAAGTTTCTATGATTTAAATGAGATTGATCAATACCATGGTATTTGGGCCTGTGCTTCATTGTTGCATTGTGAACGTCATCGTTTAGATAATGTGCTGAGCAAACTGACTGACGCCTTAAAATCACATGGTGTGATGTATCTATCATTTAAATATGGAGATTCTGATCGTGAAAAAGATGGTCGAAAATTTACTGATCTCAATGAAGATCAACTTTCAGTACTGCTCAATCACCACACAAAACTTCAATTAGTTAAGCAATGGATTACCGTAGATCAGCGACCAGACAGAGAAGAGCTGTGGCTGAATGTGCTGATTCAAAAAATGATTTAAAAATAATGATGTAAATTTAGGCCATCAACAAGACTCAAATTTTTGGTCATGTTACATTGATATCTATGAAGTAATAGGCTTGTTTATTAAAAGATTATAAAAATGTTTCAGTTTTATCACGAAGATCCAACCCTTGAGAGTTATTGGCGTGCCGTGATTTTATTTGGTCGTAATGTCGCATCCTATAAATTCGCTTTAGCAAAGGCACTCCATGAAGTGAGCCATCAGCAGCAAAGTGTCATTCGATTAGATGAGCTGGCTGTGCCATTTAGTTATTACTTGTGTGAGCATTTAAAGCACGTCGATAAACAAACCACTTCAGCAAGTAGTAAATTTTTAGATTATTGTCGTCAATACAACTCAGGCCAGATAGCGCAAAAAAAGCTGATCGAAAAGACGGTTCAGTTGGGTTTTGTCAATGTGATTGATGCATTTCATAATGTACATAATGATGAGTTGCCAAAACGCTTCTTTGAAGATGCGCGAAAAACACATCAAGGTATTATTTTAACGGATGAGTTTTATCTTTTACGTGAACAAAGTCAGGTGGATGATTTATTAGAAGAGACCGAGGCGAGATGGCGTTTGGTGGAAACTGCTTGGGAAATGAATTTGCCTAAGCATTTAGTGCAAATTGAATATGATCAGGATATTTTGATTGCCAATAATAATCTGCGCCGTGTAAATGTCACTAAAGCGAAATCAGCTTTAAATGGTTATCATCGTGGAACCTGTTTTTATTGTGGCTGTTCGATAAGCTTGGAGAGTTTTGATATAGATCGAGCAGAAGTGGATCATTTCTTCCCACATCGCTTAAGGCAATGTGATGCAAGCAAACCGATTAATGGGGTGGCGAATCTTGTATTGGCCTGTGTTGAATGTAATCGAGGGGAACTAGGTAAATTCGATCGTTTACCTCATCCCGATTTCTTAGAAAAATTGTATATACGCAATGAGTATTTAATTCAAAGCCATCATCCTTTACGTGAAACCTTAATTTGTCAAACGGGTATTAAGCCTGAGAAACGCCGTGCTTTTCTCAATGATGCCTATCGATGTGTGACAAGGACCTATCAAGCGAGCCATGGTTGGCGACCAAAGATGAAAGCACTTTACTTGCCTCGATAGAATGAATGGATCAGTCTATAATTTAAATGTCTAATGTTAGCGATCAGAGTTAAACATTAATATATATGTGAAATTTTTAATATTGCTATGATGATTTAATGATGAAGATTAAAAGCATTGCCTTGCTATCGCTTACTGGACTTATATTCTCAACGTCACATGCTGCCATTGTTGTAAAAGATGCTAAAGGAAATGTAGAACACTTACAAAGTGTTTTATTAGGCTTACAGGCCAAAGCGACACTTTTAGGTTTTGCTAAAAACGAATATGATTTAGGTATGGCCTATTATGAGGGTAAGCTAGTACCGCGCGATCCTCAAAAGGCGAGTGAATGGTTACTCAAAGCTGCGAAGAAAAATTATGCTCCTGCCATGTTTACTTTGGGTAAGATGTTGAAAGTAGGAGATGGTGTAGAAAAAAATACAGCATTAGGCCATCAGCTTATTCAAAGCTCCGCCAATAATGGATACGAACCAGCATTAGCTTTATTAAAAACCACTCAAAAATCTGCACCAACTCAAGTTAATCAAGTGCAATCTGCAAAAGTCTATAATGGCATGTGTTCTTATCAAGATTTTTATATCCAATCTGCAGGTGCCCTTGAATATGCAGCACAGCAAGGCAAGACCGTAGAAAATTTTGAAGAATATGTAAAAGGACCATGTAAAATTAACGTGATTTATAAGCCTAATCGTGTGGTTGAAATCGATGCAAAACTTTATGCGAACAATCAAAGCTACGATGCTTATATTTTAACGAAATTAAATGACTCTTGTGATGATGGAGAGTGTGGTATTGCAATAGACAGCAATAAAGCACATCTCAATGAATATGACAGAATTGTGCAGTTCGATGCTCAGCATAATGAAATTGAATCAGATGATTATGCAGAAAAGTCTTTAAAAGAGAAGATTCAGCAAAACCGATCCTACTGTTTTCAATCGATATGGGCACATAGTGGTACGATTTATTGTCTCAATGTAGGCGGAAGCACTGTTTATCAGCATGATAGAGCAATTGAGCACTAGTAAATATGCTGATAAATCGAGGATAAGAAAAGTTTAATTAAGTCTAGTATCTAAAAACTCATATTGATAGCTAGTCGTATAACTCAACATATACTACTAGCTAAAATTACGCCAAAATCCTACCACTTTAGCCACAATTTTAAATGATCCCGTTAACGGTATTGTTTGTTGTGGCCATGTTTCATTTAAGACCTGCAAAAACATTCCTTCTGTTTCTAGTACTAAGCGCTTAAACAAGGCTTCTTCATACTCTTGATTTTGTACAATCACAAAATCACCTGTCTTAAGTTGTTCTAATTTTATGTTGGTTGTCACATAAATATGATCATTCGGACGGAACTCTGGCAGCATAGATTCACCCAGTACTTTTAGAGCGTAGCAGTCTTTAACCATATTAGGATGGGCAGCAAGCCAATCTTTATGATTTGCGTCGATATTGTTTAATGATTCTGGCTGATTAGCTTGTTGCCAAGATATTAAAGGTATTAAAGATGAAATAGGTTCTATATTTCTAAGAGAAGTAGTATGGCCTGTTAGCATTTGTGAACGTTCACCTGCTAACCATTTATGATTTACACCAAAAAAATCTGCTGCACGAGTTAAATTTGAGCCTTCTAATTCCTTTGTAGGGCCATTTAACCATTGTCCAATACTAACTTTACTTACTTTGCAATATTCAGCTAATTCAACATTTTTAAATTTTTTCCCTTGAGTCTTTTCATAATGTTGCTTTGCTAAAGCCATACGTTCCTGCAACGTGGACATATCCGGTATCCATAAAATAGTAAAGTAAGCTTAACTTTTTGTGTGTAAAGTTTGCTTTATTTAATTGAGTAAAGTAAACTTTACTTTAGCTTAAGACTGATCTTTAACAGGTGTCTGTGTGAAGTTAATAGAAATGAAAACAATAGATGCATTGAGCTATTTAAATGCACCGAAAATTGCTAAGCATTTAAACATTACTCGGCAAGCAATTTATCAATGGGGCTATATGGTGCCGGAGAAATCCGCATTATTGTTGGCTAAAAAGTTCCCAGAAATTCCGCATATAAACTTTATAGAAATAGGAGAGAAAGATATGAAGGAATAGATTTTTAGATATTAGTTAAAAGGTTTTACAGATTTTAAAAATAAAAAGCCTGATGGATCAGATCAGGCTTTTTTAGGAACTCAAACGACAGAGGTTTGAATATGCAAAGAAAATTATCACAGTTGCGTGTAAATGGCAATACGCTTCGTGCTGCTCAAAATATGCAGGAGCAAGACAATCCCCAAGCTATAGCATTTTCTCGTTGGCTTAAAGCAAGTGAGGTGAAGCGATGAGCTTAGATGCAACCAATTGGGCATGGAAACTTGAACTCAATGAAAAGCCAGGGGGTAGCCGTAAACCCTTAAAACGTTTATTGCTGCTGTCATTAGCAGACCGTGCTGGTGAAGACCATTGCTGTTACCCAAGTATGGCACGTTTAGAGCGAGATACCGGCCTTGAACGTAAAACCGTTCTTAAGATTATTGCTGAGTTGCTTGAAGAAGGATTAATCGAAGATACCGGTGAACGTAAAGGGACTACGAAACGGGTTAAAGTCTACCGTTTAATGGGCATTTACGGGCGAGAAATGATGCCAAATCCGGCACCATTATCTCCAATCAATGGTACCAACAACGGCACGACTAATCATGCCAACAACGGGACTTTGAATAGTGCCGTCAACGGTACACAGAATCTCCCAAAGAATCTTTCAGAAGAATCTAAATATAAAAATACCTGGCTCGATGTTGAAAAACTTGAAACAGAAATATTTTTGGCGAATGATCAGATCTCATTTCAAGCCCTGATCACGGCGCCATGGTTTGAAAGAGAACGCCGTGCTTTTGAGATTTACAATCAAGATCGCCTTAGCAATGCCAATTTGATGCTTTATCACTTTGCTGATTGGCTCATCCATGCTTACAGCCACAAATACAACAAGCCTCATCCATCTCAGCCCACGACGGATCAACCCAAACGATCAGGCTCGACACAGATGAGTACCAAGCAAATCCATTATTTTGCCCAAAAATTGGCACAGCATACGGGTTTTGCCTGTTGTTATGCCGAGGTTGGTGAAAGCTTAGCGGGCTTTAGTTCTCGAATTGCCAAGTTGTTAAAAGACCCAAAGCAACAACAGGCTTGGCAAAGTTATCTCAGCGATGTGGGTTTTCAGGCTCAATCTATAGCTTCAACTTCACCCATGTAATTTGATTTTCAACCAACTTTATTAACTTCACGTCCTTCATATGCCCATTTTCATGGGTAGGGGGACACTTGACTTAAAAAAAGGAATATCACATGACACAAACCATGTTGCTCAAAAACATGCTGCAACGTTCGCCAATGATTGCTTATCCTGAGCAAAGCCTGCTAAAGCGTGATGACTTTGATATCACTTTAGCTGATTTTGCACAAAGCGATATCATCAATAAGCTTTATAAAGCCGACAACCAACGTTCTACAGAATATTGGAGTCTGCGTGACATTATTCGTTTTATTATGTTATGTACCCAAGATCCGAACACTTGGCTGACATTTTTATATTGGAAAGATCAAAACGGTGCCATGTACTTGATTGATGGTGGTCATCGTTTATCGAGTCTTTATGCATGGATTAAGCGCTATTTTGTGGATGAGCAAGTCAGCAATGCACCGAAGTTTAGCGCAACCCAAAAAGAAGAATTACGCAAAATTCGTAAAGCATTGGGGAAATATGCCGACTTTCAAAACATCTTAAACAGTGATCTCGAAGAGCTACAACAGGCCAAGTACAACATCCAACACCTAAAAATGCGTTTTGTGCAGGTCGTGGGTTCACCAGAAGATGCCCGTCGGGTCTTTGAAAGTATTAACTCTGATACCAAAAGTTTGGACAAAAACGAAGCCTACCATTTAAGCCATCGTGGTACACCGCGTTATTATGTGGCTTCCGCATGCTGTTATCTAGATGACAACAAAAGTACGCTGATGTTGTTAGGGAGCTCACTTGAAAATGAAATGATTGAACTAGGTGAAAAGATTCATCATCTCATTTTCCGACATATGCTGTTAGATACCTATATGACGCATGGAAAGCGTATTGGTGTTGTGTATGAGCTGTTTAATATTTTGACCAAAGATGATGCACAAACCTATGTATCAGGGGCAAGTATAGCCAATGAAGTCTTACATCATTTACAACGACTCTATGCGGTACTGACACGGATGATGACCTCACCCTATGATCCGCATTTAGTGAGTTTAGGTTTACATCCGCAGCTTTACTTTTTCAAAGATACACGTCTGCAAATTACCTCATTCTTAGCATGGTTTAGCATTATGTCCGAGATTCATGATCAGCGTAAATTGCGAGAATTCACGGCAATTCGCTGTAAAGTAGAAAACTTGATCGCCAATTTCCCCATCATGATTACTGAAACGATTGGTAAATATGGTAGTGGGGTGAAAGGACATGAACGTCTACAATTAGTGTATTTGGCTTTTATTGAAGTGGCCAAACGCATCGATGTGAATACCAACGATGCGCAAACCATGAACACCATCGTTATGGCATTTTCGAAAAGCTTTCCTTACATTAATTTTAGTGAATTCTTTCAACAAAATTTTGAGCCCAATTATGATGAGGCTTTGGTGGGTGAAGTATCGAGCTATATCTTAAATTTGATGCCTTCGACACGAAAACATGCCACACCTTTTTCAAGTTTTACTAAAGCTTTAATTCAGCAAAAGATTAAAGTGGCGCGACATAACTTTTGTGAAGTCTGTGATGGCTTGCTGCATTTAGACAGTATTGAGTATGACCATATTATCGCACGCTCAGTCGGAGGGCCGAGTGATGTTGAAAATGGCACCTTACTTCATCCTTACTGTAATCGTTTTAAATCAGATCGAGAGCTCGAAGAGGCGCGTGCCGATTTATTTGGATAAGAACTGATGGGATCGCTTGATCACCGTTAAAACGTGGTCAAGCTCTATCTTGAAGTAGATTATTTAGTTATGAAGCTTAAAGTGACTTTGTCTTAATCTCCATGTAACGTAAAATACATTTATAAATCATGGATTAAAAAAGATTGCACGACAATTCATGATAGTGTCTCAAGGTAAACGAGACGGGTGCAATAAAGAGCTTGATAAAACATGGGGGTAAGCAGAATGTTAGATTGGCAACAGTGGAAAGATGCAAATCGTTATAAAATTCAACATATCGTTGGATATGAAGAAAAATTTGTAGACGAAATACTGAGCCAAATCCCTGATATCACCCCTAATGACGTGGTTGCCCAATACCCGTTTAAGGACAGTCAAGGTGGCAACCGCTATATTGACTTTATGATTATTAATGACAAAAAAGGTTATAAACTTCCCATTGAGTTAGATGGTTATGCAAAAATAAATAATAAGGGATATGAAGTATTTAATGACTTTCTAGAACGCCAAAATGACTTAATTCAACAGTTTGGCATCGTATTACGCTACACCAATAAAAAAGCATTCAACCAACAGCAGCAGGTCATTCGTGAGATTCGACAAGCTTTGAAGATGCAAGCTAGTCGACAAATTAACAGTGTTTCAAAGCAAAAACAAATTCAAGTTCTGATTCAAGAATATGAGGCAAAAATTGCAGAATATGAAAAAAGTCGTATAACATCCCATCAAAATCAAGTAGTTGAAGGGACGAATGAATTGGCCCAAGTTCGAAAGGGCCTTGATAGATTCAAACACAACCAACATACACAGCTTCAAAATGTTCAGAAACAGTTGAGCGACATTAAAAATCAACATAATAAAGAGCTTATTTCGTTTAAAAAACAAATGCATAAGCATATTTATGTCGGTGTTGGACTTATTGCGAGCATGGCGCTAGGTACCCTCTTTTACATTCAAGCTCAGGCCTTACCCAATGATGAAAGTGCACCCCTCAAATCTGACAATCAAGTATTAGTGCAAGACAACAATACGATCGCGAGTGATCATTATGGCGCTATTCAAGCCGTACAAACTGCACAATATATAGGTGAAAATAAGGTGGTGTGTGGAAAAATTGCTCAATATAAAGAATTTTCTAAAGGTGTGTATTTAAATTTTGATGAGCCATATCCAAACGCAACCTTCACTGCTGTAATTTGGGATAATTATTCTCATGTGAGTCAAAGTCTTAAGAACGTAGAAAACACGACACTTTGTATTCAAGGGACAATTGATGAATATAAGGGCAGACCTCAGATGATTTTAAGTTCATTGGATCAAATTGTTTAAAGAGTGATGAGATGATTGAATTCATAATTTTTCTTATAGGGTTGGTCGCACTTAGCGTAGTGGTCGGCATTTGTAATTTTTTTTCAGATACTTATGCTGAGATGAAACAAAAGGAAAAATATGAATTTGAGCAGAAGAAAAAACAAGAGGCCTTAGCCTTGGAGATACAGAGAAAAGCTGCTGAACAGGAATTAGAATTAAAAAAGCAAGCCGGTCTTGATCCACTCTATCAACAACAGTACCGAACAAATAAGCGATACAAGATAATTATTGGATGCTTACTTACGACTATTGTTTTTTTCATTGGGTATTTCCTACTTTCAAAGCAGTATGTAACGTCAAAAACAGCTCAATATATATCTTCAACGTTAAATGAAATCCATCATGTCCCACAAAATGAGCAAGTGAGGGAGCAAGACCAGCAACATAGATCTGAGCCACTGTTAAGCACGGATGATCTAAAAGTAGAGCAGCAGGTATTTTCAAAACAAGAATCAATGGATGATACTCATGCTTTTAATCAAACCGTTGTTCAAAAGCCACTTGAAGTGGGTCAAGACAGTGAAGAACATTCTGGTTTTTCTACAATTTCAACAGATGAGGCTGATGAATATATTGGTGAAATGATGACCGTTTGCGGTAAAATCAGCCAAATTTCATATACATCAAAAGCAACCTATATCAATTTCGGTGACAAATACCCGAAACATACATTTAGTGGTGTAATTTGGTCAAACCATAAAATACCACTCATGGAGGGCATGCCTACGTGTATTCAGGGTTTAATACAAAGTTACAAAGGGGTTGCTCAAATTATTATTGATTCTGTAGAGAAACAGGTTTCTCTTTATTAAATACTAAAATAGGTATCTTATGCTTAAAAATATTTTGTTATTGTCTTTGTTATCTATGGCAAGTTTTAATGTCTTTTCTCAAGAGCTTAAAATTGAAGCCATTAAAGCGCCATTTCATGTTGGCAAGAGTGTTATGGCCTGTGGTCAGTTGGCAGAGGTCAAACATTTTGACAATCGCCACTATTTAAATCTTGATAAAAAATATCCTAATCAATCACTGACGCTTTTGGTATGGGATAATAATTACAAGTGGTTTGAAGAGCGTTTTGGGCGTATTGATCATATGGTTGGTCAGCGTTTTTGTGCTCGTGGGACCATTGAGGAATATAAAAACAATTTACAAATCAAGGTCAATAATCCTCAATTTTTAAGATTGATGAAATAAAAATCCCATTTTCCTCAGATCAAAAGCTCTAATAAGTATAAACAAGTTGATAAATCCTCGGGATTGATCCTATGGATATATTATCTTAGATTTTCATTTAGTATCTGATGTCATTGGGGGAGCAGCCCCCAATGCACCTAGTATTACTATAAAGCACGACGAATTTTCAAAGCGGGAATAAAGACATAATGACTTTGTTCTTGACCCTGATAATTTGCTCGCTCATAGAATGTTTTATCTGCCTGATAATAATCGATGATTTGCATTCCGACACAAGTGACTTCTTTCACTTGTGCTTGCATACGATATAAACGTTGTGATGTGGACTTTGAAAAAGCACCAATTACACCCTGTGGAGCGACAATTTCAATGCGCTCAAAGGTCTGATCTTTTTTCAATTTAATATTCAGACTGACCTGTTCAGACAGTGAAAAATGTTGATTTTTAGCAATCTCTAAAATATTTTGTCGCCCTCTGTCTTGTACAATTGGATAGTAAGACAGATACATATCGGCTAAACCAAATTGCTCAAAATAGCTAATCTCGTCAATGACAGGTGCAGGTTTAAATTGCAAGGATGGAAGACCGAGTTGAGCAAGATGGGGCCGTATATGCACATCATACTGATGTTGCCAACGGCGATCGATTGGTTGGATGAGGGTAAGACTTTGTTTGGCACGGGTCAGGGCCACGTACATGGCACGAATTTGACTTTCGGCATCATCCTGAGCTTGGCCGCGCCATTGGTCATAAATATAGACATGCTCATACTCACAGCCCTTAGCAGAATGATATGTACTTAAAATCACACGATCGGTTCGATTTTGCTCAGGTGCTATGCGGAGTAAATCGAGCATTTGTTGACAGCTTAAATCTCGATAGCCTGCAACACGCTGTTTAAGCATGTGCCAACTAATATCCTGTCGATTCCACTGTTGATCAGTTAACCATTGATCTAAATAGGCAGTCGCATCACACTCAATAATTTCTAAAGCAGGGCGTGCTTCAAGTTCAGCAAATAAATGCTTGGCGTAAAAACTATCTGCCAACAAATCCAAGCGATCATTTTTATTTAACAATTGAAAACGAATCCCTGCTTCAGTCAAGGCATGTTGGATGACTAATAGCTCACTCCATTGCCGTGCTAAAATCGCAAAATTTGACCAACATGCGGCTTGATCTGATGCAGTATTGTTTTGCTGTTCGGCAAAGCGAAGTTGCAGATCTTCGACCAACCATTGAATTGCATCTAAACCATGCTGTTGTTGGTAATAACCAAAGCGGATATTGCCCGTAGAGGGATGATTGGCACGAATCGAATGTTCAGGGCCTTTTAAACGTTGTGTTTGTGGCAAACTGTGTTGAATGTATTGATTTGCTAAGTCAATGACATCTTTGGGGCTGCGGTAATTATCTAGCAGGTAAAAAACATTCTCTTTGGGGATTTCATAATCATCTTTAAAATTTTGAATATATTTAATATTCGCCCCTCTAAAACCGTAAAGATTCTGATCATCATCACCAACAGCCACTAAAAAACCTTGTTGGCTAATTTCATCTTGATCATCCTCATCACGTTGCATGCCTGCTAGATGCGAAATCAACTGATATTGCACATCATCAATATCCTGAAATTCATCCACCAAAATATATTGGAAGTATTGTGGGTGATCTTTTAAATCGGCAACCGCCTGTTCTAATAACCACTGATATTTGGCCTGTTGATCCGTTGTCGGGGCTTGATTTTCATGGATATTGGTTAAATGGCGTGCTAAGCCATGAAAGGTAAAGATATGAATACGAGACGCATAATCGAGTCCAATCAAGTGAGTTAAGCGCTGAAAAATTTCAAATACCGCTTGACGGTTATAGGCCAACACTAAAATTTTTTCAGGATCAATATTGCGTAGCATGACCAAATTGGCCACACGATGCACAATAATGGTGGTTTTACCTGAGCCTGGACCTGCAAGTACAAGCATTGCACGGCGCTCATCGTCGGCGATAATCTCTCGTTGCGTGTCGTTTAAATACTCAGGAAAAATGAGAGCTTCGTAATTGACCAAATGGGCCTGTTTGGCTTGATCGGGATCTTCTAAGTAGCGTTGGCAGACCTCTTGAATGTCTAAGTTAAAGTAGTCATTGAGCATCGGCTTACGCTGTGCAGGGGGTTGTTGTAACCATGCCTTCATCAGATGTAAACGGCGATTACGATCTTGATAGTGTTGTTCTAAATAACGATAGGCAACACCAGAGTGTAGACGTCCTACCGTTTTTTGACCTGCGGCTAAATCAATAAAGAAGATCTTTTGGGTTTCATCATCTAAACGACTGACGTTTAACCACCCAAACTGTTGCATGATCTCAAGATGTTCTAAAAATGTTTCAACCTCGACTTCATACTCTTCGAGAAAATCATCCACGTTGAGTTGCTGACTGGTATTTCCATCGTCAGGTAGGCGCTGTTGCAACAGATCGAAGCTATGTTGGAGTTGATCGAGTAAGTGACGCGTTTGCTTTAACCAATCTTGCCAAGAATGCGCTTTATCACGTGATTCTAATCTTAAGCTGTATTTATTTTCTTTGAGATTGACTAACTTAAAGACTTTAAACATGTAAAAGATGTCACGGGCTTTCACACGATAGCTACGCTGACTTAACCAAGTGTCGAGTTGGCGTAAATCAATGCGCGTGACATCTTCAGGTGGATAGTGCTGCCAACATTCTGAAATGGCCTCAAGGGCTTGATATTTTTCGCGTATCTTACGTTGGGTATAGGCATAACGGTGCGTAAAGCGAATGCGTACTTCGCAGCTCCAACGAGCACAGCCAAGTTTCACCAAATGTCGCACACCGTTGAGGAGTTGACGTACACTCATCCCCAATGCCACCGAGATTTCTGGTAAATACAATTGTACTTGTTGGTTTTGGTTAACCAATAACGGGGCTAAACGTTGGTAGAGATCGGCTGCACGTGTGCTGTGTGCTTGAGGTGCATCTAACAGTTGCAAGCTTAATAAAGCAGGCAATTGATCTTTTTCAACCAAGAGGCCATAGCGTTCGAGGGCCAATAATAAAACTCGAATTTGGGTGAGTAAGGCCTCATCTTCAAAGGATAAATAAGGCTGTAGTTCTTGTGAGGTAAACCAACGCTCTTCAGGTGGACGCTTTAAAGTCGGTAAAATGACATGCTGCCAACAATCGGCCAAGACTTTATGACCGCCCAATTCACTGGCAATATTTTTACGGACTAAACTGTCTAAATCGTGTGGACTCCAAAATAAAATCGCCTGCCCATATTCACCTTTTTTACGTGCAGCACGACCAATTTCTTGTAAATACGATTCTAAATTATTGGGTGGACTATAATGAATCACCGTATGGATCGTGGCACGGTCAATGCCCATACCAAAGGCATTGGTACAAATGACGACATCGAGTTGATGCTGTTTAAAGCGCTCTAGGACCTCTTTTTTTTGCGTACCGGTTAAACGTGAGTGATAAACTGCAGTGAGAAAACCTTGATGAGCTAAATCTTCGGCGAACTCTTCGGTTTTATCGCGATTTCTCACATAAATCAGTACCACAGGATGTTGGGAATCTAAATCTTCAATATTGACGCTTTCGCCTGCGCTACGCTCAGGAAAGATCTGTTTTAAAATTTTAACAATTTCCACCAAGCGATCGTCTTTGGGAACTTCGCGAATATCAATGTCAATCTCGTCACGCCATACATTTTGTGTTGGTTCCATCATGACAGTTTGCATCGGTACTTGTAATAGATGCTGTAGAGGTGTGACGACCTCTTTTTCAATTTCGTTTAAGGCACGCTGAGAAGCAGTTGCTGTAACTAACATGAGCTGTGGACGTGTACCTTCTTCAGCCTGTGCATAGCATTTGGCAATCGATTGTCCAATGCGCATAAAGTCAGGGCGAAAATCTGTCCCCCATTGGCTAAAGGTATGTGCTTCATCGACCACCCAAAGTGCAGGGCGGCGACGTTGCAACAAGGCTTGAATACTATGTGTGCGTAGACGCTCTGGACTGACATACAGTAAATCGATATTGCCTTGCCAAATCTCCTCTAAGATACGTTGTTGTTCTTCAGCATGTTGGCCTGAAATTAAGCAGGCTGTGCGTGAGCCCCACGGCTGAAGCTGTTGTAGCCCAAGCACTTGGTCTTCCATTAAGGCTTTAAGGGGAGAGATGACCACAGTCAATTCACGACGATAGCGACTTAAGATAAAGGCAGGCAGTTGAAAGGTTAAACTTTTCCCCCCGCCTGTGGGCAGTAACCCCACAGGGACACTGTTGCCTTGGGCCAAGGTGTGAATAATTTTTTCTTGACCCTCACGTAGCGAATAACCAAAGATCTCTTGGCTTTCTAAATTAAAATCAATGGCTTGAAACTGTTGATTCCCCCAAAAGATTTTCTCAGCTTCAATAAACCCTGCACCATATTCAGAAATGTCCATCAACCACGCAGGTCGGCGACAGCTCGGCTCATCTAAATGTAAGATCCAATGTGCAAAAGCAATCGCACCAATCCATTTGGCATCATTTTTTTCATCGAGCTGATGGATGTAATTGATCAGTTCATTGACTTGGCCATGTTGTGCCAACACAAGGTGGGGTGAAGCATCGGTCTCCTTTTTAATGTCACCCAGAAAATGCCAATGGCTTTTTCGTTGTTGAATCCATGTGACAATTTGTGGGTGGGTATGGGTTTGCCATGCTTTTTGAATGTCTAAATATAATTGGTAACTTTCTAACGCATCATCACAAGGCTGATTGGTTTGGCTCTGTGCTTTGTAAATTTTCAGCAAAGCATGTGAGGGTTTATGTGGGAAAATCAGGCTCGACAGAACTAAGGTATCAATGGCTTTATATTTTTTAATATAGTCAATGGCGGCATAAGTGCCTGTATACAAGGCTAACCAAGGTAAATCAAACTGCACAATATTATGCCCCCCCACATATTGGGCCTGATATAAAATTTGCACAAGCTGTCCCAGCTCAGCTTCTTGAACATGGGTGATATAGCATTGGCCATCGACGATGCCTAACAGCCCCCCGATTAAGAATTTTTTACTTGCAGGATCAATTTCTAAATCAAACCATACCGTTTGTTGGTGAAAAAGAGTCGATGCCTCATGAAAAGAAATTTCTTTGAATGTATTCGTTATCATGGCTTGAATTTAATGGTTGACTTATTGGCGGGTATATTAAATGAATTTTATAAGTTGTTGAAATTATAATCTAAATCAGATGGGTTTTTATATAGTTATCTGAAAAAGGCGAGATTACCCCATAACAGCTCATGTTACAGGTGCTTTAGGTCTCGATCATGGTTTGGACCAAAGACGATTAAGCATATTTTTTAAGATTCAGATCAGGATTAGATTATTTAAACTCTGTCATGTCGTTGATTTAAAGTCATGGTTTGGTCAATAGAGTTTGCTATCATGGCTTTTATTTTCATTTACAGATGATGTATGTCTGACCTCGCTTTACCTTTGCAACGTATTCCTAAATATATGCCGATTCGTGATGTACTTGCTCATCAAATCGAATCAGGCCAACGACAAAGTAATGAAAAGTTACCTTCCGAACGTGTCTTATCTGAGATGTTAAGCACCACACGTGTTGCAGTTCGAGAAGCACTACTCATGTTAGAGATGGAAGGCTTGATTTACCGCTTAGACCGTAGAGGTTGGTTTGTACGTGCTCCACGAATTATCTATTGTCCGCAATCCACCAAAAGTTTTAATCAGTATGTCTGTGAACAAGGTGCATTACCAAGTACGCAGGTGCTGTCCATGCAAAGGGTGACAGCGACAGCCTGGGATGCTCAGCATCTGGACATGAAGTTAGGTGAAGAGATTTATTCGATTTGGCGTAAACGAAGCATTAATGGACGTGCTGTTCTGGTTGAACATTTAAGGATTAAAGCGCAGCTGTTTCCTGATTTACTCCAGCATGATTTAAGTCAATCGATGACGCAATTAATGGCTGAGCATTATCAAAGACATCTGACACGGGCACACGTTCATCTGTATCCAGCGGCATTGGCTGAGCAACAAGCCAAGGCTTTACATGTCAATGTAGGCAGTATGGGCCTCTATATTTCAAGAACCAATCGTGATCAATCCGGTGTGATTACAGACGTCAATCAAGAGTATTGGTTGCATGATGTGTTAGATTTGCATTTTGAAGCACATTAATCTGGTTTAAACCAGATTAATTAAACTGTCATAAATTGCTGCTTAAATACGACGCATAAGAGAATTACATTCATTGGGAATGTTACATGCGTCTGAATAAATTTCATGATAAAAAATCTGGGTGGGTTGCTGCTGTAACGCTGGTGAGTGCGTTAGCGCTGGGTGGTTGTACCACCAACAGTGTGAACCAAGATCAAGAAGAGCTGACGGTCTATACTGCTGTCGAAACAGATCAACTCAAACGTTATCAATGGGCCTTAAAAAAAGCGCATCCTGAACTTAAAATTAAATGGGTGCGTGATTCAACCGGTGTGATCACCGCAAAACTTTTGGCCGAAAAGCATAATCCGCAAGCGGATGTGGTGATGGGATTGGCCCTGACCAGTCTGTTAGTGATGGAACAAGATGACTTGCTCCAGCCGTATCGTCCTAAAAATGTAGACGCCCTCAAGCCGAGCTTTTATAGTCAAAAAACTACACCGACATGGACCGGGATGGCAGCCTGGGAAGCTGCTTTATGTGTCAATACGGTTGAATTAAAAAAACGTAATTTACCTATGCCACAATCATGGCAAGATCTTACCCAAGCCTATTATAAAGACTTAATTGTGATGCCAAACCCTGCATCCAGTGGTACAGGCTACCTAGATGTTACGGCATGGATTCAACTGTTTGGTGAAGATCAAGCTTGGCAATATATGCAGGATTTAGACCGCAATATTTCGCAATACGTTCATTCAGGGTCTAAGCCATGCAAAATGGCGGCGCAAGGTGAAGCAGTGATTGGGATTTCATTTGGTTACCCAGGCTTAAAGCTCAAAGCACAAGGTGCACCTTTAGCCTTAATCCATCCAAAAGAGGGCTTGGGTTGGGAAATGGAAGCCTCTGCGATTGTCAAAGGAACCTCAAATTTAAGCAGCGCACAAAAATTTATTGATTGGACCGTAAGTGAAGCTGCCAATCAAGCCTATGCGCAAAACTTTGCTTTGGTGGCACATCAAGGGGTGACACCGCAACATACAGGTATGCCTGCAAATCTCGAACAAAAACTCATTCCCCATGATTTTGATTGGGCAGCACAACAACGAGACCGCATTTTAAAACGCTGGTCAGCACAATTTGAACAGTAATCTTTGCATTAAACGATCATATTATGAATATTCCATCAGCGTTACAGCATGTCAGTGAACATGGCACGTCACAAGTGAGCACCTATGCCCAACAGCATAGCAAGGTCATTTTAGAAATTGCCGATATCCAAAAAGCCTATCAAGATAAGCAAGTCTTGACCCATATTAATCTTGATTTAAAAGCCGGAGAGTTGATTAGCTTTTTAGGACCATCAGGCTGCGGCAAGACCACACTATTGCGTATTATTGCCGGCCTTGAACAACCCGATTATGGTAAGGTGATTAAAAAAGGACAGGATATTACCCGTCTGAAAGCCGCTAAACGTCAATGTGGTGTGGTATTTCAAAATTATGCACTGTTTCCTAATCTGAGTATTGCAGAGAATATTGCCTTTGGCTTAAGCGATCAAAAATGGTCAAAAGTTGAAAAATCGCAACGTGTCACTGAATTGTTAAATTTGATCGAGTTGCCTGAGATTGCTGCGCGCTACCCTTATCAATTGTCCGGTGGCCAACAACAACGTGTGGCATTGGCACGCGCTTTAGCCGCCAAACCCGATCTTTTATTATTGGATGAACCGTTATCGGCACTCGATGCGGTGGTACGTGTCAAGCTGCGCCAAAATATTCGTTTAATTCAGCGCCAACTGAGCATTCCGACCATTTTAGTGACCCACGATCAAGAAGAAGCGTTAAGTATTTCTGATCGTATTGCGGTGATGTATGGCGGAAAGATCGAGCAATTAGATACCCCACATAATATCTACTATGCACCGCAAACACGCTTTGTGGCTGCATTTATTGGCAATATGAATTTCCTCAGTGGCGATGTCTGTGCCAATCAAGCCCTGATGCTGCATGCTGGTGAAGCAGTGTTAAACCATCCACATCGTCTACCAACAGGTACTGCGTTTGAAATCGGCTTCCGACCTGAAAATGCGGTATTAAGTGCAGCATGTCCAATGAATGCACAAGGTGTCGTGATGAAGGTACGTCCTATGCATACCGAATTTTTAGGTGCAAAAAAACGTATTTTCTGTCAGATGTTGGCTAAAAATGGTCAAGCTATTGATCTACAAGTGGATATTGAGCATCAAAATACGTTGCAGTTAAATGATGAAATGTGGCTAAGCGTCGCGTCGCAGCATGTATATCTTTTTGATGAAGCGGGGCGTGTCAGATGTTAAATTCAAGCACCGCCGCTGCCATTTTAAAAAGTGGAACCTATAAACGTAATTCTACTTCATTACGTGCCAACGTCGTACTCGGCACAGTGGCGACATTTTTCAGCCTGTGCTTACTGGTGCCTTTGGTTTTACTCTTTCGAAGTGCTTTTTTAGATGCAAACGCCAATTTTGTAGGCTGGGATAATTTTAGCACTTACTTTGCCAATCCTGCGTTGATGTCCTCCATTGGTCACTCTGTATGGATTGCAGTTTTAGCAATTTTGATTACTGTGCCTGTGGCAGGGCTTTATGCCTTTGCCATCAACAATACGCAAATGCCGGGCAAAGCATGGTTTAAAGCCATGGCTTTTTTACCCATCTTAGCGCCTTCAATTTTACCGGCTTTGGCCTTGGTGTATTTATTTGGTCAACAAGGGGTGTTTAAAGATGTGTTAGGCGACATCAGTATTTATGGCCCAATTGGTATTTTAATCAGTTATTGCTTTTGGTTATTTCCGGCCATCTTTATTTTGATGTTAGGTGCATTTCGTCAAGTCGATCGCCGCCTGATTGAAGCCTCGCAAACTTTGTGTAAAAACAGCCTGCAAACGCATTGGCATGTGACACGTCCTGCGATTCAATATGGACTGATTAGCGCAAGTTTAGTTGCGTTTACCTATGTAGTCACTGACTTTGGTATCCCAAAGGTGATTGGTGGCTCATTTAATATGATGGCACTGGATGTCTATAAACAAATTATTGGCCAACAAAATATTAACATGGGTGCGGTCATCTCTATTTTATTGCTGTGTCCTGCATTATTTGCTTTTTTGATTGATCGTTACCAAGCCCGTCGTCAACAACGTCGTCAGCAAAACATGGCTGAGCCGTATCAGATGCCAGCGCATCCGATTTTGGATAAATGTTTATTGGGCTTTTGTAGCGTAGTTGCCGGCAGCATTGTCTTAATTTTAGTCACCGCGATCTTAGCTTCTTTAATTCGCTACTGGCCGTATGATTTATCTTTGACCTTAAATCACTATCGTTTTGAATATGTTAACGGTGGCTGGAACAGCTATTGGAACTCGTTACAACTGGCATTTTGGACCAGTATAGTGGGTACAGCTTTAATTTTTACTACCGTATGGGCACTTGAACGCCTCAATACCTCAAACCAGTTAAAGCAGTATGTCCGTATGTTGGCCTTATTGCCGCTGGCTATTCCAGGCTTGGTGTTAGGTATCGCGTACATTCTATTTTTTAACCATCCAGCCAATCCGTTAGCGATGCTATATGGCACGATGACTTTGCTGGTGATCTCCACCTTAATGCATTACTACACGGTACCGCATTTAACCTTAACGCAAAGTATGCAACAGATTCCGCAGCAACTGGATCATGCTGCACAGACCTTAGGTGTATCGCGTTTTAAACTGTTATCTAAAGTTTACATTCCGATCATGGTGCCTGCTTTGGGTGAGGTTTGGGTCTATCTGTTTGTCAATGCTATGACCACGGTATCGGCAGCCATTTTCTTATATTCACCAGAAACCAGTTTAGCGGCTGTTGATATTTTAAATATGGATGATGCAGGAGACACTGTTTCTGCTGTGGCCTTAAGTGTGGTGATTTTATTGACATCGTGTGTGGTGAAGTTCCTGCACTGGGCATTAAGTCAGCGCTATCTCAAGCGTACCGAGCGTTGGCGTCAACATCGTTCTGCATAAAAACAACCAACATTTTTATATCGATTTATTGAAGTTAGAAAACATGATCATGACCGATTTACATATTGTCGGCGGGGGGATTTTAGGCCTTTCTGCTGCCATTCAAGCCAAACAACAGGGTTTAAGCGTCAAGCTTTTTGAAAAAGATGCCGTTCCAGTGGGTGCAACACGCCGTAATTTTGGCATCTTGGGCAGTGCAACTTTAAGTCGTCCTGATGATTGTTGGCATATTTATGCAAAAGATAGTTTGGAGTTTTACCAAAGCGTTCAAAAGGAAATGGAGATTTCCTTTTCCAAACGTACCGGATTGTATTTGGCCACGACGGCTTTGCAAGCCAAGGTTCTAAATGAATTTGAGCAACACGCTGCAGCCTATAACATTCACGCTCAATATTTAGATCCTGAAACCTTGTTGACCCGTTACCCCTATTTAAATGCAGATGCAGCATTACAGGGTGCTTTAACTTTAGACGATGAATACAGTTTAGAACCTGACCAAGCTGCTTCACGTCTTATGGCGTATGCCCAACAGATTGGGGTAGAGGTTTACACAAATGCATGTGTGGTTAAAGCAAATGCACATGATGGCCTTACTCAGATTCAATTGGCAACAGGTGAGTGTTTCACTGCGAAAAAGTTAATGATTTGTCATGGCGCAACCACAGACATTCTCTATCCGCAGGCCTTAGAGCAATTGGGTGTGCAACGCTGCCATTTAAATATGGCGCTTACCGAAGCATTGCCGTATCAACTGAATGCTTCGATTTACTCAGGCTTATCGATTGCACGTTATCCAGGATTTTCGATTTGTCCAAGCTATGCAGACTTATTGGCTGAGCCACAAGATGAGATCGTCAAACGCTACGGTATTCATGTGCTGCTCAAACAAAATCATCTTGGACAAATCATTGTCGGCGATACACATGAATATACCGCTTTAAACGAAGCCGAATTGTTTGAGCAACAAGAACAGACCTATCAATTTATTCAGCGTTATTGCGCTGAGCAACTTGGCTTTGATTTGCCACCTTTAAGTAAACGTTGGCAAGGCCAGTATTTATCCCATCCTGAACAGTCGGCATGTTTCTTAGAAGTTGAGTCAAATGTGTATTTGGCCAATGCAATTGCAGGTAAAGGCATGACCACAGGGCCAGGTTGGATCAAACACCAATTACAACAGCATATTTTTTAATTGAGGAAGAAATTATCATGAATGCCAAAATTGAACTCGACAATCCTTACTTATTACTTACCCCAGGGCCTTTATCCACTTCAAAAGGTGTACGCCAAGCGATGCAACGTGATTGGTGTACATGGGATCAAGAATACAATCAATTAGTGCAAGATATTCGTCAACGTCTTGTGGCGCTTGCGACAACACAAGTAGATGACTATAGCGCAGTCTTAATGCAAGGCAGTGGCAGTTTTTCAGTCGAAGCCGTATTGGGGACGTGTGTACCTGAAGCAGGCAAAATCTTAATTATTAACAATGGTGCTTATGGCGCACGTATGGTGCAAATGGCCAAGCGCTTAAAACTCAATGTAGTCGAGTTGGCTTATCCTGAAACCCAAGTGCCTGAGCTAGACGAAATTGCGCAAGTGTTATCTGATACGCAGATTACCCATGTGGCGTGTGTACATTGTGAAACCACGACAGGCATGCTCAATCCAATTGAAGAGATTGGTGCATTAGTCAAAGCGCACAATAAAGTCTGGATTGTCGATGGCATGAGTTCATTTGGTGGTGTTCCACTGGATGTGGCCGAATGTAAGATTGATTTCTTAATTTCGAGTGCCAATAAGTGTATTCAGGGTGTGCCAGGTTTTGGCTTTGTGATTGCCAAACGTCAAGAATTGGAACAATGTCAGGGCCAAGCACGTTCAGTCAGCCTTGATCTGTATGATCAGTGGTTTACCATGGAACAACAACAAGGTAAGTGGCGCTTTACTTCACCGACGCATGTGGTGCATGCATTTCATCATGCGTTATTAGAATTAGAACAAGAGGGTGGAGTAACTGCACGTCATCAACGTTATTTAACCAGTCAGAAAACTTTAGCCCAAGGTATGCAAGCATTAGGCTTTAACTGTGTGATTGCACAAAACCAATATCAATCGCCAATTATTACCACCTTTTTATACCCTGAAGATGATTTTAGTTTTCAGGCATTTTATCAGCATCTTAAAAGCACAGGCTTTGTGATTTATCCAGGAAAAATTAGCGATTTAGCCTGCTTCCGTATTGGCAATATTGGCGAAGTTTATCTTGAGGATATTGAACGCCTATTACAAGCCGTTGCACGCTATCGTGCCAATGTTTAAGCCTTATATTCCTAATATCCCTATTGAATGAAAAAGAGAAACAGCATGAATACATCAGTAATTAAAGCCATCGTTTTTGATTGGGCAGGTACCACCGTAGATTTTGGTTCTTGTGCACCTATTTTAGCATTTCAACGTTTGTTTTTAGATCAAGGTGTTGAAATTGAAGTGAGTGAAGCACGTGCACCGATGGGATTGGAAAAACGTGACCATATTGCTGCATTATTAAACATGCCGCGTATTGCTGCGGCATGGCAAGCAGTGCATGGACAGGCTGCGACAGAGGCAGATATTGATCGTTTGTATCAAGATTTTATCCCTTATCAACTCAAAGCCATTCCACAATGTTCCGATTTAATTCCGGGTGCAGTGGAGACTTTTCAATATTTACGTGCGCGTGACATCAAAATTGGCAGTAATACCGGTTATGCCAGCATGATGATGCCTGAGCTGATTGAAAAAGCGGCACAACAAGGTTATGTACCGGATTGTATTGTAACGGCAACGGATGTTACCCGTGGTCGTCCATATCCAGATATGTTATGGAAAAACCTGATGCAATTGGGTGTGGCAGATATTAAAAGTGTGGTGAAAGTTGATGACACGGTGGTGGGTATTGAGGAAGGCTTAAATGCAGGCTGTTGGACAGTAGGTTTAGCGGTTAGTGGCAATGAAGTGGGTATGTCATACCCAGAATGGCAAAATCTGAGTAATGAAGAACAAACTGTATTAAAAGCCAAAGCCTATAGCAAAATGCAAGCCGGCGGTGCGCATTACGTCATTGATACCATTGCTGATTTACCTGCCGTACTTGAGCAAATTGAACAGCGTTTAAAGCAAGGTGATAAACCTTAAGTGATTTTTAAGAGATATTGAGTGTGTATGATCACTTAATATCTCTTGGTGTAAGACAAAATGAGCTATGGAAAATAGCTCATTTTTATATTTAAGGCACAGTTTTATTGTGATCACTATGCAAAATAAGCTGATGAAGATATAGATCAATAAAATTTTATGACTTTAATAAGCGCTTGAAATGACCCTATTAAATTCGCTAGACTGCTTTGAAAATACCCCAATATTTTTCTACTCTTTAACAGCTTATTAAAATCAATGACTTAGATAATTAACTTAAAACTTTGGTGTTTTTTAAATTTTAATCTTAAGTCTTTGTTATTGAATTGATTGATGGCATAATTTTACTGTTCACTGCCGTATAGGCAGCTTAGAAATTCACCTCGCTCGGTTGGTTCATAGTTTAATAGTTCACTGCCGTATAGGCAGCTTAGAAAAAGCCTAAAAACATATTATTCCAAGTGCTTAAGTTCACTGCCGTATAGGCAGCTTAGAAAAATCGTGCGCCTGCTCGTTTTGCTTCACGAATGTTCACTGCCGTATAGGCAGCTTAGAAAGTGACTTTACCTGCTGATCTAGCAACTAATCCGTTCACTGCCGTATAGGCAGCTTAGAAACGTCACATCGAGTACAGAAATTCGGAAAGTACGTTCACTGCCGTATAGGCAGCTTAGAAATGTACGGGCGAAAATTTCAGATAGTAATTCAAGTTCACTGCCGTATAGGCAGCTTAGAAATGCCGCACCTGTTGTTAGTGCTTCGGCTTCGAGTTCACTGCCGTATAGGCAGCTTAGAAAGCTGGCGATGATTGGCCCAATGGTGCGCTTGAGTTCACTGCCGTATAGGCAGCTTAGAAAGACGACGATTACAATTGTTGCGGGCACTCGTGGTTCACTGCCGTATAGGCAGCTTAGAAACAAAGCAAAAAAAGCACTAGCTTTATCTATTCGTTCACTGCCGTATAGGCAGCTTAGAAACCTCGTCATCAGGGTCGCCACAATGATAAACTGTTCACTGCCGTATAGGCAGCTTAGAAAAGAAATTCGGTGCACTAAACGCCCGTACCGATGTTCACTGCCGTATAGGCAGCTTAGAAATCGGTTTAGACGCAGCAGCAGCATTTAATCAAGTTCACTGCCGTATAGGCAGCTTAGAAATAGCGGCCTTCTCACATACCCCCGTTGATTTTGTTCACTGCCGTATAGGCAGCTTAGAAAGTACTTTAGAGATCACACAAGAATTGCGTGATGTTCACTGCCGTATAGGCAGCTTAGAAAATTAAAGGAGCTAAATATCAAAATCTTTTGAAGTTCACTGCCGTATAGGCAGCTTAGAAAGCCCAGCTTTTTCACGAGCAGTTGAAGCAAAAGTTCACTGCCGTATAGGCAGCTTAGAAAAGCTATGTTTGTACTCGATAAAGATCGAGGAAGTTCACTGCCGTATAGGCAGCTTAGAAATTTAGAATAGTTGTGCATTGATGATGCTGCTGGTTCACTGCCGTATAGGCAGCTTAGAAAGGCTTAAGTGAGCTTGATCAAGCAATCAACTTG
>NZ_CANQTS010000036.1 GCF_947626835.1 uncultured Acinetobacter sp. | reverse complement strand
CATTTTGTCTTGAGAACCAATATGTTACAAAAACAGGGCTTTTTTTCTACTCTTTTTTTATATCGAACTCAGGTTATCGTATTGAAAATAGCGGCAGTTTTAGCCAAACCTCACCAACACTCGGTTTTCGTTTAGCACCCAATAATAGCCTGATGCTGCGTGGCTCATACAGTAAAGGCTTTATTGTGCCTACCGCAGCACAACTGTCAGATCAAGAATTATCCAGTACACAAAGCCAAGTGATTGATCCACTCCATCATCAAGCGGTTGATCTGTATACCACAGCGGGTGGTAATCCAGATTTAAGCCCAGAAACTGCCACCAGTTTTGGGGCAGGTGTCGTGATCACCCCACAAGCATGGCCGGGCTTACGTTGGAGTATTGACTACTTTAATATTGAAAAAGATAACAACATTACAAGCTTAGGTGCGCAGGCAATTTTAGATGCCAATGCCCAAGATGGCAGTTATGCTGATCGAGTGATTCGTGATGCCCATGGCAATTTACAAACTGTGATCACCACACCCTTTAATGCCTTATGGTTAAAAACCAGTGGTATTGATACGCAAATTTCATATGACATGAGCACGTCGTTGGGCGAGCTGAATTTAACCGCTGGCTATACATGGACTGAAAAATACAATCAGCAAGAACAATTGGGTAAAGCCGCCACCAGTTATTTAAATGATCCCAATACCGATGCCGGCCCTTTAAAGCATCGCTTGAATGCTTCGGCATTTTTACAAGCCACGCAAGCGTGGGGTTTTGGGTGGGCGATGCAATATTATGGCGAATATGATCTAAAAAATGAAACGGCCATTTTATTACAAGGCCAAGATACCGTACAGGCGCAGATGTATCATGATATTTACGCACGTTACGCGACAAATTTGGGCAAATACGGTTCGCCTGAGTTAAGTTTTGGGATTAAAAACCTATTTGGTGAAGCACAAAAAGACATGACCAATACTTACTTAAGCAAATTTTCCGATCCTCGCTTAGAGCAGTATTATGTCAACTTAAAGTTTGCCTTTTAAGCAAATAAGCCCGCAACTGCGGGCTTATTTTACAGTGGTTTAAGCATCCAAATTTCGCAAGCCGCGCTATGACCAGTATTGCCAAGCGGTGCCTCTAAATACTCAAAGCCAACACCTTCATACAAATGCACTGCTTCTTTTAAACATGCTGTGGTTTCTAAATAGATACCTTTTACGCCGTGGTTTTTTGCAAAATCAAAGGCGTGTTGTAAAATTTGTTTAGCCAGACCGTGTCCACGAATTTCGGATAAAAAATACATTTTCTGTATTTCTAAGATATCTGGCGCACCTTGTAATGGTGCAATACCACCACCGCCAAAAATGCGACCTTGCGCATCAGTTACCACCCAGTATTGACACAGAGGCGCTTGATACACAGCAGATAAATGATCCAAGATTGGGTCTGCTACAGCAAAGCCTGACTCAGGCGCTAAACCATATTCTTGCGAGACTTGACGAATAATTGCGGCTAAAGCAGCATCATCTTGGGTTTGTATAGGACGAAGAAAATACATCATACTACTCATAAAAAAAGAGATGCTGAGCATCTCTTGATGATTTAAACACTTTTAAACATATTTTTGAATCATGCCATGCACATTGGTTTTGGCTTCAATGACAGTCATAAAAGTATAAGCCCCAATGAATTTGCGGCTAATAAACATAAACTCTTTAGGTGGCACACTAAAATAACGCGATGCCATAGATTTAGATGCCTGCTGCATCACCCGACTATGTAATTGGCTTTTTTTCCAATCATAGCGGTTATCCATCTGCATGACCCCTTCAGGAATTTGTTTGTTATTGTCAAAGCTGCTAAATGCTTCTGTTGCCAATAAAAATACTTTTGCCATATCGGGTTTTAAATTTTCAGGAATGGCATCAAAAAAGTCATAACCGCGCATGGCATTGACCATGGCCATCGGGTCATGGTGATAACCCGCTTTAATTAAATTGCGCGCCATACCCAATAAATGCTGGTCAAATTGACGAATCGCACCGAAATCGAGTAACACAATTTGATCAAGACCTTGTGCGTCTTCTGCTAAACGCACCAAATAATTACCAAAGTTTGGGTCGGTTTGCATTTCGCCCCACTCAAAGATCTCACGGACTGCAATTTCAAGAGAGGCTTCACCTAGTCGGTTACGACGCTCTTGTGGCAAAGATAGCATCACTGGACTATTAATTGGCACACCACGTTCAAAAGTCATACAGAGCACGCGGTTGGTGCAATATTGGTCAATGATTGTGGGTACAATATAACGTGGATCATCTTGCAAACGTGCAGCAAAACGGCGCGTGGTGGCGGCTTCAATATCGTAATTGACTTCACGGTGCATCATGTCACGTACTTCGTCAAACCACTGATCAAATTCACGGGTTTGTGGCACCATGCGGGTCAGTTTAAGCATGTTTTTGAACAAGCTCATATCCGAATCAATGGCATCGGCCACACCCGGATATTGTACTTTGAGCACCAATTCTAAACCGTCTGATTTACGTACTGCACGGTGCACTTGAGCAAGGGAAGCCGTGCCTAGCGGTTCACGGTCAATGGTAAGATCATCTAATTGACTGCCCAATTGACTGCGCAGTTGGGTTTTAATCGCAGGCCAATCTAAAGCCACCGTTTGGTTATTTAAGGTATTTAAGGCTTGGGTAATTTCTTCAGGTAAAAAATGCTCGCCATACAGCGCCATCATTTGGCCAATTTTCACAATCGAGCCTTTGAGTTTGCCAATCTCTGCCACTAAATAGTCGGCTTGTTCTTTCATGGCTTGCTTACGTTTTTTTTCTTTTTCTGCTTCACTGGCAAACATTGAGCTGGCACTTGACGCTGCCCAACGTGTTCCCGCCAAGAGCGAAGCCTTGGCGATCGATAAGCGTCGATCCATAGAGGAGGTTTTAAGTTGTTTAAGCTTATCGTGCTGATCTGACATGTAGATTCCTTGAAGAAGCAATGATTCGCAGAAAAAATTGATTATAAAGGATATTAACCTGTCTGAACGTATTAAAAAAGTTCAAATGAAACAAGGCAACATTTAACTGACATAACTTAAAACAAGCTTAACCACGGAAGCGGATTTTTAAGCCTTGTTGAACACGCAGTTGGGTTTTATGTGTTTCAATAAATGCGCTAATTAAGCTGGTGACTTTAGGATGCGAAAAACCCAATGCATAGCCTTGTAATATAATTGCACTTGGCAGATGAAAAAACACATATTTAGCATCTTCAAGGCTTGGTTGTGGCATCACCTCAAGTGTGCTGAGTAACTGCTGTAAAGCAGCTTTTTCGGTAAGTACGTGCGCAGATTGATCTTGCCAATACTGCTCACGCATCGCCATTAAATCGTTATGTTTATAGCTCATAAAGGTGAATTTAAATCGAGATATGGCTTGATATGGGGGATTGCCTTATAAAATCAAGCCATTGTCATCGCTTTGTCAACAACAGGCTCTACAACTAAAACATCATCTTAATGAGGAGAAGAGTATGTCGGATGTGGATGTTAAAAAAATTAACCGTTTGGTTGCCGAATTTGAACAACAAGGTCATAAAGCGCAAACCTTAGAGTTGGGTTATAAAACTTATGCACAATTATTTGCCGATGATCATTTTTTTGCCAAAGTACGCAGTGATCCACAAGATTCACGGCTGAAATTTTATCAAGACATGAAAATTCAATTGCTGCCCAATAAACATGGATTGAATGTGCGTTAAGCAGCCCGTAGGCTGCTGCCTGAGCTTGATGTTAGGGGGTTGCTGAAGAGACAAACTCAGCGACCTTTATGTTTTGAGGGATTAGCTTTTCGGCACTAAAGCGATCGGCAATCTGTTGCTGTGCACGAAGCACATCATGATTGATCGGATATAAAAGCGTGGGTTGCTCACGTTTTTTTACCACAATATCGGCAAGATCAATAGGTACGCCAATCGCTTGGCTATAAAGTTGCACTGCTTTATGGTGATGCTTAACCACCCATTTGGCTGCATCATTGGCCGCAGCAATATATTGCTCGGCTGCCTGTGGATGCTGTTGAATAAATTCAGGATGCGCCATTACAAATGAATAACTGGGTGCAAACGTTTGTGCATCTGTCAGGACGCGAGCCTTGCCATCTTGTAGCGCAACCGATTGAAACGGCTCCCAAATCATCCATGCATCTATACTTTTTTGTTCAAATGCAGCCCGTGCATCGGCAGGGGCTAGCCAAATTGGCTTGATGTCTTGCCATGTTAAGTTGGCCCGTCGTAAAACTTGATCAAGTAAATCATGGGCGCTTGAGCCACGTTGTAAGGCAATACGTTTACCCTTGAGCTGTTGCAGATCTTGAATTGAACTATCTTGATGCACTAATAAGCCTAAACTTTTGGGATAATAATGTTCATAGGCCACATAGAGCAATTTTTTGTTACCTGCTTGTGCAAACAGCGGTGGTGTATTGCCCACTAGGCCAAAATCTACTGAGCCGACCGCAAGTGCTTCTAACAATTGTGGACCAGCAGGAAATTCTTTCCATTCAATATGGGTATGAGGGAAATGTTTTTTGAGTAAAGTCGGGTCAGATTTTAAGGTAATCGCACTTAAAGAAGATTTTTGATAGCCAATCGCCAAATGATCTAAATTTGCTACTTTTTGAGTTGTTGATGAGCCTTGCCAGTTACAGCCAGTTAAACCCAAAGTGGTAATGGCAGCCAGCAACAGCGTTCGAATATAAAACATGTGATCCCTTTTAAATAAAATCAATCAATAAACACAGCTTGGCTTAACCAAGCTAAAGCCGATGGTTTGCATAATGCGTATGGGATCAAGATAAAATGCTTTTGCAGCGACTGCTTGAGGATTTACAGATAACGACAGATAATAAAATGCTATGCTGAGTTAAGTGTTTGAATGTCTAGTATTTAAGCTTTTTATCCATGCATATGAATTTTTTAGCTGTTGATTGGATTGCGGTTTAAAACTAAAGCCACATCAAAGACACCGTGCCTCGCTTTTATAAAAGAAGACATACGCGTTAAAAAGCTCATCGTATACACTTGGATTTTTTGTTTACAGATGGGCGAAAAAGCCACTAAAACAAGGTATCATAGAGCGTTTTAAAAAATTAACCTTGGAGAAACCTTAAGTGGATCGACCGACAATTAGCCCTGAACATTTGCAGGAAGCCGCTGAAACACTTGTCACTATTCGTGATTTTATTCGTTTTGGTGTCACAGCATTACGTCAATACGATGCGCATTTAGGTCAAGGTACAGAAGATTATTTTGCTGAAAGTTCAGCTTTGGTATTACAAACGCTTTCATTAGATTGGAAAGCCGATGCAGAAATTTTAGATGCCAAATTACTTGCCAGTGAAAAAGCTGAATTTTTAAGTTTACTCGAGCGCCGTATTAATGAACGTGTGCCAACTTCTTATTTGCTCAACTTATCTTATTTCTTTGGCAAACCATTTTACGTCGATGAACGTGTTTTAATTCCACGTTCACCGATTGCAGAATTAATTGAAAACCGTTTTGCACCGTATTGCTTAGGCGAAAACGGTCAAATGGGCGAAGCGCTGAATAACTTACCAAGCAACCCGCAACCAAAAACACCACAACGTATTTTAGATATGTGCACAGGTTCAGGTTGTATCGCAATTGCTTTGGCCTATGCCTTCCCTGATTCAGAAGTCGATGCGACAGACTTGTCAAAAGATGCACTTGAAGTGGCTTCAATCAACGCAGAACACCACAACAAGCAATATCAAATTGCATTAATGGAATCGGATTTATTTGCCAAGATTCCTGCTGAAAATCAATATGATTTGATTGTGTCTAACCCGCCGTATGTAGATGCAGAAGACATGGCGGATTTACCGGATGAATTCCACCATGAGCCAGAAATGGCGTTGGCTGCAGGTCAAGACGGTTTGGATTTGGTGCGTAAAATGTTAGCGCAAGCAACAGATTACTTAACTGAAGATGGTTTAATTGTGATTGAAGTGGGCAACTCAGAATGGGCTATGCGCCAAAACTTCAATACCGTTGATTTCCATTGGTTACAATTTCAAAAAGGTGGCACAGGGATTTTTGCGCTTACTGCAGCGCAATGCCGTGAGTACCGTGATCTATTTATTCAATCTGTTCAAGCATAAAGGAGTCGTTGAACATGGCAGGTAATAGTATTGGACAACTGTTCCGTGTAACGACTTGCGGTGAATCGCATGGTGTAGGCCTGATGGCGATTGTCGATGGCGTGCCACCGGGGATTGAATTGTCTGCTGCTGACTTACAGCAAGATTTAGACCGTCGTAAGCCGGGCACCTCTAAGTTTGCCACCCAACGTAAAGAACCCGATGAAGTTGAAATTATCTCAGGCGTGTTTGAAGGCAAAACCACAGGTACATCGATTGGTTTATTGATCCGTAATACCGACCAAAAATCAAAAGATTACGGCAATATTGCGCAAACTTTCCGTCCTAATCATGCCGACTACACCTACACGCATAAATACGGTTTCCGTGATTATCGTGGTGGCGGTCGTTCAAGTGCGCGTGAAACGGCAATGCGTGTTGCTGCCGGTGCGATTGCAAAGAAATATTTAAGCGAAAAGTTTGGTATTTTAATTCGTGGCCATGTCACGCAAATTGGCACGGAAAAAGCTAACACATTGGATTGGAATGAAGTAGCGAATAACCCATTTTTCTGTGGTGATGTGGATGCTGTGCCACGTTTTGAAGCTTTGGTGACCAGTTTACGTGAGCAAGGCACAAGTTGTGGTGCAAAACTTGAAATTATTGCGCAAAATGTCCCTGTAGGTTGGGGTGAGCCAGTCTTTGATCGTTTGGATGCTGATATCGCGCATGCCATGATGTCAATTAATGCGGTAAAAGGCGTTGAAATTGGTGATGGTTTTGGCGTGGCAGAGCAATTTGGGCATGAAACCCGTGATGAGCTGACCAGTCATGGTTTCTTAGCCAATCATGCGGGTGGTATTTTAGGCGGTATTTCAAGTGGTCAAGACATTCGTGTTGCGATTGCTTTAAAACCAACAGCCTCAATTACCACAGCGGGTAAAACCATTAATCTTGATCGTGAAGATACTGATGTATTGACCAAAGGTCGTCATGATCCATGTGTGGGTGTACGCGCAACCCCAATTGCAGAAGCGATGCTTGCAATTGTGCTGATGGATCATTTTATGCGTCATCGTGCGCAAAATGCCGATGTTGTGGCACCGTTTGAACCGATCTAACGTCTTTATTTAATGCTAGAAATAAAAAAATCCAGATCAAGTGTCTGGATTTTTTTGTTTAAGCCTGAGTACGTAATTTTTGTACTTGGCTTAAAATCACCTCTTTATTTTCTAAAATTTTGCTTACAATGACATCACTAGGCAATAACGCTGTAATGTTCTGTGGCAACATGCCATACGCTTGGTTGACCAAGGCCCTTAATTCATTTTCTTGATTGAGTTTATCTTCAGCCACTTTGACAAGTTGCTGTGCCACCAAGCTTTGAATCTGTTGACCGTGTTGTTGCCATAAGGCATCTACACCTAAATCAGTAACACTTTTCAATAATTGACCGAACATCTTTATGCTCTATAACGTAAAGTTGTAGTCTAATTAAAATTCATGTGAAAAGTAGGGTTTAATAGTATGTTTGGCGAAAATTAAGACACATTGTGTGGTCTGCTGATCGTTAATAAGGGTTTCGAGGGGGCAATTTTTTTAGCCACATAGTGACCACGTTTCATGCGGATTAAAATCACTTGGCTTTCTTGTTCTAATTCGCCAAATTCAGGTTCTACCTTGACCACATGTAAGCGCCCCCCTTGATCACGAACGCGTGCTTGTGCGGGGAAACTTGGACGTGATTTTTCACTTAAGGTGGCTAAGCGACCCAGTAAATCAGGTTCTAATAAATGCGGTTGTGGCGGTAGGACTTGATCCAAACAATGAATCATAAAAGCGGTAAAAAATATCGCCAAAATCAGCGCAGGGAATACCACATAATAAAAAGCGGCAAAACTATTTTGCTGAGAATAAATGGCAAACTGTAACGCATAGCCTGCACAGCTAAAATTCATCAGTAAAAAAACCACAATCAGCAGTTTAGAAAATTTGACATCTAACAAAGGGGCATTGCGGAGTTGCTGAGGAATACAGCGTTGTAGCCAGACACTTGGCGGGGCTTTAACATAATAGCCCATCAATTCAAGCACGCTTAAGCTAGACAGCATCACCAAACTTAAATGAAAAGGCATTAAGTCTAAGTTCGACAATAGCTCAAGCATGCTCATCACCTTAAGCGTCTAGCGCAAGATAAATCCCGCCATCAGAATGTACGCTAATCACGACTTTTTCTAAGGCTTGACCTTGGCAAGGACCTGACACGCATTCACCACTTTCCACTAAAAACAGTGCGCCGTGGGTGGAACATTCAATATATTCTTGCTCACGGTCTAGAAATTGGTTTTCTAAAAATTCAAGTTCTACTTGCAAGTGCGGGCATAGATTTTGATACGCAAAAAAACTGCCATCACGTTGTGTGATAAAAATTTTGTCGCCGTTGTCTAAATCAAAAGCGCGCGCTTCGCGTTCTGGAATATCTTCGGTCATGCAAATCTTTTGCATTAGGCAGGGTCCTGTTGCAGTGTGTGAAGAAGTTGAGCGTAATCTGTTAAAGCTAAACGTGGTCCAAATTGTGATACCACTTGACTTGAAACTAAAATAGCCAATTCTGCTGCAGTTTGTAAACCTAAATCAGCATTTAAGGCATAAAGAAATGCACCAGCAAAGGCATCGCCTGCGCCATTGGCATCTACGGCAAGCACTTGACGACCTGCAACATTAAATTGCTCATCTTGGGTCGCAATCAAGGCACCTTTTTCACTTAAAGTGATCACCACCATGTGGCTTTTTAAACGTAAAGCTGCAAGTGCTGCCTCAAGGTTGTCGGTGTGAGTGTACATTAAAGCTTCTTGTTCATTACAGAACAAAAGGTCTACGCCGTCATCAAGTAATTCATCTAAACCTTGGCGTGCATATTGCACCATGGCAGGATCAGATAAGGTTAACGCAATTTTAACACCATTGGCTCTGGCAATCGTGCGGGCTTGTTGAACTGCCACACGTGCTGTATCACTGGTCGACAGATAACCTTCAATATACAACCATTGTGCTGTTTCAAGCGCGGTAAAATCAATTTGCTGTGCAGATAATTCAGCGGTGATGCCTAAATAAGTGTGCATGGTACGTTCAGAATCAGGGCTGACCAACACCATACAGGTACCAGTGACGCCATCGCTGACTGATTTTTGTGTGGTTTGAATGCCCGCTTCGCTTAAACCGTCTAAGTAAATGCGACCTAAATCATCATTACCCACGCGGCAGCCATAAAATGCTGTACCACCCAACGCTGCAAAGGCAACCGTGGTATTGGCTGCTGAACCGCCGGCTGCTTGACCTTTGTAAGTTTGGCTCGCTTGCAATTTGCGATATAAAGCGGCTTGTGTGTCGCCATCAGTCAATTGCATCGTGCCTTTTTGCAAGTTGTGTTCGACTAAAAACGCATCAGAAACTTTAAATTCTTGGTCAATTAATGCATTGCCAATTGCAAAAAGATCAACAGTTGCCATGTCTTTACATTCACATTTAATAAGAAAAACCGTATTTTACATGATTGTCCAAGCAGGATATAGCGTGCTTGATAAAATTCAAGCCAAGCTTAAACACCGAGTAATTACAGATTGTGAACAAATATTCGACCAATGTTGCTTAATCTTGAGAGAATTGCGCTGATTGAGCTGTGATTTTTGCGCTGAAGTGTCGCTATAATGAAGACCATTTTTTATATATTTTTTTGGAGATCACATGACTGTAGATGTCACTGAAACTCAAACCCCTACTGTACATCCTGCGTTTCAGTTGGTACGTCAACACCATGTTGAAGCCTTAGATATTTTTGTGGCTGAATATCAACATATCGTCACCGGTGCGGTGCATTATCACTTGGCCACCGACCACGACGAAAATGTATTTTTGGTTGCATTTCGTACCCAACCGATGGATTCCAAAGGCGCGGCGCATATTTTAGAGCACACGGCGTTGTGTGGTTCAGAGAAATTTCCGGTACGTGACCCGTTTTTCTTAATGATCCGCCGCTCTTTAAATACCTTTATGAATGCCTTTACCGCAGCAGATTGGACAGCTTATCCATTTGCGACGCAAAATAAAAAAGACTTTCAAAACTTACTTGAAGTGTATTTAGATGCCGCCTTTGCAGCCAATTTAAATCCTTTGGATTTTGCCCAAGAAGGCATTCGCATTGAGCTTGAAAATGGTGAGCCGGTGTACAAAGGCGTGGTATTTAATGAGATGAAAGGTGCGATGAGTTCGCCAACCGATCAGCTTTATCACCAATTGGCACAGCATTTGTTCCCGCAGACCACTTATCACTACAATTCAGGTGGTGATCCTAAAGATATTCCAGATTTAACTTACGACGAATTATTGGCGTTTTACCAATCGCATTATCATCCAAGTAATGCAGTGTTTATGACCTTTGGTAATCAATCGGCCTATGATTTACAAGCGCAATTTGAAACTTTGGCTTTGGCGAAATTTGACAAAGGCGAAACGCTGCATTCAACCCCTGAAACTCGCTTAACAGCACCAATTGAAGTGACTGAAAGCTATACCCTTGATTCAGAAGATTTAACCGACAAGACCTACCATGTCATGTCATGGTTATTGCCACAAGCAAGTGATGTGAAGTTGCGCTTAGGTATGCGCTTAGTTGAGGGGATTTTATTAGAAGATTCGGCATCGCCACTGCGTCATTATTTAGAAACCTGCGGCTATGCACAATCGACAGGTCCTTTAATGGGCGTGGATGATTCTAACTTTGAAATGACCTTTTATTGCGGTATTCAAGGTTCAAACCCTGAACATGCAGAAAGTTTTAAACAAGGCGTGTTGGAGGTGTTAAACGATGTAGCAGCACAACCGGTCAATCAAGATGTCGTGGATGCAATTTTACATCAAATTGAATTACACCAACGTGAAATCAATGGCGACGGTATGCCGTATGGTTTAAGTTTGATTTTAAATGGTTTAAGCAGCGCGATTCATCATAGTGACCCTGTGGTGGTTTGGGATGTAGACAGTGCCATTGCTGCGGTGAAAGAAGAACTTAAAGACCCAATGTGGTTGCCGAATCTGATAAAAACCTATTTGATTGATAACCCGCATCGTGTACAAATGACCTTGGTGCCAGATGCGAATAAATCTAAAGACTTACAAGAAGCAGAAAAAGCGCGTTTAGCTGCCATTGCTGCCAGTTTAACTGAAGCAGAAAAAGCACAGATTATTGCGCAAACTGAAGCTTTAAACCTACGCCAAGACACTCCAGATGATTTAAATTTATTGCCAAAAGTCGGTTTAGCCGATGTACCGGCAGATTTACATATTGTCCAAGGTCAATTGCGTGAAATCATCAGCAATGGTTTAGATACACCGTTAAATCTTTATCATGCAGGCACCAACGGTATTTACTACCAACAAGTATTGGTACAGATTCCGGATGCTGTGGTGCAGTCACCGTACTTTAACTTGTTGTCTATTTTAATGGGTGAAGTCGGCGCAGGTGAGTATGACTATCTTGAACTGCAACAACTGCAAACTGCGGTAAGTGGTGGTTTAGGTATGGGTGCTTCTTTACGTTCTAAAGCCGATGATGCGGGTAAAATCAGCGCATGGTTGACGCTGACCACCAAATCGTTGGTGAATAATTTAAGTGCCATTGGCTTATTAAAATTGGCCTTTGAACAACTACGCTTTGATGAGAAAGACCGTATTATTGAGTTACTGCAACAGCGTAAAACCCGTTGGCAGGCGCGTGTATCAGATGCCGGTCACAGTTATGCCATGCAAATTGCAGGACGTCAGCATAGTGCTTTGGCGCAACGTGATTACCAAAATACAGGTTTAGGTGCATTAAATTGGTTAAGTGATTTAGTTGCCAGCTTAAATGATGAAGCTAGCTACAACAATTTGATTGATGAGCTCAAAGCCATTCATCGCACGTTATTACAAGCACCAAAACAATTTTTATTGGTGTGTGAAGAGCAGCAATCCGACCATTTAGTTGAAGAGATTCAGCAGGTTTGGGATAAAGTGGTCATTGACCGTACCCCAATTGCGTTAAAACAGGAAAAGACCACCGAAGAGAGCAATGATGATCAAGCATGGTTGGTGCAAGCCAATGTACAGTTCTGTGCGGCTGCTTATCCTGTTGTGCCAGTTTCGCATCCTGATGCTGCAGCACTGATGGTGTTGGCAGCATATTTACGTAATGGCTTCTTACATAGTGCAATTCGTGAAAAAGGCGGCGCTTATGGCGGTGGCGCAAGCTACGATGGTAATGCCTGTTCGTTCCGTTTCTATAGCTACCGTGATCCACGTTTAGCAGAAACATTTGCTGATTTTAATGCTTCAATTGATTGGTTATTAAATGCCGCACAACAACCGCATCAAATCGAAGAAGCAATTTTAGGTTTAATTGCCAGTATGGATAAACCAGGTTCACCAGCAGGTGAGGCGATTACGGCATGTTATGCCTTGTTACATGGTCGTCGTCCTGCATTGCGTCGTCAGTTACGTGAGCGATTGCTGAAAGTGACCTTAGATGACCTACAGCGTGTGGCCAAGCAGTATTTAGTTAATCAACGTCCAGATCGCGCCGTGGTTGCACCGATGGCAAAACGTGAGCAATTAAGCGAATTGGGCTTTAAAATTTACCAAGTGAATTAAAACAACAAAGGGAAAATTTATGGGGTATACCGCTTTTGAACGTGCACCACTTGGGCTTGGCATTTTAATGCTAAGCTTGGGTGCTGTAGCCAATGATCAATTGCTCACTACACTACAACCGGCCAGTCCTGCGGCCTGTATAGCCTTGACCTCTAATGCTGAGCGATTAACTTGTTATGATCAAATCTTTAAAGTGACGTCAACACAACAAGCTGATCTTGTGTCTCAAGACAGTGCAGCTGTGAGTTTAACTGAAAAAGTTCTCGATACAGTGATTCCTACAGCCGCAGCGCCAATTCATCCATCACATTCTTTACTCGATCAACGTTGGGAACTTGCAGGTGACAGTAAGTTGGGTACATGGAACTTACGTGAGTATCAACCCATGTATGTATTGCCAGTGTTTAGCACGACCAATACAAATGAACGTCCAACCAGTCCAAATCCTGATAACAGTGTAAAAATGGGGGAAGAACAAAATCTCAACTCCACTGAAGCTAAGTTCCAACTGTCTTTTAAAACCAAGGCAATGGAGAATATCTTAGGGGATAATGGCGATGTTTGGTTAGGCTATACGCAGTCATCACGTTGGCAAGTGTATAACGAAGATGAGTCACGTCCTTTTCGTGAAACCAACTATGAACCTGAGGCGAGTTTAATATTTCGTACCAATTATGAAATTTTTGGTTTAAGCGGACGCTTACTGGGTTTAACCTTCAATCATCAATCCAATGGTCGTTCTGATCCATTTTCGCGTAGTTGGAATCGCGTGATGTTGAATGTTGGCTTAGAACGAGAAAACTTTGCCTTAATGTTACGTCCTTGGTATCGCATTAGTGAGGACAGTAAAGATGATAACAATGCTGATATTGATGACTATGTGGGACGTGGCGATTTAACCGCATTTTATCGTTGGAATGAGCATGATTTTTCTTTAATGCTGCGTCACAGTTTACAAGGTGGGAGTGACTCACACGGTGCGGTGCAATTTGATTGGGCTTTCCCAATCAAAGGAAAATTACGTGGTCATTTTCAATTATTTGATGGTTATGGTGAAAGCCTGATTGACTACAATCACCGTGCAACCTATGCGGGTTTAGGGATTTCCTTGTTAAATTGGTTTTAACTAAAAAACCGCCTATCAGCAGGCGGTTTTTTTTTAATATTATTTTAAGAAGCGCTGATAACCTAAGTTATTGGTCACTTCATCATACGGATAAGTAATGCTTTGTAAAGTTTCAAGCAAACCATCTGGATTTTGTTGTGCATCGCTGGCTTCTAAGCCGACCAAAACACGTCCCTCAGCTGCGCCGTGGTTACGGTAGTGGAACAAGGTAATATTATGCGTTGGACCTAAACGTTCTAAGAAGGTCAGCAAAGCACCCGGACGCTCTGGAAACTCCACTCTAAATAAACGCTCGTTGGCTAAATCGGCATGACCACCAATTAAATAACGAATATGTAATTTCGCCACTTCATCATCAGATAAATCATCAACATTATAATTAAGTTTTAACGCATCATAGATGTCATGACGTTCTTTTTCACCGCCTTTTAAACTAATCCCGACAAAGACTTGTGCGGCAGAAGCACCGCTAGCACGGTAGTTAAACTCGGTAATATTACGACCTTGTAGGGCACGGCAGAAGTTTAAGAAAGCGCCTTTTTCTTCAGGAATAGTGACAGCAAAAATGGCTTCACGGCGCTCACCCAATTCGGTGCGTTCGGCAATATAGCGTAAGCGATCAAAGTTCATGTTGGCGCCACACACAATCGACACCATATTTTTGCCGTGTAAGTTATGTTGTTCTACATACTTTTTAATCCCAGCTAAGGCCATGGCACCAGAAGGTTCAACAATACTACGGCATTCATCATAAGTATCTTTGATGGCAGCACAGATTTCGTCGGTATTCACCAACACCACGTCACGCTCTACAATTGGACCTGAGGCATCTGATTTTTGTAATTGCAGCACTTCAAAAGGTTTTTCGCCAATTTGTGCCACTGCTGTACCATCAGCAAATAAACCTACTTGTGGCAAGATCACACGCTCATTGGCTTCAAATGCTGCTTTTAAACATGCTGATTCTTCGTATTCAACTGGAACGATTTTAACATGCGGTGCAACATCACCTAAATAAGCAGCAACACCTGCAATTAAGCCGCCACCGCCCACCGCCACAAACACATATTCCACATCACGCCATTGACGTAAAATTTCATTGGCAATTGTGCCTTGACCCGCCATGACCAACTCATCGTCATACGGTGGAATAAAGGTCATACCCTCATCTTGAGCACGAGCAATGGCGTATTTGTTGGCCACATCAAATGAGTCGCCGTGTAACACCACATCGCCACCTAAGCGTTTAACCGCCTGAACTTTAATGTCGGGTGTAGTTTTTGGCATGACAATAATGGCACGAATACCCAATTTTTGCCCCGATAACGCCACGCCTTGCGCATGGTTACCAGCCGATGCGGTAATCACACCACGTTCAAGCTGCTGTTTAGACAATTGACTAATACGGTTATAAGCTCCACGCAATTTAAAGGAAAAGACTGGTTGTAAATCTTCACGTTTAAAGCGAATGTTGTTATTGAGCTTCTCACTAATTCGAGGCGCTGCTTCGAGTGGGGTTTCGATTGCAACGTCATAAACGGTTGCCTGTAAAATTTGTCGAACCAAACGAGACAGCATGTTAATCTTCCATCTAACAGTTTAAAATAGGGGCTTATTGTAACAAACCCCTGTCCATTTGCGCTGAAAAATCAGCAACAAAGGTCAAAAATTAGTCGAGTAAAGCCATGAGCCTGTATACCACCCAAGATGAAAAGAAAAAAGCTGCTGCACAAGCTGCGCTAAAACATTTACCCAAAGGCGGTATTTTAGGCGTAGGCACAGGCAGTACAGTCAATTTCTTAATTGAGTTATTACCTCAATTAGAACTTGAAGCTGCAGTATCAAGCTCAGAAGCAACCGCTGAACGCTTACGTAAATTAGGCATTGACGTTGTAGATATGAACTCAGTCGGTCATTTAGATGCTTATGTCGATGGTGCCGATGAAATTGATCAAAACTTACATATGATCAAAGGCGGTGGTGCTGCACTAACACGTGAAAAAATTGTCGCATCAATTGCGAAAAAGTTTGTGTGTATCGTGGATGATTCAAAATGGGTCAATCAACTTGGCGTTGAGTTTGCTTTACCGATTGAAGTGATTCCAATGGCACGCTCGGCTGTGGCACGTAAGATTGTAGCTTTAGGCGGCGACCCTGTGTATCGTCAAGGTGTTGTGACAGATAACGGCAATGTCATTTTAGATGTACATAACCTTAATATCTTAAATGCCTTAGAGCTTGAAAAAACCATTAATGACATTCCGGGTGTGGTGTGTAATGGTATTTTTGCGCTGAACAAAGCCGATATTGCAGTGGTGGCAACCGATAACGGTATCGAAGAACGTACTGCGGTTTAATAAATCAAGCTTTCCCTTGTTGAGCAGAGGAAAGCCCTTTTAAGATCGCTTAAGTATGTTGCCTGATATCCATATTCGCCGCTCTGCACGGGCCAAGCGTTTAACTTTACGTGTTTATCCCGATAAAATTGCGCTGAGTGCTCCTATACAATGCACCCAAAAACAAATTCAAGCCTTTATTGCATCGTCACAGATATGGCTCAAGCAAGCATGGCAAAAACAACAACATCTTCAAACTCAATTGCCCAGCTGCATTCGCCTTTTTAATCAGCCGCAAGCCATTGCTATTGTCTATCAAGCACAAGCCAAACTTTTCATTTTTAAAGACCAACAGTTATACGTAGATCAAGCCCAGCCACAGGCAGCGCTCAAAGCCTTTAGCTTTGCCTATGCCAAGCAACATTTACCGCAATTTTTACACAGTATTAGTCAAGAGATTGGTCTCAATTATCAAAACTGTACCATTCGTCAAGCCAAAACCCGCTGGGGCAGTTGTTCATCTGTGCAAAATATTATGCTCAGTAGTGCTTTGGTATGTTGTGAAGCTAGATTGGTGCGTTATGTCTGTATACATGAACTGTGCCATACCCGTTATATGCATCATGGCGCACAATTTTGGCAATTGGTTGAGCAGTTTGACCCACACTATCAGCTACATCGCCAGCAACTTAAACAACAGCAGCCTTATGTTTTTTAATACACTGAGCGCTACATATTAGGCTGAAAAGTTGCGCTTTTATGATGCCTTTAATATGACATGGCAATTTATTGGATGAAATCAAGACAAAGCCTGCTGAAATGGTTTTGAAAAAATCAAGTTCCTGTCATACTAAGTCTTGATGAAAACCAACGAGATAAATTGAGGTTGTGCACGTGATTACTGTCGGAATTGTAGGTGGTACAGGATATACAGGCGTTGAATTATTACGTCTTTTGTTACGTCATCCGGATGTGCAAGTCACACTGTTAACCTCACGTACCGAAGCCGGTCGCCGTGTGGATGACATGTTCCCAAGCTTACGTGGCCACACCGATCTTTGTTATTCAGATTTAAATATTGAACAATTAAAGCAATGTGATGTGGTGTTTTTTGCAACCCCACATGGCGTTGCAATGAAACATGCTGCAGAACTCGTGGCCTCCAATACCAAAGTGATTGACTTAGCTGCAGATTTTCGTTTGCAAAATCTTGAGCAGTTTGAAAAGTGGTATGGTTTAGAACACGCCTGCCCTGAGATCTTAAAAGATTCGGTATATGGTTTATCAGAGCTAAACCGTGAACAAATCAAGCAAGCCAATGTGATTGGTAATCCGGGCTGCTACCCAACCACAGTACAACTAGGTTTAGCACCCGTCTTAAAAGCACAAGACTTGGTTAAACCTGAAAGTATTATTATTGACGCTAAATCGGGTGTCTCAGGGGCAGGGCGTAAAGCCAGCCTTGGGATGATCTATTCAGAAAATGCTGATAATTTTAAAGCCTATGGTGTATCGGGTCATCGTCATCATCCTGAAATTGTGGAAGCCTTAGAACAGATCTCAGGTCAACGTGGTGTATTCGATCACATTGTATTTGTGCCACATTTAGTGCCAATGATTCGTGGCATGTTAAGCACCATTTACGTCGACTTAACTGAACAAGGTCAAGCGACAGATTTACAAAGCTTATATGAAGCGTTTTATGCCAATGAAGCATTTGTAGACGTGATGCCAGCAGGTAGCTCACCTGAAACACGTTCAGTGCGTGGAGCTAATCAATTACGTATTGCCTTATACCGTCCACAACCGCAAAAACTGATTATTTTGGTTGCTCAAGATAATTTAGTGAAAGGCGCTGCAGGTCAGGCTGTACAAAACATGAACTTAATGTTTGGTTTAACTGAAAGTGCCGGATTAACAGGCATTGGTTTATTACCATAAAACACGTTTTAGCCCTTCACACCCATCTAAAATTCCCGTTAAATGGGTGTGTTTGGCTTTAATTGACCCAAGAGATCAGCATGCAAGACACCGACTCAAATACAACAACACCAAAACCGATGTTACAAGGCAATCTTCCATTGGTGATAGGTGCAGCCATTTTAATGCTGGGTAGTGGTTTTTTAGCCTATTCAGTTGGACATCGCCAAGGTTTAACCGTGACAGGTTATGATGCCGATGCCGAACAATTGGTTGACGTGGTACAAAAACAAAAAGCCAGTTTAGAAGCTTTAAATAAAAGTTTAAATGCAGCGATTCAAGAACGGGATGTAGCCGTCACCAACTCTAATGATTTATACAACGCGTTAAATCAAGCCAAAGCCAATCAGCAACAAGCAGAAGGCATGAATGCCATTTACCGTGAAGTCCTTAAACAGCGTGGTGGCTTAAGCTTAACTATTCAAAACTTAGGCATTAAATCGCTGCCTGAAAATGTGTATGAATATCAGATTGATTTGGTTCAGGTCAGTCCCAATAATCTCCGTGCTGTGGGGAATGTAGAGCTGCGTTTAATTCAAGGCACAGAAGTGCTCAGCGTGCCTTTAGAAGCCACCCAATTTGGTTTTGAACATTTCGAGCGCTTAACTGGACGTTGGACCATGCCAAAAGGCTTTAGCCCACAATTTATTGAAGTTCGTTTGACCGGTTCGACCCCTGTCACCAAGCGTTTTGGTTGGTCACGTGGTCAAGCGATTGAATCTCCCTCTGCGTTTGTCTCAGAGATCCCTCAAGTCGAAGCCAATGCCCAATAACTGTGAATATGAGTCTTATGCGAACTAATCAGCGTCGTTTATGCGTCCATGACATCCAAGCCACCTTTGAACAATCAGGTCTCATTGATTGGCATCTTATGCCACGCTTAGGTGATGGCCCGCAACAAGATGAACACGACGGTGATATTGCAGTACAAACCGCACCACCTGAGCTAAAACGACCGCCTTTGTACATGGTGTTGTTACTCAACGATGATTACACCCCGATGGACTTTGTAATCGAAATTTTACAACAATACTTTGCAATGAACCTTGACCAAGCAACACAAGTAATGCTAACAGTACATTATGAAGGAAAAGGTGTAGCTGGGGTCTATCCGCGAGACATTGCAGAAACCAAAGCCAACCAAGTCAATAATTACGCTAGAGCTCAAGGACACCCATTATTGTGTCAAATTGAGCCAAAAAGTTAAGGGGGTTGCATGCTCAGTCGTCAATTAGAAGTATCACTACGCTTAGCTGTTAGCATGGCTCGTCAAAAACGCCACGAGTTCCTAACGGTTGAACATTTATTATTGGCCTTACTGGATAACGATTCTGCGGTTACTGCGTTAAAAGCCTGCGGTGCTGACATTATTGTGCTCCGTAAAGAATTAGAAGAATATATCGAGCAGCATACGCCAAAATTGGGTGAACACGCCGAGCAAGCGCCACATCCAACAGAAAGTTTTGACCGCATTTTACAGCGTGCTATTTTCCATGTGCAGTCAAGCGGTGGTGACCGTACTGTAGAGGGCGCTGATATTTTAGTGGCGATGTATTCAGAGCGTGATGCCTTTGCAGTGTATTTACTCAAACGTCATCAAATTAACCGTCTGACCTTAACCCAATACCTCTCACATGGTGCGCGTAAAGAAGAAGCACAACCTGAAGAAGAAACAGAAGAAGTCGAAGGTGACAGCAGCAGTGCTGCCAATGCAGGTCCACTCGAGCTATATGCCACCAACTTGAACATTGAGGCACAAAAGGGCAAAACCGATCCTTTAATTGGCCGTGAAAAAGAAATTGAACGTGCCGCGCAAATTTTATGTCGTCGTCGTAAAAATAACCCGCTATTGGTGGGTGATCCAGGTGTAGGTAAAACCTCAATTGCTGAAGGTTTAGCATGGCTGATTGTCAATGGTAAAGCACCTAAACCACTGGCCAATGCTGAAATTTATAGCCTGGATATTGGTGCTTTAGTGGCAGGTACTAAGTACCGTGGTGATTTTGAAAAACGCTTAAAACAATTGCTCAATGCATTGAAGAAAAAACCTGAGGCAATATTATTTATTGACGAAATTCACATGATTATTGGGGCAGGCTCAAGCATGGGCAGCACCATGGATGCATCAAATTTAATTAAGCCAGCATTGTCTAATGGGACTTTACGTTGCATTGGTTCAACGACTTTCCAAGAGTATCGTCAGGTGTTTGAAAAAGACCATGCACTTGCGCGTCGTTTCCAAAAAATTGATGTCAATGAACCTTCTATTAATGAAACCATTGATATTTTACGCGGTTTAAAGTCTAAGTTTGAAGATTTTCATCATGTGCAATACGACGATGCAGCTTTAATTGCAGCGGTTGAATTGTCAGCGAAATTTATTAACGATCGTTTTTTACCTGATAAAGCCATTGATGTGATTGATGAGGCCGGTGCACAGCGTCGTTTAAAAGCCGAACAAGATGACACGGTAATTAGCGTAGAAAATATCGAAGATATTGTCTCTAAAATTGCTCGTATTCCACCTAAAACAGTGTCTAAAGATGACAAAACTGTACTTAGTCACTTGGAGCGCGATTTAAAACGTGTGGTGTTTGGTCAAGATGAAGCCATTGAAGCACTTGCATCGGCCATTAAATTGTCTCGTGCAGGGCTAAAATCACCAGATAAACCCGTAGGTAGCTTTGTTTTTGCAGGCCCAACCGGTGTGGGTAAAACCGAAGTCACCAAGCAATTGGCGAAATTATTAGGTGTAGAGCTGGTACGTTTTGATATGTCTGAGTATATGGAACGTCATGCGGTATCGCGTTTAATTGGTGCACCTCCGGGCTATGTGGGTTTTGACCAAGGTGGTTTGCTCACCGACGCAATTCATAAAAATCCGCATTGTGTTTTGTTGTTAGATGAAATTGAAAAAGCGCATCCAGATGTCTTTAACTTGCTCTTACAAATTATGGATCATGGTTCACTGACTGATAACAATGGTCGTAAATCTGATTTCCGTAATGTAGTCTTGGTATTAACCACAAACGTGGGTGCTGAGAGTATTTCACGCACCAGCATTGGTTTTGTAGAGCAAGACAACAGTAAAGACAATACCGATGCCATGAAAAAAGCATTCTCGCCTGAATTCCGTAACCGTTTAGACAGCGTCATTCAATTCCAAGCACTGCCAACCACAGTGATCGAAAGTGTAGTGGATAAATTCTTAACTGAGTTACAAGCACAGCTAGACGATAAACGCGTAGTACTCGATGTCGACCAAGATGCACGTGAATGGATGGTCGAAAACGGCTATGATCGCTTAATGGGTGCACGTCCAATGCAACGCTTAATTCAAGAGCATTTGAAAAAACCATTGGCTGAAATGATCTTGTTTGGTGAGCTAGCTGATCATGGTGGTAATGTTGCAGTTTCAGTGAAAAAAGAAAACGGTAAGGCTGTGGGTCTTAAACTTGAAGTGTTTGAAGACCAAACAGCAGAACCAGCGTAATCAATTGTGTAATGAATTAACCCATGTTCGCATGGGTTTTTTTATGCACACAAATAGAAGATGTTATGGATATTCAGATTGGTAAATTATTAAGTACATTAGGACTATTTTTTGTCACAGCGGTGATGGAAATTTTAGGTTGCTATTTCCCTTATTTGATTTTAAAACAAAATAAATCGCAATGGCTGTGGTTACCTACGGCATTGGCACTCATCGCCTTTGTGTGGTTATTGACCCTACATCCGGCAGCCTCAGGGCGTATCTACGCCGCTTATGGTGGGATTTATATTGCTACAGCCCTGATGTGGTTAAAGTACATTGATGGTGTAAGCTTAAGCCGTTGGGATATTTTAGGCGGCTTAGTGGTGATTGCTGGTGCCTTAGTGATTATTTTGCAGCCCCAAGGCTTGGTGCGTTAAAGGGCGCAGTCTTCACGTTGTAGCTCAACCTGATATTGCTGTTGTTGCGAACTTAAATTTAGTACCACTCGGTATGGATTAACGCGCTGATATTCATGTTCAAAGAAAATATCGCAGTTTTGACTTAAGTTACGTTGAATGAACTCATGTACCTCTTTAGGCCCCAAATCACGTTCAAATTGGGCAAAATCAGGTGTCACAATCAGCCCTTTCAGCTCAGTCATATCACTTTTAAGTTTTAACTGTTCAATCACAGTATTTTGATCAATCTGTAAAGGCAAAGTGCGTGAATCTTCGGCACTTAATACATTTAAAAGCGCATTGAGCTGTGTACTGTCTTTGATTTTAAAGTTTTGATCAAGAATCTGTTGTTGTTGTAAATATTGATCAAACTCAGTGGCCAGAGCAGGCAAGGTTACAAATAAACTTAGGCTTAAAATAAGGGATTTTTTCAAAAAATGCATGACATCACCAAGGCAAGGGGCTTATGGCATTATGCCTTAAAAAATAAAAAAAGCATCCAACTGGATGCTTTTTTATACATAACTTAAGTCTTGCTTAGTCTTTTTTTAAGTTCTCATTAAGTAAAAACTCAACCAAGGCTTTTTGTGCATGTAAACGGTTTTCTGCTTCATCCCACACCACAGCATTTTTGTGATCGAGCATATTCTCAGAAATTTCTTCACCACGATGCGCAGGTAAGCAATGCATAAATAAGCAGTCGGCATGGGCAAGATCCATGAGACGCTCATTGACTTGATAATCAGCAAAAGCTTTTTCACGGATTTTTTGCTCTTCTTCTTGACCCATGCTGGCCCATACATCAGTCACGATCAAATCTGCATTGACCGCAGCATCTTCAGCCGAGCCGACCAATTCAACACAATGTGCAAATTCATTTAAGAACTTTTCTTGTGGCTCATAACCTTTTGGCGCTGCAATTTTAAGGTTAAAGCCCCACATATGTGCAGCTTCAATATATGAATTACACATATTGTTGCCATCACCAATCCAAGCCACCGTTTTACCTTCAATTGAACCACGATGTTCTACGTAGGTTTGAACATCGGCTAACAATTGGCAAGGGTGATGATCATCAGTTAAGGCATTGATAACAGGCACGGTAGAATAAGATGCAAAGCGCTCTACAATGTCATGACCAAAGGTACGAATCATCACAATATCAAGCATGCTTGAAATAACCCGTGCTGAATCTTCAATTGGCTCACCACGACCCAATTGTGTGTCGCGTGATGACAAGAAAATTGCACTGCCGCCAAACTGGCTCATGCCTGCTTCAAACGAAACGCGGGTACGTGTGCTCGATTTTTCAAAAATCATGCCCATGACTTTGCCGGTAAACGGTTGGAACACTTGGTTATTATGCTGCATACGCTTAAGTTCGATACCGCGTTGCACAATTTGGTTCAATTCTAAAGTCGATAAGTCGCGTAAAGTTAAAAAGTGACGTAGAGCCATGCGTTACTCCACAATAATTGCTTAGTTTCCAAGGAAACAACAATTAGTTGTTGGTTGGTTAAACGAAAAATAGGGAATCGATTAATATACTATATGCAGATGAAATTGCAAAAAAACTAGACCTTTTGATGACCGCCTAGGAACACATCAACGCAATAATTGATGTAATTGATGGTTTCTTGATCAATTTCTGCATCATTATGCGGTACAGGAAGATTGAGCAACACCCGCCATTCTAAATTTCTTAAAATACCAAAGTACATTTGAGCAGAATAAATTGGATTTGGACAAACAATTAAGCCACGGTCATGCGCAATTTGTAAGGCTTGGGCCAAACTGTGCTGAATTTCTTTCGGTCCTTGTTCATGAATATACACCGCAAGTTCAATGTTACGTTGACTTTGTTCTAAAATTAAACGTAAAAAAGCGGCATTTTCAGGCTGAATAATATGCTGATAGAAGCGAATTAAGGTATCAATCAAATAATGCTTTAAGTTTTGATCTGCTTGAGTAAACGGTAGGCTAATATCTTTGAAAAATTGCTCACGTCGATAATCACAAATGGCTGTGAACAAACCCTCTTTGTTGCCAAAATACTTATAGATCGAGGCTTTGGAACCACCAGCATGATTAACAATATCATCCAGTGACACAGCATCATAACCTTTTTCTAAAAACAAACGATTGGCACTAAGCAACAAGGCCATACAACGTTCGTGACCACGTTTGGTATGTGGGATATCACGTAAAGGGTCTAGTTGCTCAAAATCAGACATAGGCGTCACAATAACAGGTCAAAAGGCAAAACAAGCAGAAATTTGATCATAGCAAAAAAATCACCTGATTACTGTAGTTTAGCTGCCCCAAGTGCTGTAATACATGCGCTTAAGTCGACTCACATGATGCAAGCAAAATTTCTGGTTGTAAGAGCGCCAGTAATTGTTGGCATACTGCTGAGATTAAGGCATTTAAGCGTAAACTTGGGCTATGTTTAAAGTAATAATGTTGGCTAGTGATTTGACCTTGATAGGAAATACTGACAAAAAATGTACCTTCAGGCTTATCAAATGTTGCAGAACCACCGGGTTTTAATAAACCTGTACAGGCCACAACCACATCGGCTGTGGGGAAAAGCATAGACCCTGCATGTGCCATCTCTTCTGTTACAACTAAAGATTCAGCCGTGTGTTGTTGGATTAAATCTCTTGAAATCTTTAACACATGCTCTTTAACTGATGGGTCATAACAGACTAGGCCACCGAGTAAAATTTTTGCCCCTGAGTTTTTATATAAAGCAAATTGACTGGCCAAATAGCCAGCGCTAGCACTTTCAATAAAAGCGATTGTTAAACCCTGATCTTCTAAATAGTCACAACATTTTTTAAGCATACAGATTTCATCATTGGAATGAATTTTCTTCTAAGATAAGGCAAATTGCATTGTATTTTGAGTTTAAGTCACATAATCATGACAATAAATCTAAAAATAGCCTAAGTAAAACAAATGCTTGGATATAAAAACAAGCAAATCTAAAAAAAAGCACTATCTTCTAGCTAAAGAAACTGTTAGAAATAAAAATAAAGTGCTCAACAAAAGTAGGTCAATCATATGAAAACAATTGTGAAATATGTAGTCTTAAAAAGTAGTGATTACCAATTAGGCACACCACTTTTTCAAGAAGAATTAAATGCAGATGCTTTGTATTTTGATCAAATCCCAAATGTCATCAGTTATCAACATCTACAGTTTAAAGTGGCTTTGTTGCACAAACCTATCTGTAAAGGGTTTTTCAGCGATATAATTTCCAAATGAAGAAGCCTACACACAAAA
>NZ_CANQTS010000035.1 GCF_947626835.1 uncultured Acinetobacter sp. | reverse complement strand
ACTATGATAAGATTAACCCGTTAGGTCAGGTGGCCTAACTTAAATAAAAAACTCTCCGACAAACCCGGTACGGTTCAGTTTATCAAGCTGCTTAAAATGGCTTTTAGACCAATCTTTGACTTCAACTGCCAATAATCCCCAAGCAGGATGCCAAATTAAAAAATCTGAATAACGTCCTAAAGCTTCAGGTTCATACCAAATACAGACCTGATCATCATCGCTAAATAAATGTTCTAAAAATTTAAATACTTTTTTCTCGCCACTGGTGGCATTTACTTGATTTAAACTGCTTGGTATAAATTCAGCCATGTTGAATCACTCGATATTGTCCCCGAGCGCAATATACGCTAATTTTGCCTTAAATTTAAGCGACTTTGCTGCCATTGCACTAAACCCCAACAGGCCAAAGCAATAAAACCGGCATACAAGGCAGCGGTAAGCATTAAGTCTTTATAAATAAACATACCCACATAAATGATATCAAGCACAATCCATAATGCCCATGTGGCCACGTATTTACGGCTCGCCCAAAACGTAGCAAGCAAACTAAATGCCACCAATTGCGCATCTAAAAGGGGTAAATCTGCTTGGGTAAAATGCTGTAAACTCAAACCAAAGATTAAACCCAAGATGAAAGTACCTAGCATCTGTAGCAAGGCGCTATTGACTGCAATGTGTTGAACCTGTAATGCTTGGGTGGCTGTGTTTTTCCAAGTGAAAAAACCATAAATTGCCATCAGCATAAATAAGCCTTGCAACACAGTTTCGGCATACAATTGATATAAATAAAATAAGTAGCCATACAGTGCTGCGGCAACAAAATTAAAGCCCCAACATAAAATATGTTTTTTGACCGTTAGGCTCACGGCAATGACACTGAGCAACACTGCAAAGATTTCAAGATTCGACATTATAAATGCGCCATAGGCAGTTGCAGCCGTTCGTCCATATGTAAATGGCTGTATTCAGGATGAAATTCAGGTTTCCATAAACTTAATTTATGCTCTTCACCAAAACGATCTACATGTAACTGAAATACCCCATAACGCCCAATATAATACTCGTACGATTGAGTGCTAAAGGTCAGATAAATTGACCATTCATCCAAGTCTAAACGACGCACTTCGTGTTGAGTCTCTTCAGGCAGTTTGCTGAGTAAATCATCGCACATGGCAAACACCAAACGTGAATCACGTTGTTCCATACATTGCTGCATAAATAAACGTGCCACATCATCAAATAAGATCTGTTGCTGTAATAACATTTGCGCCAATAACGCATCAATATGCTGTGGTGCAGAAAATTTTAACGGTGGTTGACGCGCAGGCAAGCCTGTAGATGGGCTGGTGAGTTTTAAATATTGATATAAAAATACCGCCAAGACCACAACAATGACGCAAATCAAAAGCATATGACCCATTTGGCAACCTGTATGTTAAGCAACATTTTATCGCGCTACTATAACGATTATCAGTTGGCAAAATAAAGCCAATTTGTGGCTTATTTTTAAATAATCTCTATGTTAGGAATCATAAAAAACACCTAAGACCATCACTGATCTTAGGTCTTGGCACTTAGTCGCGGGTTTTTACATCATACAACTCAATTTCAAAAATTAAGTTAGAGTTGGCTGGAATCACATTGCCCATTTTACGCTCACCATAAGCCAAATGTGATGGTACGATCAATTTACGTTTGCCACCCACTTTCATGCCCATAATGCCCTGATCCCAACCTTTAATCACACGGCCTGTACCAATCACGCATTCGAAATAGTTACCACGATCAAGCGATGAATCAAACTTGGTGCCATCTTCTAACCAACCGGTGTAATGGGTGGTAATTAATGCGCCTTTAACCGCTTCTTTACCCGTACCTTCTACCAAATCAATCATCTGTAATTCTTGGCTCATGTGCTTTACCTTGCGTTAAAAAGCTTAGTATAAACAAGATTAGAAGCGCAGTTCTTGAATATCTGGGTCATTGAGTAAATATTCGGTTAAGCGCTGATGGTTTTGCGCAGAGCCAATTAAAATCCAACGTCCGGTAATATGGCTTTCGGTTTTATGTTGGGTATTACGCACCACTTTTAAGTGATAGGTTTTAAATAATTCTTCATAATGATCTAAGGTGGCTTGTTGATAGGCACATACAATCCGGTAATGCCGCGCTTGATTCAGCTGTTCGATTTGTTCTTGCACATAAATCAAAATCGCCAACACGGTCATGACAATCACGGCACTAAAAATACTTAAAGCTTCATAGCCTGCACCCACCGCCATACCCAAAGCGGCAGTCATCCAAATGGTGGTGGCTGTGGTAATACCAGAGATACGATTTTCATCTTTAAAAATTACCCCAGCACCTAAAAAACCTAAACCGGTTAAAACGTTGGCTGCCAAACGGTCGGGATTATCCACCCCAATTTTAATCGACAGCATGGTAAATAAACACGAACTGACACTCACCATAATCATGGTACGCAAACCTGCCGATTTACTGCGATATTCACGTTCGGCACCAATGACTGCACCAATCAGCAAAGCGAGTAATAAACGATACATTTCTGCATCTGTCATGTTGTTCTTCTTATTGTTTAATCATGAGCTAGATATACAAAGCTTGGCGTTAAGATGCAATGCCCTTAACGCCCAAGATGTTATTTAAGTTGGATCCACTCAACTACTGCTTGAGCATTATCACCAATTAACGTCCACTCGCCATCCATGACATTAAGCTGTAATTGCATTGTACGTTCACACAAGGCTTGAATAGCAGTGGTGGTGGCTTCTGTGAGTTGCCACACCTCTACATTCTTTAAGGTTTTGATTTTACTACTGCGTTTATACCATTCATCTACAGCCGAGCCATAAGTGACCACAACCACTTTGTCGCAACGGGCACTGGCTTTTTTGACTTTATCTTCATCGGGCAAACCCACTTCAATCCATGTTTGCAATTGACCGGTTAAGTCTTTTTGCCAAAGTGCCGGCTCATCGGTTTCAAATAAATCTTTGGTAAACTCTAAAGCTTCATCTGCATAACGTGCATAGGCCAAAATACGCACCATTAAACGCTCAATGGTTTCTGATGGATGTAGCGCCATAGTCAGTTGATAATCACCATATTGGTGTACATCCATATTGGCAATATTTAAGTCTGCTTTATAGATGGTTGCTTTTAAAGCCATTGCTGAAAACTCCTAAATTATTGCCGCTAGGATACTCGATTTAAAGGCAAAACTTCTGCTTTTACATGATTTTTGCCACGCGTAGTCAATTTTGGCTGTCTTAGGATTCTTGATCAATACGGCAAGCCAATAAGGCAGCTTCAAAGGCTTGCCAATCACGATCTTGCTGATAAATAATTTCCACACGGTTATCTACATTTTCCGCTGCACTTTGATAATTAAATTGCTCAGGATTAAAGTTAAAACTTTTCCAACCTTGTTCGGTATTCAAAATTGCTTTAATACGCAACCAATCTTGCTGCTCACAGAGTACATCCATCACATCATAAAAATTAAATTGCCAACGCTTGGAAAATTTCCAACCTGCCACCCGATAACCTTGTGCTTGTTCGATATAGTGATATGGCAATTGGGTGATTTTGACTGGCTCTGTCGTGAGTTGTTGCTGCTGAATTTTTAACAAAGGCTGAATCTTGCGCTGCGTGGCGATATACGGCTGATCAATCTCGTGTAATGCCACTTGTCCATGTTCGCTGATCAGCCATATTTGCCCATAGGCTTGATATTCGTGTTGTAAGGCAGCCAGTGCATTTTGATCGGTGTCTTGCATCACATCAGCATGTGACACTAGCACCGTATGCGCTGCTTTGAGTTGATCTTGATATAAATATTGCTCCGTCCAAGCTCGATCACTTAAACGCGAACCATCTACTACCGTCACAAGACGACGCACAGCCAAATGGCTTTGCCAATGCGGTTCGGTCAGTTGTTCTAACAATTCAGCGGGATGGCCTAATCCTGTAGGCTCAATAAACAATCGGTCAGGTTGTTGTTCATTGAGCAGGCGTGACAAGGCAATATGCATGGGTAATTGACTGCTACAACATAAACATCCACCTAATAATTCTTTAACCGCATAGCCTTCATCTTGTGGCAGGAGTTGCTGATCAATCCCAATTTGGCCAAATTCATTCATTAACACAGCCCACTTTTCCCCTACTGGCTTTTGTGCCAATAAAGCTTTGAGCACTGTGGTTTTACCCGCGCCTAAAAAGCCTGAAATGACATGAGTAGGTACAGCCTGTTGTGCCAAGATTTTCATGTTTAGCCCCCTTATTAAATTGGGTTCATGCTACGCAAAGTTATAACAGGCTGCAACTTGCAGCATAAAAGCGGATTTTGAAAACTTTGCTTACATTTTAAGAAGAGGTTTGAGCTGCCAAATCCAATTTATACACAGCCTATTGTTAAGTTATATGAATCAATCTGTTTAATCATTAAACAAAAAATTATATTTAGATACATCTTAAGCAAGATTGCTGCTGTTTATTTTACAACACTTATACAGCGCTTAGCTTATTGTATTTTTCACGTAATCCTTAATACACATCTTTGTGACTCATCTTGCCTCATTTGCTCTGAGGCTCGTAGTATGAACCGCGTTGCACTGCTGCCCCCTAATTAAGTGCAACAACCATGATTAATTTTTAAGGATGCCTAAATATGAATATCAAAAGTCTAAGCCTTGCAACATTACTTGCCTCAGCTACAACATTCAGCTTTGCTGAAATCAGTGTCAATGAAACCCAACACCCTGCATCAGAAGCCAATCCACCAGTAGTTGTTTCTGATCAAGAACCTAACCCAACTCCTCAAGCACCTGCACCAGACAGCGAACAACCTACAGCACAATAAGTTTAGGCTTTACCTTATTTAGACGCTAAACTTCAGGTCAAATTGTGGAATGCAGTTTGACCTTTTTTATATGCTATTTAACTATAGAAAATAATGATCATTAAATCAAAAACCCATATACCAAAAAATCTCGCTTATCTCATAAAAACAATATCTTATTAAAATCACTGAATCACTATAGGGCTTTTTTCAATCAAGCTCTCCACTATGGCCTAGCTTGTATATATTGAGATTTAGGGTATTAATAGAGCTATTGTGAATTGATTGAATGGATATTCGCTGTGAGCACACATAAAACTGAATATACGACCGAAGTTGCCATTTTAGGCGCAGGCCCTGTGGGTCTAACCCTTGCCAACTATTTAAGTAAGCAAGGTGTAAAAGTCAAAGTTGTGGAACAGCTTGACAGTTTAATTGACTATCCGCGTGCGATTGGTATTGATGATGAATCTTTACGTACCATTCAATCTTTAGGTTTAGTGGATCAAGTCCTCCCACATACCACACCGAATCATGCGATGCGTTTCTTAACACCAAAAGGTCGCTGCTTTGCTGATATTCAACCCATGACGCGTGAATTTGGTTTCTCACGCCGTAATGCGTTTGTACAGCCACAAGTAGATAACATTTTATTAAAAGGTTTAGAACAATACCCACAAACTGACGTATTGTTTGCCCGTCACTTAACGCATTTTAATCAAGATGCATCAGGTGTCACTTTAAATGTTAAAACCAAAGAAGGTGGCGAAGAAAGCATCCATGCACAGTACTTAATTGCCTGTGATGGCGGTAACTCGATTGTACGTCGCACTTTAGGCATTGGTTTTGATGGTAAAACTGCCCCTAACCAATGGATCGTGATTGATATCGACAACGACCCACTGGCAACGCCACACATTTACCTGTGCTGTGACCCTGTACGTCCTTATGTATCAGCAGCATTACCACATGGTATCCGTCGTTTTGAATTTATGGTGATGCCGGGCGAAACCCAAGAAGAACTCAGCAAACCAGAAAATATTGCCAAACTTTTATCTAAAGTATTACCAAGTACTGATGGTATTGAAGTGATTCGTCAGCGTGTCTATACCCATAACGCACGTATTGCTGACAAATTCCGTGTAGACCGTATTTTACTTGCTGGTGACGCTGCACACATCATGCCAGTATGGCAAGGTCAAGGTTATAACAGCGGTATGCGTGATGCATTCAACTTAGGTTGGAAAGTGGCGATGGTTGTACAAGGTAAAGCCGGTGCAGAATTGCTTGACTCTTACCAAGTTGAACGTAAAGACCATGCCAAAGCCATGATTGATTTATCTGTAATGGCGGGTAACGTACTTGCACCACCGAAAAAATGGCACGGTGTGGTACGTGATGGTATTGCGTATGCCCTAAACTACATTAAGCCAATCAAACAATATTTGCTTGAGATGCGCTTTAAGCCAATGCCACAGTACCACGATGGTGCCTTAATCCATAATGGTCAAAAAGACACCCCTGTGGGCAAAATGTTTATTCAGCCAAAAGTTCAGCTTGAATCAGGTGAACAAATATTGCTGGATGAAGTGATTGGCAATGACTTTGCGATTTTGGCTTGGGGTGTTGACCCACAATGGGGTATTTCTGATGCCACCATGCAACAATGGAAAAAATTGGGTGTTAAATTCATTCAAGTGATTCCTGCGGTGCAATTGTCTAACCCAATTCGTAAGCACTATGAAGGGGTCATTACCGTGGGTGATGTTGGTATTGATATCCGTACTTGGTTTGGTAAAACCTCTGACTCGGTGGTGATCTTACGTCCAGACCGTTTTGTAGCAGCTTTAGCTATTCCACAAAACCTTGATCAAGTCAGCCAACAATTATTTGCCAAACTCTATGCCAAATAATCAAGGCGATCAAAAAACCACGCGTTAAGCGTGGTTTTTTTTACGTTTATTATAAGCACTACGTATACCTTGCCAACATGCCGAGCTTAATGTGCCTGCATAGAGCAAATAAGACTGCTCGCCTCTGCTGGGTATCTTAAACTGTTGTTGATTGCCAGTTTGTCGAAAGCTTAAAAACTTCGCTGCACGATCTGCCCTACAATAGGTAATATAATAACGATACCCCCCAACTATGCTTAAGTAAACACTGCTATACAACAATAAAGCTGGCATAAGACCACGATAATGATGTGTATCAGCTGCAATTAAACGTGAAATTTCTAGTGTTTTTTCTTGGTTATTTTCAGTAAGCACAGCAAGAAATTGATCTTTGTCTAGTAGTTGTTCCAGTTCAAAAGGAGCAGGTGTATAGCGTACAACCGCTAAAATCTGTTGGTTATCTTGAATATAAAAATGGTAACTATGCTGATCAAAAGCATCTTGTCCGTCAGCATCTAAACTGCTAAGCATATAAGGTAAGCGACGTTGGTATTGAGCCACACGAAATTCACCAATCCTGTCTAACTCTTGCTCTGTGATTGCATAATTAAAAGCTAATTGGTGTTTAGCTTCTCCCCTTAGAACAATTTTTTTTAATAGCCATACACTTAATTTATGCAGCATTTTTCTAAGTATAAAGTAATCAATATCACGTTATTTTAAAAGTTATTCTTTAAAGTTACTGTGGCAAATCTGCTCATAAACGCTGCTTAAATTTAGAAAAACTAAACAAAATGAGCAATTTTTAATTGAATTTATGAATTAATCATAAACAATGGATGCAAGCACCCATTGTTTATGATTTATCTTAAAATCCCATATAAAATTGTTGCTTTAAAATTCTTAAAATCAATTCAATGGCTTCATTTTTCTGTGCTTTACGATAGCTGGCATATAAGCCAATCATTGGCAAAGGCTCGATGGTATTTTTCACCACAATTTTATCACCCAAGAGTGGAATCACATAGGCTGGCACAATACTCCAGCCAACACCCATCCCCACTAAATTGACATTGAGCAAAATATTGGTCGAATGTTGCACAATATTCACATTGAGCTTCGATTCTTTAAAATAATCACTAATAATTTTATGCAGTTGTGGTGAAGCATCTTCATCACTAATCACAAAATTTTGACCATTAAAATTTTTAACACTGACGTGACGCTGCTCTGTGATCGGATCATCTTTAGGTACAATTAATGCCAAAGGTTCATTAAAAATCTGTACACATTCTATGTCACTTGATTGATCTTGGTAGCGAGTAAACGCAATATCAATCTCAGCATTTTTTAATGCTTTAAATTGATCGGCATCAGTTAAGCTATGAAAGTGAATTTTAAGCTCAGGAAAATGGGCACGGATATTGGGCATGATGTAAGGAAAAATCTTCATCTCTGCCACAGGCACAAAGCCGATATTGAGCTGATCTTTTTGTAAATTGGCCACCTTACGCGCCTCTTGAATAGCAAGTTCTGCATGTTCTAGGCTTAAGATAGCTTGTTTTAAAAATGCTTTACCCTCTTCGGTCAGTTCCACCTTACGGTTAGAACGAATCAAGAGTTGCACACCCACTTCATTTTCTAAGTCTTTAATTTGCTGACTTAAAGATGGTTGTACCGTACACATGCGCTGTGCTGCTTTGGTAAAATTTAGCTCTTCAGCGACAGCCACAAAATAGCGTAAATGGCGTAATTCCATATGGGGTTATCCTTAAAAATCAACGAAGCTTTGGTGCAACAGTGCTGCGATACAGCCACAGCGTGACCACCACAATCACGGCACAGAGTAAATAAGTCCATGAATAATTAAGGTAAGCAATGCAATAACCCATGATGACTGAGCCTAATGCTAACCCCACATCAAACAGGGTAAAAAAAGTGGAAATTGCATGTCCCATACGCTGCTTTTCTACCGACTGAATGGCTAAAGTTTGCATACATGGAAATAATGAACCATAGCCAATCCCAATAAATACCGCAGATAACCATAGCATCCATGCCTGTTCAACCATACTGACCAAACTTAAGCCGATGGCAAAGGCGATAAACGATGGATAAATCACAAAGCTTGGACCTTTTTGATCATAAAACTTGCCAACCCATGGACGTACCACAATCATGGATACGGCAAACACTACAAAGAAAAGACTGGCATATTGCAATAGATTTTTGCTTTGCGCGAATGCCGTGATAAAACTGGTGATGCTTGAATAGGCAAATGCGGTGAGCAATGCCACCATACTGATGCCAAGCACGCGTACCTCAACGATATCGCCCCATGTTAAAGGATTGTTTTGTTGTACTTTATTTTTTTCTTGCTCTGGTACATTTAGCGTTAAAGTAAACACATAGCCGATCATGGTCACAATTGTTAACAACGCAAATAAATGATTAAATGTCATCCAGTGAATGGCAGTTAAAGCAATTAATGGCCCAAATACCACGCCTAAATTGGTCGACATGACAAAATAGCCCATCCCCTCACCTTTACGAGATTCAGGTATAAACTCATTGACCACAGGTACATTCACGGTGGTTAAAATACTAAACCAAAAGCCATGTAAAAAACGCACCAACAACAATGACCATAAGCTATCAATAAAAATATAGGCAAAAGCCAAGAGTAAAAAAATCGCTCCTGCGCCACGTAAAGCAAGTTTTTTGCCTAATTTTTCAATGATGAAACCTGAAAAAGGTCGAATCGCAATAGAGGATAGTAAAAATAAGGTCAGGGCTAAACCAGCTTCTTTGACTGTACCGCCTAGGTCTTGCAAAATATAAATCGGCAAAATGGTGAGTGTGGCAAAATAATAAGTAAATAAAAATAGATTATTAAACAGACATAAAATGAAAGCACGATTCCACAATGATTCAGGCATGTTAGGCATCCTTAGACAACTGAACAGGTGCTAAAACAAATGCCACCAATTGCTGAATATAGTGCTGATCAGGTACGGTATTAAAAAATAAAATCTGATAATGAATGGGCGCGTATAGTGTGTCTAACATCAAAGCAAATGGATAATCACCACGAATTTCACCGCGCTGAATCGCCAATTGAATCAACTCACAGGTTTGTTCACGGCGCGGTAATAAATATTGCTGAAAAAATTCACCTGCAGTTTCACGATTTTGTGCCATGACAGCAAGTAAAGCACGCCCAATAGGATGTTGTAGCGCATGAGTAAGTTTTATCAATTGCTGTTCGAGATTAGTGGTTAAGCTTTGTTCAAAATCAAGTTCAAAAACAGATGCCGTATGCTGTTTAAAACAGTCTAAAACTAAATCTGATTTATGTTTCCACCAGCGATAGATGGTAGATTTGCCCACCCCTGCACGACTGGCCACGTCTTCAATGGTCAATTGGGCATAATCATGCTCAGCTAAAGCCTCTGCAACAGCCGCTAAAATACACAATTGACGGCGACTGGTTTTTTCTACGTCCATACAACACCCAAAAAACGAAACGCTACGTATCGTTTTATCTTAACGCAATACAAGTGAAGATGCCATAAAAAAGACCTCACATGGAGGTCTTTTATTTAATGATCTGACTTCTTATAAATGCTACATGAGGGATGATGATTCTCTTGTAGACGTAGTACTTTACGTTGTTCAGCCGATTCAAAACGGCAACGTTTCCAATCATTATCTAAATTCAGTGGCGGAATTTGTTTTGGTTTACCGTGTTCATCCACCGCAACCATGGTGAAGTAGCAACTATTGGTATGGCGCACGGTACGTTTTTGGATATTTTGTGCTTCAACACGAATACCAATTTCCATTGAAGTACGCCCAACATGATTGACGCTGGCTAAAAACGTCACCAACTCACCCACATGAATCGGCTCTTTAAAAGTGACTTTATCCACCGACAAAGTCACCACATAACTGCCCGAATAACGACTTGCACATGCATACGCCACTTGGTCAAGTAACTTTAAAATCGTACCACCATGAACATTACCTGAAAAATTTGCCATATCAGGGGTCATCAGGATCGACATTGTCAGTTCAGATTGGTCATCTAACAGTGGAGCAATTTGGTCAGTTGGGGACATCATGTTCTCAAGACAAAGGGATAATCATTAATATTGCAGGCTATTATAACGGCTTTAGTAAAAATATCAGGCAAAATGGCATCATTATTATTTATATAAATTATGTCATCATTTAGATAAATATATAATCACTTAATGTTCACATCGTGCCTGTCAGTTCTTTAGGCTCAAGATTGAGCGTGACACGACGTAACATTTCAGGGGCAATATGACCATAACTAATATTTTGGTTACCCAAATTTGCTGCGACTTCATAAGAGCCATCAGTATTGCATTTAATAATTTTAAAGATCACTTCAGGCATTGTTGCAAGTTTTACTAGTTCACCAATTTGCATTGTTGTCATAATTTCCCTCATGCGTATGTTGATGTTTTGTACAATTAGAGTATAAGTAGATTTCATCACTTGGTAAACCTAAGCCACTGAAATAAAAAGATTATATTTATAAAATTAAAATCTAATATGAGTTTTTTTATGTCTTAATTATTTTAAATTTTATGATATACATCAAACAATTAAGTTTTTTTGCTTATCTTTACCTCTACAAAATCAGATCAAGACTCGACTTTATGTTACAAAAAAAGCCAAGCGATGCTTGGCTAAAAATCTATCTATTGTGTTAATCCAAGACCTGCAATTGTTGTGAGCTGCCTATATTTTTATTGTTTAATACTTGCACAATATTCAGTAACTGTTGCTGTGCGGCAATATAGCCTGCTTGCATGATTTTTTCGCGGCTACTGACATCAAAAATGTGGGCTTTTTCGCGAATATCGGGTTGTATCACAATATCAGCATATTGCAGTTCTTGTTGAGCTAACCGCTGCTGCATAATGTTAATATTTTGATTAAACAATCCCCATACATGATGGGTTTCGGTATGCTCAGGCTGTGCCAAAATATCCACTGCAATAATAAGATCAGCACCTAAATTGCGTGCTACATTTACAGGTACAGGACTGACTAATCCCCCATCAACATATTCTAAACCTGCAATATCAGTGGGAATAAACATGCTCGGAATGGATACAGAGGCACGCACGGCCTGCCCAGTGTTGCCATAATTAAACACCACCTTTTGACCATGCTTCAGCTGCGTAGCCACCACATACATAGGGATTTTTAACTCTTGTAAAGGCGTATCATCTAATAATCGATTGACATAATCTTCAATTTTTTGCCCATCGAAAAACCCTTTCTTATCCAAGCGAATATCACGTACATCACTGGCTTTCATCTGCAAAGCAATTTCTCTGAGCTCACTGGCACTTTTACCTTGAGCATATAAGGCCCCCACTAAGCTTCCGGCACTGGTTCCTACAATAAAATCAGGTTGAATTCCAGCTTGTTCTAAAACTTCAATCGCACCAAATATGTGCATAGCCACGTGAGCCACCGCTGCCTAATACCAATGCAATGATGGGCCGTTTTTCTGACTTCTTCACTTCATGAAAATTAATGCGATCAGGCTGGGCTTGTGCGACAGTTGACTGAGCCGCTTGCAGCTGTGTCATACCAAGACTCAAAGCAATTGCCAAAAAAAGTTTGCCCATTTTCATCATAAACGATTGCAGCTTTAGCTCAAAATTGAGCCTTAAGTGTAGATGATTTTGATGCCTTACTGTGTTGCGTTTCATTTAATTGTAAATTTTGGCATTTAATATACCTTAAAAAAACCTCCCATCATGGAGGTTTTTTTAAGTTACCAAATATCAGAGTTGACTTTTCTTTTGTATTTTGGATGACGGTCTAGCTTAAACACGGGCTCTTTAACTCCCTTTTTAAGTTGGCTACGGTAGTCTTTGAGTAACATCAACACAAATGGCATCAGTAGTAAAATCGCAATCAAGTTAATACTTGCCATAATCCCCATAAACAAATCTGCCATAGACCAAATGAGTGGCACACTGGCAATTGAGCCAAAATACACCATAACCAAGACTAAAATACGAAAGATCAACATTACGACACGGTTATTGTGAATAAATTGCACGTTGCCTTCAGCATAAGCGTAGTTCCCAATGATCGATGAATAAGCAAACAAGAATAAAATGAGTGCCAAGAAGTCATCACCCCATGCACCAATCTGACTCTCTAATGCTATTTGGGTTAAGGTGACCCCCTCAAAACCAGCATTTTCATATAAGCCTGAAGCTAAAATAATGATAGCGGTACATGAACACACCACAAAGGTATCAACAAACACACCGAGCATTTGCACTAAGCCTTGATTGACCGGATGTTTAACATCTGAGGCCGCAGCAGCGTTCGGTGCCGAACCCATACCAGCTTCATTGGAAAATAGTCCGCGTTTAATGCCCATCATCATGGCCATGGAAATCATAGCACCAAAAAAACCACCTGCTGCTGCTTCAAACTCAAAGGCTTTACTAAAAATAAGTTGGAACATGGCAGGTAAACTGTCAAAGTTTAACATGGCAATATACAGCGCCACTACCAAGTACAATAGCGCCATAAAAGGCACAAAGCTCTCAGCCACTTTAGCAATCCGTTTAATGCCACCAAAAATAATCAAAGCGGTCATCAGCACCAGTGCTAAACCGACCCAAGACACTTCAAAACCACCAGCCAATACTATATTCGCTTGATCCCACCCCCATGCATGTGAGGTGGCACCACTAATGGCATTGGCTTGTACTGCATTAAATACAAAGCCATAGGTTAAAATTAAAGAGATTGCAAATACCACCCCTAACCATTTTTGTTTTAAGCCTTGGGTAATGTAGTAGGCAGGTCCACCACGAAATTGTTGATTTTGTTGGTCACGCACTTTAAATAATTGTGCTAAAGATGACTCTACAAAAGCTGAACTCATACCTAAAAAGGCGGTCAGCCACATCCAAAACACCGCCCCGGGTCCACCGATGGCAATCGCAATCGCCACCCCTGCGACATTGCCGACTCCAACTCGGCTTGCTAAACCGGTCACAAAGGCCTGAAATGGCGTAATGCCGTGACTATCTTGGCCGGGTTTACGGCTATTTTTCATGACTTTAATGCTGTGTACAAACAGACGAATTTGCACAGCACCGGTTGCGATGGTATAAAACACACCTACTGCCACCAAAAACACCACCAAAAAATCCCATAAGGGTGCATTTAAAGCATTGACCCAGTCGAGTAAGCTCTGATTTAAACTTTCATTCATCTTATTATCCTTGTCCCATCAATGATTGATGCGGGAGAAAAAGCAAAAAAGCCCCACACAAATGGGGCTTAAGGTGTAAAACGGTTATGATTAACCTAAAAATCTTAAGATGGATTGAATGACTACCACGTTAATTAAATCAACGAAGAATGCGCCACACAAAGGTACAATTAAGAAAGCTTTATGCGATGCGCCATACATATTGGTGATGGCTTGCATGTTGGCAACCGCGGTTGGCGTAGCCCCCATACCAAAACCACAGTGACCTGCAGCCAGTACAGCAGCATCATAGTTTTTACCCATGACACGGAAAGTTACAAAGGCTGCATATAACGCCATCGTGATAGTTTGCGCCGCTAAAATCACCATTAATGGACCCGCAAGGTCGGCCAATTGCCATAATTTTAATGACAATAACGCCATTGCTAAATACAGCGATAAAGAAGCATTACCAAATACGTCAATCGCGCGATCAAAGACAGTGACTTTAAACACACCTTCGAGCAAGTTACGTAAAATCACACCACAGCCTAATGCCCAGACAAAGGTCGGTAATTCAAACATCGTGCCTTTGGCATAACCTGTCATAAATTCAGCAAAAGCTAAACAGATCGCAAATAAACCTAAGGTAGTAATGGCATTATCAGCAGTAATTAAACGCACCCGATGTGGATATTCAAAAGGTACATACTCATTACCTGCTAAATCCCCTACAGGACGATTATCACGTTCTTCAATTTGCGCACTGGTTCGTGGGGTCGCGAGTTTATGCTTATTAATTAAGGTTTTCGCCAGTGGGCCACCAATAATACCACCAATGATCAAACCAAAAGTGGCACTGGCCATACCTAATGCTAAGGCACCATCAATACCATGTTTGGTTTCAAAAATTTCACCCCATGCACCTGCTGTACCATGACCACCCGTTAAAGTAATTGAACCTGCAATTAAACCAATTAAAGGATCAATACCAAGTAAAGTGGCTAAACTAATACCGACTACATTTTGCACCACAATAAAAGAGGCAACCGCAACCAAGAAGATCACTAAACCAAGACCACCTTCTTTTAACTTTGAGAAGTTGGCGCTTAGACCAATAGAAGCAAAGAAAATCAGCATAAAACTGCTTTGTAATGTGCTGCTGGTCGTAATGCTATAGCCCCAAAAGTTATATACGATTAGAGAAATAACAGCCGCTACTAGACCACCTGCCACAGGCTCTGGAATATTGTAGCGTTTTAGAAAATCAATGTTGTTGACTAAGAAGCGGCCCAGTAACAGAACAATGACCGCCGCAATCAGCGTATAAAATGCGTCAAAAGTAAATTCCATAGCGATGATATCCGTTAAAATTGATCAATACTTTTATTGTTCTACAGCGTTCAGTTCAATGTTAAAGAAATCCTGCATCATTATTTTGATGACTTAGATTTACTTTAAATTAACCCACGATTGCTACAAGAGAAATAATGTAAAGAGCAATTTTGCAATAACACGTGATTCATTGAAGAATGAAAGCAACGCAAAAAATAATAATTTGAAATCAGATTTGAATCACCTGATTCATCTAATGAGCGAAAAACGCGGTTATTATGCAATTTTAATCAGCCAACTCCTATGCTTAGTGGCCTCGTTTATGTAATATCTGCATATTATTTAAACAAATCATAAAAAAAACCGAGGTGATACACCTCGGTTTAGTTATCAATCTAAAATTTAGAAACTGTAACGTCCCATTAAACCAATACGGTTATCTTTAAAAGATTCGCCCTTAAAGGTTTCGCGTTTACCATTTACATATTCAATGCCCAGATCAACAGGTTTAGCTGGTGAATAAATAAAATTCAGCCATGCTTGTTGTACCTGTTCATTGCCCTCTTGATTTAAGTTTGCATAGGCATTGCTATCATCGGCAAAGACTGCGCCATAGGCAAGCGTTGAACGCCATGCAGGTGAAAATTTATAGGTTGCACCTACTTGGACTGCATGAAATTCGTTTTGCTCAATTTTTTGCTCATTATCTAAAGCAAAAGCGGTATTGGTGGCATATAAATATTTGTTATTACCCTGTACATACGAGTAATCAGCCGAAATTTTAAGTGGATCAGTCAATTGATAATTGACCCCAACAGCAGCCCCCCAAGCAATTGCATCATCCTGCCCCACCTCAGCTTTATAATGTTCAACCAAAGCACGGGCTGAGAGTGAGCCTTTGCCTTCATCAAAGCCTTGAATCACTTTGGCAGCTAAAACAGGTGCACTGTATTTGAGTTTAACATCTTGATCGCCAAACTTACTTGCTGCACTGTCACCTTTTTCTGCTGAAATCATGAGTTGGGTATTGGGCGCAATTTTATGGCTATAACGTACCATTGGTACACGCGAAGTACCACCACCTGGGTTAGTGTTAAAATCAATCATCTCTGGTGCATGATTAGACAAGAACGTCGATAAGGTTTGCCCAATTAACCAATCGTTATAGGTTAAATATACATGACGCATACGTAGGCTTTCACTTGAGCTGGCAAAGTCAGTTTCAATTTTACCGCCAAGTTTGTTGCCATTTTCAAGTGGCGTTGAAAAATCCACCCCAATACGTGTAGTTTTTAAGGTCGAACGTAATTTGTCTTTCGCTTCGCCTTTAGAACTTGCCACCGCATTAAAGTCGTTATCTGCACCCTCAACAATATAATTGGCATCGGCACGTACAAAACCGTAAGCCTTCACTTCAGCTCCACCTTTGGTGGTAAACGTTAGTCCATCACGTTTCACTGTTGGCGCTGGGCTTGATAACTCAGTCACTTGAGTGATTTGCTGCTGTTGTTGAACTTGTACTTGCTGTTGTTGCTGTACCAGTGCTTTTAAAGCGGCAACTTCTTGGCGTAATTGTTCGATTTGTTGTTGCTCAGTTTGAGCATGTGCAGTTGACCACATTAAACTGGCTACTGCCGATACTAAACTGATTTTAATAAAAGATTGCGCCTTATTTTTCACCGAATACTCCAAAGATTAATTATTGTGTTGCTTTTGTAACATATCCCCAATAAAAGCAATTTTTGTACCATTTGTTATTTAATGAGGGATTAATGTAGCGTGCCTAACATGGCACAGTTATGTTTCATTTCAAAGATGAATTGATAACAACTATATTAAATTTACTCATAAAAAAAGAGGTCATCACGACCTCTTGTTTAAAGATAGAATTAGAAATTATAAATCGCAACCATATTAACACGTTGATCTTCACCAGTACGACTTGGCTGACCAGGACGGCTAAAGGTTTCACGCTCACCCATGGTATATTCTAACCCTAAGCTCACCGGCTTGCTTGGGCTATAAAACACATTAGCCCATGTTTGCCATAATTCTTTATTTAAGTTACCTGAAGCACGTTGCAAATAATTTTCGTTGTCATCGGCCTGCATATAACCATAGCCGAGTGTGCCACGCCATTGTTCGTTGAATTTTTGAGTCACACCCAAAATAATTGAGTCAAATTCATTTTCTGCCACAATATTTTTATCAGCATCTTGGGCAAAGCCTGGATTGGTCGATAAAATAAAGCTGCCATCGCCTTTAACATGGTAGTAATCGGCTTTTAAAGTGGTGCTTGGTGTGATGTCAAGTTTAGTTCCCACCCCCACACCCCAAGCGGTTGTGGTATCGGCATCGGTACGTTTTTCATTGACCATACCACGCACGCCCACTTGCATATTATCCATCACTTTATGATTTAAACGCGCAGTTAAAGCGGGTAAACGTAAATTGGAGCTTGAATCTTTTGGATCTTCAAGTGCCACCACTAAATTGGTCTCTGGACTAAACTTTGTGGTATGACGAATTTGTGGGGTACGTTTAATCGCACCGCCAGTGTATGTCATGGCATCAACTGTATCAGGAATATAGTCAGGTACAGCAAAGTTTGACCATGTTTGCCCAATCAGCCAGTCGTTGTATGTAAGATAAGCATGGCGGATACGCAATGCATCACCGCTCCCTAAGAAATCCACTTCAATTTTACCAGTGACATTGGCATCATTGACGGGTGCTTTAAAATCTAAACCTAAACGAGTCGCAGCAAGGGTACTTTTGAAGCGGTCTTTATAGGTAGGATCACCCTCTAAAGGGACATTGGCAATTTGGTTATAAGGACGTGCATCAGGTCCACCTTGAATTTGATAGCTGGCATCGGCACGCACATTACCATACAGTTTAACTTCAGCCCCACCCACTGTTAGGCCTAAGCCTGATGGTTTTTTCTGTGCTTCAGTTTTAGGCATCACCACTTGGTTTTGTACTGTCTGTACTTGATGTTGGGTTAAACGTTGTTGTTCACCATATTGCTGCACCAATTGACGCAATTCTTGCACCTCTTGACGCAATTGCTCAACTTCACTTACCCCATTGGCTTGTGCCATAGAACTTGCCGCAATTGCTGCACTGAGCAACAATAATTGAAATTTTGCACGCATATCTTTTCCTTATTACTTTTTTATTGTGGCGTCCATCCTGACGTCGCTGTCAATTTGAACGATTTTTGTAATCACGAACAGCATGCTTTAGTCGCATTTATTTTTTATCATTTTTATGCATTAAAATTCACTCTTTAAGTCATGGTCTTCAACAGTGCATTTTGTGGCATTGAAAAATCAAGCAGCTTGAGTAAGCTGAATATGGCGCATGCTCCAATTGGCCGTGGCAATAAAGACTAACATCATGATTGCCATATTCATCAAAGGTGACCAAATTAAGAAATTGAGTAAAACACCACCTAAGAGTCCTGCACCAAATTGCATACTACCCATTAACGCACTTGCCGTGCCTGCACGGCGACCTTGCTCTGACATCGCCAGCGCCATGGCATTGGGACCGGTAAAGCCAATGCCTGCCACCGTTAAAAATAAACCCAATAGCACTAAGGCTAAAGGCGCTGCGACTAAACCTGCAAGTAACAATATACTTGCACCTAAAGCTTGAATAGCACCGCCCAATTTCAAACGCTGCAAAATTCCATAGCGCTGCGCGAAGCGTTTATTTAGGCTAGAAAACACCATAATTCCCAATGCATTACAGCCAAAAACATAAGCAAAATGCTGCTGATTTAAGCCGTATGTATCCATTAATACCGCAGCTGAGCCGCTAATATAGGTAAATAATGCACCACCACTTAAACAGCCTGAAAACATGGCAAAACAAAACTGCCGATCTTTAAAAATAACCGCGTATAAATTTAGTACTTGATTAAAACTTAATGTTAAACGTCGCTCAGGCACTAAGGTTTCTTGAAAAAAGAAATGCACACATAGCCATGCAATGATGCCCATCATGGTTAAAAAGGCAAAAATCATATGCCAATCAAAAAATAAAAGTACCCAAGCCCCTAAAGTAGGCGCCATAATCGGGGCAATGGTGGCTACAATCATCATGCTTGAAAATGCCTGTGCCGAGCTTTGTAGATCTAAACGATCCCGAATCGCAGCACGCGCAATCACCACCCCCACACAACCGCCTAAAGCCTGTAAAATCCGTGCGGCAATTAAACTCCATTCGTTGTAGGCAAATACACACAGTAAGCTGGCCAAAATATACAGCGCCAAACCAATATACAGCGGCGTTTTACGTCCAATACGGTCACTTAAAGGGCCATAGACCAATTGACCCACCGCTAGACCTAAAAAATAAGCAGGTAAACTGTTGGCAACCCTTTGGGTACTCACCGCAAAATCTTCTGCCATTAATGGCAACGCCGGTAAATACATATCAATACTTAAAGGCCCTAATGCAGTGAGTAAGGCCAGCAATAAAATCCAGCTGTTGGGATAAGCTTTAGGGGATGGTTTTAACATGACAGTATTTATTTTTAAAATGGCCGGCGTACAGACAATTCTACACCCTCATAGTATGATTTGCTTGGCAGCAATGGCACATTGCCTGCATAAAAATAGATAAACATTGACTAGGGATTTACCTTGAAAGCTTGGTTATTCACGTTACAGCAAGCCACATATCATTCTACTTTAATGTATAACCTGCGTATGCTGATTGCCTTTGCCGGCACTGCCTTTGTGCCTTATCTGTTGGGCATGCAATTGGCGACCATTCCTTTAACGTTGGGTGTTGTTGCAGCCGGCTTAAGTGATATTGATGACCGTTTCTCGGCACGTATTTTAAATCAGCTCTATACCTATTTAGGGTTTTTTATTACCGCAGCCTCGATTCATTTTTTATTTCCTTATCCCTTATTATTTGGCTTGGGTTTAATTATTTCCTGTATTGGCTTTATTTTACTCGGCTCGCTTGGGCGACGCTATGCCACCATCTCTTATGGTTGCTTGGTGGTATCGGTGTATACCATGTTGGGGGTCGATTTATTTAGCGACTGGTATATGCAACCTGCACTGTTGGTGACTGGCGCGCTGTGGTATGGGGTACTGTCTACCATCAGCTTTTTACTGTTTCCAGTACGCCAAGTTCAAGATCAACTGGGCAAAAGCTACAGTGCACTGGGCGACTTTTTATATGCTAAATCGAATGTCTTTGATGTAGACATGACTGCCAAAAGCTATCAACAAAGCATGATTGATTTATCGCTTGAAAACAGTAAATTGGTGGGCTTATTTAATGAATTAAAAACCGCCTTACTCACCCGTTTAAAAGGTGACCGTGGTCAAAAAGACACCCGCCGTAGCCTACAGTATTATTTTGTGGCACAAGATATTCACGAACGCGCCGATTCTGCCCATATTGATTATCAAAAACTAGCCAAAGTCTTCGAGCACAGCGATGTCCTGTTTCGTTTACAACGGGTGTTATCCTTGCAAGGTAAAGCTTGTAAGGACTTGGGCGACAGCATCATTCGCCGACAAAAATATCAACATAACAGCCGCTTTAAACACACCTTTGCCAATTTAAAACAATCACTTGAAAAATTGCGTCAAGAACAACACTATGACCAAGTGTGGGTCAATGCCCTGTTTGGTTTGTATCAAAATTTAAAATCTATTGATGGTCAATTGCGTAACTTAGAAACCGAGCGCACCATTCATTTAGATAAAATGCGCCATATTGAACATCAACTCAAAGACGATGATCTTAAGGGTTTTGATGACATCGTGATTCGGATTAAACAGCATTTAACCCCAGAATCGGTGTTATTTCGGCATGCGGTACGTTTGTCGATTGTCTTATTGGTGGCGTATATTTTTGTGCAAGTGACCCATATTGAATATGGTTATTGGGTACTTTTGACCGCATTATTTGTCACACAACCTAACTTTAACGCCACCAAACGCCGTTTACGATTACGAATTGTCGGAACGCTAATAGGGATTTTGGTCGGCTATGCCATTTTGTACTTTATTCCCTCTATTGAAGGTCAGTTGTTGCTGTTGGTGTTGAGTGGTGTGTTATTTTTTGAACTACGCAGTAAACAGTACGCACAAGCTACGGCTTTTATTACCATTTTGGCTTTAATTAACTTTAATTTAGATGGTGTGGGCTTTGATGCAGCGATTCCACGCATGCTTGATACTGTAGTGGGCTGTTTCTTGGCATGGCTTGGGGTATCCTTTATTTTCCCCGATTGGAAATTCCGTCGTTTGCCACGCACCATTCGCCGTTCACTCGAAGCACAATGTGATTATTTGGCTGAAGTGATTGAACATTATAAAAATGGGCGTAATCATGGCTTAAATTATCGTATTGTACGCCGTGCTGCACATAATCGTGATGCAGAAGTGGCTTCACTGATTTCAACTCTTGCCACCGAACCGGATTTTGATCCTGATCATAAAGCATTGGCTTTTGAATTTTTGTGCTTAAATCACACTTTTTTAAGCTATATCGCCGCTTTAGGTGCACATCGTGAACAGATCCAAGACCCTGCCATTTTGAGGTTACTGGATCATGCCTTAAACGATATCCAAGGGGCTTTATTACACGATGAAATGCCAGATTTAAGTGCAACCAACATGTTGCAAGCCATTCGTCAGCGTTTACAACATGCTGATGAAGATCAACATGCCTTTATTATTTTGCAACAATTGTCATTAATGTTAAGCATTTTGAATCAATTGAGTCGCTTAAAGCAAAGCTTAAGTCATGAACGTGATCAACAGGCCACCGAATTGGCCTCTTTATAGTCAAGATTTTTCCTTGAATTAAGTTCACGATAACACAAGATTTAATGCTAAACTTTTCGCAGTTCTAAATCTGTTATTTTCACTATGACCGCGAAAAATTTATACGCTTATACGCTGCAGCCTGTCCCGTATGAAGTCAGTGCCGACGAACAGCGTGAGATTCAATTACAAATGTGGCGCGGTACCAACAAAATTGGTACTAAAGCTTGGGCGATCATGGCTGCTGTGGTGGCTTTGTCGATTTTAGGGATTATTTTACTCAAAAACTATTCGACAATTTTTTGTTGGGTGGCAATTGTAGCTGTTGTGATTTACCTTTTGGTACGTAAATTTGGCCTAGAATGGTATGTCAAACGCAAAATGAATGAATTTCCTACACAGGAAATTAAAGGCATTAAATTGGGCGTGCAACCGCATGGTTTAGTGATGCGCCAACAAATGGGCGTTCAAGAAGGTGTGGCTGTCATTTCTTGGAAAGACATTTATGAGTGGTATAACACACCTGAATATATGTTGGTTAAATTTAAAGTCAAAGGTCAAGAAGGCGCTTATATCCTACCAAAGCGTATGGACTCTAAGAACTTCTCTTTTTCTACGGTGCGTAAACACTTAAAAGAAAGCGTAGGTGAGCCTAAGTCAATTTAAAATAATTTGAATAAATAAAACCTCCTCAATGGAGGTTTTTTTATTTAAATGATAATGAGAATAAATATTAATTCTACATTTTATTCACAGCAGATTGAGCTATAATTTGCCGCATTATTTAAGCCTTCTTTAGTTGCCATGTTAAAAAAAATATTTTTTCAACTGCATTGGTTCTTAGGAATTAGCGCCGGTTTAATCCTCTCCATTATGGGAGTCACTGGTGCGATTTATTCTTATGAATCACAAATCTTAAAATGGATCAATCAAGACAGCTATGTGGTTCAAGTGGAAAACCGCCCTGTATTGACCCCTGCTGAAATTTATCAGCGTTATAGCAGCCAATACCCTGATGCCAAAATTAATAGCATTACTGTGGCGCAAGACCCAAGTGCTGCGGCAAGTGTCAATGTAGTTAAAGAAGGTGCGCGGCGTGGTCATACCATTATGATTAACCCGTATAGCGCACAAGCTTTGCCTGAGATTCAAGGTCGCGCATTCTTTCAATTTATTCAGGACTTACATCGTAATTTAACAGTAGGTCCAGTCGGTAAGCAAATTACCGGTGCCTCAACCTTAATGCTAATTTTCTTTGTCTTAAGTGGTTTGTACTTACGTTGGCCTAAACGCCATAGCATTAAGCAATGGTTATTTGTTAAACCGAAACTGAATGGCCGTAATTTCATTTGGGATTTACATGCTGTGGTCGGGACTTGGGTAGTGATTTTCTACCTCATTTTGGCCTGTACCGGTTTATATTGGTCGTATGACTGGTGGCGCAACGGCATGTTTAAAGTCTTGGGCGTTGAACGTAGCCAACCTCAAGCAGCAACACCTAAAGGCGGTCAAGGCGGTCAAGGCAGTCCAGGCGAGCGTGCTGAAAAAATTAGCCCAACTGAATTAAATATTGCTCTTACGCAAAGTTGGCAAGGTTTTAATCAAGTGGGTCGTGATTTCTCAACCCTAACCATGACTTTGCCAAAACGTGCTGATAGTCAAGTCAGCATGAGCTTCTTTGACGCCGAGCCACAACATGAACGTGCACGTAACAATTTAACTTTTAACTATCAAACCAACAGCGTTGAAAAACTCGAACTCTACGAAGACAAAAAGCTCAATGAAAAAATCATGAGCAGCATGTTGCCGGTGCATCGTGGTAGCTTCTTTGGCTCGGTGTATCAATTTATGGCGATGCTCGCCTCTTTGGCGATGCCTCTATTCTTCATTACCGGTTGGATGTTGTATTTAAAACGTCGTAAGCAAAAACAACTTACACAGGCTGCACGTCAAGGGGCAAACTCACATGCCCTAGATGCAAATCAAAAACCATGGTTAATTGCTTATGCCACCCAAACCGGTGTATCTGAACAACTGGCATGGCGCACAGCAAGCAGCTTACAAGAGGCGCAGTTGGCCACGCAAGTTAAAGCTGTGCAGGATTTAAAGCCAGAAGATTTACACAATGCTGAACATGTGTTGTTCATTGCCAGTACCTATGGCACGGGTGAAGCACCTGATTTAGCCACAAGTTTTGAGAAAAAGTTATTAAGCCAACATCTGAACTTAAATCATTTAAGTTATGCAGTTTTGGCTTTAGGTTCAAAAGAATATCCAGAGAGTTACTGTAGCTTTGGTCATCGTATTGCCGCGTGGCTTGATCAAAATGGCGCGCAATCTTTGTTTAATCCGATTGAAGTGAACAATGCAAACCCAGATGATATTGCGCGTTGGAATGCTGCCCTTGCCCAGAGCACACAATTAGATTTAGGCAGCATCCAAGTGCATAAAGTGTATGATACTTGGACATTGGCGAAACGCGAGTGCTTAAATCCAAATAGCTTAGGACAACCGGCATTTAATATTGAACTTAAAACTCAACATGATATTACATGGGAAGCCGGTGATATTGCAGAAATTCAGCCGGGCAACAGCCAAGCACGTATTGATACATTTTTACAGCAACAAAAACTCAGCGCTCAGCCAGAATTGATTGCCGCATTGCGTTATAAAGATTTAAGCCAAAAGATTCATGGCTTCTTTAGTACCGAAGAGTTGCTTCAGCAATTGCCCGAATTACCAACACGTGAATACTCAATTGCAAGCATTCCAAGTCAGCAAATGCTACGTTTGGTGGTACGCCAACAGCAAAGCAACCAAGAGCTTGGTTTAGGTTCAGGTTGGCTCACCGAGCATGTAGAGGTTGGACAAGATGTGTTATTGCGTATTCGTAGCAATCCATCGTTTCACTTAATTGATGACAATCGTCCAATGATTTGTATTGGAAACGGAACCGGTATTGCAGGCTTAATGAGCTTAATGCAAGCACGTATTCGCTTAGACTATACCGATAACTGGTTGATTTTTGGTGAGCGTCAACGTGAACATGACTTCTTTTACCAAAGAACCATCGAAGCATGGCAAAGCACAGGCATGTTAAAACGGATTAATTTGGCTTTCTCACGTGATCAAGCCGATAAAGTCTATGTGCATCATAAGCTACGCGAGCAAGCAAGTGAGTTACGTGCTTGGATCGATAAAGGTGCAGTGTTGTATGTCTGTGGTAGCATTCAAGGCATGGCCAGTGATGTAGATCGCGCTTTGATTGACATCTTAGGCGAAGCCTGTGTAGATCAATTACGTGAAACGGGTCGTTACCGTCGTGATGTGTATTAATTAATTAACCAAAACTTAAAAACCGAAGCAACTGCTTCGGTTTTTTTATACATCGTATATTTTAATGATGCAGGCGAATACTACGTGGCTGAGGCAGCTCTAAAGCTTGATATTTTCGAGGATTAGAGTGCTGTAACTCATACAGGTAATTTTTAAGATCAGTCAAAAATTGCTGTGGCGGTATTAAGACATGTTGTCCATCATTCGCTAAATTTAAAGCCAATGACTTTTTTTCGTGTAGTAATACCGGAATGATTTTTTCAATGATTTCTTGTAAAGAAATTGGACATATACGATAACCAGGCCAATGTTCTAACACAGGTTTAATTAAACTTGGATGGTGCCATAACACTAAGGCTGCATTTTGGGCATCTCCACACCATCCCCAATGTTGTTCAGGATTAATAAGTGCCATCACTTGCTGCTGCTCAACCAAGTGCAACATAAATTGTTGATAAATGAGTGCGGCAGTAGACAAAAGCGAAGAATGAGATACAGAATGCATAATTTTGCCAAAGGCAGAAACAAAAAAACCCTACATAAGTAGAGGCCATTTATTCTTATTAAGAATATGGTGGGCGCTGACGGGATCGAACCGCCGACATTCTGCTTGTAAGGCAGACGCTCTACCAACTGAGCTAAGCGCCC
>NZ_CANQTS010000034.1 GCF_947626835.1 uncultured Acinetobacter sp. | reverse complement strand
CACTTACCCAAGTTACGCCTTAAATTTGGCTCAATTAGGGGCGCTTTGCATTTCAAATCTTTGTGCAACAAAGCCTTATTTAATTGTATCGTTTATATGTTGCTATGCTAAAAACCCTGTTTAAGTGTTTTAAATGGTGTATAAAATATAATCAATTTGAAAGATTGATCTTATATTTTTCTCCCCTAAATATCATTTTTAGCTCTAAGAAAAGATCTTATCTTCAATGTTAACCTTAGACAAAATACGTGTGGATTTTTTATTTATGCCGAACTTGTTTCCATTAAGCAATTGGAGAAGCATTTATGTCTGTTCAGTTTGTTGGTGATGTACATACCGCACAGGAAATTCTGTTTAAAATGAAGCAATGGGATAATGCTGTCGCGAAAATGGATATTCAAACTTTAACAGATTTGTGTCAGCAAGATGTGAGTGTCTTTGATGTCAACTCACAACTTGAAGGTGCGGCTGCTTATAAGGAGCTATGGGAGCAATATAGCCCTTACTTTGCTGATGATGTCTGTGTGTATCGTCAGGATGTAAAAATTTACGCTGAAAGTGATTTGGCTTTTGTGCATTGTTATTCTAAAGTCGATCGGGCTGAGGAAAATAGCTTAAATCTACCGTGGTGCCGCACTACCTTATGTTTTAAGAAAACCCAAGGCAAATGGAAAATGGTGCATCAGCATATTTCTATGCCACGCGCAATCGTGTAAAAAAACACCGCCAAAAGGCGGTGTTTTTTTATGCAATTGCAAATCTTCACTTGTTATTTATGCCATAAAAATGTACATCCATAGGAGATAAAAAAAGCAAGATTGATCACTGATGCACAATGAAAATTTAAGCTCTACTCAGGGCAATGCTACGGCACGAAGTTTAAAAACCATGGCAGGTTTTGTGATTGCTGCCATTATTATTTTGGCGCTTTATGTGGGGCAGGAAATTTTTATTCCCTTGGCCCTGTCTATCTTATTGGCGTTTTTACTTGAACCATTGGTGTCGCGTTTAAAGCGTTGGGGCTTGCCGCAAGTTCCATCCATTGCTTTGGTGGTGTTGCTTGCTTTAAGTGTACTCGGTGGTGCTGCGACTTATTTTGGTTTTCAGCTCAGTAAACTCAGTCAAGAGTTGCCCAAATATCAAGATACCATTGAGCAAAAGCTCACTTCAGTACAAAGCTATACCAGTGGTCCCAGTGTTTGGGATGGAGCGGTCAGTACTTTAAATACCATTCAAAGTTCTATCGCTAGTGCCAATCGCAGTGACGAAACAACAGATCCAAATGTACAACAAGTCAAAGTGGTGGCTGAAGAAGCCTCGGCTATGGATGAAGCCATGCAATGGGCAGGGCGTATTTTTGGGCCACTTGCCACCGCTGGTATTGTATTTTTATTTGTGGTGCTGATTTTACTGAGTCGTAAAGATTTACACGACCGTTTATTGCGCTTACTAGGTGGTAACTTAAATGTAGGTACCGATGCTCTAGATGAAGCCGCAACCCGTATTGGTACTTATCTACGTATGCAATTGCTGGTGAATGTAACCTACGGTATTCCGATGGCACTTGGGCTGTGGATGATCGGAGTTCCTGCGGCATTAATGTGGGGATTGGTGGCAGTGGTCATGCGCTTTATTCCTTACGCAGGCCCCATGATCTCAGCGATTTTCCCGATTACCTTAGCCTTTGCGGTAGACCCAAGTTGGAATATGGTGCTGTGGACGCTAGGGCTTATTTTAGTGCTTGAATTAGTGAGCAACAATATTATTGAGCCTTGGCTGTATGGCGAAAGTACTGGACTTTCTACCTTATCCATTATTTTAGCCGCGACCTTTTGGACCTCACTGTGGGGACCTGTAGGCTTGATTTTATCGACACCCTTAACAGCATGTTTATTGGTGTTGTCTTATTATGTGCCTGCATTGGGTTTCTTAAAAATCTTAATTGGCAGTGAACCCGTACTCACGCCACAACAGCGCTTTTATCAGCGTTTGGTGGCAGATGATGTCGATGATGCGATGGAAGTGGCTGAAGATTATATTGCTGAGGGTTTGCCTAAAAAAGCCACGCCTGAGGTGGTGGTACGTCATGTTAATGATTTTTATGACAATGTCGCTATTCCTGCCATTCGCTTATTTTCAAATAGTCATAACACCATTGCCAGTGCTGAGCATCGGTTGCGATTACAGCAAGGCTTAAAGTTTTTTAACCATGCGTTTCAACAAAAATATCCAGCGCCGGCCAATGATTCAGATATCAAAGTGCTGTGTATCGGTGCGCGTTGGGAAGTGGATATTTTATCTTCCGCCATGTTGGCACATGCTTTACGTTTGCGCCATGTGGCAGCACAAAGTCATGCTGAGGCATTTATTCAGTCACAAGTCGATATGATGGCTGAAATTCCAACTGATATTAAAATCTTATGTATTTCAATTTTTCATCAACAACCTTTGGCACAAATTCGCTTGTTGCAGCATCAAATTGGGCAGCAACGACCGGATTTAGAGTTGGTTTTTGCCACATGGGCCAATGATGAAGACGAGATGCGTTTAGAAGCTAAAAATCGTTTTGATGTCGAAGTGGTCAGTAGCGTTAACGAGTTATTACTCAGTATTGACGTGTTGCTGATGCAACAAGGTGAAAATCCTGCGCGCCAATTGCTTAATGACAATGAAGCGGAGCGTTTAGAGGCATTACATGAGTTGCAGTTGTTGCAGCCTGATAATTTACCGATTTATGAGCAGTATATTGATGAAGCACGCCAAGCGTTTGATGTGAAGTATGCGCAAATTTCATTGGTCGATGAAGATTGGGTCAATACCCCAGCCAGTCCTTTATATGCTCAAAATGAACATCCGATGGAAGCCAAAGTACCGCGTCAGCACTGTGTGTGTAGTCATTTGGTCTATCAAAATGAAGAACTGATCATTGAAGATATTGCCCGTGATCCACGTTTTGCACGTAATAAACGCTTAGGTCAGGAAAAGATTCGTTTTTATGCCGGCGTGCCGCTGCGTAATAAACAAGGTTTGGTCATGGGCAGTTTATGTATTTTGGATAAAAAAGTGCGTAGTTTAAGTGAAGATGATGTGGTTTTATTAAAAGCCCTTGCTGATGACTTAATGACCACCTTAAGTTCAAGTCGTGACAAACAGGCCAAACTTGAAGAAATTGAAGCTTTGCAACAAGCACAAGTGGTGCATGAAGCACCCTAAGGAGATGCTGATGTCAAAATATTGGATCGGTTTACTTTTGGTCAGTAGTGGTTCTTTACATGCCTTGAGCTTTGAACATCAAGATTGGGAAATGGCATGTGATAATACCCATACCTGTCGTATAGCAGGTTATCAAGCCCATGACGATGCCCCTGTATCTATATTACTGACTTATCCGGCAGGGCATGCTGCAAAAATCAGTGGCAAAGTGCGCATGCCAGATGCACCTGTTCAAGCAACGCTATGGATCAATGCCAAACCTTATGGGGTACTTAATTTTAAGCACGATCAAGCCAATTTAACGCAAGTTCAAATTCAAGCACTGCTTGCCCATACACGTCAAAATATGCGTATTGAGTTACGCCAAGGTGGTCAAATATGGCCTATATCAGACCGTGGGTTAAGCGCAGTGTTGCTTAAAAGTGACGAATATCAACGGCGTGTAGGTACAGCATCGGCTTTGTTGGCTAAAGGCAAACAGCCCTTGAGCCAAGTCCGAGCCATGCAAGCAATGCCAAAGTACCGTATCAATCACTATGTGCCTGCTCAAGCACAGCATGTTGCTTTAAATGAGGCTCAAGCGCAGAAAATCGTAGCACGTTTAAAAAAATCTACGCTACAGGATGATTGCCCACTGCTTTGGAAGCATGAAGATGGTGCAAAACTAACGATGTATCCACTGAATGCGCAACAAGTGTTAGTGCAAGTTCCGTGTTGGCAAGCGGCCTATAATACAGGTTTAGGCATGTGGCTGATGAATCAGCAGTTGAGTGAAGTGCAACAAGGGGTCACGTATTCAGGCACAAGTTTTAGTGAAGGGCAAGTATTTGCTCAGCATAAAGGTCGTGGTTTAGGCGACTGTTATCGCGTTGAAGAGTGGGCATTTACCGGACAAAGATTTAGCAAAACCTATCAAGCAGCCCATTTACAATGTAAAGGCTTTGTGGGTGGGGCATGGCAGTTGCCGACTTGGGTCAGTCAAGTCACATCATAAAACAAGCCGCCCTATGGAGCGGCTAATATTAAAGATGCTGCTGTAGTTTTTGGGTGATGTCATCTAAAGCTTTAATGCGTTTGACTTCATCCCAAAGCAGTTTCGCTTCTGGATAATGTTTACTCATCATGCCTAGCCATTGTTTATAACGACCGACCATGTTCATTTCTTTTTTATAGCCACCGTTTAAAAAACGAATTTGCAAGCCGACTAAGTCTTGCCAAGACAACAATGCGCTGTCGCTATTTTGACGAATACATTGGGTTAAATCTGGTGTGGTCACTGCACCACGTCCAATCATTAAATCCTGACAACCTGATTCCAGCAAACATTGTTTGGCATCTTGGTTGTTCCAAATTTCGCCATTGGCAATCACGTTGATTTTGAGTGCTTCGCGAATCGGTTGTAACAAATCCCAAAAGGCAGGTGGGGTATAACCATCGGCTTTGGTACGTGCATGTACCGTGACCCAAGCTGCGCCTGCATCTTCAATGGCATGCGCATTTTCTAAGGTAAAGTTACGATCTAAATAACCTAAACGCATTTTAGCCGAGACTGGAATATGAGAGGGCACAGCATCACGTACAGCTTTGACCAGTTGATGTACCACCTCGGGTTCATCGAGTAACACAGAACCACCACGGTGACGATTCACTGTTTTGGCAGGACAACCAAAATTCATATCAATTGCAGGTGCGCCCAATTCAGCAGCACGTACTGCATTGGCAGCAAGCATCTCAGGATCATTGCCTAAAAATTGCACATGTACAGGAGTGCCTGCCGCAGTTCTGCCCCCATTTAATAATTCAGGGCAATAGCTATGATAAATATGATCGGGCAATACAGAATTGGTAACACGAATAAACTCAGTGACACACCAGTCAAAGCTACCTACCGATGTCAGTACATCGCGCATAATCGGATCGGTTAAGCCTTCCATGGGTGCAAGCACAAGTTTCAAAGCGTATTACCTTAAAATAAAAAACGTGTTATACGCAAAATGCTGCATGCTGTCTAGTCAGCCAACAACATCGATCAACTGTCTTTATAAAATGTAATCAATCATCAATTGACCAATGAAAAAACCAATAATGGAATAAAGCGTGATAATAAAAAACGTGAACCACGCTTTATTTTTCTTTTTCAGAGCTTTCAACATTTTAAATTCCAAGTTTAAAATTGATGATTCATTTTAGCGCAATTTTTAACAAAATATAATCAATAAACACACAATATTGGTGCTGTATCTATGTATACAGTCAAAAGTTTAAGGGCTTAAAATCATTTCTAACACAAATTTAGAACCGATAAAGCCCAAGACCAATAAACTAAAACCAATCAAGGTAAAGCGAATGGCTTTTTGTCCACGCCAGCCAAAAGCATAATGACCCACCAACAACACTGCATACACCCACCATGACATTAAACTAAACACGGTTTTATGCGCTAAATGTTGGGCAAAGAAGTTATCAATGGTAAAAAAGCCAAAGCCTAATGCGATGGTTAAAATGACAAAACCCGTGATCAGCAAATCAAATAACAATGATTCCATGGTTTGTAATGAAGGCAATAAATTGACCCAGAGTCGCTTTTTATTTTTCTTTTTTAATTCACGATTTTGAAACCATAGCAACATGGCATGAATCGCTGCCATAAACAGCACAGTATATGCAGATAACGATAAGATAATATGCAGATCTAAACCCAAAGAAGAGGCTGTAATGCTCAGTTTAGGTTGACTCAAGGCAAAGCCCAAAATTAATCCGGTCGCTGCAACTGGAATTGCAATTAAGTTTAAGCCCAACACTGGACGATAGGTACTAAACAATAAACTCAGTAACAGCATGAATCCTGAGGTAAAAGACACCACATTAAACACATCATAATGAATGCCCATAGGGGTCAACATATCATGGTATAACACCGAAGCATGCAGCATTAAGCCTAATAAGACACTAAAGCCAACCACCCAAAGATTAGGTTCCGATTTTTCCATGAAATGCGCAACCACATAGCAAAATGATGTGCTGTAAGCAAGCAAAGCCAGAATCGTATAAACCAAGGGTAGGCTAATCATGTCAAACCTTTTTCAGGATGATGAATATTCATGGATGTAAATTCTACGCGAACTACAGTATCCTATAACATTCTATGCATAAATTTTCTATTTTAAGAAAGATTTTTCTGCAACAACCATTTTAAGCGGATTTTGCAATGTTTGATACCTTAACAGAACGACTCACGCAGAGTTTAAGAAATGTTACTGGCTCAGGGCAGCTAACCGAAGACAATATTAAAGATACGCTACGTGAAGTGCGTATGGCACTTCTTGAAGCCGATGTGGCGTTACCTGTAACTCGTGAGTTTATCGCGAAGGTTAAGGAAGAAGCATTGGGTCAAGAAGTGATGACACAGTTGTCACCGGGCCAAGCCTTCGTCAAGATCGTGTATGACGAATTGACCAAAATGATGGGTGCTGCCAATGAAACCTTAGACTTACAAGCAAAACCACCCGTAGTGATTTTACTTGCAGGTTTACAAGGTGCCGGTAAAACCACCACAGCGGCAAAACTGGCGCGTTTCTTACAAGAACGCCAAAAGAAAAAAGTGGCCATGGTGTCTGCCGACGTGTACCGTCCAGCAGCAATCAAACAGCTGCAAACGGTTGCAGGTGAAGTGGGCGCGATTTTCTTCGAATCTAATGCTAACGAAAATCCAATTACCATTGCCAATCGTGCCATCGAGCAAGCTAAAATTCAGTTTGCCGATGTGTTAATTGTCGATACTGCAGGTCGTCTGCATATTGATGAAGATATGATGGGTGAGATTAAAGACCTCCACGCTGCCATTAGCCCAACCGAAACCTTGTTTGTGGTTGATGCCATGACAGGTCAAGATGCGGCCAATACAGCCAAAGCCTTTAATGATGCTTTGCCACTTACCGGTGTCATCTTAACCAAAACTGATGGTGATGCACGCGGTGGTGCGGCACTTTCTGTACGTGCCATTACTGGTAAGCCAATTAAATTCTTAGGTATGGGTGAAAAACTCGATGCCTTAGAGCCATTCCATCCTGAGCGTGTGGCACAACGTATCTTAGGTATGGGTGACGTTTTATCTTTGGTCGAGGAAGTAGAGCGTAAGATCGACAAAGAAAAAGCCGAAAAAATGGCGCAAAAACTGCAAAAAGGCGGCAGCTTCAACTTTGAAGATATGCTGATGCAGTTTGAGCAAATGAATAAAATGGGCGGCATGATGGGCTTCTTAGACAAGTTGCCGGGCATGAGCAATTCAGGCATTCAAGACGCAATTGCCCAAGCCAACCCTGAAAAGCAAGTCAAAAAAATGCAAGCCATTATTCAGTCAATGACGGTTAAAGAGCGCCGTAATCCTGATTTAATGAATCCGAGTCGTAAAAAACGTATTGCAGCAGGCTGTGGTATGGAAGTGGTGGAAGTCAATAAACTCATCAAACAGCATGCACAAATGGCGAAAATGATGAAGAAATTTGCCAATCCAACAGGCATGGCAAAAATGATGAAGTCACTCAGCGGTTTACAAAAGCAGTTTGGCGGCGGTGGTGGTATGGGTCCACTGTTTGGCAATAAAGATCCGAAATAATCTTGCGATAAAAAAAGGCGCCTAGTGCGCCTTTTTTTATGTGTAACGCCTTAAGCTTTATTATCAGGATGCTGGCTAAAAAAATATTGTAAGCCTTTGAGCAGTAAATCTGGTTCAACACGCGGTTGATATGCCTGTAGATACTCAGCAAAAAGTACTGCATCACCGCCTGTAAGGACCAACTTACGTGGTGATGTGGCCAGTACTTTTTCAATACTACTGACCAAACCCAATAAAATTCCATGATGTACTGCATCAATGGTATTGCGTCCGGGTTGTAAATTATCAAAAGCGGCATCGGGAATTTTAATGCCTTTGGTATTTTGAATTAATGCATCACGTTGCAAATACAGATTCGGTAAGATATAGCCGCCTAAATGCTGTAAACCATCAGCTAAATCAATGGTGAGTGCAGTGCCACAGCTAATCACACAATAGTTTTTGCTTGGGTCTTGTGCCACAGCCAGCACTTGTAACCAACGATCAATGCCTAATTGATGCGGCTGATCATAACCGCAGCTTAAACCGGCATATTGGGCATGCACTTGCGCACAAATCACCGGCACTTTTAAACGTTGTAATAATTGACGAATATGCTGATTAGACGCTAAATCAAGCACAGAAGATACGCCAACACTTTGAATATTAAGCTTCTTAAAATGCTGCATTAAGCCCAATAACAGATCAGCTGGCGATTGCAAATGCATTTCTGCGCCGTGTTCAACAATTTCATGGTCTTGGGTAATCCAATATTTAAGCCGCGTGTTGCCAATATCAAGCCATAACTTTTTCATGACGCACCTTCGGCTAAACGTAAACGGCCTTGGTAAAATGCTTGACTGCCTAGCTCGGTGTCAATGATCACCGCGCCATCATTGGCAATGCCTAAAAAGCGTCCTGTGCTGATACCGCCAATATGCTCAAATGCCACCTGTTGATTTTTAAAGGCAGCATGTTGTTCAAATCGTGCCGCTAAATTACTCGATTGATGATCAAACCATTGACCCGCATTTTGAATCGCCACATAAACTTCGGCAATTAAATCAATCCGTGATAGCGTTTTTATGCCTAAATCCACAAGAGAGGTTGTGGCTTGGTCTTGAACCTGATCTGAGACCGATTCAATATTAATGCCTACCCCTACAATTACTTGAGTAGGAGAAATCGGTTCAATTAAAATTCCGCCCCATTTGCCTTGTAAGCTATATAAATCATTCGGCCATTTAATTTGCAAATCTAAATCTTTGAGGCTGGGTATATGTAGAATATTTAACGCGATTTCTAAGCTTAAACGTCCATCAATCACCGTATTTAAGTTTAACAAAGCACTTAAATAAATATTGCCCACAGGCGAGACCCATGCCCTTTGGCGTTGACCACGACCGGCACTTTGTTGATGACTACACACCAAAACATGCTGTACACCAGTTTTGGCAATTTCACGTACATCATCATTGGTAGATTGGGTCATGGGTTTGACCAAAAGCACTTCAGGCAAGTGCTGTCGCTGTTCTAGACGTTGTTGCAGTTGACGCGTTTCTAAATCCATTTAATTTTAAATCGAGTAAAAAATTCCTATGGAGTTAAGCATAAATGACGCCTACAGCGCAATTATTGCCATTACAACCATAGTGTTTATGTAATAGCGTGAACTTGCATTTAAAAATAAAAATACAGTGAATTTTTGGCTGAAATTGGTAGAAAAATTACAGTGCATGTTGTGGGACTTGTTGGTTAAGATAGCGGCAAACTATTTGCATATTTGTGCTAAGAACAACAATAGGATCACTATGCCACCACATGAGGGCAGCAGTTTAGCCCAACAGATCGCTGAGTACATTGCCAAAAAAATTATTCAAGGTGAATGGGTCGAGGGTGAACGCATTCAAGAACTGCGCATTGCACAAGAACTCAACGTCAGCCGTGGTTCAGTCCGTGAAGCATTGATTTTATTACAACACACCGACTTAATTGAAATTTTCCCACGCCGTGGTGCTGTCGTGGCAGAAATGTCCAGTATGCAAGTGTCGGCTTTATTTGAAACCTTGAGTTTGTTGTTGGGGCAAATAGTGGCATATATCAGTGAAGATCTCACACCAACGCAGAAGCGTTGTATGCTGCCGCTTGAGGCGCAATTAAATCGCTATTGCCTGACGCAGGATATTGAACATTTTTATGATGCGATTTTTTTATGTTTACAAGATTGCCTTGAAAGCGCGCGTTATCGTTATTTAGCACGCTTTTATCAAGATCTTTTGCCCAATTTACGCCGTTGCTACTTTTTAACGTTAAACATGACCCAGCATGAACTGTTACAATCCGAGGCGCAGTTTAAATTGGTGATTGCTGCAATTTTAAGCCAAAAACCGCAACAAGCCACTTTATTTATGCACGATTTTTGTCGACACTTGCAGCAGCTTGTGTTGCAGTCGCTGACACGAATGAAACAAATTGAATTGGCGTGGGCAAAACGTTCACGGCGCTAAGCAGGACACTATGCGTTTAAGCAGTTTAAAACTTTCCGGCTTTAAATCTTTTGCCGACAGCAGCACCTTAAATTTTAAAGCCAATCGTACTGCGGTGGTGGGGCCAAACGGTTGTGGTAAATCTAATGTGATTGACGCCATCCGTTGGGTCATGGGTGAGTCGAGTGCGCGTCAGTTACGTGGCGGCACAATGCAAGATGTGATTTTTACCGGTACGGCTAAACGTAAACCTGTGGGTGTTGCCAGTGTAGAGCTACGTTTTGACAACACCTATGGCAAATTAGTCGGCATGTATAATGCATATACTGAATTATCGGTGCGTCGTCAGGTTAATCGTGAAGGTAAATCTGAATATTTTTTAAATGGCACCAAATGCCGCCGCCGTGATATTACCGATATTTTTTTAGGCACAGGTTTAGGGCCACGCTCTTATGCCATTATTGAGCAAGGCATGATAAACCGCTTGGTCGATGCAAAACCTGATGAAATGCGGGTTTATATTGAAGAGGCCGCAGGGGTATCACGTTATCAAGCACGTCGGCGTGAAACTTTAACGCACTTAGAGCACACCACACAAAACTTGGCCCGTTTAGAAGACATACGTCTTGAACTTGCAGCACAGTTAAAAACTTTAAAACGCCAAGCCGATGCAGCTTTACAATATCAACAGCTTGATGCGCATATCCGAAATTTAAAAATTGAAGTGTTGTCCTGTCAATATGGGCAAAGTGTGCGCTTACAACAACAATATAACGCTGATCTTCAGACTTTAACGGAACAATTTAAGCTGATACGTGCTGAACTGAGTACCTTAGAACAGGATTTAACTACAAGCAGTACACGTTTTCAGGGCTTAATGCAGCAATCTATGCCGCTGCAACAGCAATGGCAAAGCGCTGAGCATCAACTTGCAGCGCTTAAAAGTCAGTTACAGCATAAGCAGCAATTACTGAGTCAAAATCAACAGCAATTGACTCAATTAGATGCGCAAAAACAGCAATACCAACAGCGTTTACAATTGCTTGATGTACAACTCAACACCTTAAGCGCTCAGCAAGATCAAGCACAAAGTCAATATAATCAATATGCAGATACAGCGCTTAAGGCACAGCAAAAGTGCCGCGACTTAAAAGCACAGCAGCAACAGGTTGCGCAGCAGTTTCAGGTTGTTAAAACTCAAGTGGATATACAGCAACAGCAACAATTGCAGTTATACCACCAAGTCGAGCAGCTCAAAAAAAACATTCAACGTCAGCAACAGCAAATTGAAATGCTCAATGCACAGTTACATGCTTTAAGCCGCCACGAACAGCAACATGATGTGTTGGCACTAGCGCGAAAGAAAACCGAACTTGAGACAAGCTTAAAACAATGTACAGAACACATCACCGCTTGCCAAAGTGTGATCGCTACTTTAGAAAACACCGAGCGTGATTTACAACAGCAACTACAAAGTGGGCAAAATCAGATTCAGTTGTTACAACGTGAGCAACAACAACTCCAACAATCTTTGCCAAAAACTGCAAGCCATACTACACAACAGCCAACGCTGCTGGACACGTTACAATTTACCGATGCAGCTAAACCATATGCTGCGCTGTTAGAAAAATTCTTAAATCATTGGTTAACTAGTCAGGTTAACTCCGCCCAAACGCCTTTTGCCCCCAATATTGCACGGCAAATTAAAGTTTCAGATGTTACAGCTATGAATGTTGCAGGTTTGGCGCCACTGAGCACGTGGATTATTGAACCACAACATTCATTATTGAATAGTGTCGCGCTTGCCGACAATCTTGAGCAAGCCTTGAAGTTGCAACATCAATTAAGCTTAGGGCAGAGCATTTTAAGCTTAGATGGTTATCATGTGGGGCAAGATTGGTTGATTGCACTTGATTATCAAACCAACTCAGCCACAGGCTTAACTCAACGCTTACGTTGTGCTGAAATTGAGGAAGAACTCAAGCTGCTTGTCCAAGAGATTGCAGCATTAAAACTCCGTCGTGCTGAAAACCTGAATCAACTGTTTGAAGCCAAAGGTAATTTAAAACAGCAACAGGCCAATTTTGAACAGATGCAGCAGCAGTATCATCAATTGACCTTAACGGAAGTGAAGCAGCAAACTGCACAACAAGCTTTTGCGTTACAGCAACAACAGTTAAACCAACAATTGAGCGGCATTACAGCGCAAATACACGAAGATCAGCAGCAATACGATGCACTTAATCTGCAATTACAAGCCATTCATGCTGAGTTGGTACATAAGCAACCGCAATATAAAACCTTGCAGTTTCAGCTTGACACTGGTCTTGAGGCAGTGGAGCAAGCAGAAAAAACTGCACTTTATGCCGAGCAAGATGTACATAGTGCCACACGCCGTGTCAATGAGCTGGAGCAACACATTGAATTGCTCAACAAAGACTTATCCTTTTTAACCACACAATGCAGCCAAATTAGCGCTCAAATCCAACAAACCAATGGTTTGATTGAACCTTTGTGCAGTGAAATTCCAGCTTTAAACGCAGAGTTGACTACAAAACAAACCATCGTTAATGAGCTCAAGCAGCAATGGCAAGCATGGCAGCAACAACTCAACACTCTACAAGCCGAGCAGCAGCATTTGACTGAGCAACGTCAAGCCCTACAACAACACGATGAACAATTGCGTCAACAGTTAGAACAAACACGCTTGGCATGGCAAGCGGCAAAGAGTGATGCGGCACATTATATGAGCCAGTTGGATGATATGGACGCTGCACCATTACAGATCAGCGTTGATTTGCAAGCCAAACAACATGCTTTAGAACAGGCCCAACAACGCTTTGCTAAACTCGGTGCTGTGAATTTTGCCGCTTCAGAAGAATATCAACAGGTTATGGCACGTTATGCTGAGCTACAACATCAAATGCAGGACTTAGACAATACAGTGGTGCAATTGCAATCTGCCATGAAAAGTATTGATCAAGAAACCCGTACCTTGTTTATGCAGACCTTTGATCAGGTTAATCATGAGCTTGCTCAATTGTTTCCAAAAGTCTTTAATGGTGGCGAAGCGCATTTAAGTCTTGAATCAGATTGGCAGTCTGGGGTAAAACTCATGGCACGCCCGCCGGGTAAACGCAACAGTTCCTTGGCTTTGCTCTCAGGTGGAGAAAAAGCCTTAACTGCATTGGCGTTGGTATTTGCTATTTTTCGCCTTAATCCGGCACCATTTTGTGTGCTCGATGAAGTCGATGCACCACTTGATGATGCCAACGTAGGACGCTTTTGTCATCTAGTCAAAGAGCTGTCCGAACAGGTACAATTTATTTATATTACCCATAATAAGCTTGCAATGACGATGGCAACAGATTTATTAGGTGTCACTATGCCAGAACCTGGTGCATCCAAATTAGTCACTGTCAACTTAGAACAGGCAGAAAAATATTTAGTCGCGGAGTCATAGATGGAAATCACCACAATCGTTGGTATTGTTGTCGCCATTATTATTATTGGTGTTGGTTTAAAAATGGTGCTCAGAAAAGGCAATCATGCCGTGCCATCGTTAGACTCTGAATTGCATATTCACGCAGACAGTCAGCAACCTGTTATTCCTCGTCATGTACGAGATCAATTGCAAGAGCCAAGCGCACCTGTAGTTCAAGATGCAGCACCTGCGCCTACGGTTGCGAGCACGCCTGAAGTTGTAGCGACCCCTGTAGTGGATGAGCTTAAAACCGAAGTGCCTGAGGCGGCTGTAGAAAAAGTTGTTGCGACACCTGTAGAAGACGAGGCCAAAGACAAAGAAAAGCCTGCTGAATTTAGCTTAAATAACAGTATTGAAAAAGCTGAAATTGCAGAATTTGCCGATGAAAGCAGCATTTTAGATGCACATTTACACGAGCAACAGTTGGTGGATGAAGAAAGTGCACTCGCGACTGCAGAAGACTTTGTTGCTTTAAATGTTTATCCAGAACGTCGTATTTTAACCGGCGAAAAAACTTTAAAAGTATTGCTTAAATACGGTTTACGTTATGGTGAGATGGCATGTTTTCATCGTTATAACGAAGATGGCAGCAAGCTTTTATTCTCGGTACTGCAAGTGACCGATGAAGGGGCCTCAGGCTTTGATTTAGAAGCACTATCGACTGAAGAAGTCAAAGGCTTGGCCTTTTTCCTAGCCTTGCCACATAACGATGTGCAAAATGCCTTTGATACCATGGTTAGCATTTCAGGCTTAATTGCACGTGAAATTGAAGGGACTGTGTACGATCAAAATAACCAAGAATTTACCCCACAGTTGCGTGAAAACTGGCGCCATCAAGCCATCGATTACCGTTCACAGAACAGCTAAAACACAATTGCAAGCACGCACGACGGTTTTTATAATGGTCGTAATGAAAGATGTTTTAGGGCGGGATAACCGCCCTTTTTTATGGTGACTCCCAATGACACAACAGGCGACAATCGTGGCGCAAATGCGACAATTGATCCAAATCTTAGCTCAGCATAACCATGCATATTATGTGATGGATCAACCAAGCATTAGTGATAGCGAATATGATCAATTGTTCCATCAACTTAAAGCCTTAGAAGCGCAGTATCCTGAGCTGATTCAGGAAGATACCATAACTGATCGAGTAGGTGGCGAGGCTTTATCAAAGTTTGAAACAGTCGTTCATAGTGTTCCTATGCTCTCTTTAAGTAATGTTTTTGATAAAAATGAGCTAATAGATTTTGATAGGAAAGTTAAAGATCGCTTAAAAAGAGAAGATATAACTTACGATATCGAGCTTAAATTAGATGGTTTGGCAATTTCATTGTTATATGAAGATGGTAAGTTTGTTCGAGGTGTCACCCGTGGTGATGGAGAAAAGGGTGAAGATATCACTCAAAATTTAAAAAGGATTTTAAACCTTCCTATTAACTTATATGAATCAAAGAGTTTTGATATACCTATAGAGTCGATTCCTAAGATTTTAGAAGTAAGAGGAGAGGTGGTTATACCGATAGCAGGATTTAAAAAGCTAAATATTGAACAGAAAAAAAAAGGTGAAAAACCATTTGCTAATCCACGTAATGCAGCAGCAGGTAGCTTACGTCAATTAGACCCTAAAGTTGTAAGGCGTCGTCGACTAGCTTTCTATGCATATAGTATTGCTCGATGTGTGCCCAAAAATAATATTACATCAATGTCTGAGAGTTTAGATTGGTTAGAGAAGCTAGGTTTTCATATTACTAAGCATGATGTCTTAGATAATATTGAATCTATTCAAAATAGATACGAGCAATTAATCTTAGAACGTCCTAATTTGACCGTAGAAATTGATGGTATGGTCATTAAAGTGGACAATTTATTGTTACAGGAAAGATTAGGTTTTATTAGTAGAGAACCACGTTGGGCAACGGCTTACAAGCTCCCTGCTATATCAGCAATCACCACGGTTGAAAACATTGATTGGCAAGTGGGGCGTACAGGTGCGCTCACGCCTGTGGCCCGTCTTCATCCTGTGGCTGTGGGTGGGGTGACGGTTTCTAACGTGACCTTACATAATATTGGTGAAATTCAGCGTTTAGATGTACGTGTGGGCGATAGAGTTAGCGTCTATCGTAGTGGTGATGTGATTCCAAAGGTTGAGAAAGTGTGGCCGGAGTTTCGCCTTGTCGATGCACAAGAGGTTACATTACCTGCACAATGTCCTGTGTGTGCCTCGCCTGTGGTGATGCCTGAGGGTGAAGCATTGGCACGTTGTTCTGGGGGCTTATATTGTGCCGCGCAACGTATTGAAGCCATTCGTCATTTTGTCTCACGTAAGGCTTTAGATATTGAAGGTTTAGGCGATCGTTGGGTAGAATCTTTACTACATCTTGATTTACTTAAAGATGTGGCCGATATTTATCATTTACATGAGCATCGTGAAACATTACTCAGCATTGAAAAAATGGGCGAAAAATCAGTCCAAAACCTGATGGATTCCATTGAAAAAAGTAAGAAAACCACGCTTGCGGCCTTTATTTATGCCTTGGGGATTCGTGGTGTGGGTGAAACCACAGCACGTATGTTGGCCAATAACTTTCAAAGCTTGGACGCTTTACAAACTGCTGATTTAGAGGCCTTAAAGAAAACCCCAGATGTGGGTGATATTACCGCTGAATGGATTTTAGACTTTTTCCAAGCACCACATAATTTAGAGGTGGTACAGCGCTTAATTGATGCAGGGGTTCATTGGGATGCACCGATTGCACCGACCCGTCAACCTTTCAATGGTGAAAGTTGGGTGGTCACAGGCACACTGTCTTCTATGGGACGTGATGAAGCCACGCAATTTTTACAGGCTTTAGGCGCACGGGTCAGTGGCAGTGTATCAAGTAAAACCAAATGTCTTGTAGCAGGTGAAAAACCCGGTTCCAAGTTAGACAAAGCGCAAAAACTTGGTATTCAAATTTTAGACGAAGCGCAATTTATTGCACTGATGAAAGCACATGGTCAAATCGAAGATTAATCAGTTGTAATACATGATTTTAATGAAAAAGACACCCAAGATGATCAATCTTGAGGTGTCTTTTTTATAGCGTTTTTAATATAACGAAATTGGATGTAGAGTCTGCGATAGACAAATACAAACACAGGCTCGTCATTGTGAATTAAATTCACGTACAATATCGCTTCATTTTTAGGTAGAGATTCTGCCTGATTGATTCTGTTCTCCCGTTGATGATTGGCATACACATGGCGCAAGCAAAAAAATCTTTTCCGCAACAAAAATCGCAATTACATGCACGAAATCTGCATCGCAGTCGTTACGATTTTCCTCAGTTAATCAAGAGTTGTCCGGAACTTGCACCTTTTGTCCGCCCCAATCCATATGGCGATCTTTCAATTAATTTTTCTGATCCAAACGCTGTAAAAATGCTCAATAAAGCCTTGCTGAAACATTTTTATGGTATTGATTATTGGGATATTCCAAAAGATTATTTGTGTCCACCCATTCCGGGTCGAGCGGATTACATTCATTATTTAGCTGATGTCTTGAGTCTTCACAATAACGGTCAAGTTCCAACTGGGCCCAAAATTCAGGTGTTAGATATTGGTGTGGGTGCCAATTGTATTTATCCGATTATTGGGCGTCAAAGTTATGGTTGGAAATTTGTGGGTTCAGACATTCATGCAGCATCGGTGAAAAGTGCACAATTTATTGTTCAAGCTAATCCAAATTTGAGCAAAGCGATTCAAATTCGCTTACAGAAAACACCGAGTCATATTTTTCAAGGTGTGATTAAACCCTCAGATCGTTTTGATATCACCTTATGTAACCCGCCATTTCACGCCTCGCAAGATGAAGCCAATGCCACAGCCACGCAAAAATTAAAAAAACTTGGCAAAGCGCTTGATAAAACCAAGGTGGTGTTAAACTTTGGCGGGCAAAAAAACGAGTTATGGTGTGACGGTGGCGAAGCACGCTTTGTTTGTCAGATGGTACAAGAGAGTACCCAGTTTGCTGAGCAATGTCTTTGGTTTAGTACGCTGGTGTCTAAAAAAACCACATTGCCACTGCTGTTAAAGACTTTGCGTAACAGCAAAGCAGTAGATATCAAAACCATTAACATGACACAAGGGCAAAAAGAGAGCCGTTTTGTTGCTTGGACTTTTTTAGATACCAAGCAACAACGAGCATGGAAAAATGCGCGTTGGACTCAAGTTTAAACGGATGATTACTAGCAAAGTGTGAGCTGGTAACAGCCCGCCTAGCTTATGCCAATCAGCACGCTTTGTTCTGTTGAATGATCAAACTTATAGCAAGGCATTGAGTATTTTTTAATTTGATTTCCATAGCTGCCTATCTGCCAGCTTGATTGTGAATCTGGTTACAAAAAACAATATGCGCTAAAAGTCCTTTGCTGCTTTGTGTGTCACTTGGATGTGAAGTGCAAGATGTTCTTTTATATATGTTAATTGCTGTTTTAAAGAGTGTAAATGTAAGTACTTCTCATTTTAATTATATAAAAATCATTAACTTAAGAAAAAATTACTTTGCAAAGTAAGCTTAAATCCGAGATAATTTTTTAAAATTAAATTTAAATAGATATGGAGCTCAGGTTATGCGTGGCAATCCAGAAGTTGTTGAGTACTTAAATATGTTGATTGGCGGCGAACTTGCAGCCCGTGACCAATATTTAATTCACTCACGTATGTACGAAGATTGGGGCTTAACTAAAATCTTTGAACGTATTGATCATGAAATGCAAGAAGAAGCACAGCATGCTGATGCCATTATTCGTCGTGTCTTATTTTTAGAAGGTACGCCAAATATGCAACGTGAAGACATTAATGTCGGTACAGATGTATTAACGTGCTTAAAAGCTGATTTAGCACTTGAGTACGAAGTACGTGAAAAATTGGCTACGGGTGTAAAACTCTGTGAAGACAAAGGCGATTACATTACTCGTGATTTATTGCGTCAGCAAATGTCAGACACCGAAGAAGACCATACTTACTGGTTAGAAAAACAACTACGTTTAATTGAATTGATTGGTTTGCCAAACTATATTCAATCACAAATGTAATAAAAAAAAGCCGCAATATGCGGCTTTTCTTATGGCTTAAAACTTAGAACTTTTTAAAGCCACGGTTTAAACCAGATGGTTTACGAGCGGCATCATCACGGTCACGACGATCATCACGACGTTCGCCACGCTCACGCGGTGGAATAGATGGTGTTGCAGTTGGGTCATTGTCACGGCGTTGTTGACGTAAGAAACCGCCACGACGTGCATTGAGTGGTTTGTCTTGCATACGTTCGGTACGGCGTTTTGCCATACCATATAGACCTGTACCTTGACGTGGTTTTAATTCCACTGACTTGGTTAAGTTGTCGATATCATTTTTATCAAGTTCAATCCAACGACCAGTACGTAATTCACGCGGTAAAATTACCGTGCCATAACGGGTACGTAATAAACGGCTGACTTTTAAACCTTGTGATTCAAAGATACGACGTACTTCACGGTTACGACCTTCTTTAACTACCACTTGATACCAACGGTTAATCCCTTCACCGCCAATTTCAGAGAACGATTCAAATTTTGCAGGGCCGTCATCTAATACCACGCCTTTGAGCATGTTGTTTTTAAGTTGTGGCGTGACTTCCCCCATGACACGAACCGCGTATTCACGTTCAATTTCGTTAGACGGATGCATTAAGCGATTGGCCAATTCACCATCGTTAGTGAACAACAACAAACCCGTTGAGTTAATATCAAGACGACCGACCATTACCCAACGATCGCCCGCTAAGCTTGGTAAGTTGTCAAATACGGTTGGACGCTTTTCAGGGTCGTTACGCGAACAAATTTCGCCTTCTGGTTTGTAGTAAATTAATACACGACGACGAATTTCATCTTCAATTTGGAACTGCACCTTACGACCATCGATACGAAGCTCATCGGTTGGCTCAATACGTTCACCGACTTTGGCCACTTGACCGTTGACACTTACACGACCTGCGGCAATGACTTCTTCCATATAACGGCGAGAACCCAAACCAACACGTGCCAGTACCTTTTGCAATTTTTCACTCATGACAGCATAACCTTAGAAATTATCACAACAGTCAACCTATTTATGCGCTTAATGCCGGAACATTAAGTGCCATAAAAGCTTCCTTGGCATCCTGTAGGGGAGGCAATTGATCTAAGGAATTTAGACCAAATGCATTTAAAAATTGAGGCGTTGTAACCAACAACGCCGGTTTACCAGGGAGTTCACGAAAACCAGACTCTTTGATCCAGTTCCAATCAAATAATGTGCGTAATACTTGGCTATTATTTGACACTCCACGAATTTGTTCAATATCAGCTCGAGTCACTGGTTGATGATAAGCAATCACAGCAAGTATTTCGAGCAAAGATGGTGACAGACGAGTTGGTCGTTCTGGCCATGCTTGTGTAATGATCGGTTGATACTTGGCACGTACCTGAAAACGGAAACCTTGAGCGGTTTCAACAAGTTCAATCGATCGGCCGTGTTGTAACACAGCAAGTTGTTGCAAATATTGACGAATATCAGCGCTAGAATATGTATTGCCAAGGGCTTGTTGTAAACGCGCCACAGACATTGGGGTATCGCTTGCAAAAATCAGGGCTTCAAGCGACAGTAAAAGCTCGGGCTGTTGTTCAAGTTCACTCATGGCGTGCACCCTTGAATCTGTAAGCTTGCCGTTGCACCATCTTGAACAATCTGCAATTTTTGCTGACGAGTCAATTCAAGAATGGCCATAAAGCTCACCACCAGCCCCATACGTCCTTGGCGAGGGAGCAAGATATCTTCAAATCCAAGCACCTGACCCAAAGCGAGTTTTTGCTCAATAAACGCAATACGCTCTTCTAGCAACACAGCTTCGGATTTTACTTCATGAACAATCGGTTCAGGGCGCGTAAAAATACATAACATCGCATCACGTAAGGCATTGGCTGAAAAACCTTGCAGCGTATCATCTGTGCTTTCAATTTTACCAATATGGGCGGGGAAAGTGTCGCGCTCTAACACCGACATAGCGCCTAAGCGTTCTGCTGCTTGTTTAATACTTAAATAGGTTTCTAAACGTTGTACTAAATCTTGTTTAGGGTCTTTTTCTAAATGGATTTTGCTGGCTTTAGGTAACAATAAGCGTGATTTTAAATCGGCAAGTAATGCTGCCATCACCAAATAATCAGCGGTCAGTTCAATATTTAAGCCTTTCATACTCTCAATATAGGATAAATATTGATTGGCAATCGGGGCAATATCAAGCTGTAGTAAATTAAAACCGTTTTTTTGAATCAAATAAATTAAAAAGTCGAGTGGTCCTTCGAAATGCTCGAGCAAGATTTCAAATGCAGCAGGAGGAATATATAAATCCTCGGGAATCGTCTCTTGCCATTCATCCAAAACGCGGATGTGCGGCTGATGTACCAAAGCAGGTTGGACAGATGGATTCATTACAGTTATAAGCCACGCGAATTTTCAAAGGCATGAAAACATTATTTCAACAAATTGGGAGGTTGAAATAACAAAATACAAGAATGTGCCTAGTGTAAAGCAAAAGTGCCTATGAAGAAATTATTTCCACAGGCAAATCTGTAAAAAGTGACGAAATAAAGCGCTAATCTGTATTTGTGTGATATTTACAGTAATTTAAAATCGTGTCTAAATTAAAAATTGCTGCAAAAAGCAGCAATTTGGCTAAAAATGAGCTTAAAGCCTAGTCAAAAGCCGATACATCACCAGCACCTTGACGCAGCACCACTGGATAATCACCGGACAAATCAATCACGCTGGTGGTGGTGAGTGTGCCAAAGCCACCATCAATCAAGACATCAATACGTTTGCCGATCTGCATCTCAATCTCATAGGGGTCATCTAAAGGTTCTTTTTGACCGGGTAAAATTAAGGTGGAAGTGAGTAAGGGCTCACCTAATTCTTTGAGTAGCAACTGGCAAATCGGATTGGTTGGAATGCGTAAGCCAATGGTTTTCTTTTTAGGATGCATTAATCGTTTGGGCACTTCGCTGGTGGCAGGCAAAATAAAAGTGCTGATCGCAGGGGTATTGTTTTTGAGTAAACGGTACATGGCATTGTCTACCCGAGCATAGGTCGCAATGTCGGATAAATCGCAACATAAAATCGCATATTGATGTTTGGCATCGAGTTGACGAATCTGTGCAATGCGCTCCATCGCGGCTTTGTTACCAATTTGACAGCCAATGGCATAAGCGGCGTCAGTGGGATAAACCACGACGTCGCCGGCACGAATACGTTCAACTGCTTGGCTAATCAAACGTGGCTGTGGGTTGTCAGGATGAATTCGAAGATGCAGCATAGGTTTCTCCCAATATTGTTGTGTTTATCAAGCAGCCGCATTTTAGATGGCGAGCAGGGAATAGTGTCTATTATGCGTGTGAAAGCGGGTCGGTCGCTAGCAGCAGATGCTTTTAATCGAGGTCGCAACGTAAAAATTCTGTACTTTGTAAGCTTTTGCCACCTCGGGTACACAAACAAATACAGTCAATAAAGTGCTTGGCATCGCGTGGTAATTTGGCCTCACCAGTAAAATAGCGCTGCACTTGGGTATAGACATTGTCCTTAAAGTTACTGCCGTCACCGCCTTCTCCGGTTAGATTGTCTAAAGACACGCGAAATTTGCGACCAAAAGCTTTGGCAAACATCCATTCAATCGCTTGAGGTTTAATTTCAACTTGTTCAAACAAGGCTTGCTGTTGTTGTGTTCTGCCATCTGGGGCATACCAATAGCCTAAATCAGGTAGCTTTCGGCGTGCATCTCCTGCAATCGTCCAATGACTAATTTCATGTAAAGCACTGTTGAAAAAGCCATGTGCAAACTGAATTTTTGCATAACTATCTGATGTTTCAGGGAAATATTCTGGTTCAAAATCCCCTTTGACTAAACACACATTTAAGTGGGAAAACCAGTGATTAAAGTGTAAGATAAGCCAATCTACCTGTTGAGCTTCAGTTTGCAGATGAATCCAAGGTGCGAGTTGCACGCGGTCTACGGAATCAGTCGAACTTGAACGAGTAGGAGAGTTTAACTGTAATGAAGTTGTGACTTCAGGCTGCAATTGCAACTGCTGCATGGCTTGTATTACCCAAATGATCTGTCTGAATAAGTGCAAAATTGTATCTTAATCTTTGACAGAGTACTTATGAATTTGTAGAATTGCCGCCTTAATTATGTCAGCAAATACCTTTCCGGCACAGATTGAGCCGTTTAAATGGGCTGAACAAGGCTTTACATGGTCAGGTCATCTGCCATTGTCGCGTTTTGTTCGTATTGCCCGTGAAGCTGTTGGATCAATTGATGATCAATTGATTAACATAGACTGTAAGCTATCAATGGATGCGTATCATCGCATTGTTTGGTTAGATGGCAGTGTTGAAACAAAAGTCCCAATGGAGTGCCAACGTTGTTTGGAAGCCGTTGAGATTCCTCTTGTTTTAGATTTTCATTTAGCCTTATTCGATGATGAGTCACTGATAGAGCGCTTGGATGAGGATGCTGATTTCATCGTTTTAGGTGAAAGTGAGGCAACGACCAAAGGTTCATACGATGCACCTGCGACCGCTGATTTACTGGCACTGATAGAAGATGAATTGTTATTGTTGTTGCCGTTGTCGCCTAAGCATGATGCTTGCGAACATCAGCACCAACCTGCCATTCAAGAGATTGTCGAAGAAAAACGTGATAATCCGTTTGATGTTTTGTCAAGTTTGAAAGGTAAACTTAACTAAATCGTGTTATACTATTTGGTTAAGACAACTGAATTTGTTCTGATCCATTTTTTCGATATTTGTAAGGAGCCATCATGGCCGTTCAGCAAAACCGTAAAAGTCGCTCTCGCCGTGACATGCGCCGTTCACATGACGCTTTAACCGAGAATGCATTAACTGTAGACCAAGCTACTGGCGAGACTCACCGTCGTCACCACGTATCTAAAGATGGTATCTACCGTGGTCGTCAATTATTCGCTAAAGCATCTGCTGAATAATTGTTGATGCATTAAGCTTTGAGCTTAGTGGAAAAAATGGGAGCGTTAAGCTCCCTTTTTTTGTGCCTATTTTTGTTGTATTTGGCAATTACCAAAGCCTTTTTTAAGTGTTAAATTCGCGTCCATCTAAGCTAAAAACAACATGAAAGGATTTTTCTATGTCGGTAAATCGACTTGATCAAGCCGCTCAAGCGACTCAAACTGCATTTGTTTTCCCCGGTCAGGGCTCACAAAAAGCAGGCATGCTTGCGGATTTAGCTGCCCAATTCCCTGTGATCCAAGAGACCTTCCAAGAAGCTTCAGATGCACTGGGTTTTGATCTTTGGCACATTGCTCAAACCGGTGAAGGCATTAATGAAACTCAATACACCCAACCTGTGTTATTGACGGCAAGTATTGCACTTTGGCGCTTATGGTTACAGTTAGGTGGTGTGGCACCTAAATTTTTAGCTGGTCATTCACTGGGTGAATACAGTGCTTTGGTGGCGGCTGAGAGCTTAACTTTAGCCGATGCGGCAAAATTGGTGCATTTGCGTGGTCAATTGATGCAAGCTGCTGTACCACAAGGTGTTGGTGCAATGGCGGCAATTTTAGGCTTTGAAGATGCCAAAGTTGTTGAATTATGTGCACAAATTTCTGCACAAGACTTAGGTTCAGTTGAAGCTGCCAACTATAACTCTAATGGTCAGGTGGTGGTCGCTGGTACTAAAGCAGCTGTAGATGCCCTCATTGCATTGGTTAAAGAAAATTCAGGTAAAGCGATTGCCTTACCGGTATCTGTACCGTCGCATTGTTCATTGATGAAACCTGCAGCTGAAAAGTTTGCTGCTGCCTTGGCACAAACTGCCATTGAGCTACCACGTATTCCAGTTATACAAAATGTCAATGCCAGTGCAGCGGCATCAGTTGCAGAGTTACGTCAGGCACTCACAGCGCAGTTATATGAGTCAGTGCAATGGACCAAAACTATGCAGGTATTTGAGCAAGCAGGGATTCATTATCTGGCAGAATGTGGTCCGGGCAATGTGTTGACCAATCTTGCCAAACGTTTACCAAATATTGAAAAAGCACTTCCGCTTGATTCTCAAGCGCGAATTGAAGATGCATTAAACGCCGTTTTAGTGGCAGAAGGGAAAGTTGCATGACACAAGAGCGTAAAATTGCCTTAGTTACCGGTGCAAGCCGTGGGATTGGCGCTGCAATTGCAGAAAAACTCATTCAAGATGGTTTTTTTGTGGTAGGTACAGCCACCTCTGAAAGGGGCGCAGAAAAATTAACTGCACAATTTGGTGACAACGGTGCAGGTCGCGTACTTGATGTACGTGATGGTGCAGCGATTGATGCTTTAGTCACCGATATTGAGCAAAATTTTGGTTCGGTATTAATTTTAGTGAACAACGCAGGTATCACCAAAGACAACCTTTTGTTACGTATGTCTGAAGATGACTGGGATGACATCCTTAATATTCATTTAAAAGCTGTTTATCGTCTATCAAAACGCGTGCTTAAAGGCATGACCAAAGCACGTTTCGGTCGCATTATTAATATTAGCTCTGTGGTTGCACATTTTGCCAACCCGGGTCAGTCAAACTACTCAGCTGCAAAAGCGGGTATGGAAGCATTTAGCCGCAGTCTTGCCAAAGAAATGGGCAGCCGTCAAATTACGGTGAACTCTGTGGCACCGGGCTTTATTGCAACTGAAATGACTGAGCAGCTGAGTGAAGAAATTCGTAAGAAAATGAGTGATCAAGTGGCACTTAACCGTTTAGGTGAGCCACAAGATATTGCGAATGCAGTAAGTTTCTTGGCTTCTGATCAGGCTAGCTACATTACTGGTAACGTACTCCATGTCAACGGTGGTTTGTACATGAATTAATTGATTCATGGATAAACTTTCAAATTTGACAAGATTCAATTACACTTAACCGCAAATTAAAAACGCTACAAAGCATTGAGGAGAATTCCTGTGAGCGATATCGAACTACGCGTAAAACAAGCAGTTGCAGAACAACTTGGTATCAAAGTTGAAGACATCAAAAACGAAGCATCTTTTATGGATGATTTAGGTGCTGATTCTTTAGACTTAGTTGAACTTGTAATGTCTTTCGAAAATGATTTTGACATCACAATTCCTGATGAAGATTCTAACGAAATCACAACTGTACAATCTGCAATTGACTATGTTTCTAAGAAACTTGGTTAATTGATGATTTAAGCATTTGCTTAGAAAAAGCCACTCATTTGAGTGGCTTTTTTATTTACATAACTTAACCGATTACTACCAAACACTAGCATCATGCTTGTGCAATTTTGAGTATAAAAATAAAGCACATTACAACCAACAATAACAATTGGAGTCACACATGGGTTTATTTGATTTTGTAAAAGGCATTGGTAAAAAAAATACTGCACCAGCTGAGCCACAACCACAACCGGCTGTGCCAAGTGAGCCTTTTGCTCAAGAAGTGGCCAATCAATTATTAGGTTTAGTCAAAAGCTTAGGCTTAGGGGTAGAAGGCTTATCGGTGACTTATAACGGTGCTTCCGATTTAGCCACCATTAAAGGTCAAGTGAAAAGCCAAGCGGATAAAGAAAAAATTATCTTGGCAGTAGGTAATGTCGATCATGTGGCGCAAGTCGATGATCAGATGACAGTTGCTGAACCTGCACCACAGAGTCAATTTTACACTGTACAATCCGGTGATAACTTATCCAAAATTGCCAAACAATATTATGGCGATGCCAATCAGTACAATAAAATCTTTGAGGCCAATCGTCCATTACTAAAAAATGCTGATGATATTTATCCAGGGCAAGTACTCCGTATTCCTGCTTAAAGATTTAAATCAATAAAAAGAGGGGCTTAATTCCTCTCTTTTTTTTTGCATAAAATAAAATTTTGTGATTATTTTTAAGAAACATTAGACCTCTTGCGAAAGTAAAAATCACCTCCATATAAATTTCATGAGATATCAGAAATTAAACCGTTTTTCAGATTC
>NZ_CANQTS010000033.1 GCF_947626835.1 uncultured Acinetobacter sp. | reverse complement strand
TGCGCATATCAAATCTGCCATCAGAACAAGCCTCAATTTACAACGATGTGAAACTAGGCTTATCCATGATTCGGGTTTATAATAGTACATTGCTTCAAAATCAGAAGAAGGCTATTAAGTTCTCTTCTTTATGGGATTGTAGACTGGCATAAAAAGCAACTTGAATTGAGTTGGTTTTCTCAATAAATATTGAACTAAAGATTACAGTAGTAATCTTTAGTTCCTAAAATTTTACTCGGGTAAAAATGGGTTAAACATTTTTATTGTCATCAACCTATATAAGAAACCAGCTTTGATTTCAACTCCCACCACTTTTACTTTTAACTTCGGTGATTTATGGGAGGATTACTGGGATTCCCAAATCTGTTAAAACTAAATAACCCAAATAAAAGATATTTAAAATAATACTTTACTTTTAATTTGATTTTGAATATTTTTCACACATACAAAAAATAAACCCAGTAGGGTTGAGGGCTGATATTAAAAAAAACCACCTATTTTTTGAGCTAAAGCAATATGTATTGCTCTAAGCCAATAACCATATACCAAACTTTATCTATATTCAGAACTATATAAATCTAATTAAATTATTGAATTTGATTGATCTTTTCTGTGTTTTTTGTGGGATATTTATGTCTTTAATTATTAAAACTCAAGCAAATGGTATTCATCAACACGAAACTAAAGCATTAACTAAGATTAGAGAAGCTTTTAGCGTAGAAGATGAAATGAGAAAAGTGAGTCCTTGGTATGGTTATGCAGGCTATACCTTGGTGGATCAAATCTCAAAAAAAGAGGGGGAATTCGATCTAATTTTAGTGACCAATAGTGTCCTGATTATTGTTGAACTGAAAGACTGGAATGGAAAGTCGGTCAAGACAGCTGATGGCAATTGGTATATGGATGATCGTGATATGGGTGCGTCACCAGTTTCTTTGACACGCCAAAAACAATTCATTCTTATGAATAAATTAAAGGTATTAAAAAACAAATTTCAGGGTAATCCAGGTTTTGTACCTAGAGTTCATTTTTATGTTGTTATGTGCGGAAAAGTTAATTTCTCTGGCTTGCCTGATGAAGATCTAAATCACGTAATAAGCCTAGAAAAGTTTCTAAAATTTGCCACCAAAAATAATTTTAATAAAGAGTTCAAACCACACCCACAAGCTCAACATCTATACAAAGATTTTGAATTAATCGATAAGATTTTCACAAGCAAAAACAACCCGCCTAAAAAGGTTGTTGTGCATAAATATAAACAGGACGATGAGCTTATCTCTCACCCTAAGAAGCTTTATGTGGAGTATGAGGCGACCTCTACAATATCTCGTTCTGACAAAGCGATTATAAGACAATGGCAATTCGCAAATTTTCATAATTTGAGTATTCAATCTCCTAAACTTAGAGCTCATTTACTGAATCATGAGCGTGTTATCAGTGCTGAGTTTAAGCAAAGTAGCCATTTATATAACACGGCACTTGTTCCTTTGATCATGCCAGAGGAAGATCAAATCACTCAACAATACAATGAGTTGGTTGAATATCGCCAAAGTCATCTTCGATTCAATGACTTCATAACTACAATTAGCCACAATCTAAGTGAAGAAGACCAACTAGATTTAATACAAATTTTATTAAGCAAATTTTCTGAAATGCACAAAATTGGCGTTTCACATGGAGATATTAATGCACATTGTATTTGGATCTCACCTCAAAAAGAGGTAGGAATTTCTCACTTTTTAACAGCTGATACTAAAAGTATTGATAATAATATTCGTGAATTACAACCCGAACTGTCTTTTTTAAATGATACGTCTTGCTCAAAGTTTGAGAATGTTTCAATGTTTAAGAAAGATGCTTATATGCTTGCTGTTTTAGCATGGCATTTATGGTCGAATATTCGGTTAACGTCTAAGTCACTGAGCAATATTAGTGTTGAAAGTTCACACTGGATAGGTGATCTAGTTAAAAAGGCTATCAATCTAGAAGTTGAAGATGCAACCCAATTGCTACGCCTGTTCAATACCAATAGACCAGTACAATCAGTTGAGTTTAGCGCTGATCCGACATTATTAGAACAATACATTACGACGGATAGAATACATAAAGCTTATCCAGAGGATTATGAGCTGTATGAAGATGAGGAACCTGACGTTATTTTATATCGCTCAGGTGATTTGCTCGTTAAAGAATGGTCGGATGTACATATAGAGGATTTTACATCGAGTGACATTCTCAAATATCAGCATTTCTTTGAACGTATTAATGAGACAGTCGAGCAGAATTTACCTTATTTACCAAAGCTTGTAAGAGTTGGCATTTCTACTAAGTCGAGATCCTTGTTTATCGTCAATGAATATCAAGATGGTTTTAGAGCCAATGAAATTAATACGACAAATGAGACCCGACTATTGTTGGCTGCCAATTTAATTGAAGCAATTCTTCATTTGCAGAAACTTGGTTTACCTATTGGTAGAATTTCTAGTTTCAATGTTCTATTCAATTTAGAAGAAAACAGTTTTGTATTTAACGACATCATAGATATAAACCATACAGTAGATCCCGAATGTGAATACTATCCTGATCACATTGATAACCCAACGAGTGAACAGTGCCAAAACTTCGCAATCATGAAATTAGTATGTGACATCCTAGATTTCGAGATTGGTAAAGATAGCACTGACTTTAGATGGATTAGTGACGCTGTTAAATTAGAGCTTGAAGAAAATGAATATCCTCTAGGGGATCTTAACCGGTTATTGGATAGCATTGAAACTGCCCAAGGTAATAGTGATACGCCAACTATTCGAGTGCCTGTGCCAGATAAGTTTAATGAACTTACAATTTACGGCGACAATAAACGTGTATATGTGTCATTAGAAAAGGGGCGTAATGCCAAAGACATTGTTGTTAAAATGCAAGGTATTGGTGGCTCTATACAATTTATTTTAGATCCTGAAAGTAAAAGTATTAAATTTATCACTGGTGTCCGTGAGTCGGATGTGGTGCCACACTACATTGTAGATCAAGCTGTACTAGAGATTAATGTAGCTCTAGATGTACAACATGCAGTTGGCCGTTCAGATTATTCAGATCTTTCTAATTTTCTTTTTGAACTTGAAGAATTTGTAACAGCTATTGATGATGTTCTTGCAAGTCAATTAAATGATCAAGAAAAAAGTGTTGATTCTCAAATTTTATCGGGTTTAGAACAAAATATTAATCCTGATGTACCGTTAATCTTAGATCACTATTCAAATGACCTCACTGATGAGGTTAAAAATTTAGCTGCATTGAATATTGACACTAGAAAGCTATGGAAAGCAATTTTAGAAACGGAGACAGAGGCGTTACCTTATATCATTTTATCTCAACCACTACAGTTTGTTGATAATAAAATTTATATCGCACGCTATGAAGATGACAATGATGTATTAGACAAATTCCCTAGAGACTCAATTATCAGCCTGATCCATAAAACTATTGATTTTAATGGTGACGACAGGGAATTCCGTGTAGGGGACATTGATATTCAACACTCTTTAGCAGGTGAGTTGCGAGTAAAGGGTGTTAAACATGCGGATAAAATTAAAGTAGGTGAGGTCTTATACCTACGCACGAAAGCGGATAAGTCATCATTCTTAAAAAGAAAAAATGCTCTAGAACAGATTCTCAGACGGCAATCGGATATACCTAATTTAGTTGATTATTTTGAACCTGACTCAAATATCAATCCTATTTGTTATGACATTGAGGTAACAGACCAAGATTTTGAGAGATATGATCAAACAGATCAAGCGGGCAAGGTGGTTGTTAGTCTGAATGATTTACAACGAAAAGCTTTTCGTAAACTTATCAACTATGGTCCAGTTTCTATTCTCCAAGGTCCCCCAGGTACAGGCAAAACGGAGTTCATTGCTGCATTCGTTCATTACCTATTCGAGAAGCAGAATGTCAATAATGTATTGATGGTTAGTCAATCACACGAAGCTGTGAATACAGCTGCCGAGCGAATTAGAAAACATTCTAACCGCTTGAATACGCCGTTGGAGATTGTTCGTTTCAGTAATAGAGAAAGTGCAGTATCGAATAACTTAAAAGATGTTTACTCAGACTCAATCATTTCAACACATAAAAATCTGTTTTTAAGTGAAATGGAACAACGGGTTTTATCTTTAAGTCAGTCCATTGGTGTTGATCGAGAATACTTAGCATGTGCCTTGTTCCTAAAAGTACAATTATTTGGACATTTATCAAGAATGTTGGTTTCAAGCGAATTGCCAGAAGAAAATCTAATCTCAAAAACTGAGTGGAATAAACTAGCCGACAAGCTTATTGAAAGACTCAAGGGCTATTCACCTGAGCTGTATTCATCATTGGTAGGTTTAAATAGCCGTCAAATTTTAGATCGTGAAAATCAAATTTGGCAGATGTTAGATGATGCTTTTGAAGTGCATGGTAAAGCTGCCAGTAATGCTAAAGCACTTGTAAAAATTGCGTTTGATTACGATGAGTTAATAGATAGTCCAAATGCAAATTACGAAACATATCTTTCAAAAACCCGTCAATTTGTTTGTGGTACATGTGTGGGAATAGGACATCATTCGATAGACATCGCTAACCAATCATTTGATTGGGTCATTATTGATGAGTCAGCAAGATCAATTTCATCTGAATTAGCTATTGCAATGCAATCGGCTAAAAGAATCCTGTTAGTTGGTGATCATAAACAATTACCGCCACTCTATTCACCGGAACATGCAAAAGCACTTGGTCGTAAATTAGGGGTCTCTAAAAATCGTATTGAGGCTAATTTAAAAAGTGATTTTGAGAGATTGTTTAACTCTCCTTATGGTAAGACAGTTCAAGGAAAACTTTTAGTTCAATACCGTATGGCACCGGCAATTGGGGAAATGGTATCTGCTTGTTTCTATGATGATGAATTAAATACTGGTGTTATCGAACCTTTAGGTCATTCTCACCACAAAGATATGGTACGCATGGTGCCACATATCTATCAGCAATCTACCGTTAAAGAATTACGCTCTACTGTCACATGGGTAGATACCTCAGAGAAATTCAGTGATGCAGTGGGTACTACATTCTTCAATAAACACGAAGCTCGTAAAATTATTGATTTGTTAGAGCGTATACATGCAGATAAACAATTATTGAAAGAGCTAAAAGAGAGATCTAAGCTGAATGAGCCACCTATCGGGATTATCTGTATGTATGGGGAACAAAAACGTCATTTGAGGAAGCAGTTCAACTCTAAGTCTTGGAATGAGGATTTTAGGAACCTAGTGAAAATTGATACGGTAGATAGCTATCAGGGTAAAGAGAATAGAATAATCATATTGTCCATTACTCGTAACAGTGAAGATAACAAAATCGGTTTCATGAAAATGCCAAATCGAATCAACGTTGCCTTATCAAGAGCTATGGATAGATTAGTTATATTTGGTGCATCAAGATTGTGGAACATGCCAAAGCATCAAGAAACTCCATTGGGTGAAGTTTTTAGCTATATCAATGAGCGATTAGGTGATAAAGATCACTATCAATATATAGCTGATCCTAAATTAGAAGCAAAACGACACGCTAACACTGGAAATAATTCACGTAGAGGATTCACTCATGACTAATTACAGCATTCCATATCATGATGTGGATATCCTAATCCCTGCGCAACGCTTTGAAGTTAAGTTTAATTACACATCAAGTCAAATGCCAAATTTCATTGACTCAATGATTATGAGATTACTTCGTATTAGCCCAATGTCAGCAGATAGTGTTGCAAATTTTTTAGGGTTGAATCAAAGAGAATCCAGAATAGTATTGGATCAACTTATTACAAATAATGAAATTGAACTAAAAAAGGATGATTTATTCCATCTAACAAATAAATCAATGAAATATTTTACAACTGTAGACTCAATACCTAAAGTGGCATCAATTCTGGAGCACACTCAAAATTTGATGTATGAGTTAACTAATTTCAATTTCATTCCGGAAAAGCCTGACAATAATATGTATGGTTTGAAATTAATTGCTTCAAACTCTAATGCTGCAAACAGTGAAAATATTGTGCGTGATAGATTCCAGAAGCAATTTTACCAACTTGTAGAAGATGAGGCCATAACACTAAAAAAAATGGATGGTAGACCAAGCATCTATAAGATGGGCACGGTTAAGAAAGTCAAAGACTGCACAGTACGTAAATCCCTTGACCTTAATGTTGATGCTAATGCAGAACCACAAGCAATTAAAGTTTTTGACTCTATTATAAGTGAAGAACTTAGAGAAAAAATTTATCAGGTTTTAGGTCAAAGTAAGAAAGGGAACAATATTAAAGACATCATAGATAATCTAGATGGATTTGAAGAATTTAACTTACAACAATATTTTAAAGATGGGCGTTTCTTGGCATCTGTAGCACTATTCAATAGTTTAAATATTATTGAAAGCTCAGGAGATGAAAGTAATCATCAGTTTATAGGACCATGTTATAGCCAAGGTAACGCAAAACTTATTCTCAATAAAATTAAAGAGATTATTGCAACCGGTCGTCTAATTCAGAATATTTATTGGTTGGCACCGGATGATGCCTTTTGGGGAAAATCACTTAGATTTAACACTTTTGTTGGTGCTTTGGGACAGCTCAAGAACAAACAAAATATTGAATTAAAGCTAAAGTGTTTTTTGCCTATGAATAATGAGCAAGATAAAGCATCCATTATTAATTACCGCAAAATCATTGCAAAAGACCATCAGAAATATTTCTATGGAATTAAAGAGGGTTTTCTAGCTGGAAACTTTGAAATACTTGTTGTAGAAAACGAATTTGCAGTAGTAATTTTGCATGTTTTAGATTCAGAAGCTGAATACCTGACCAGTTTTCCGATAGGTTCAATGAGTACCAATAATAATATGGTAAACAGCTTGGTGAATTTGTTTGATGCTTGGCAACGACCAAAAGAGGAAAATGGGATAAGTTTTGGTCCAATGTTTAAGAAGTAGATTGATTATCTGAATATCTAAAATAAAAACCGGCCTTAGAGGGCCGGGAGGGTATTTCAATTAATGCTATTTTGCACTTGCTGCAAAATCCAATCCTCATATTCTTGTAGCGTTTCTCGTAGCATATCCATCGGTCGTACAATGTAGTGTATTTCAACTAAAGCACTAGGCTTGTGTCCTGAAATCTGTGCTAAAGATCCTTCATTGATTTTTGCCCATATAGCGTAAGCGTCCGCTAAACCCCATCGCTATTTTTTAATTCGGTTCAGGTTTCCAGCAGTGTGGCAGTAATTCTTCTATTTGAGTCACTTTATGTGTCGGTAACCTTTTCAGCACATCACTTAAATAAGCATACGGATCCAGTCCATTCAGCTTTGCTGACTGGATTAAAGTCATGATATTGGCAGCTCGTTGACCACTACGCAGCGAGCCCGCAAACAGCCAGTTCTTGCGTCCTAACGCCCAAGGTCGCATTTGGTTCTCGACCCAGTTATTGCAAATAGGTAGATTGCCATCATCCAGATAGCGGCTTAAGGCTGGCCAACGCTTCAGCGTATAATGAATAGCCTTGGCGATTGGAGAACTCGACGGCACCGTCAGATAATGTTGGTTAAGCCATTCATACAGTTGTTGCATCACTGGTTGACTATACTGTTGTCGGTATTCCCGGCGTTGTTCTGCCGTACCATCAATCTTTTTCCTGAGTTCTGCTTCTATAGCATACAGTTTCTGAATCAGCACTAATGCCTGTTCAGCGACCTGACTTTTCTTGGTCACATGTAGTTCATGGAATTTACGACGTGCATGTGCCATGCAGCCCACCTCAATGACCTGACCTGATCTAAAGCGTGCTTTATAACCACTGTAATCATCACAGACCAAATGACCCTGCCAGCCTTTCAGGAAGTCTTCAGCATGCTGGCCAGAACGGCTATCTTGAAAGTCATAGATCACTGCCTGAACTGGATTGTACTGTGTGCTGGCATAGGCCCAGACATAACCTTTTTTGGGCTTTTTCTCATTTTCACCCATCTGCATGACCGTCACCGGTGTTTCATCTGCATGGATCACCTGCTGTTGCAGTACCACCTGTTTTAAGGCATTGGCCAGAGGTTCCAGTTCCACCCCACAGCGGCCAATCCAGTCAGATAACGTTGATCTAGACAGATCAACACCTGCGCGTAGAAAGATTTGACGTTGACGGTACAAAGGCAAATGATCGGCATACTTTGACACCAGCACATGGCTAAGCAATTCAGGTGAAGCAATGCCTTTATCAATCACATAGGCTGGCATCGCTTGCTGAGTCAGAGTGTCACACTGATCACAGACCCATTTACCACGCACATGCTGTTCCTTATAGAACTGTGCCGGTCTGAAATTCAGTTTTTCACTGACATCTTCACCGATACGACGCAAGGTACAGCCACAACTGCATTGTGTTGATTCAGGTTCATGCTCAATACGGAGGGTGTGTAGATGATCTGGCAACAGCCGACGTTTAGGTTTGTTGACTGGGGCTTTCTGTGCAGCTGCATTGGTTTTATCTACATTCAGTCGTTCCAGTTCCAGATCAACCGCTGCAATATCTTCTTCAACCGCTTCATCCCAGAGATGGATTTGTTTTGCGGTGAGATGTTCATTTTTATTGCCGAATTTGTGCTGTTTAAACAGCGCCAGTTCATGCTCGTATTTTTGATTGAGAATAGAAAGATGTTGAACTTTAGAATCTAATTGCTGATTGGTGACTTCAAGATGTTGAACTCTGGCATCTAATTGCTGATTTGATTGTTCCAGTTGTTGTTTAGATTGTGCCAGAGACTGATGCTGCATCGCCAACTGTCTGGTAAATTCCAGCAGTTGTTCATGGGTCAGTTGGCTTAAATCAGGCAGCGTATTCATGACCGCAGTATGCCTGAGGTCATGATGCAGAGGAAATAGAACGTTTGGAGAATAGCAGAATGGATGAGCCTGGTTTAGAGCATTGTTACCACTTGCTGCAGTCCGATTCTTTGCCAGGGTAAACCCTGGATCAGTGCCTGTAACTGCTCCGGGCTGATCGCCATACTTTCACCCTGGTGAACTTTAGCCCAGTGGAATTTCCCCTGTTCCAGCCGCCGGGCACACAGCCAGATACCCAATCCATCATGCACCAGCACTTTCATGCGATGGCCACGCTTATTACAGAACAGGTAGGCGCAATGCGGTTTGATGTAGCCAAAGGCTCTCAGCACCTGAGCCATGGCAGTATCCATACCCGCACGCATGTCCATCGGCTGGGTAGAGAGCCAGATTTCATCGATATGGATCATGTTGCAAGTGCCTTGAGTAATTCTGCTAAAGCAGATATTTCTGATACTTGCCATTTCAAGCCAATTTCTGCTTTTGAGTGGGGTAAAGTAATTTGAACCGTTAACATGTCAGTAGGAGTAGGATCTAATGGTGCAGAGCAAGATAAGGCAATAAATGCAGGTTTATTCGGTAGTGGTGAGCGATCATTCCCTGGCTTACCATCAATTAAGCGAATCCATTTGGATACAAGATTTGTATTCAATCCATGTTGCAAAGCGACCGAAGCAATTGAAACGTTCGGTGCTTTAAGGCAAAGGATTTCTTTCTTTGCTTCGAGAGGTTCATGTTCATCAGGGTTGTTACGTCGTAAAGGCTGTACGGCCTTATTTGTCTCGGAGAGTGGTGGCAGTCCAAACAACAAACCCCATGACCATAACTTATGGGGCTTGTTGGCTATTTTGCTGCGTATTGTGTGGCTTTTTGTGATTAAGCCTTACATCGCTCCACGCTGCGCTTCATCTTCCAAATAGCTTTCTAAAGAATCATCTAGCGCATATAACCATGGCGTGTGATGTGGCTTAGCCATTTTTCCAGTCATTACTGAGCGATAGACTTTATCTCTAAAGCCCATAATGTTTTCTTTTTTATGCTTTTTCCATTGCATGAAAATATCATGCACTGCATCAATATTGAATGATGGATAGTCCGTCTGCGCAATCAGGCGTTTGATGTAATCGCCTTGGAAGCGGGCAGATTGTTCATCGTTCAATAGGCGCTGCTCTTTTTCATGTAAGGTCTGCGTATGGCTCTGCATTTCTGCCGTGCTTGGTAAAGTAATTTTGCCCAAAATCACATCACGGACAAACCATGCTTGCACATCGAACATATTGAAGGTGTACCATTGATCTTGCATGCCCAAGTAGAACAAGCGAGGATTCTTTTCCCACACCACACCCTGATATAAACCCTGCGGATAAAGGCAGTTATGTGTTCTGAGGCGTAGGTTATCTTCAATAAATGGGAAGTGGTGCAAATAGCCTGTGCATAAAATAATGGCATCAATTTTGGCAGATGTTCCATCACCAAAATAAGCAGTATTTTCATCTACACGCAGTAATTGTGGCTTTTCAGACCAGTTTTTAGGCCATTTAAAACCCATGGCTTTACTGCGATAGCAACTGTAAATTTGCTTAGCACCGTATTTATAACATTGTGAACCAATGTCTTCGGCAGAGTAGCTGCTGCCAACCAATAACACAGACTTACCTTTAAATTCCAGCGCATCACGGAAGTCGTGTGCGTGCAAAATGCGACCATGGAATTGATCAAAGCCTTCATAAACAGGAACACGTGGGGTAGAGAAGTGTCCAGATGCAACGACAACATAATCAAATTGTTCTGAATAGTGCTGTTGTTGTGCATAATCTTCGACATCTACCGTGAATTTTTGCGTTGTTTCATCATAGGCAATATGCTGAACGGCACTATTGAAACGGACTAAATCTTTGACCTGTGCTTTTTCTGCACGGCCTTTGATGTAATCCCACAGTACTGCACGTGGCGGATATGAAGCGATTGGTTTTTTGAAATGTTCATCAAAAGTATAATCGGCAAATTCTAGCGCTTCTTTGGGGCCATTTGACCATAAATAGCGGTACATACTGCCGTGGACAGGTTCCCCATGTTCATCTATACCAGTGCGCCAAGTATAGTTCCATAGCCCGCCCCAATCATTTTGTTTTTCGAAACATACAATTTCAGGAACTTGTAGACCTTTGGCCTTTGCTGACTGAAACGCTCTTAATTGGGCCATGCCACTTGGGCCAGCACCAATAATTGCAATTCGATCCATTGCTATCTCCATTAGTTTTGAGTTCTTAATTACCTCTCCAATTTTGAGTGTCACAATTTAGGATTTGAAATATAAGCATTATAAAGATAAGCAAATACAATCCTAAATTGAGCGATTAAAAATCTGTTCAAAATAGGATGTGAATTAAAAAAAAGAAAAAATAATAAAATGTGCTAAAGACAGTAAAAATTACCTAAGCAATTCATCTTTATAAAAAACACATTTTTTAAGAAAGCTGATCTTATCATAATTTCTGATTAATTGTGGCTTTGCTTAGTTATAAAAGTGAATTTAAAGTCATTCCATTAATATTGGCGGATTCAAGCGGCAAGTGCAACAGTATAAAAACCAGCCATAACTTCACTAGGCGTATACCAACCTAGTGTTTTTCTAGGACGATGGTTGAGTGCAAATTCTATCTGCTCTATTTGTTCGTTTGACACGTCATCAAACGATGATGATTTTGGCAGATATTGCCGGATTAAACCATTCGTATTTTCATTCCTTGCTCGTTGAATAGACTTGTAAGGATCAGCAAAATACGTATCTATGCCGGCATCAGTGATTCTTTTGTGTTCGGCAAATTCCTTACCATTATCAAAAGTAACACTATAAGCATGGCTCATCCGTAAACGATCTAAGTAAGCGTCCGCTGAGCCCCATAGCTATTTTTTAATTTGAGTTGGGTTTCCAGCGGTGTGGAAGTAATTCTTCTATTTGGGTCACTTTATGTGTCGGCAGCCTTTTTAGCACATTACTTAAATAGGCATACGGATCAAGCCCATTCAGCTTTGCTGACTGAATCAGCGTCATGATGTTCGCCGCTCGCTGACCACTGCGCAGCGAGCCAGCAAACAGCCAGTTCTTACGCCCCAAGGCCCAGGGACGCATCTGATTTTCGATCCCTTGCGCAGCAATGCTGCTCATATCTATAGGTAAATTACCATCATCCAGATAGCGGCAGAGTGCCTGCCAGCGTTTTAGGCTGTAGTTGATCGCCCGGGCGGGTTGGAGAACTCGATGGCACCGTCAGCTGATGTTGGTTGAGCCATTCATATAGTTGTTGCATGACCGGTTGACTATGCTGTTGTCGGTATTCGCAGCGATGTTCTGCTGTACCATCGGTCTTTTTCCTGAGTTCTGCTTCTATGGCATACAGTTTCTGAATCAGCACTAATGCCTGTTCAGCGATCTGACTTTTCCCGGTCACATGCAGTTCATGAAATTTACGACGTGCATGTGCCATGCAGCCCACTTCAATGATCTGACCAGATTTAAAGCGTGCTTTATAACCACTGTAATCATCACAGACCAGATAACCCTGCCAGCCTTTCAGGAAGGCTTCAGCATGCTGGCCAGAACGGCTATCCTGAAAGTCATAGATCACCGCCTGAACTGGATTATTCTGTGTGGTGGCATAGGCCCAGACATAACCCTTTTTCGGCTTTTTCTCACCGATCTGCATCACCGTTACTGGCGTTTCATCCGCATGCATCCCCTGTTGTTGCAACACTACATGTTTTAAGGCATCTGCCAGGGGTTCAAGTTCAACCCCACAGCGACCAACCCAATCTGACAGAGTGGATCTGGATAAATTAATTCCCGCACGTAGAAAAATCTGGCGTTGACGGTACAAGGGTAAATGATCAGCATATTTCGACACCAGCACATGACTCAGCAATTCTGCACTGGCAATGCCTTTATCAATGACATGGGCAGGCATCGCTTGTTGAGTCAGGATGTCACACTGATCACAGACCCATTTACCACGGATATGTTGTTCCTTATAGAACTGTGCCGGCCTGAAATTCAGTTTTTCACTGATATCTTCGCCGATACGACGCAATGTACAGCCACAGCTGCATTGCGTTGAGGCAGGTTCGTGCTCAATACGGAGGGTTGGCAGGTGATCTGGCAGTGGTCGACGTTTAGGTTTGTTTGCTGTGGCTTTCTGCGCGGATGCATCAGTTTTACCTGCATTTAATCGTTCTAATTCCAGATCAACAGCGGCAATATCTTCTTCGACCGCTTCATCCCACAGATGGATTTGTTTGGCTGTTAAGTGTTCATTCTTCTTGGCGAACTTATGCCGTTTAAACTGCGCAAGTTCATGCTCGTATTTTTGATTGAGAATAGAGAGAGATTTAACTTTAGAATCTAATTGCTGATTGGATACTTCAAGATGCTGAACTTTGGCATCTAATTGTTGTTTATCTTCTGCGAGTTGTTGATGCTGCAGCGCCAACTGTCTGGTGAATTCCAGCAGCTGTTCATGGGTCAGTTGGCTTAAGTCAGGCAGTGTATTCATGACCGCAGTATGCCTGAGGTCATGAATAGAATGAAATAGAACGTTTGGAGGATGGCAGAATGGCCGAGCTTGGTTTAGAGCATAGTCACCACTTGCTGCAATCCAATTCTCTGCCAGGGCAAACCCTGGATTAATGCCTGTAACTGTTCCGGGCTGAGGGCCACGGTTTCACCTTGGTGAACTTGAGCCCAGTGAAATTTTCCCTGTTCCAAACGCCGGGCACACAGCCAGATGCCCAGTCCATCATGCACCATTACTTTCATGCGATGGCCACGTTTATTACAGAACAGGTAAGCGCAATGCGGTTTGATGTAGCCAAAGGCTCTCACCACCTGAGCCATGACAGTATCCATCCCTGCACGCATGTCCATGGGTTGGGTAGCAAGCCAAATTTCTTCGATGCGGATCATTGAGTCAAACCCTGGATCAGCAACAGTAATTCAGTTGCAGACTCCACCGGCCATTCGATTTCGATCATCTGATCCCTTACGGAGCCTTGTTCCTCATGCAGTGGAATCCTGATATGGGCGGTAGCTTTCTTCTCCGGCACAGGTGGTGGAGGTGTTTCTTGTTTAGTTGCGTCAGGTGGCAGAGGTGCTTCTTGTCTGACTGGAGTCGGGTGAAGAATGACGGGAAGAAAGTCGGTCTGTGGACTGGGTGGGCTTTTTAGTGCCGGGACCATTGATCTGGACTGGCGAATCCATTTATGTAGCAGATTGGCATTGACCTGATGTTGCATTGCCACCTTGGCCACCGATGTGTCTGGCTGCAGGCAAAGCTCGACCAGGTGCTGTTTAAAATCAGTTGCGAAGATTCTGCGGGTTCTTTCTGTCGTTTGTTCAGTGTCTATAAAAGTGTCTAAGGCCATAAACATAATGTCCATTTAATAAATAATGGACACTATCGGGATATTGAGAAAATAAGAAAAGTGGGGTTCAGCGGACGCTTACCATATAGCTAATGTTTTATATGACCTTCTCAATCCATGGGGTGTAAGTTCAATATTTAGTTTTTTACATATTTTCTCTAAGCTATCGTAAGGATTGACAATATGACCACATTCAGCACCCTTACTGCTAAATATGAATTTAGAATCAGAATTTTTCCTTAGTTCTAAAAATAGGCTTTCAACATATGCCGTCAGAGGAATTAGGCGACCTTCATCTTCAATTTTATCTCTAACTTTTGCTGTTTTCCATCGAAAATCGACATCTGTCCATTTTAATGAAAGTAGCTCATTCTTTCGGCAACCAGTGATTAAACTACATATTAAAAAAATCGCAATTTTTCTACTGGTTAACTTATTTACCTCTTCAAACTGAAGATCCAACCGTTTTAGCAAAAGCTAAAGCTACAAAAGAATACGCGAGTATGAGTGATATTGAATATCGAATGATCAAAGGGACAGATGCCGATGCTCATCTTTATCAGCATTTGATTGCTGGAGGGAATGCGGCGGAAAAAGCCGGGAATCTTCTTAGTTAAATAAAAGAGGCCGTGGCAAATGCCACGGTCTCTTTTATTGTATATGGGTAAATCAGGGTAAATAAAATTTTAAATAATACTGATAATTTAAAGGGTTAATCGCTGAGTTAAATTGCCACCACCTCAAAAATGATAAGAAACTTTATTCAACTATCTTCGAGATAACACTGTAATCTTTAATCCTGTAGGTAAATTCGGTTCAAATTGGACGGCGTAAGCATATTGTTGCAGCATCATCTTGACCAAAGACAACCCTAAACCATGACCTTTTTGTTGTGCTGACTTGCGCCAGAAACGTTGCCCCAAATACAGAATATCTTCAGCATTTAAATGTGTACCATTATCTTGAATGCAAAACGTATTTTCCTGCATGCTCACCTCAATCACATCAGCGTTTGCATGTAATAAGGCATTTTCAAGTAGGTTTTTAACAACGGCATATAAGACAAATTCAGGTAATGCTAAATCACCAAGACTGTGCCAATCGACTTGAATTTTAGAGGTTGCTTCAGGATAAATGAGCGCTAAATCATGAATTACCTGAGCAACAACAGGTTTAATTTGAATGCTTGCTGTGATTTGTTCAAAAGATTGATCGGTATTCGACAGCATTAGTAATTGTTCAAGTAATTCAGAATAACGATGAATACTTTGATTGGCTTGATCTAAACGCTGTTGCAATTTGGCATTGCCGTCATTTTGTGCCATCAGTTGTGCCAATTGCACATTGGTTTTAATTGCAGTTAAAGGACTGCGTAATTCATGTGCCGCATATGCACTAAAGACTTTTTCATTTTCAAGGCTTTGATGCAGTTTATGGACTAAGCGATTCGCATTTTGCACAAAAGGGTAGATCTCTGAGGGCATGGTATTGGCATCTAAGCTTGTGAGATATTGGCTTGCTTCATTGAGCGATAAATTTGACTGACTTAAATGACTAGCAACCTGATCCAAGGCTCTAAATTCCCGACGAATAATCAAAACAATTAAGCCGATGCACAACAATAATGACAAGGTCAGCGGAATTAAGACCGATTGCAAAATTTGTTTCAGTAAAGACTCTCGCAGAAACATACGCTCTGCAGCTACCACTTGAATCTCACCGCGACGCAATACATAACTGCGCCATTGTGTCTCACCTTGTTGCCAAGTACTAAAACCAATCGCTTGCTGACTTAAATCTTTCGGTGCACCGCGTGTTTTGGCAATCACATGCTGTCCTACACTGATGTCAGAGCTAAATAATGATACTTCGCACGCGATCAATTGTTCTTGGTCTGTGGAATGAAGTTGTTGAGCTAAGGCAGACTCATCCAAGCTTTGCAGTGGTAATTGTTGAATTAGCCGTGCCACCATTTGTGCGGAGGCATGTAGACGTTGATCTAGAGTCTCCTGTAGACGTTTTTGTAAGTCGATATACAGCCAAACAAACACCACACTCCATAAGCCGATCATCACAGCCAGAAGACTGCTGACCAAGCGCCATTTTAAGCTGTGTGATTTTTGCATGGAATTGACTCAGCAATTTTAAACATATAACCGACACCCCGAATGGTCTGAATATAGTCCGCATTCAATTTTTGCCTTAAGTGATAAATATGGACATTCAGGGCATTACTTTCAATGCTATCTTGAAAGCCGTATAACTTATCTAACAGCACTTCATTTTTGAGCACTTGATTTGGATGGCTCATCAAGGTTTCAAGCAAACTGTATTCACGTCGTGAAAGCTGAATCATTTGATCTTGATAATGGACTTCTTGAGTGTCTTTATTGAGCTTTAAGTGGTCAAATTGAATGACATTCGATGAAAAACCGCGGTGACGGCGGGTGAGTGCATGAACCCGTGCAATTAGTTCATCCAGTTCAAAGGGCTTGGTTAAATAGTCATCGGCACCGACATTTAAGGCCTCAACACATTGCTGGGTCTGTAATCGTGCGGTTAAAACCAAAACAGGAACATGAATGTGATCTCTGCGCCATGATCGCAGTAAGTCTAAACCATCTTGATCCGGTAGGCCTAAATCCAGCAAACATAAATCGACTGCACTGTGACGGATAAAATAATCTGCATCACGCGCATGACTCACATGTTCTACTGAAATATTTAAAAAATCCAAAGTGGCACAAATACTCGAGGCAATATATGGATCATCTTCAACCAAAACAACAAACATAGCGTTTTCCTGACTTCCTGCCTGTATTTTATAAATGATTTATCTTGTTAATGCTCCCTTAATTTATGCTTTTGCATAATCAACCAAAATAGATTTAAGTCGGGTATTAAGGTCATCTATGCGTATAGGGTTAGCAGGGCTGTGTGGAATGTTCAGCATTTTGAGTATGCAAAGTGCATCCGCTGATTTTTTACCCCCTGATCAAGCATTTTCTTTTCAGGCTGTATCCACAGCTCAAGACCAAGCCAGTTTCACGTGGCGTATTGCTGATGGATATTATCTATATCATGATCAGCTTAAAGTCATTGAAAATGGCAAAGCATTATCACTGCAACTGCCTCGTCCACAGCAAAAAGATGACCCCAATTTCGGCATGACTGAAGTACATTATGGGCAAGTGCAAGCGACTGTCGCTATGCAACCAAATCAAAGCTATAAAATCGAATGGCAAGGCTGTGCCGAAAGTGGCTTATGTTATCCAGTACAGCGTACTGCCATTCACACCGATGCAGATGTCTTACTGCCGGCAAGCAAGCTGAGTCAGCAAAGCACAACCCAAAAGAAATTATTAGATGCCGTTACATCGTCGTCGTTACCCAATACTACAATACCAGTAGAACTACAGGCAAAAAACACTGAAACTGCAACAGCTGTAACGCCAGCCAATACAGCAGAAGTTAAAGAGGATGAAAATGGCTTAAGTCCCTCTTCTGAAGTGACTGCTTTCATAGAACTTAGCGAAGCCAGTGCACCAGAGCTAGAGGATGCCTTGATGATGCAAGCAAGTTCTGAATCTGTGACTATAACGAATGCTGAACAGCGTACGAAGCAGGCCGATTGGAACAACGACCAGTACTTCTTTTATTTACTTTCAACAGACAATATTGCAGTGAATCTGATCATCTTTTTAGGTTTAGGGGTATTGCTCGCATTCTTACCTTGTTCCTTACCATTGATTCCGATCTTATCCAGTATTTTAGTGCAACGTCATCGTGGCTATCGTGCCGGCATGATTGCTGGTGTCTTTGTGGTCGGAATGGCATTGATTTATGCCTTGATGGGTTTAGCTGTGGCAGGACTCGGCTATAACTTCCAACGTTGGTTACAAAGTCCCATCTTTATTGGGGTGTTTGCCGTGATGTTCGTGCTGTTTGCATTGAATTTATTTGGCGTATTCCAGTTGTCTTTACCACAAGGTGTATTACAGCGTTTAGATCAATGGCAACAACGACAAAAAGGTGGAACCTTATGGGGTTCATTCATTATGGGCATGATCTCTGCGCTAATCGTCGGACCCTGTATGAGTGCGCCATTGGCAGGGGCTTTGCTGTTTGTTGCGCAATTGCCTGAACCGTGGATGGGGGCTAGTTACCTGTTTATTCTAGGTCTAGGTGTGGGCTTACCATTGTTGATTGCCTGTGTGTTTGGTGCACAGTACTTACCCAAACCGGGCGTGTGGATGGATCGTCTGAAATTCACTTTCGGTTTTGTCATGCTGTTGTTGGCGGTGTATTTTCTGCGTCCTTTACTGCCGAGTGTGGTTTATTTGATGTTGATGGGACTCTTATGCATTAGTATCACGGTTTACATTTTATGGAAGATACGTCCGCATATTTTGCAAATGCCGATGCAACTGCTGTTGATTGCTATGAGCTTAGCGACCGCAATATCGGGTGGATGGTATGTCACGCAAGCATGGTCACAACTGAATACGACACAAGCCACAACATTAGTCGCATGGCAAAAAGTACGTACCCAAGCTGAGCTTGAACAGGCACTCAATAAAGTCAAAGGACAAGCAGTGCTCATAGATGTGTATGCCGATTGGTGTGTGGCTTGTCAGCCGATTGAAAAAGAGGTGTTACCTCGTGCCGATGTACAAACAGCTTTAGATGCTGTTGCTCGAATCAAACTCGATTTAACCGAATATGAAGCAAGTCAAGATATTGTGCTGAAAGACTGGCAGATTTTAGGACCTCCAACCATGATTTTCTTAGATGTACAGCATCAAGAACAGCGTAATCTACGTTTGACGGGTACCTTTAGTGCAGCGCAACTCTTGAGCCGATTAAACCGAGGTACACCGCCATGATTTCGAATGAAGCACTGCATCTTGGACCCTTGATGTTGCCATGGGCATTGTTATGTTTGGTGTTGGCTTTGCTGATCACTGCCATGGTTGGACGAAAAATCGGGCAACAAGCACAGTGGTCAACCGAAATCCAACAGCGTTTCCAAGATTCGATTTGGAGCAGTGTTTGGATCGGATTACTCGGTGCACGCTTGATCTTTATTGGATTGAATATGGAGTCTTATCTCGCATCGCCCATTGATATGCTGAAAATTCAAGACAAAGGTTTTCATCTAATAGGCGGTGTGCTGACAGGAAGTGCGTGGTTTTGGTGGAAAAACTCAGCCATGACAAAAAAAGCCAAGGCCATTTTATTACTGATCTTTGTCATGCTTATGGGGGTAGGATGGACAGTACAAAAAATCATGTATCAAGATAGCCATTATCCAAGTTTGAGTTTTCCAAGTCTGAAGCTTGCCCATCAAGATCCGTCAGAAATCATTGCGCTAAAACAATTTCAAGGTCAGCCCACGGTTGTGAATTTATGGGCGAGTTGGTGTCCGCCGTGTCATCGTGAAATGCCTGTATTACAGCGTGCGCAGGATCAATATCCTGAGGTGCATTTTGTCATGCTCAATCAAGGGGAAGAGGTCGATACCGTCCGTGCTTATCTCACAAAACATCACTTCAGTTTTAAACACGTTCTGCTAGATGTGCAGGGTGAAATGCCACAAGCAGTGAACAGTTTAGGTTTACCCACTACCTTATTTTTCAATGCACAAGGTCAGTTGATTGCGCGTCATCAAGGCGAACTCAGTCAAGCGATGTTGCAACAATACTTAAAGAAAATGAATCCATAAATTGATCATAGGATATGCATCATGAATACTTTACTTAAAACCAGTTTACTTATCGGAACACTGTTGACGGTGGCATGTGGTGTCAGTGCCAATCCGAATGCCATTAAAAAACAACTCGAAAAAGAAGGCTTTCAATTTGTCAAACCAATTCCTGCACCTGAAGGTTTAACGGGTTGGGTGGGGCATGAAGACCAATATTCCAATACCGTTTTTATTTCCAATGATGGCAAGTATTACATCAAAGGCGAGTTGTTTGATGCCCAAGGAAATAGTCTTTCCAACAGCCAAATTGAAACGCATATGAAAAAAGCCATTTTAGATAATGTATGGAAAACATTAGAAGATTCAACCTGGATTCAAGATGGCAAAACCGATGCGCCACGTATTGTCTATGTATTCTCAGATCCCAATTGCCCGTATTGCCATAAATTTTGGCAAGAAGCACGTCCTTGGGTAGAGTCAGGCAAGGTTCAATTGCGTCATGTTCAAGTGGGTGTGATTCGTGAAGAAAGCCGTGCTCAGGTGGCAACTTTACTGATGTCAAAAAATCCAACAGCGGTATTTCATGATATCAATGTCAATCGTGGCAAAAAGCGCCTTAAACCAGCAGAAAATATTCCTGTAGAGATAGCAGAAAAAATTGATTTTAACCAAAATTTAATGGGCAAATATGGTTTCTTCTCAACACCATCCATTGCTTGGCGTGATAGCAAGGGTAACTTCCAGTCTGCACAAGGGATGCCGAGTGATCTCAAAGAAATCTTTGAAAAATAAGTAAAATAGATGCTCACCAAGCCAACACAATAGCCCGTCTAAGATCATGCTAAGCTCAACATCAACCACTTAAACATCAGGGGGCACAATGTCAAATTTACAAGATGCACGGGTATTGTTTGCTTTGGAACGTACGGCATTGGCATGGAATCGCAGTGGTTTAGCGCTGATAGCCTTTGGTTTTTTGATTGAAAAATCAAATGTATTGCTACAACTACTGCACTCTGAGCAATATCAGCACAAAATTATCTATGGACAGTGGCTGGGCATTGCCGTGATTGTGTTTGGTTTATTGGTGAACTTTGCCTCAATTTTGCAATATCGTCGAGGGTTGCGCTCATTAACCGAACAAGAATTAATTGAGGATTATCAGACCCAACATCCCGTATGGCTGAATTTATTTACCATGCTGACCGGGTTTTTACTGATCATCTCATTTTGGATTTACTAAACTTGGCTGAGCTTCCAGACAAGAGGGCATGCACAAAAATGTTTATTCCTGGCAGTACAATTGATACAGCGTTTGCATAATGCCCAGCACTTTAGGGTCTGCTAATTGATAATAAATTTGTTTGCCTTCGCGACGTGTCGAGACAATTTTATTGTTCCGTAAAACGGTCAATTGTTGTGACAGAGTCGGCTGATGAATATCGGTACATTCCTCAATTTGCTGAACATTCAATTCGCCATGGATCAATACACATAAAATTTTTAATCGGTCAGGATTCGATAACACTTTCAAGCAATTGGAAACGGTATCGACCTGCGTAAATTCAATTTTTAAGTTATCGATTGTGATGTTCATAACGTCTAACCTGAATGAGAAAAAGCAAAGGGAGAAAAGTATGTCGAGATAATAACATAAAATGACTTGATTAATATACAAACTTATATAATATAAGTTTAAATATTATTTATGGCGCGTTAACTATGCATGATTTTGTAACAGCGTTTCTTGGCGGTACCCTGTTAGGCATTGCAGTAGTAGGGTATCTGTATGTGAATGGTCGTATTGCAGGCATCAGTGGTTTGATTGCGCAGGTACTGAATCCACAGACGATTTTTAAAACGCCTGCAGTGTGGTTTCTTTCAGGCTTGATCATCACGCCATTTATTTATGGTCTTTTTGTACAACCAGAGATTATCGTGTCTGCTAGCCCAATAATGATGATTATTGCTGGTTTACTGGTGGGTTTTGGTACCCGCTTAGGTTCAGGTTGTACCAGTGGTCACGGTATTTGTGGGATCAGCCGATTATCTAAACGTTCCATCATTGCCACCATGACTTTTATGTTCGCAGGCTTTGTGACTGTATATATCGTTCGTCACTTGATTGGAGCATTCTAAAATGAAAAACGTTTTGGCTTTTGTATTTGGTTCGCTCTTTTCAGTGGGCTTGATGTTCTCAGGGATGTCTAATCCGCAAAAAGTCATTGACTTTTTAGATCTATTCGGCAACTGGGACGCGAGTCTTGCTTTTGTCATGATAGGCGCAATTACAGTGGCATTTATACCATTCCAAAAAGCGGTGCGTAGTAGTACGCCAACCACAGTATTTAATGAACCGATTGATTTACCACGTAACAATAAAATTGATGTAAAACTGATTACAGGTGCGTTAATGTTTGGTGCAGGCTGGGGTATTGCTGGTGTTTGCCCAGCACCAAGTTTCACTTTAATTGGTTTAGGGTATTATCAAGTGCTGTATTTTATTGTTGCCATGCTTGCAGGTGTATTGATTCACCGTAAATGGTCAGGAGCTTAACCATGCAACGCCCGATTGTTCAGGATTTTTTTGACCAAGCGACTAATACCTTTAGTTATGTGGTGAGTGATCCAGCGACCAAGCACTGTGCCATCATTGACAGTGTCTTGGACTATGATGCGTCTTCTGTAACCACCTCAACGATCCATGCTGATCAAATCATTGCGTATGTTAAAACACAAGATTTGCAAGTGGAATGGATTTTAGAAACCCATGTACATGCCGATCATTTGACTGCCGCGCAGTATTTAAAGTCGGTATTGGGTGGCAAAATTGCCATGAGTCATCATATTGCGTTGGTACAAGAGACCTTTAGTGCCATTTATAACCTAGACATCAAGCAGTTTAATGCTCAGCAACAATTTGATTATATATTTGATGATCATGAATATTTTCATATTGGTGAGCTCGAGGCATATAACATCCCAACACCGGGGCATACGCCGGCATGTTTAAGTTATGTCGTGGGTGACGCCGTGTTTGTCGGTGATACTTTGTTTATGCCGGACTATGGTACCGCACGTTGTGATTTCCCACGGGGTAGTGCAGACACCTTGTTTGATTCGGTGCAAACCCTGTATCAATTGCCAGAAACGACTCGCGTATTTTTGTGTCATGATTATTTGCCAAAGACGCGTGATGAATATCACTGCCAAACCGATATCCAAACCCAAAAACAGCACAATATTCATATTCATGAAGGCACCACTAAGGCTGAATTTGTTCAGATGCGTAATCAGCGCGATGCTACCTTGAGTATGCCTAAACTGATTTTGCCTTCGATTCAAATCAATATGCTTGCAGGGCATTTTCCTGAGCCTGAAGCAAATGGCGTTTCTTATCTGAAGTTGCCATTGAATTTCTTTAAAGCATAAATAATTGTAACTACAATTATTTATGCGCAGATTACATCTTTATCTTAAATATTCATATTTATATCTTTAAAGTGAATATTCACTTTTAAGATCGTATTTTTTTAGCTATATTAGTTCTATAAAGCTGACTTGAGTCCTCGGATTTCAAGCCAGCATTGCTTTTCTAAGCATATTGCTTGTGTTGGTATACGTTGAGAGAATATGTTGCTCAGACAGAGTGGACTGTGTCTTGCAATTGCGACCTTACTTTTGCAAATCGCAGTATATTTACAACCACTATTACCCGAAGAATTTCAAATTGCTCCGGTGTGTCTGTCTATTACACATAATTTATTGTCCCCAGAAAAACACCAACACATTCACCAAACCTATCATGAACTGGTGCATCATCTGACTCACGATCATCATCATGAGCACGATGATCATAATGGGCAAAACCACCAATGCCAGTACTGTAAAGTCTATGGTGATGTGGTCCTTCCTTTTGATTTTAATCTGCACGAAATTATCGATAGAATTCAGGTTCGATTGACGTCTTATCAAGACGCTTTTCGGCATGTCTATTTTTCGCTGCAAAGGCTTTATCTACTGCCCCAAGGGCGAGCCCCACCTTTAACACTTTAGAACTGGTTTTGTATGGAAGTTTTTAATCGAACTTCATAGATTAACGTTATAGAGTGTAATCACATGAATTTAATTTTTTTGTTGTCTGTTGACCGCAGACAGAATACGTTCGTCTGTCGAAAAAGCGTAGAGATACAGTCTACTGACAGAGCTCAACAGGCTTGCAATAGTGTAAACAAGTCTTCGGTTCTAGACTTAAGTTTGAACCGCAATCACCACACAATTTCACAATAAGGTGACGACATGGATTTAGGTTTAACAGCGCTCGAATTGGCGCGGATTCAATTCGCTTTTACAGTTTCGTTTCATATTATTTTTCCTGCCATTTCAATTGGACTTGCAAGCTTTCTTGCTGTTCTAGAGTGGCGATGGCTAAGAACCAATGACCCTCTGTACCGCGATTTATTCCAATTTTGGATCAAGATTTTTGCATTATCGTTCGGGATGGGCGTGGTCTCTGGCGTAGTAATGAGTTACCAATTTGGCACCAACTGGAGTGAATTTTCCCGTATTGCCGGGAGTGTTACAGGGCCTTTACTTAGTTATGAAGTGCTCAGTGCATTCTTCTTAGAAGCTGGCTTTTTGGGCATCATGTTGTTTGGTTGGGGGCGGGTCGGACCCAAAACCCATTTCTTTGCTACCCTTATGGTGGCGATCGGCACCTGTATTTCCATGTTTTGGATTTTATCGTCCAACAGTTGGATGCAAACCCCACAAGGCTTCACCTTTGAAAATGGCATTATCGTGCCGCAAGATTGGTTTGCAATTGTCTTTAACCCGTCCTTTCCATACCGTTTAGCGCATATGGCATTGGCAGCTTTCTTGGTTTCAGGTCTATTGGTTGCTGCCACTGCAGCTTGGCATTTACTCAAAGGTCGTCGTGATGCCTTGGTAAAAAAATCATTTTCCATGGCCATGTGGATGATCTTAGCGCTTGCGCCACTGCAAATGTTTGTCGGTGATTTACATGGTCTAAATACCTTAGAACATCAACCTGCCAAATTGGCTGCGATTGAAGGGCATTGGGAAACCAATAAAGATCATGGCATGCCGTTATATTTATTTGGTATTCCGGATATGGAAGCTGAAGAAACCAAGTATGCAATTGGGATTCCGAATCTTGGTAGTCTGATCATGACGCACACGCTAGATGGTGAGGTGAAAGGCTTAAAAGAATTTGCTCCGGAAGATCGACCAAACTCGCTCGTGGTGTTTTGGAGCTTCCGCATCATGGTGGGTATGGGGGTCTTGATGATTCTGCTTGCGCTAATGGGTGCATGGTTACGTAAAACTGGGAAATTTTATGAGTCGAAATGGCTCCACAAATTTGCCTTATGTATGGGACCTTCAGGCTTTATTGCCTTACTTGCGGGATGGTTTACCACAGAAGTCGGTCGTCAGCCGTGGATTATCTATGGTGTGATGCGTACTAAAGATGCCTTGTCACCGGTATCGGCAGAACAAGTCGGTTTAACCTTAATTATCTTTGTGATTGTGTATTGCATTGTGTTTGGCATTGGGATTTATTACATGCTGAAAATGATGGGCAAAGGACCACAGTTTATTCATTCTCAAGCACATAGTGATGGGGAAGTGATTCGTGCGTCGAATCGTCCAATGAGTACAATTGATGAAGACTTAGATGCAGCACCACAGGAGAAAAACCATGATTGATTTATCCTTAATTTGGGTGGTGATCATTGCCGTTGGGGTGCTAATTTATGTGGTGCTCGATGGTTTCGACTTAGGGATTGGCATCTTATTTCCTTTGGCGAAAGACCGCCAAGAGCGTGATGTGATGATGAATACCGTCGCACCGGTTTGGGATGGGAATGAAACGTGGATGGTCTTAGGTGGCGCAGGCTTATTTGCCGCTTTTCCATTGGTGTATTCGACTGTGCTCTCTGCGCTATATATGCCGATTATCTTAATGGTCATTTCGCTGATTTTCCGTGGAGTGGCATTTGAGTTTCGCTTTAAAGCCAATCGAACTAAACACTTATGGGATCAGGCCTTTATTTGGGGTTCCATCCTCGCTTCATTTTTCCAAGGCATGATTTTAGGGGCATATATTCAAGGCATTGAAACCACTAATGGTATTTATAGTGGTGGTGGATTAGATTGGTTGACCCCATTTTCAATGTTTACCGGCATTGCGGTGGTGGTGCTGTATGCTACTTTGGGCTGTGGTTGGTTGATTTTTAAAACCGATGCACGGGTACAAGAGCATATGTTTAGCCTCATGCCAAAACTGATTATTGCCTTATTAGTGATCTTTGGTGCGGTCAGTATTTATACCCCAATGGTACATGCAGACATTGCTAGTCGTTGGTTTAGCTTGCCTCAACTGTATTATTTTAGCCCTGTGCCGATTTTAGTATTGGTGTTTACGGTATTGGCATTACGTGCCTGTAAACGACGTCAGGAGTTTGCACCATTTATTTATACCTTAGCCTTGGTGCTGTTGGCTTATACAGGGTTCCTCATCAGTCTATGGCCAAATATCATTCCACCGTCTGTCACGATTTGGCAGGCTGCTGCACCACAAAGTAGTCAGCTATTTGCCTTGATTGGGGCATTGGTATTGATCCCGATTATCTTGTTCTATACCGCACTATCGTATTGGGTGTTTCGCGATAAAGTCCGTGTCGGCGATGATGGCTATCATTAAGGAGAATCATCATGAAGCTCAATCAAGCAGGGTGGTTTATTGTGCTATGGCTGGGTGGCGTACTCAGTCTAGCCATTGTTGCAGGTTTTTTTAGACTGCTGATTCAATGGGCATATGAGTTAAATTAAAATGATTTCAAATCCATCATCTTGTCGATCAAGGTGATGGATTTTTTAATTTTTATAGGCTTTGTTGCACAAACCTATCTGTAAAGGCTTTTTCAGCGATATAATTTCCAAATGAAGAAGCCTACACACAAAAT
>NZ_CANQTS010000032.1 GCF_947626835.1 uncultured Acinetobacter sp. | reverse complement strand
TTATTGTTTGAACCCCAATAAGCCAACTTTCCAAAATATGCTAAAAGGTTAAGTGGATTTCATCGAACTCAGGTTACGATAGTTTTCATAACGTGCAGCCATCTGTACATCAAAGCGTTTTATCCAGTTTAAATCTTGCTCAGGCGAGACCAACGGTACATTCAGTTCAGCATAGATAGATTGGCTATCTACCGCTTTTTGGGTAAAAGGCAAATTTGGATTATTTAAGGCCTGTTGTTCAGCACGGCTGCTACTTTGCCAGTCGGTGTAGCCCAGTCCTGTGGCCAAAGTAATGTCACCGGCATACCATGTGCCAAGTGAGCCATGTGCACGCAGATTCCACTCTTGTAAGGTCTGATCGGTGTCGTTTTGTGCCACCGCCCAATAGCCTTGATTTAAATCAAGATCAAAACTGGTCACATCTTTTAAAAAGTCAAGTTTACCACTGGCAATATCTGCGTTGAATTTGTTGGTGCCTTTGGTGGGTCGGCGTTGATAACGAATACTTTTATCGGTATTGCTCCATGCATAATCACCGATGATGCGCCAATCCTCTGTCAATTTATATTCAAAGCCTGTTGCAATGCGTTTCATGGTGGCATCCATTTCACGGTTGCGTAGGCTTAAACCATTGGAATAGTCAGGTGAATAGGTAATTAAAATATCTTTATCAAATGGATTTTGAGGATTATCTGCAGCCAAAGTTACCGTGCCAAAACCATGATAGTTGCCTGCACTGGCAATATGTTGGCGCTCATAAGCCCCTTCCAAATAGACATTGAGTTGATCGGTAACATCACGATTGATATTTAAGCTATAGGATTCATTGTCTTGCTCACCCACCAAGGTCGCGGCCCCTGAATCGCTGCCAATACCACTGGCTAACCCTAGGGCATATTGTCCTACGGTGTCTTTAAACGCATCAATGCCTTCAGCAGCACCACGATAGCCTTTGGGCACATAAGCATAACTTGAACCTGCCCCAGCAAATAATTCTGAACCATCTTTAGTTCGGATATTGGTTAAATGACCCATCGGTGGATTGACTGCTACAGCCTTGTTCATGCCGTAAATAGCATCAGGGTTATTGGTCAGTTCAATTTGGCGTTGTTTGGTTTTAAAGCTGCGATCACGGGCTTTGAGTTGATTGGCCGTTTGCTGTTGTGCCGTCAGTAAAACTTGGGTGCGCCCATCTTCGAGTGCAAAGCCAGTGGTGAGGTTTAAGGTGGTCATCGCACTATCAGAATGAACACTGTTGTCATAACGCAGATTGGCTTGTGTACCCACATAGTCACGGCGTAACACCACATTAATCACACCGCCTAAAGCATTGCTGCCATATAAAGCTGCCGCAGAACTTGGTAAGACTTCAATACGTTCAATGGCGGCCAAAGGAATGCCTTTGAGATTTTGTTGATCGGTATTTTCCGATACCCCTCGCCCTCCAACCCCTGCGCCACGGCGACCATTAATTAACACCAAAGTATGGCTTGCCCCTAAACCACGTAGATTCATTTGGCTGCTGTTGCCAGTCCAACCACTGGCAGAATGATTAGCCACTGCGCTATTCATACTCAGCGTTTTTTGTAACAGCTCATCAATACTGCTTGCACCTGACTTTGCTATATCTTGTTGATCAATAATTTGTAAGGCTTGTGCATCATTTTCTGTGCGTACCCAATCCATATTGCCACGAAAAGCCTGCTGTTCAACTTCAGCTGTCAATGCAATGGTGTCTAGTATTGTCGGTGCTGCAAATGCCTGCATGCCTTGGGCACACATCGCCAATCCAATACAAGCACGTAGGCGCTGTGGTTGATTCCCCAAAAATAAAGTGTTCATCGCATCATCCTGATTATAAAGGCGACTAAATTTCAGCGCATGATAATCTAATTGATAATTATTTTCATTAACATTTGATATTTTTCTTTATCCACAAGATCAGATATATACATACAGACTGTGTGATGATAAAGCGCTTGTGTAATAAAGCTGCTTGTTTAAAATAACCTACCTATCGTTAGGTTGTATAAAAACTTTATGTCTGCTCCTGCTGTTACTCTTAAACTCACCTTATCTTTGGCAGTGGTGGTGGCCTTAGGCCCTGCTGCAATTGATATGTATTTGGCGTCTATGCCACAAATGTCCACTGATTTAAAGGTGTCTTATGCGGCCACCCAATGGACGTTGACCATTTTTTTAATGACTATGGGCTTAGGTCAATTAATTTTTGGCCCGCTGTCAGATGCCTATGGACGACGTAAACCCCTGATTTTAGGCATAGTCACCTATATGATTGCCGCATGGATGGCCAGTATTGCCACCAGTTTAGAATGGCTGATCACTGCACGTTTATTTCAAGGTTTAGGTGCGGCCACTGCCATTGTGGTGGTGATGAGTATGGTGCGTGATGTCGCCGAAGAACAACAAGCCGCGCAACTGTATGCGCTACTCAACAGTATTGTGGCTCTAGGTCCCATCATTGCACCTGCTATTGGTGGAGTGATTGGAGCACATTATGGTTGGCAAGGCATTATGTTATTTTTGGCAGGCTTAGGCACACTGGTAATGATCAATAGTGTGTTCAATATTCCAGAAACCTTACAAACCTATCAACGTGAACGCATTGCATTAAAGTCAATCTTTTTGGTCTATATCAATATTTTAAAGCAACGCTTTTTTTTACTGCAATTGCTGGCGCTGTCGGCAGTATTTTTCTTCTTATTTGCTTATATCGGGGGATCATCGTTTATTTACCAAAATAACTACGGCTTAAGTGTAGAACAATTTGGCTTGGTGTTTGGTTTAACCAGTATCAGTTTAATTGTCGGTGCATCTTTATCTGCATATTTGGTCAAAAAAATACCACTCTCAAAACTGGCCTATTTAGGCGCTTTTTGCATGAGTATTGCCGGTTTTGTATGCTTAATAGCCGAGTTTTTTAGTTTTGGCTTGCTTGGCATTGTGAGTGGGATCGCCTGTGCTTTATTGGGTTTGGGGATTTTAGAGGCGACCATTATGGCATTGGCCATGAATTCACAAGCACAAAACCTTGGGGCAAGTGCTGCATTATTGGGCGCCATTCCAATGGTACTGGCCTCGATTGCCACGCCTATTGCTGGAGTATTGGTAGAAGTACATGCTTTATATTGGGTCAGTTTATTGGCGCTCATTGGTCCGTTAATTTTGGTGTTGGTGCATCGTGCACTGAAACGTCAAACGGCTTATGTATAGAGGTGGTTGATGTCAAATCTTGTCCGTTCTGCGGCAAAACAACGTATTTGTGACGCCGCATTAGAACACTTTGTATGCTATGGCTATGATGGTGCCTCTTTACAGCAAATTGCTGAAATGGTCGGGATTCGTAAAGCATCTATTTACGCCCATTTTACCAATAAAGATGCTTTATTTTTAACGCTGCTTGACGACGCAATTAACGCCGAAAATCAATTTGTTGATCACTGCTTTGCCAAACAGCAAAAGTTGCCGGGTCAATGTTATTGTGATGCCTTAAAGCAGCATTATCAGCACGCCTTGCATTTTCGCTTTTTGCTGCGTACTGCCTATGTGCCACCCCAGCATTTAGCTCAAAGTATTAGTGCCTTATATAGCGAGCATTTAAGGCACTGTGAAACGCACATCAGCTCGGCTCTAAGCCAACACTCAGCAAGTTTGGATTTGGCTTATTTAAGCCAAGCCTATTTAGGTGTGATCGACAGTTTACATGTCGAACTCCTTTACGCTGGCACAGCAGATTTTGACAAACGTCTTGATGCGATGTGGCGACTATTTGCCACAGCGCTACACTAGCCTTCAAGCTATGTTAACAGGCTGTTGCCGTATTGGGCATTAATGCCAAAACAGCCTGCACCGGATCTTCACTATTACGATCAAGTAATTGTTTATGCATGGTGATGTGCTGCATGACTTGAATTTGTGCAGCTTCAACCTGCATTAATTTTTCAATTTCTTGACTTAAATTTTCAGGGGTTGCATCGTGTTGAATGAGTTCTTGAATTACCTTTTTACCGGCAATAATATTCGGTAATGAGTAATACGGAATCTTAATTAAAAATTTAATCACATGATAACTGAGCCAATTCAGCTTATAAAATGTCACCATTGGACGATGCAATAACATGGCTTCTAAAGTGGCAGTTCCTGAAGCTAGAGCAATGATATTGGCAGCATTCATCACCTGACGCCCAACTTTTGATTCTTTCCCCTGATTCTCAAGCACCTGAATCTTAGCGCGTACTTCTTGAGGATAATGAGCCAACAAGGCCTCGATTTGTTGTTTGCGTGCGTCATTAATGGCTGGAATTAAAAATTCATACGCTGGATGCTTTTGCATTAGTATCTGTGCGGCATCCAAGACCAAAGGCCCTAAACGCTCAATTTCACCACGGCGACTGCCGGGTAATAACGCAATATGCTTACCTTGATTATCTAAGCCCAATTCCTCTTTCGCTGCTTGTATTGAATTATCAAGCGGTAGCTCACTCGCTAAAGGATGGCCTACAAAAGCCGCCGGCACCTGCCAACGTTGGAAAAATGCCTTTTCAAACGGAAATAAACACAGCACCAAGTCAATATTGGCTTTAATACCATGCACACGTCCTTGACGCCACGCCCACACCGAAGGACTGACATACTGCACCGTCTTGATAGGTAGTTGTAATTGTTTAATTTTTTTAGAGACCCGTAAGTTAAAATCTGGCGCATCAATACCAATAAATATATCTACAGGTTCACGTTGCCAACGCTCAAGCAAGCCATCACGCACCGCAAATAACTGCTTAATGTCTTTTAAGACTTCCACAATACCCATGACCGAGAGTACATCCATCGGATAATAGCTCTGAAAGCCTTCAGCAATCATTTGCGGACCACCAATCCCTTGAAACTCAACATCAATACCTTGCTCACGAAAACTGCGCATCAGCTTGACACCTAAAGTATCACCTGAAACTTCACCGACCACGATGCCAATTTTAAGCTTTTTGTTTTGCAAGGTTGTTTCCTTAAGCCAAGTTTAAAAGAGGCTTATTTTAGCATAGACCTGCTTGAAGATTGTGTGGCTTTAACCGATTTAGAGGTTTACAACATCAACATCTCTTGCACTGAATTTACGCTTAAATTGACTGAACAACCTCAAGCTCAATGGCTGTAATATGCTTATTTAAACACTCCATTGAGTTTTTTAAACCCTACATGCGTTTAAAAAAGCACATAAAAAGTAAAGACTTCATGTACATAAACAACTGAATCAGTTTATAAAAATAACTCAAGCACCTCAAAGCCAAACGCTTTATCTTTTTTTTGCATAAATAAATCACTAATCAAGACAACGACTTATCTTTAAAAGTCATAACATATGCACGTTTTTTAATATCTGGCATATAAGCATGTTTGGTCCCGTTGAGTTTATTTTAGCAGGCGTTTTGGTCGGTTTTTGTGTGGGTGTCACTGGTGTGGGTGGCGGCTCCCTCATGACCCCGATCTTAATTAGTTTATTTCGTATCGAACCACACATTGCCATTGGTACAGATTTACTCTATGCCGCGATTTCTAAATTTTGTGGCTCTTTGGTGCATGCCAAAAAAATGAATATTGTGTGGCCAATTGTGATTTGGTTAGCAGTAGGCAGTATTCCTGCTTCTTTTGCAACCCACTGGGTCTTGGAAAATTTCTTAAGCCAATCAACGCACTATAAGGCAGTACTTACCATGGCACTGGGCTTTATGCTGACCTTAACCGGTGTATCAATTGTGTTTCGTGGCAGCATTGAGAATTTCTTTAATCGTTACCGTTCACAAGAACAACTCGATATGAGTGCCGATTTATCACGCAGTAACTTAAGCGCACAAGCCAAAGAAAAACGTTTCTTAATTATTTTTATGGGCATCGTTTTAGGCGTATTCGTGACTTTATCATCTGTTGGTGCAGGTGCTTTTGGTATTATGGCATTGGTTTTGATGTTCCCTAATTTACCGATGATTCGCATTATTGGCTCAGATGTGGTGCATGCTGTGTTACTGACCTTAGTGGCAGGCTTAGGCTATATGAGTGCCGGTAACGTCGATTATGTGTTATTGGGTTGGTTGCTGTGTGGTTCAATTCCAGCAATTGTGGTGGGCACATTGGTGAGTTCACGTTTACCTGAAAAAATTATTCGTAAAATCTTAGGCTTAACGTTGTGTGTGATTGGTATTAACTTTATGATCAATCCGGTTAAATCTAAACCTGTCAGTGTTGAAACTGCATCTGTGGTTGTGGTGCAACAACAAAACAATAGTTAACATTTTAAACACGATTCATCACTTTTTTTTAAAAGGGCTATTAGACTTTTTGATAGGAAACCAAGTCTTGAATCGTGCTATATTCAAGCTAGAAACTTTTTTTATTTGTAGATCAAACCAGTGACGGCAATGAATACACGACAGTCAACTCCAATTACACAATCTGACATTGATGACGTGAATGTAAAAAGCATTCAGCCACTTGTAACGCCTGCTGAGCTTAAAGCAGAATTACCGTTGACTGAAACTGCTTATCAAACCGTCCTTAACGGTCGTGAAACCATTCGTAAAATCTTAGATGGTCAAGATCCACGCTTATTTGTGGTGATTGGTCCATGTTCAATTCATGATCCAGCAGCCGCGCATGACTATGCAGATCGCCTCAAAGTCTTAAGCGAAAAAGTCAAAGATACCCTGTATATTGTGATGCGCGTGTACTTTGAAAAACCACGTACTACAGTCGGTTGGAAAGGTTTAATTAACGACCCTGACATGAACGACTCATTTAATATTGAAAAAGGTTTACGTTTAGGGCGTAAATTATTGCTTGAGTTAAATGAAAAAGGCTTACCTTGTGCCACAGAAGCACTTGACCCTAACTCACCGCAATATTACCAAGATTTAATTTCATGGTCAGCCATTGGTGCACGTACCACCGAAAGCCAAACACACCGTGAAATGTCTTCAGGTTTATCTTCACCTGTGGGCTTTAAAAATGGTACAGATGGCGGCTTAACCGTGGCAACCAATGCCATGCAATCGGTTAAACACGGGCATAGCTTCTTAGGTTTAAATGAAGCAGGTCAAGTGTCTGTGATTCATACCTCAGGTAACCCATACGCACACGTAGTATTACGTGGTGGTAATGGCAAACCAAACTATGATGCAGGCTCAGTTGCTGATGCAGAAGCAGCTCTCGCTAAAGCTAAAGTCAGCAATAAAATCATGATTGATGCCAGCCACGCCAACTCAAATAAAGACCCGTACTTACAACCATTAGTACTGCGCAATATCACTGAGCAAATTCTAGATGGTAACAATTCCATTGTAGGCTTAATGGTAGAGAGTCACTTAAAAGGCGGTCGCCAAGATATTCCAGCCAATTTATGTGATTTAGAATATGGCAAATCTGTGACGGATGGCTGTATTGATTGGGACACCACTGAACAAGTTTTACTTGAAATGCATGAAGCGCTTAAAGATGTATTAGTCAATCGCTAATCGCTCGCGCTATACTAAAGACGTCATCTTAGGATGGCGTTTTTTTATTTGGATACAATAAGAATGAAGGCAGCGCACCATGAATGAACTTGAAACGCATTTAAGTCAAATAAAGCATTTCCAATTTGTGCATGAGCATTTATTTACCTCAGGTCAACCCAGTGCCGAAGATTTCGCCCAAATTAAGGCCTATGGGGTCACCACTATCATCAATTTGGCTTTAAACGATGCCCAACAACATCTCCCGCATGAAGATCAAATCTGTTTAGATTTGGGTCTTAACTATTTACAAATTCCCATTTCTTTAGAGACACCCTCACCTGACCAATGCATTTTGGTCCTTGATTTAATTGATCATTTGGTGGGCGAGCAAATGCTGTGGCTACATTGTGAGAATAATCAACAGGTCAGCAGTTTGATGTATGTCTATCGTCAATATTATATGAATATGGATATGCCAACTGCACAGGCACTTTTGCACGATGTATGGGAACCAGATTCAACATGGACAGGTTTAATTCATGCGGTCACTTTACAACTGCAAGGTCGTAAAGCAACCCAAGAACTGAATTTGTCTTTAATGAAAGCCGATCATTTTGCTTGACGGCTAATCAGTACGGTCGCTGTAGATAAAATTCCTTCTTGGCGACCGGTAAAACCTAATTTTTCGGTGGTGGTGGCTTTTACACTAATTTGATTGACATCGACCTCTAACACATCGGCAATACTTTGACGCATGGCTAAATTATGTGGTGCAAGTTTAGGGCGTTCACACGCCACAGTAATATCGGCATTATTCAGCACATAACCACGATCTAAAATCAATTGATAGACTTTTTGAAGTAACACACGGCTGTCAGCACCTTTAAATTGAGGATCGGTGTCGGGAAAATGCTGTCCAATATCACCTAAAGCTAAGGCACCAAGTAAGGCATCACTTAAAGCATGTAGCACTACATCACCATCGGAATGCGCCTTTAAGCCTTGGGTATGTGGAATTTGGATGCCTGCTAAGGTGACAAAGTCCCCTGCTTCAAAGGCGTGTACGTCTATACCCTGACCAATGCGTAGTTGTGGCATCATGGCCTTGCTCCCAAACAAATAAATTGTAGAAATGTTGTATTGATGCTTTTGATTTCGCTATATTAGCAAGCAGCATAATCTTGACAAAGTATAAGCGATCATGGCGCAAAATACCGACCTTTCCATCTTTAAAAGCCTCGTCTTATGGACGCTGTTGGGCATGAGTCCTCTTACCACGGCAAGTCTCTTTGATTGCGAGCAATCACGCCAAGGTTTATGCAATGACACTTTAAAACAGCCGCGTAACACATTGCAACAACAGCATCTAACCGCACTTTTGGTGACCGATGCACCGCTACGTTTATTACATGATACACACACACTTTGGCTCAATCGTGCCAAACAATGCAAAACGCTACGTTGCTATCAACAACAGATTGATGCGCGTTTAGACGATTTAAAAATTTATACTTCACTCAACCAAACCATGACGCAGCATTATATTAAATTTGAGCAAGCTCAGATTGCCAACCCCGCTGTACATTTAAAGATTCATCAACTCAGCAAAGACAGTGTTAAAATTGAAGGGTGGGCTTATCGTAGTCCCAATAATCGCCCCGATCGGCAAGTGATTAATTTTTTAGCCTATAGCACACATCAAGACAAAACCAAGATTGTGGACAACGAACATGATTGCCATTATCACTTTGCCTATAGCAAAGCCTTATTAGTGGTCAGTAGCCAACAACTAGGTTGTGAACGCTTTAATGGCGTGTACCGACTCTACGACTAAAGCGGATGCTCGGCCAAAATTTCTTGGCTCACCATCACGGCCGTTGCAGCCGAGAGTGTCCACCCCAAATGACCATGCCCTGTATTATAAAAGATGCGTTCTCGTTTACCACGCCCCACCACAGGCAGCATATTCGGCATCATAGGGCGTAAGCCAGTCCACGGTATGCAATGTTCTGTTGAGAGTGAAAAATTACGATTGACCCAATCAATTAAGGGTTGAATTCGATCGGCTCGAATATCACGATTATAGCCATTAAATTCTGCGGTTCCTGCTACCCGCAGTCGATCTTTGCCTAAACGTGAAGTGACAATTTTGGCACTTTCATCCAGCAAACTGACCCACGGTGCATTGTTTTGGCTCAAGGTATCATTCAGTTGAACGGTGATTGAATAGCCTTTGACAGGATAAATATTGACCCGATCACCCAACTGGCGTGACAGCGAATAGCTGTTCACGCCTGCACAGACCACAATAGCATCTGCGCGTATGGTTTGCCTGACATGCGCATCTGCGTGCATGTTTTCGCCACTGGCATGGTAAATCACATCAACACCCTGTGCATGCTGTTTTAGCTGACTCACCTGCACACCATATATATACTGCACGCCATATTTTTGTGAGGCATGCGCTAGACCCAACGTAAATTTATGGATATCACCGGTTGCATCGCCCGGACAATAAAAACCTGCATAGTAATTGCCAGTTAGTGTTGGCTCAATGTTTTGGATATCACTGACAGTGACTGCATGGCGCTCTAAGCCTCCACTACACAACAAATCATTCACCCGCATCGCAACATCATAATCATGCTGAGTATGATAAAAATGTAAAATGCCGCGTTTTTCTAAATTAAATTCGATCTGTTCTTGTTCGGCTATATCAAATAGACGTTGCCGTGCCAACAGCGCCATCTTTACCGTGTCTCGGGTATTTTGCTCATAATGTTTAATATTGCCTAAAAATTCGATGAGCCAGGCATATTTATGCAAATCAAAAGATGGATTGAGCAATAAAGGGGCGGTTTTTTGCGACATCCACTTTAAGCCTTTAAGCACAGTGGCTTTTTGATTCCACACTTCGGCATTACAAGCAGACAGTTGCCCACCATTGGCAAAAGAGGTTTCCATGGCAGGATATAAGTGCTGATCCAGCACAGTCACTTGATAGCCCAAACGTGCTAATTCATAGGCTGAAGTGACGCCTGTAATTCCTGCACCAATCACAATAATATGTGGCATAGTTGGCTCCTTTAGGATGTATTATTTTGTTTTTATTTATTTTTTGAGCTCAGCATACCTAAAGAGGTGCTTGATGAATTAGATATAACATAGTTTATAACTTGAGTAAAAATTATCTATTTATGTAAGCCCATCGGAGCAACATCATTTTTTTGCTGATGATTAACAGGTATAAAAAACACTTAGGCTATTTTAAAAATACATATAAAAAAGCCTCTTTATGAGGCTTCAATCATTTAACGATGGGTATGTACCGACATCACAATGCCCATACTGGCCATTAAGGAAATCACCGCAGTTCCACCATAGCTCATAAATGGCAATGGATCACCTGTCACAGGTAAAATCCCACTCACCATGCCTGAGTTTAAAAACACAAAGAAGAAAATGGTTAAACCTACGGTACTTGCATATAACTTACCAAAATTATGAAAGCTGTTTAAACCAATCATCAAACAGCGAAAAATAATGGCAGCATATAAACAAATTAAAGCAAATACCCCAATAAAACCAAACTCTTCGGCAAAGGTCGACATAATAAAGTCGGTATGATGCTCAGGCAAATAACCCAAATGTGACTGCGTACCTTCTAAATAACCTTTGCCACTTAAACCACCCGAACCAATGGCAATCTTGGATTGGATAATGTTCCAACCGGCACCCAAAGCATCAGATTCTGGATCAAACAAGGTTAAAATACGCTTTTTTTGGTACTCTTGTAAAAAGAACATCCATAATGCAGGTGCCGCAACCAAAAATGCTCCAATGGCAGTACCAATATATTTCCACGACATACCGCTTAAAAACAAGACAAAAATACCAGGAATAATCAAACCAATATTTAAATCCGGTTGTAACACCACCAAAACAAATGGCACTAACATAATAAACAATGCGATACAGATATGGCTAAATTTAGGTGGAAATGGGCGTAGTGAAAAATACCAAGCCATCATGAGTGGCATGGCAAATTTCATAAATTCACTCGGTTGCATACTGCCAATACCGGGTAGACTGATCCAACGCTTTGCCCCCAAACGCCGCTCACCCACAAATAGCACCAAAATCAACAAGATTAACGACAGCAAATAGAGATATGGACTGACGGCTTGATAAACTTTAGGCGGTACTTGTGCTAAAACAAACAGCAAAATAAAGCCAATGCCAAAACTAATGGCCTGACGCAATACCATCGCGCTGTCTTGAGAAGCACTATAGACCACACATAAGCCTAGGGTCGCATTTAACAATAAAAAGCATAATAACCAAGGATCAATATGCAGTTTGGTCCAACGTGATGCATCACGTTTCATGCTTAAACCGTCACGAACACCATGACGTAAAAAGCGATACTGCTGAGAAGGTATCATTGCAAAGGCATTAACGCAAAAAAAGACAAGGCGAAAATTATAAGAGTAAAGTGTTAAGGATTAAACAGTTTTACTCAGTTGTTTTCAGCTTTAACAGCAATTGCTTGTTATTGTTGCGCATTTAAAATTAAACGTGCCAGTTCTAAATCATCAGGATAAGTAATTTTTAAGTTATCAGCGCGACCTTGTACCACATCTACCTGATGTCCTGCATATTCTAAGGCACTGGCTTCATCAGTGATATTCACCCCTGCTGCTAAGGCTGACTCAATAGCAGCTTTTAACGTACCTAAAGGTGCCATTTGCGGCGTTTGGGCTTGCCATAACTCACGACGGTCAACCGTGTGTAAAATCTGTGGTGCTGTTGCTACGCGTTTTAAAGTATCACGTACTGGAATTGCCACAATACTGCTATTTTGGCTGCTTAAAGCATGTTCAACCAAATCAAGTAACGTCTCTTCACTTACACAAGGGCGCGCAGCATCATGTACCAAGACCCAATCATTGGGATCGGCAATCTCAGTTAAATAATTGAGTGCATTTAACACAGAATCGACCCGCTCATTGCCGCCTTGGCAAAAATGCAAACGCTGTGGATAGACAAAATTTAAGCTTTTTACCACATCGTCTTGCGGGCTAACGGCCAACACATAACCACTTAAAGGCAGGCTATTTAAACGTGCAACGGTATGTTCAAGTACTGTGCGTTCTTGAATCAGTTGATATTGTTTTAATTGGGTTTTAGAAAAGCGACTTCCCGAGCCTGCGGCAGGTAACACTAACCATAATTTATGGGGTAATGGGCTGTTCAGGGATCGGACTGTCTGCTTCATTGGTGCGAGGATCTACTTTAGCGTTAGGATCGATATAAATCGGCTTATATTGGGTACTAATGGTACTCATTTGCACAAAGGTTTCATTGGGTTTAATTAAACCTAAATCTAACCGTGCATGTTCTTCAATGGCTTCAATACCATTTTTTAAATCATATACTTCTGCTGCAAGGACACGATTACGTTCCTTGAGTTCTTGATTGTCTTGAATTTGTTGTTGAATTTTTTGCATCAGTTGCAGGTGTTCATGATGACCACCTTCACCAAGCCAATACTTATATTGAAACCCTGCGATCAAAACGATCGCAAGGCCCAACAGTACTTTACTCGATTTCGAGTCGAATACATTTAACATTGACATCTGTCGCTTAGTTTAAACCTTTAAACTCAGCTTTACCGCGGTAAGCGGCGTTTGTCAATTCTTCAATACGAAGCAATTGGTTATATTTGGCTACGCGGTCAGAACGGCAAAGTGAACCCGTCTTGATTTGACCTGCACCTGTACCTACTGCGATATCAGCAATCGTTGAATCTTCTGTTTCACCTGAACGATGTGAAATAACAGTTGAGTAACCATTGGCTTTAGCAAGATAGATCGCATCTAAAGTCTCAGTCAACGTACCAATTTGGTTGTATTTAATTAAAATAGAATTACCTACTTTTTCATTAATACCACGTTGAAGGATTTTAGGGTTGGTAACAAATAAATCGTCGCCCACCAACTGAATTTTGTCGCCAAGAATTTCTGTTAAGTAAGACCAACCTTCCCAATCAGACTCATCTAAACCATCTTCAATTGAGATAATTGGGTATTGGTTGACTAAACCTGCAAGGTAGTCAGAGAATTGGTTGCTTGTGAATGCTTTGTTGCCTTCACCTGCAAGAATGTACTGACCATTTTTGTAAAATTCTGAAGATGCACAGTCAAGCGCAAGCATAATGTCAGAACCTGCTTTGTAGCCAGTTTGACCAATTGCTTCTAAAATAACTGTGATTGCTTCTTCGTTAGAGCGTAAGTTTGGCGCAAACCCCCCCTCATCACCCACTGCAGTGTTTAAACCTTTTTTGTTTAATACCGATTTTAGTGAGTGGAAAATTTCCGCACCCGCACGAAGCGCTTCAGAGAATGAAGTAAAGCCTACAGGCTCGATCATAAATTCCTGAATATCAACGTTGTTGTCTGCGTGTGAACCACCATTGATGATGTTCATCATTGGTACAGGCATGGTTAAGATGCTGTTGTTACGAAGGTCTGCAATGTATTGGAAAAGTGGAGTTTTCTTTTCATCAGCAGCAGCACGCGCAGCAGCTAAAGACACTGCTAAAGTTGCGTTTGCACCTAATTTTTCTTTGTTTTCAGTACCGTCAAGCGCGATCATCGTGTTATCGATGTCTTTTTGCTCAAATACTGATTTACCCACTAAAGCGTCACGAATTAACGTATTTACGTTATTGACCGCAGTCTTAACGCCTTTGCCTAAATAGCGTGCTTTATCGCCATCACGAAGTTCTAAAGCTTCACGAGAACCAGTTGAAGCACCAGATGGTGCACATGCACGGCCAACTACGCCAGAGGCTAAGATTACGTCTGCTTCGATGGTTGGGTTACCACGAGAGTCTAAAATTTCACGTGCACGAATGTCAACGATTTGGCTCATGAACAATTCCTCAGTTGATTAATAAAAATGATGCGTCAAAAAAGACGCATCAAGGTATATCGATTTAATGGGTATCTAATGCCTCAAAACCTTTGACTAAGGTATCGAGTTGCTTAAGCTGTGCTAAGAATGGCTCAAGTTGAGATAAACGTAGCGCACACGGACCATCGCACTTGGCTTGGTCTGGATTTGGATGGGCTTCTAAAAATAAACCAGCAAGACCTGTGGCCATACCTGCACGGGCAAGTGTGGTAATTTGCGCACGACGACCACCAGCAGAATCACTACGACCGCCTGGGGTTTGCAAAGCATGCGTAACATCAAAAAATACCGGCACATTCATCTGTTTCATGCTATCAAAGCCGAGCATATCAACCACAAGGTTGTTATAGCCAAACGCTGAACCACGTTCACACAGAATCAGTTTGTCATTGCCCGCCTCTAAACACTTATGCAAAATATGGCGCATTTCGTGAGGTGCTAAGAATTGGGCTTTTTTGATGTTAATAATCGCATCGGTCTTTGCCATGGCTTCAACAAGATCGGTTTGACGGCTTAAAAATGCCGGCAATTGAATAATGTCTGCCACTTCAGCCACAGGTGCGGCTTGATACGGTTCATGTACATCGGTAATGATGGGCACATTGAAATGTTTTTTAATGTCAGCTAACCATTCCAAGCCTTTTTCAAGACCCGGGCCACGGTACGAATTCAAGCTTGAACGATTGGCTTTATCAAAACTGGCCTTAAATACATAAGGAATACCTAAACGTGTACAAATGTCCACGTAGGTTTGTGCAATTTCAAAAGCCAAGTCTTTTGACTCAAGTACATTCATGCCGCCGAATAGTACAAATGGCAAATGGTTGGCCATCTGTATATCGCCTAAACGTACAATCTCTTGTGGTGTTAATTGTGACATTTAAACATTCCTCGTGATTAAACAACCATTACTTGGTTTTTTGGTACTGCTGTTTGGCAGCATCAATGAAGCTGGCAAATAATGGATGACCATCGCGTGGTGAGCTGGTAAATTCTGGGTGGAATTGTACCGCAATAAACCAAGGATGCGCAGGAATTTCAACCGTTTCAACCAAATGTTGTACTGGTGAATAACCTGAAATTTTCATGCCTTTTTCTTCTAAAGCAGGAATAAAACGGTTGTTCATTTCATAACGGTGACGGTGACGCTCAATGATCTCTGTTGAACCATAGACTTGGGCAGTTTTTGTACCTGCAACCAATTCTGATTTTTGTGCACCTAAACGCATAGTACCGCCAAGGTCAGAATCAGCAGAACGCTGTTGAACTTCACCACGTTCATCTAACCATTCAGTAATTAAACCAATCAATGGTGATTTAGTTGAGCGGTTAAATTCAGTTGAAGTTGCATCAGAAATGCCTGCAACATTACGTGCGTATTCAATCACAGCAAGTTGCATACCTAAGCAAATACCCAAGAATGGTACACCGTTTTCACGCGCGAATTGAATCGCTTGCATTTTACCTTCAGTACCACGCTCACCAAAGCCACCCGGCACTAAGATTGCATCAGCATCTTTAAGTACTTGTGCTGCATCTTGGCTTTCAAGCTCTTCAGCATTCACGTAGTCAATTTGAACTTTCACGCGGTTTTGAATACCGGCATGTAATAATGCTTCGTTCACTGATTTATAAGCATCAGGAAGTTCCACATACTTACCGACCATGGCAACACGAACAGTGTATTCAGGGTTCAATAAAGCTTCTACAACGTTATCCCAATCGGTTAAATCCGCTTCTGGTAAATCGTTGTAACCAAAACGTTCACAAATTAAATCATCAACATTTTGTTCATAGAAGGTACGTGGAATTTGGTAAATACTACGCGCATCTTTACATACCACTACCGCACGCGCTTCAACGTTGGTAAACAACGCAATTTTACGTGTAGTGTCAGCATCCACATCATATTCAGTACGGCAAATCAGAATGTCTGGCTGAATACCAATCGACAATAATTCTTTTACAGAGTGCTGCGTTGGCTTAGTTTTTAACTCTGCTGCTGACTTAATATATGGGAGTAACGTTAAGTGCATCAGCATGGTACGTTTATGACCAAGTTCAACCATTAACTGACGTACAGATTCCATAAATGGTAGAGATTCGATATCACCTACTGTACCGCCAATTTCAACGATTGCCACGTCATAGCCTTCGCCTGCACGTAACACACGCTCTTTAATATTATCCGTAATATGAGGAATAACTTGTACTGTACCGCCTAAGTAGTCACCACGACGTTCTTTATTTAAAACATCTTGGTAAACACGGCCTGATGTAAAGTTATTGAGTTTGGTCATTTTCGCACGACGTAAGAAACGTTCGTAATAACCCAAATCTAAGTCAGTTTCGGCACCATCCTCTGTGACGAAAACTTCACCATGCTGGAATGGGCTCATTGTCCCTGGATCGACATTAATGTATGGATCCATTTTGACCATGGTCACTTTTAAACCACGGGCTTCTAAAAGTGCAGCAACAGAAGCAGCTGAAATACCTTTACCTAGTGATGAAACTACACCACCAGTCACGAAAATAAAATGGGTCATTGGGTTTCTCGTACAATCGAGCCTAAATCGGCCTGCAATGTTGCGCAATTTTACTTTACTCTGCACCAATAAAGCAAAGTCATTGTGCATCAATTCATAGAACAATAAACAATTGGTTATTGTAACAGCAATTGATTAAAAAAATTAGGGGCTGTTTTGATGATTTTTCTATTGCATTTTATGGTTATAATAGGTTTATCCATCTAATGCGTTATTTTGTGCAGTTATGAATAAGAAACTTTTAATCTGTGGTGCAATTGCAATCGGCCTTGTCTTAAGTGCATGTGTAAAAAAAGAAACGCCTGCTGAAGAACAAAACACACCTGTTGAGACGCAAGCAACTCAGCCTAGCCCTGAGCCAAAGTTTGAAAACTTAACCCCAACTGAACCTGCCTCAGTTGCTGTGGCTACTGCTGATGCAGATGTTGCAAATAAAAAAGTGGAAATTATCCGTGAAGACACGGAAAACACCTCAACGGAAATTCGTCGTGAAATTCGCGCTGTTGAAGAGCCTGCGCCAAAGCCTGAAACACCAAAACCTGAGCCTAAGCCTGAACCAAAACCAGAAGCGCCAAAACCTGAGCCTAAGCCTGAACCAAAACCAGAAGCGCCAAAACCTGCACCAAGCCAAAACAGTAACACGCCTTCATCACAAGATGATGCGATTGCCGCTGCGATTGCTGCTGCAACACCTGCGCTTGACTAAGCCATATAGCGACTCAAAAACCCAGCTTGGCTGGGTTTTTTTGGCTCTACAATGCGTGCATATTGTCTAAAATACTCGGCAATACACACACTTGCCCAAGACTGAGTTTTTAATATCCCTTGATAAAACACACAATGACTGCCCTTGGTGGTGGTAATCACCAGAATATTGGGCATACTGGCAAGTTTTTGTTTATAAGGCATTAAATTATGAATATGACAGATTGGATCATCTTCGGCATTTAATACCACCAATGGAATTTTAATCTGATCTATCACATAAATAGGATTGACTGCTTGGGCATAACTGCCATAGTCAAAAAATCCTGCCAGTTCAATATAGGCATGTTCAAATTCTGCTAGGGTTTTGACTTGAAGTAAATGATCTAAATTATTCCATTGCCATGTTTTTTGATAAGGTTGAATAAAAGCCTTAAACAATTTCTTGGTCATCCATTTACTATAAACAGGATGTACTTTGTAAAAACCCTGCTCACTGTCATAACCTGGACTTAAAGCAAATGCAGCTTTAAATGGGGTCTTGTCGCTTTCTTCGCCTAAATAACGCACCAATAAGCCCGTGCCTGCTGATGAACCAACCGCATATAAATCTGAATCCGGATAGTGCTTTTGGATATAAGCAATCTGTTCACGTAGGTCGTCGGTTGAACCCAATAAGTTAATTTTAGGCACGGTTAAAGGCAAATTGGCATGCCCACGGCGCAAACATAATGCAATACGCCAACCGGTATAATGATGTAAGTCGTGTACCAATTCGCGCATACTTTCGGGGCTGCCAGTTAAAGTATGCATCAGTATAATTGTGGGTGTGGTGGGACTTAATTTTTGCCCATACCAAGCAATGGCAGTAATACCACCATCTTGCATGGTGAGCTGTTCAATTTGGTCATATTGCAAGCGAATACGATGCCTTTTAAATAAATCAAAATACAATACTTGGGCATGGGCATTGATCAACCACGGCGTTGGGCGATATTTTTGTTGTAAGTATTTAAGTTCAGGGACAAGCTGACGAAAAATCCCATGTGGATGATAATCCAAACGTGGTGCCGCTGCCCCTAGCCAAGTATCGACATAAGCATGTAACGATTGACTCAGTTGTTGTAATTTAAGCATCGCATACTCCTTTATACAATTTACATTAACTCAAAGTCACAGTTGTTCTCCTAAAAAATTGATCTCAATGCTTTACTATACGCCGCGCTTAAAATACCTACATGTCGCAATTGATCACGATAAATGCGAATAAATGTAAAGCCTTATAGACTTGCTGCTAAATATGCCCCATCTTGAATGGCGCGTTTGGCATCTAACTCACCTGCAAGTTTCGCGCCACCAATCACATGTACAGATTGTCCTGCCTGTTGTAATACCTCATAAAATGGCGCATAAGATTCTTGCCCTGCACAAATCACAATATGATCGACATCGAGTAAAATAGGTTGCTGATCGATTTGAATATGTAGCCCCTGATCATCAATTTTTTGATACTGCACCTGATTGAACATCTGTACATTACGCTGTTTTAAGCCACTGCGATGAATCCAACCTGTGGTTTTACCTAAACCTGAACCCACATTGCTGGCTTTACGTTGCAGTAAAAAAATCTCACGGGCTGAAGCTTGTGGCTTGGGCTGTTTTAATCCGCCTTCATATTGGTATTTTGGGTCAATGCCCCACTCATCATAAAATGCTTGTGGATCAAGACTGCTGCTTTGGCCCACATGGCTTAAAAACTCTGCGCTATCAAAACCAATACCACCTGCGCCAATAATCGCGACGCGTTGCCCCACCGCTGCACCTTGTTTTAATACCTCTAAATAACTCAGTACCTTGGGATGGTCTATACCGGGAATATCCAATTGGCGCGGCTTAACTCCTGTTGCTAGTACAATATCATCAAACTGATGGTCAATTAATTCTTGTGCTTTGACCTGATAACCGAGCACCAATTTAATATTCGGCTGTAATTCAAGTTGGCGTTTAAAATAACGAAGGGTCTCATAAAACTCTTCTTTGCCCGGAATGGTTTTGGCAATGTTAAATTGCCCGCCAATCTGAGGACTGGCTTCAAACAAGGTCACCAAATGACCGCGTTCGGCAGCATGTAAAGCAAAGCTAAGACCTGCAGGTCCTGCACCCAATACCGCGATATTTTTGGCCTGCTCTACAGGCGTCATGACCAGCTCGGTTTCGTGACAAGCCCTTGGATTCACCAAACATGAGGTCAGTTTGCCACTAAAAAGATGATCTAAACAGGCTTGATTACAACCAATACAGGTATTGATTTCATCGCTGCGATTTTGTTCAGCCTTGAGTAAAAATTGTGGGTCGGCTAAAAATGGCCGTGCCATAGAGACCACATCTGCATGCCCTTCAGCTAACACATGCTCTGCCATGGCAGGCGTATTAATACGATTAGAGGTAATCAGTGGGATGTTAACTGCTGATTTTAAACGCTGAGTGACCCAAGTAAATGCAGCACGTGGCACTTTGGTGGCAATGGTCGGAATACGCGCTTCATGCCAACCAATACCGGTATTAATTAAGGTAGCACCTGCTTTTTCAATCGCTTTAGCTAATTCAATCACTTCAGCTAAGCTTGAGCCGCCCTCAACCAAATCTAGCATGGATAAACGATAGATAATCATAAAATGTTCACCTACCGCTTGGCGTGTACGCCGTACAATCTCAATAGCAAGACGAATGCGATTGGCATAACTGCCTCCCCAAGCATCATCACGATGATTGGTACGTTTGGCAATAAATTGATTGATTAAGTAGCCTTCGGAACCCATGATTTCAACCCCATCATAACCAGCAGATTGGGCTAATTGGGCACAGTTCACAAAATCAGCAATGGTTTGTTCAATTTCGCTCGCAGTCAAGGCATGAGGTAGAATGGGATTAATCGGGGCAGCAAGTGCCGAAGGTGCCACAGCATTTTTTTGATGTGAATAGCGTCCGGTATGCAAAATTTGCAAGGCAATTTTTGCACCTGCATCATGTACCGCTTGGGTAATGATTTTATGCGGCTCAGCTTCGGCTTGCGTGGTGAGTTTACTGGCACCGGCTCGGGTTAAACCTGCACGATTGGGTGCAATCCCACCTGTCACAATCAATCCTACACCGCCACGGGCACGCTCGGCATAAAAGGCGGCAAGGCGTGCATAACCATTGGGTGCTTCTTCTAAGCCAACATGCATTGAACCCATAATGACGCGATTTTTAAGTGTGGTGAAGCCTAAATCTAAAGGGCTAAATAAATGGGGATAAACTGACATAACGCACTCCTTGCTTGTGTCTTTCATTTATAGAACTGATTGAGGGGACTTGCAAGCAGTGATGTAATCGCTGACATATTCACCACAATGGATGGCTAAAATGTCTTGAATTACCTAACCCTATACAGTGACTCTTTCAATTAAATGCAATAAAAAATACCGTGCAAGTGCAATTCAATCCTCTAAACCCCTAGTCGTCTTAAAACAAAAAAGCTGCTGATATTGGTGGTCAACATCAACAGCTTTTTATAGATAAAAAGGATATTTAAGCGACTGTAGCCACTTGTGGACTCAGGCTTTCAATGACCCCTGCCGCTTGCAGTTGTTGTAATTGTTCAGGGCTATAAAATTCACTTAATACCTGCTCGGTATGTTCACCCAATTGTGGCGGTGCATGACGATATTCCACAGGCGTCTCTGAGAGTTTAATCGGTGAGCCAATCACCTTAAACTCTGGATTTAAGCCATGCGGTATATTGACCACCAAACCACGATGTTGAATTTGTGGTTCAGCCAAGGCATCTTCAACTGAGTTAATCACGCCCACAGGAACTTTAACGGCATGAATTTTACTGACCCAAGCTTCAGCAGGTTGGGTTTTAAAATATGCGCTGAGTAAATCCACTAATTCAGCACGATGTTTCACCCGATCTTGATTACGCTGAAACTTTGGATTGTCTAATAATTCACTTAAGCCAATGGCAATACATAAATCTTTAAACTGTTTATCGTTACCACAGGCAATAATAAATTCTTTGTCTTGGGCCATAAAAGTTTGATACGGCACAATATTAGGATGATGATTGCCCATGCGTACAGGGGATTGACCACTGGTTAAGTAGTTCATACCTTGATTGGCTAAACTTGCCACTTGTACATCTAGCAAGGACATATCAATGTATTGCCCACGTCCGGTATGCTGACGTGCCAACAATGCCGCTTGAATGGCAATGGTTGAATACAGACCAGTTTGCAAATCCACCACCGCAACACCGACTTTTTGTGCGCCAGCTCCGGGTAAACCATCTTTTTCACCGGTAATACTCATTAAGCCTGACATACCTTGAATAATAAAGTCATAGCCGGGTTCATCGGCACGCGGACCATCTTGTCCAAAACCAGTAATCGAGCAGTAAACTAAATTTGGATTTAAAGCACTTAAACTTGGGTAATCTAAACCGTATTTGGCCAGTGAACCAGCTTTATAGTTTTCAATCACCACATCGGCCGTTTTGGCAATTTCACGAATAATCTCTTGACCTTGAGCTGAGGAGATATCCACCGCCACAGAATACTTATTACGGTTGGCACATTGATAATAACCTGATTCACGCGTGGCTTGACCTTGGGCATTAGGCATCCAAGGTGGGCCCCACATACGGGTATCATCACCGACCTGTGGACGCTCAATTTTAATCACTTCAGCGCCTAAATCTGCCAAAATCTGCCCACACCAAGGGCCTGCTAAAACACGACTTAAATCTAAAACTCGAATTCCTTGTAACGCACCCATAAGGCTCTCCTGCAAGCTAAGCAGATGCTTAGCCTGACTTGATCTGTGGTTATTTTAAATTGGCGGGGGTAGCCGTCGCCGGAGGTGGCATCTCTACAGGCTCATCATCAGTTTTCACCAATTTTGATTGCTGTGGATCATATTGACGCTCACGAATCAACAGACCTGGAATCACCCCTGCAATAAAGTACGCTGCACCCATTACAATAAAGGCCATGGTAAATGAGCTACCTGCGGCAATCATCCCAATGGTCGCTGGTGCAATCGCAGCGCCCAAACGACCCATGTTATAGGCGCCGCCAATGGCTGTACCACGGACATCAGTTGAGAAGCTTTCTGCCATATAAGTGGCATTTACGCCGTATGGAATACCGTATAAGAAACCAAAAGTAATCAATAAGTAAGCAATATTGTCTGGCGTATTAAAGAAAATAATCACCGGTAAAAATGCGGCTGTAGTCACTGTACCAAACACAAAGGTGACACGGCGACCAAGTTTATCGGCTGCATAACCGGCAATAATTTTACCTAAGATCATTGCGGTATATGCACCCACCATATACCCAGTCAGTGACTTAAAGTTCATGTTCAGTTCGGTTTCAAGATACATCGGCATCCAGTTGTTGACACCGTAATAGCCAAATTGCAAGAAGGCGGCTGTACCCATCCACAGTAAAAACATTTTACGATGCTGTTGATGACCAAAAATACGTTTATAAATACTCTCAGAAGGTGCTTGTACCGCTTGGGCTTGTGGCACTTCAAGTTGCAACTGTTTACGTTTTAACTGCTCAATTTTAGCTTCTTGCCATGCCGCAGGTTCTGGTACCAAACGCATGAAGAACAATGCAAATGCCGCCGGAATAATCGTCACATAAAACAGCATACGCCAACCGTGATCAGGAATAATGGCGCCAGCCATTAAGGTTGCCACGATATAACCCACCGTTTGACCCGTTTGCAGTGTGCCCAAAACAGTAGTACGGTATTTGGTCCGTACATATTCAGCCATTAAGGTGTTACAGGCCATATATAACGAACCCAAACCAAATGCACCAATAAAACGCAAAATCATGAACTGCTCATAAGTTTGGGTAAAACCTAACACACAGGTCATAATCGAGAAAAACACCACCGACCATGCAATGGTTTTCACTCGTCCAAACTTGTCACAGGCCCAACCACCGGTAATACCACCCAAGGCCATGCCTGCTAAAGATGCACTCCCGAGCATACCTGCTTCAAAGGTGCTGAGTCCAAACTCTGCCTTTAGGCTACTTAAACTAAAGGACAACAGCATAATGTCTACGCCATCAATCACTAAAGAGACGAAAGCGAAGATAAAAGCCAATTTCCAAGTATTTTTATGAATTTTATGTGCAGTACCGACGTTAGACGGTAATTTTATAGTCGAATCCATCAACGATATTCCTCATTTTCCCAAATGAGCTCTCTTGGGTAATGGGCGGTCTTCATGACCTTATTGTATTAATTTACCCAAGATACACTTTTTTTAGACAGCATTGACCTAAAGGTGTGCCCTCATGGCACACCTCGTTTTATTTTAAATTTATGATTTTAGTTAGAAAAAGCTGCAATACCTGTTTGCGCACGACCTAAAATTAAGGCATGTACATCGTGTGTGCCTTCATAGGTATTCACGACTTCTAAATTGACCAAATGACGTGCCACACCAAACTCATCACTAATGCCGTTACCGCCCATCATATCGCGCGCTAAACGCGCAATCTCAAGCGCTTTACCACAGTTATTACGTTTAATTAAGGACGTGCCCTCAACCGCTGCAATACCTTCATCTTTCATACGACCAAAACGTAATGCCACTTGTAAACCTAAAGCAATTTCAGTTTGCATATCGGCCAATTTCTTTTGAATTAATTGATTGGCAGCCAATGGACGACCAAACTGTTTACGGTCCATGGTGTATTGATGTGCAGTGTGCCAACAAAATTCTGCAGCGCCCATGGCACCCCATGCAATACCGTAACGTGCACTATTAAGACAGGTAAATGGACCTTTTAAACCACGCACTTCAGGAAAGGCATTTTCCTCAGGAACAAACACCTCATCCATCACGATTTCACCCGTGATTGAGGCACGTAAACCCACTTTGCCATGAATGGCAGGTGCGGATAGTCCTTCCCAACCTTTTTCTAAAATAAAGCCGCGAATATCACCCACATGACCAGCTTCAGATACTTCTTTGGCCCAAACCACAAATACATCGGCAATCGGACTATTGGTGATCCACATTTTTGCGCCGCTTAAACGGTAGCCACCAGCAACTTTTTTAGCACGCGTGATCATACTGCCCGGATCTGAACCATGGTCAGGTTCGGTTAAGCCAAAGCAGCCAATATATTCGCCTGTTGCCAATTTTGGCAAATATTTTTGTTTTTGCTCTTCTGAACCAAATTCGTTAATCGGCACCATGACCAAAGAACTTTGTACGCTGGCCATCGAACGGTAACCTGAATCAACATATTCAATTTCACGCGCCACCAAACCATAGCTGACATAGTTTAAACCTGCACCGCCATATTGTTCTGGAATGGTGGGACCCAGTAAGCCCAATTCACCCATTTCACGAAAAATCGTAGCATCGGTTTTTTCATGACGAAATTGTTCTAGTACACGCGGTTGTAGACGATCTTGACAGTAAGCATGTGCTGTATCGCGGATCATGCGTTCTTCTTCAGTCAGTTGTTGCTCAATTAAGAATGGATCCTGCCAATCGAATTGAACTTTGGTTTTTTTAGTATTGAGCATTTGATTCATTGCATCCTCTGCGCTTGATCATGTTTTGATTATTTAAGTTGATCGTAGTGCAAAAGTAGGCTCTGATTCAAACGATAATTTTGCATATAGCTATGCATATTACACATAACTCAAAGCAGTTTATGGGTTAAAATAGACAAAAATGACCTAAATACGCATACCTAAACATGAGAATATTACATGCGCCGACAAATTCCCCCTTTACAAAGTTTATTGTGTTTTAGCGCTGCCGCTCGGCATTTAAGCTATACCCACGCCGCCCAAGAACTTTTTATGAGCCAAAGTGCAGTATCACGACAGATTCAGCATTTAGAAGAATTTTTACAACTGAGTGTCTTTCATCGAACACGTTATGGCGTGGAACTCACCCCTGCAGGTCAACAGTATTACCAGCAGATTCAACCCTATTTAGAGGGCTTAGAGCGCGCAACTTTAGATCTGATGGCACATAAAGGTTTAGGCGGTACACTTAAAATTGGCGTGGTGCCAACCTTCGCCACACGTTGGCTTTTGCCTAAATTACAAGCCTTTAATCAACTGCATCCTGAAATCATTATTCATTTGGCCACCAGCACCAAACCATTTTTATTTCATGACAATATGTTTGATGCTGCGATCTATGCCGGCACTCCACAACAAGTCCAGCAATGGCCGGGGATTCAACATCATTTTTTAATGCCTGAAGATGTGGTTGCCGTGTGTTCACCCAGTTTAATTCAAGATTATTTTCCCAATGCACAACCCAACCTACAAGGTCAATATGATTTAACGGCTGAGCAATTAACCCAATTGCCCTTGTTGCAACAAACCACGCGTCCGAGTATTTGGCAAGAATGGTTTCATAGTGCAGGGATATTGCACCCGAATGCCCATGACGGACAACGGCATGAATTATTTTCCATGCTCGCTGTGGCTGCGACACACCACATGGGCATGGCATTGATTCCACAAATGCTGCTTGAAAAGGAACTCAAAGATGGCAGTTTAGTAATTGCATCCCAACATCAATTACATGGCAGTCGCAGTTATTATTTAATTCATGCCGATGGCGATACCTCGCCATTACTGGCAAAATTTGTACAATGGTTAAAAACCGTGGTGGAGTAACCGCAATGCAAAAATTAGTGGTATTTTCAGGTGCAGGCATGAGTGCCGAAAGTGGTATTCAAACCTTTCGCAACAGTGATGGTTTATGGGAACAACACCGTGTTGAAGATGTGGCAACGCCAACCGCTTGGGCAAAAAATCCTGAATTAGTACAACGTTTTTATAATGCACGGCGTAAAAATATCTTACAGGCTCAGCCAAATGCTGCACATCGTGTGATTGCCCAATTACAACAGTATTTTGCGGTACAGGTCATTACTCAAAATATTGATGATTTACATGAACGTGCCGGTAGCCGCCAAGTACTACATTTACATGGCAATATTCGCTTTGCCAGAAGCTCAGCGCCCAATGCCAATCCAAATATGCTCTACCCAATTCAAGGTGATCATTTAGATCTACAACGTGACTTATGCCCACAAGGTTATCCGCTGCGCCCACACGTAGTATGGTTTGGTGAGGATGTACCGGCTTATAGTGAGGCAGAACACATGGTACAGCAGGCAGATATCTTTGTGGTGATTGGCACCAGTTTAAAAGTCTATCCTGTGGCAGGCTTGGTTCATCATGTAAACCCCAATGCCCAAGCCTACTATATTGACCCAAACGCTCAAGCACAGCATTTACCTACGCAGTATAAAAAAATTGCGCTGAGTGCAACCCAAGGCTTAAGTCAGTTGGTAGAGCAACTCATTCAAGGCGCCACTTAATTTCGACGTTGTCTAAACTGGCATCAAATTGCTTAATCAATGCTTTAATCACCGGTTCATGTTGCAATAAATCCACGGCGCGTTGCTGTGCCAACTGTTTACGCTTGGCTTGTACATGATAAGGCGTTGTGGCACTCACCTCTTGGTATTGAATGCTAAAACGTGTGTTTGGCCATGTCGTTTTCAGCGCTTGTTCTAAATGATTGTGCAGCGAACTTAATAATTGTTCATATTGGGGTGAAATCATAAAAACTGAGTCAGCATCAATCTGACCTTGCATTAAGCCATGTTGTGCCAACTCTTGTAGTGCAGGACTTAACTCAGACTGTCTAAACCAATATTCCCATTTTTCTAGTGTCCATTCACCGCTTAACTCTTGTTTGGGCACTTGTAAAATGTCTTGTGGCATCTGGGATGCATCGACCACCAAAGCAGGTTCAACTAAATTTTGTGCTTTTGCTGTGGTAAACAGATCATCTGTTGGGGCAAAATTTTGCTCAATAACTTCTTGATTTTGTTGTTCTTGAGCTACTAAATCCAATGGAGTAGCTTCAGGTGCTAAAAAGAACACCTCATCCGGCAAACTGTGCTCTGCTGCGGCAATATCTTCACCTAAATCAAAATCCATGAGTTGATTGTTGGCTGTAAAGACCACTTGATTTGCATCAGATTCCACAGATTCCACAGATTCCACAGATTCCACAGATTCCACAGATTCCACAGATTCCACAGATTCCACAGATTCCACAGAT
>NZ_CANQTS010000031.1 GCF_947626835.1 uncultured Acinetobacter sp. | reverse complement strand
TACCCATGTGAGAGTAAGTCATCGCCAGCTCATTATTCTAAAAAGGCCCCCTGATCATTGATCAGGGGGCCTTTTTTATGCCTGAAATTTGAAAAAATAAAAAAGCCCTTGTTGGGCTTTTTATATCAAGTAGTTATCCATTTGGCTGATCAGCTTGAGCAATTTTTTCACTGGCTTTTTTAATTGCTAACAGCAAATGACCGAGTAATACATCCTTAGACGTCATTGCCACAATCAACATCGGATGGTGTGGGCTCGGTACAGCACTTAAAATCGCTTTGCCATTTTCTGCATCTAAAGTAATACTTTGACAGCCATTCAAATTGATTTCACCTAAAAATGCCTGCACCATGGCTAAAATTGAACTACTTACCGCAGCTAATTTACCTGAATTGGCAACATTTTTTTTGTGGATAGAGGCAAGCTCAAAACCATCGGTAGAGCAGAGCATAATAAACTCAACACCGCTCACTTCACGCAGAATTTCCTCAATACTTTGCTCTCCTAGACGGATTAAAGTATCAGGTGCTGAACGTTTTAATAACATAATGATTTAATCTGTTAATGAGAGAAAGTAATTTCTGCATTGGCAAGCAATGCATCTACCATTAATAATACATCTTCTTTGACACGAGCATCGACAAAAAAGACAGGATAGCTCACTTTTTGTTGATCTTGCCAGTCTCGATAAATCGCTGTGCTTTGTGTATGTTTTTCATCGACATGAGTAATCCCAATAATAATATTTTCACTCATGTCTTTAAACGTACTCAAATAGTCATTGAGTGCGGCAATAGGATCAGCAATGCTATGGTCAATCAGTAGAATCGTTCCAAGTGCGCCTTTACAAATGACACCCCACATAAAATTAAAGCGTTCTTGTCCTGGTGTACCATAAAGTCCAACTTTGGTTTCGTCATCTAAGGCAATTTCACCATAATCAATTCCTACTGTGGTTAATGCTTTTTGATGTGCCGCAGTATCGGTATTTAGGGCTTCGGTGCTTAATACTTGAATTTGTGAAATGGTTTGAATAGCTGCTGTTTTTCCAGCCCCCATGGTGCCTGCAAAGACAATTTTATATTGTTGTAAAATCATAAAGCTCTTTTCCTAGAGACCTAATTTTTTACGCAATTTACCAAAGAAATTACGTATGGCAGAAGGTGGTTCTACCACGGCATGTTTTTGCTCAGCTTTAAAACGCGAATCTGCTTGTTGTTCATCAATCACTTCAAGCATATTAATTACTAAACTTGTAAAAACAAAACGATGAATGAACTCTGATGCGATGCCTGTTTGCTTGTGGATATAGTCAAGATCAGCACCATGTTGTAAATAGCCAGCGATCTTAAAAATATCTTTACGGTCTGTTAACGGCTGTGGCCAATATTTAAGACGATAGTAACCAGTATAACTTGGTACTTGTGCTTCTAGATTTTGCCAAACAAAATTCCATAAGCCATACTGTAAATCATACGCTTGATTTTTATGGCAAAAGCGTACTACATGATTTAAATCAGCATGTTGTAGCTCAAAGCTGGTGTGTTTAATATTACTGATTGAGCTACTTAGCCAAAACTGATGGTTGGGTTTATCAAGCAACGCAATTTTATCGTTTGTAGCCGTGATAATACATTGGCGATATTCATCGCTTTGCCACAATTGTTGCTGTAGTTGTTCAAAATATTTATAGTGAATTTTTTGTTCAAACAATTGTTCAGCTAAAGCACTTTTGGGTTTTACAAAAACAGTTTCAGTAGGAATATTACTTGGTAACAGAGGCTGTTGGCTGTTTTTAAGTGGCCGTTGTAAAGTAGCTTGTGCAATTCTTGAGGTATGTTGTGCCGCATGCTGTACCAGTTGCTCAGCTTTCACTTGAGGGCAAGCGGATTCTACAACAACTGTTCGCTCATTTTCTTGTTGTTGGATTGGTGCTTCAATTGCAGGGGTAATAGAAGACTGAGTGGCTTGTAGTTGTGCCAAAGCCACTAATGCAGGTTCACTGCTGTTGTTATCTTCTAAGACATATTGTTCAAACCATTGTTGCAGTGCTTTGCTTTGGGCAGGCAAATATAGCGTGTCTTCAATCACTTGACCATGTAAATGCGGATCATGCGCGATTTTTAAGGTCTTTATATGTGGGCTTGTACGGATCGCAACAATGTTAGGCAAATCATAAAATAAATGACTAATTAAAAGCACATCTAACTGGGCATCACTAATATTGCTCCAATTGATGCTGTATGTTTCAGGCAAAACACCTTCGATGATAAGTTTTAACTCATCAATGGTCGTAAGTTTTAAGCCAAATACAGAAATATTGAGTTGCTTTTTCACGATAAGCCTATGTTAGAGGAGAGGAAGGTGAGACAAGTCAATGCTTATCTCACTGTGAACACATTAAGCGAAATCTAGTTCACGTTCAAAGCCTTTTAGCATATGACGTGACATAGCCAAGTTCGCTTTTGCACGGTCTAATACCACGTATAAAAATAAGCTGTCATTGGATTCAAGTGGACGAATCAAGTGATATTGTTTGCCCAGTGTAATTAAAATATCTTCAATGGTATCGTCAAGATTTAAAGCTTTTGCAACTTTACGTTTTGCTCGTATCACTTCTGTGTTACCTGCGGCTGCCAACTCTAAATCAATTCCTGCAGTACCTTGTGTTGCAAGTGCTAAGCCGCTTTCGCTATCGACTAATGCTGCCGCTACAAAACCATCGATCTCGCTTAAGCTTGCCAATGAAACTTTAGCCATGCTTCTCCCCTTAAAAATGTCGTTATTGATATATAAACCTGTGCACCACAACCGATATTGGATTTATGATGGTTGTTCGACTTAATCTAGCATTTTATTCATATTTAGCAATCTAAAAATATGAAATATATGTCGGATTGTTGTTTATAGCGACTATATAAGTGAATAATATTCAAAGATATTTTTACGAACTGGTTTTCATAATTGATAAGTTGTGTGATGTAGATATCATAGATTGTTTGTATATATGCAAAAAATAATTTTTGTATGCATTTAGCAAACTTGCCCTTATTTTTGATCTGACTGAGCTTAAAGTACGCTATGCATGTACATGCAGGTATTATTAGATAAAAGATTAAAATTTATAAAAACATTTGAATGCGCCAACACCAAGAAATTTTTTTATTACTCATGCGGTATATCAGCGTAACCGCGTAGGTATAGTCGAGCTTTTTATTAAGAATTCATGCTGTTGTTTATCATGTCCGTAATTGTGTTCTGCAACTAAAATCACTTAACTATATTTTAGGAATTAGTCCTTGAGTATTGTATAAATTATAGTCAAACAAATTGAGCAAAATTCATGGTAAAATGCTCGGCTTTCATCTTTGGTCTTATATTTAGATCTCCTATCATCTGCCAGCCGAGAATTGCTAGCCATGTCTACAGCTTATACCGCTCAGACCGCGCCGACCGCGTTGTTTGATTACGACAAATATTGGGCGTCATGTTTTGAACCCGCACCATTTTTGCCGATGTCGCGCGAGGAAATGGACCAACTCGGTTGGGATTCATGTGATTTTATTTTAGTCTGTGGTGATGCCTACATCGATCATCCATCGTTTTGCTCGGGCGTGATTGGGCGTACTTTAGAAGCGCAAGGTTTCCGTGTTGGGATTATTGCGCAGCCTGATTGGACCAACGTGGATGCATTCCGCGTGTTAGGTAAACCCAATATTGCTTGGGGCGTGACCGCAGGCAACATGGATTCGATGATCAACCGTTACACGGCTGACCGTAAAATCCGCTCTGATGATGCCTATTCTCCAGATAATCAACCCAATAAACGTCCTGACCGTGCTGCAACTGTGTACTGTCAGCGCGTGCGCGAAGCCTATCCTGATGTGCCGGTGCTGTTAGGTGGTATTGAAGCGTCGTTACGTCGTATCGCCCATTATGACTATTGGTCAGATAAAGTACGTCGTTCGGTATTGATGGACTCTAAAGCCGATTTACTGATGTACGGTAATGGTGAACGCTCGATCACCGAAATTATGCACCGTTTGGCGCGTGGTGAAAAAATTCACCAAATTACTGACGTTCGTGGTACCGCATTTATTGTCAATAAACATAATCGTGCCTCTAAAGCCAAGTTTGTGGAAATTGCATCGAATGATGTCGATACCATTGGTCGTGTTGATCCGATTATCAACCCGTATGTTATGACCGAAGACATCGAAGGCTGTGAGATTGAGCAAGGCAAAGATAGCAGCCAATATCAAGGTTTTCAAAAAGAACATGTTGCAAATCCAATTGTGCGCGAAGGCGATCAATTAGATGAAAACACCCAAATTGTTCAGTTGCAGCCGTCTTCAAAAGCCATTAAACATAAATTGCCGCCACGTGAACTTGCTGTGATTCGTTTGCCTGCCTTTGAAGAGGTGGCAGAAGATCCTGTATTGTATGCCCATGCTAACCGTATTTTGCATTTAGAGACCAATCCGGGTAATGCCCGTGCCATGGTACAAAAACATGGCGAACGTGACGTTTGGCTGAATGCTCCGCCAATTCCGTTAACTACGGAAGAGATGGATTATGTGTTTGACTTGCCTTATGCACGTTTGCCACATCCATCGTATGGCAATGCCCGTTTCCCTGCTTTTGATATGATTAAGTTCTCTGTGAACATCATGCGTGGCTGTTTTGGTGGCTGTACGTTCTGTTCGATTACCGAACATGAAGGGCGTATTATTCAAAACCGTTCCGAAGAATCGATTTTACGTGAAGTTGAAAAGATTCGTGATACGGCTCCGGGCTTTACTGGCATTATCTCAGACTTAGGTGGCCCAACAGCCAACATGTACCGTTTGGCATGTAAAGATCCTGAGATTGAGAAAAACTGTCGTAAGCCATCATGTGTTTTCCCGGGTGTATGTCAAAACTTACATACCGATCATGCACCATTAACACAGTTGTACCGTAAAGCACGTTCTTTGCCGGGTATTAAAAAGATTCTGATTGGTTCAGGTTTACGTTATGACTTAGCAGTATTAAACCCTGAATATGTGAAAGAGTTGGTGACGCACCACGTGGGTGGTTATCTTAAAATTGCACCGGAACATACCGAAAAAGGCCCACTCAATAAAATGATGAAGCCGGGTATTGGTACTTATGATCGTTTCAAACAAATGTTTGATCGTTTTAGTAAGGAAGCGGGGAAAGAACAGTACTTAATTCCGTACTTTATCGCGGCGCATCCAGGTACTACCGACTACGATATGATGAACCTTGCAATTTGGTTGAAAAAGAATGGTTTCCGTGCTGATCAAGTGCAAACCTTCTATCCATCACCAATGGCAACTGCCACTACCATGTACCATACTGGTAAAAACCCACTTGCTAAGGTGGCTCGTTATACCGAACAAGTTGATATTGTCAAAGGTGAAAAGCGTCGTCGTTTACATAAAGCATTCTTGCGTTACCATGATCCAAACAACTGGCCAATGTTACGTGATGCTTTACGTGAAATGGGTCGCCAAGATTTAATTGGTAACTCAAAGCAGCATTTGATTCCGACTTATCAACCTGTTGGTAGCGCAGAGGGTCAGTATCAATCAGCGCGTAAGAAAAATTCGACTGTAGCAGGTGATTCGGCAAAACGTACAGGTGAACAAGGTAATCGCGCTAAGGCAGCGCAAGCACGTCCTTCAAATACCAAGAAGCGTCCTGAGCGTGGTCAGATTTTAACGCAACATACGGGTTTACCACCGCGTGAAACTGGTGATAGCAAAAAGCCATTTAGTGGCAAGCCACGCCCTAAATCAAAGCCTAAATCACGTGCTTAATCGCATAAATCAACAAGGACGCTTCGGCGTCCTTTCTTTTGTGCTGCGTTTTATCGGAATGTAGTGTCATGCTACCAAAAACGTCTTGTGAGCTATGAATAAACTGGCTAGATTGAAGATAAGCAAAGGATATGCTGAACGCTTAAATTTAAGCTGATCAATAAAAATAAAATATAACAATTGGGATATTAACCATGTGGATTTATATGCTCATTAGCATTTTGCTTTTAGGATGTATGACTTTGTTGCTCAGGCAGATATTGTGGTATCGCCGACCAGCAGATAGTGCGTTAAAGCAAAGGGCTATTTTTAGCCCCCAACAGCAGTTGATTTACCAACGCTTAAAAACTTTGTTGCCTGAAAAGAACATTTTGGCACAGGTGTCTTTTGATGCGCTATTAACCACCAAATATCCAAGAACTCGCTCTAAATATCGCAATATGGTGGCAGATTTTGTTTTGCTTGATACAGATCATCATATTATCGCCGTGGTGGCACTCACCGAAAGTCATGCCATAAAGCGGCTCAAGCAAGATTATTATGAAGATGATTTACTTAAAATGGCAGGCTACAAAGTATTGCGTTATACCCAAGTGCCACAACTGAGTGAGTTAAAGCGTGATTTTTTAAATGCCCATATTGTCTTTAATGATCATTTAGACATGCGCCATCGGGACAAAGCTTATCAGTTAAGTCATGCCCCAATGTCATTTTAGCTTAAGGTTTAACAGCAACCACTGTCATTTCAACTAAAACATCAGGTCGATACATTTTCGCTTCGACACAAGTCCGTGGCAGTGCTTGAATATCACTGACCCATGCATCCCACACTTGGTTAAATGCATCGTAATCTTGCTCAATGTCTTTTAAATAAATGGTAACCGATAAAATATTTGATTTATCTGTACCTGCATCTGCTAAAAAGTGGTCAATGATTTCTAAGGTTTGCGTGGTTTGCCCAATAATATCAAGGCTCGTGTCATTTGCCAGCTGACCGGCTAAATGCACCAATTGACCTGAAATGGCAATTTCTGAGAAACGTTGTGAAACGTGTAAGCGCTGTACCGTCATTATTTTATTCCTAGACCTAACACTGATGTATTTTTATTGAGTGTAGTCAGGCCTAGCACAATTGCAAGAGCAATCACAGATACAGAACAAGAATGAACAGAGACGCCCTGTAATATTTGGATGGATCATCGCGCCAATCACAGGACAGTATGCCAAAAATAAAGGTGATTTTTAGCATCTCAGCACATACAGGGGTAATGTATTGCGCGCATAGATTAACCTAAATTGGCGAAAATGGAATCCCTATTTTTCACAAATATTTGCTTTAGAGCTTGCTTGAACTATTAGCGTGTGAGCAAAAGCCCCGATATACAGCATTTAATCAATTGCCTTCTGCTTAATGACTTGCTGCTGAATTAAGAAATCTTGCCAAGCTTGTGGATTGCCGTTAAAACGATTGACATCTACAGGGCCGTTAATCCCTTCAATTTTGCCTTGATTGCTATATTGCCAAAATAACCAAGTCATCGGCTCAGGCAGCTTGGGTTGCCCTTTATAGTCACGAATCCAAAGCGGAGTACTTTTAAAATGACCGACTAGCACAATATGATAAAAGGCGGGTGTGGTATAAAAAATCGGTTGTTTTTCATAATGCTCAAGTAAAGCATCATGCATGATTTGAATTTCATTTAATAATTGTTCTTTGCTGTAATGATTAATACATGTGCTGTCGTACTCTAAATCTATAGCTGGTGGTAGGGCATCGGCTTTTTTAGGCACGGTATGAATAAAATGTTGAGCTTGGGTTTTACCATCACGACATAAACGATAAAAATGATAAGCACCTACATGTAAGCCTTGCTCACGTGCTTTGAGCCAATTTTCTTGAAATCGAGTATCACTAAAATCACCGCCTTCAGTGGCTTTAAGATACACAAATTGATATTTTTGTGGCGAAATTTTTTGCCATTGGATTTGTTTTTGATGATGGGATACATCAAAACCTTGCACCATAGGTTGATTGTGCGCACTGTTGGTTTGTTGATGAAACAGTCCCCACACTATGCCAATCAAGATTATGCTCATTACAATGCCAAGCGCAATCAATTTTGCCCGAGTGCTGAAGCGTAAGTGGAGCATAGGGTGAAGCCTACAAGTTAAATAGCTTGAGCTTAGTGTACTCGTGCTAGGTGTTTTTAGGAATCTGCCAAAAAATTGCAGCAGCAATTAGATTAATTGCCCCTAAACAGATTAAGCTTAACTGAAAGGCTTGTTCTAAATGAGCAGAACCTAAGTAGCCACTCAAGACATTCACTAAAGTCCCTGCCAATGCCACCCCAATACTCATTGCCAACATCATAATCATGGACAAGAAGCTGTTGCCGCTACTTGCATTGTGTTGTGATAAATCTTTTAAGGTAAAGGTATTCATAGCAACAAACTGCAATGAGTTGAATAAGCCAAAAATAAACAAATGTAGCGTGAGTAGCCAAAGCGGCAGATCAGCATGGGTTAAGGCAAAGCTGGCAATACATAAACCAAGTAATAAAGTGTTAATTAATAAAAAGCGACGATAACCTAAAACCTGAATCAGTTTGCGAATTAGAGGTTTAGACGCCAACGAACCCAATACCCCGGGAATCATCAGTAAACCTGTAGTCAGTGCATCAAAACCAAAAACCACTTGCAGCATCAGCGGTAAAATAAATGGAATGGCATTGCCACCTAAACGTGCAAAACTATTGCCTAAAATTCCAATCGTAAAGCCTTTATTGGCAAACAACTGACTGCGGAATAAAGCATTTTGATGGTTATGGGCATGATAAGCATAACCAGCCATGGCAGCTAAGCTCAATCCAATCAGCAGCATAGAAAGCCACAGTGCTTGTGTTGGATGGGCAAAGTTTTCAATGCCTAAGGATAAACCCACCATCGCGATAAACAGCAACACAAATCCCATAAAGTCAAAACTTTTGACCGTAGTCTCTTTAACGTTGGGCATAATCTTAAAGGTCATGCAGGCACCCAACAGTCCCATGGGTAAATTGATTAAAAAGATCCATTGCCAGGAAGCATACTCTACCATCCATCCACCTAAGGCAGGTCCCATTAAAGGGCCAAGTAAACCGGCAAGACTCATTAAACTCATGGCAGATAAAAATTGGTCACGCGGAATAATCTTGAGCATAGCCAAACGCCCAACGGGCATGAGTAAAGCACCCCCCACACCTTGGAGCACGCGATAAAGCAGCAATTCAGTGTAGCTGCTGGCAAAACCGCAACCTAAGGATGCCAAAGTAAAAATTACGATGGCTGCAAAATACGTATTACGCACGCCAAACCGATCTGCCAACCAACCGCTCAATGGAATACAGGCTGCCACCGACAGCACATAGGCCACCACCACACTATGCATGCTTAAGGGATCTTGTCCTAAATGCGCGGCAATATTGGGCAAGGCTGTATTAATAATGGTGGTGTCTAAGCCTTGCATAAAAAAGCCAATCGAGACCAAAAGCACCAAGAGGCGAAATTCAGGTTGTAAGGCTTGATGGGCAGAGGCAGTCATTGGCAATCACGCGAATTTTTATTCTAGTTTAATAGAAGTGCTCACAAAACACTGAGCCTTTGCTGTGTTTATATTTTGGCTAAATTGTATTTTTTTATATAAAAAATCCCTTGAAATTCATTGTACTGATTAATTTAGAGCAAAAAGCCGATAAAAAAGCAGCAAAGTTCATGAAATTGTCATAAAAACGCCATAACATCGCAACAAATTTATGATCTAGCATTTTTTGTTATGACAATTGAAATCTTAATGGTCATTGGCTTCTGTTTAGCAGCCTACTCCATTGTTGGGAATGACGTACCACAAACTTTAGGTACCTTCCTTTCATCAAACTCCCATCGCCCATGGTGGATTCTGTGGATTTTTATCAGCAGTATCTTAGTTGTGGTTCTTATGTACGGTTGGTATGCATCAGGTGTTGGTGATGCATCTTATGGTCGACTTGAAACCATTCCATTCCCTGAGGGTGGCATTACGTGGTTGTACATCGTACCGCCAATTTTACTGTTGTTTTTAACCAAATATGGTATTCCGGTGAGTACCACATTCTTGGTGCTCACGATTTTCTCACCATCGAGCTTAGGTTCGATGATGGTGAAATCGATGATGGGTTATGCAGTTGCCTTTATCACAGCGTTAATCATTTATCGTTTTGTTGCCAACAAAATGACGGTGTACTTTAACCAAACCAAAGATCAAGAGCATTCAACCAAATGGGTTGTGTTGCAGTGGTTATCGACTGCATTCTTGTGGAGCCAGTGGCTGATTCAAGATTTAGCCAACATCTTTGTCTACGTGCCACGTCAAGTACCATTCGAATTCTTAATGTTTGCGATTGCTGTATTTGTAGTGCTGTTGGGTATTATTCTTTACCAACGTGGTGGCGCAATCCAAAAGATTGTGGATACCAAGACTGATGTAAACGATGTGCGTGCTGCGACTATTGTTGACTTTATTTATGCGATTATCTTGTTGGTTTTCAAAGAGTGGAGCAACATTCCAATGAGTACCACATGGGTATTCTTGGGTTTACTCGCAGGTCGTGAGTTTGCCATCTCAATGTTAATTCAAACAGTCGGTAAGCGCCGTACTTCACGTAATGTGAGTAAAGATGCTATGAAGTTGATGTTCGGCTTGGCGATGTCTGTCATTTTAGCCACAACATTACCGTGGTTCTATGAAACTGTGACGGCTTTAGCTTCTTAAGCGGAGCAGATTTAAAAAAAGCGAGCTCGATGCTCGCTTTTTTGTATTTAAACCCTAACATTTTTGGGTGTATCTAAGTTTTGCAAGACGTTATAAATTTGCTGTGCCTGCTCACATACAATCAATTTGGCGCGATGCTGTGGTGGTAAAAATCCTTCTAAGACAGCGTGGTCTAATTGAGCAATTAAAGCATTATAAAAACCTTTGACGTTATACAGTACCATAGGTTTTTGGTGCTGATTGAGTTGTCCCCAAGTGGCAACTTCTAAGATTTCTTCAAACGTACCTAAACCACCGGGTAAGGCTACAAAAGCACTGGCACGTTCTGCCATTAAGGCTTTGCGTTCATGCATGGTTTGTACCACATGCAGTTCGGTTAAATGGGTATGGGCGATTTCATAATCGAGCATAAATTCAGGAATTACCCCTACAGCTTCACCGCCGTGTGCAATCATGGTATCTGCAACTTGACCCATTAAGCCAATGCTCGCTCCGCCATACACCAAACCAAAATGCTGCTCTGCTAAACCTTGTGCAAGATCAATCGCGGTTTGTAAATAAATGGGATCATTACCCACACGTGAACCGCAATATAAGGCAATCAAAGGTTGGGTCGTTTGGGCTTGAGGAAGATGTAATTGTTGTGGCATTTTTAGTTCGCTATTCATGTTTTTTTCACCTTAACATTATTTTTTTATTTTCCCAGTAAGTTTATGCAACCAATATGACAGTTTATGCAGATCTAAACATTCAGTCTTAAACCTAACTTAATATCACTATATGATAAAAATCGTGAATTTCTTAAATACATTGCCTATACTCAAATTATATTTCATAACATTTATTCAGCATATGCGTGATGGTCATCTTTGGAATATCACTGAAAATAGCCCAGTTTATACATCATATAACAACAAAATACCGCGACAGGAGCAGCAATCATGATATTTGAATGGATGTCAGATCCTGCGGCATGGGTGGGTTTAGCCACTTTAATTGTGCTGGAAATTGTTTTAGGTATTGATAATTTAGTCTTTATTGCCATTTTGGCGGAAAAGCTGCCACCTGAACAACGTAATCGTGCTCGGATTGTGGGCTTAATGTTGGCTTTGGTGATGCGCTTAATTTTGTTGGCATCTATTGCTTGGGTAGTAACGCTAACTCAGCCTTTATTTTCGATTTTTGCGCATGAGTTTTCAGGTCGTGATTTGATTTTGCTGTTTGGCGGCATGTTTTTGCTGTTTAAAGGCACAATGGAATTACGCGAGCGTTTAGAAAGTAAACCTGCTTTAAAAGCGGAAAATCCTGTGCATGCCACTTTTTGGATGGTCATTATACAAATTGTGGTGCTCGATGCAGTATTTTCACTCGATAGTGTAATTACCGCAGTGGGGATGGTTAAAGATTTATCGGTGATGATGACTGCGGTGATTATTGCAGTGGGGATCATGCTTTGGGCATCAAAACCTCTCATGGATTTTGTCAATAAAAATCCATCGGTGGTGATTTTATGTTTATGTTTTTTAATGATGATTGGTTTTTCATTGTTGGTTGAAGGCTTTGGTTTTCATATTCCAAAAGGCTATTTATATGCCGCGATTGGTTTTTCGGTGTTGATTGAATTTTTTAACCAATTGATGCGTCGTAATCAAGAAAAACAAGTCACTACACATGATTTACGTTATCGCACCGCTTCAGCAGTTATGCGTATGTTGGGTGGAAAAAACCTTGAGCAGCCACAAAGCCATGATGTGCTTGCTACTCGTGACTTTGCCAATCAAGTTTTTGATGAAGACAACAGTATTTATCATAGTGTTATGGTACAAGGCGTGTTAAGTCTATCTGAGCGTCCAGTGAAATCAGTCATGACACCGCGCCCTGAATTGGAATGGATTGATTTATCTAGCGATGCCGAGCATCTTCAACGGCAATTGCTTGGCATTAGCCATTCACGCGTGATTGTGGCGCACGGCGAATTAGATCAGATGGCTGGTGTGATGCTGACCCATAATTTGTTAAATGAATATGTGGCAACGGGTGTGTTAAATGTGGAGCAACATTTGCGTGAGCCTGTGATTGTGCATGAAAATGCGCAATTGCTGATGGTGATGGAACAGTTGCGTCAAGCACCGCTACAAATGGCGATTGTGCTAAATGAATATGGCTCAATTGAGGGCATTGTTACGCCCATAGATATTTTAGAAGCAATTGCTGGTGAATTTCCCGATAAAGACCAAAGCAGCATTAGCGCAGAAACCTTGCCAGATGGTAGCTTGATTTTGGAAGGTTCGAGTGATATTCGTCATGTGTCTTTATTACTTGGGCGTGATTTAGTGGACGAAGCAGAGCAATATTCCACTTTATCGGGCTATATTTTGTTTCATTTAGGGCATTTACCCCACATTGCCGAAGTGTTGCATGATGAACAACATATCTTTGAAGTCATCAGCATGGATGGACATAAAATTGAGAAAGTCCATATTGTGGCTAAACTGCAAGATAAAGATATAACGCATTAAATCAGGTTAAAATAGCGCGTATCAATGCGCTATTTTTTGAGAAATGATGTCTAATTTATGCCCATGTGGCAGCCCTGATTATAGTTTATGTTGTGAGCCGCTGCATTTAGGCCAAGCGCATGCACACACTGCCGAGCAATTGATGCGCTCACGTTATAGTGCTTTTGCCAAACAAAAAATTGACTACATTGTAAAAACCACCGCAGTATTGCAGCAGCCACATTTAGATGTACCTGCTATTTTGGAGTGGAGTAAAAGCAATCAATGGCTCAAACTTGAGGTTGTGCAAGCTCAAGAAAAATTGACCAAAAAGCATGCCCAAGTTGAATTTAAAGCGCATTACCATGATGCTACACAGGCGCATATTCACCATGAAGTATCGCATTTTGTACAGCACGCAGGGCAATGGTATTTCTTAGACCCAACCACAGATCATCAACCGACCATGAAGCAGGCTTGTATTTGTGGTTCGGGGAAAAAATTTAAGCAGTGCTGCGCAGCATTTTTATAAGTTTTGGCATAGAATAGCGCGCAAGAAAGCGCCTACACGGATACTCAGGCCATGTTACTGACCGTTATTTATATTATTGCAATTACCGCTGAAGCGATGACCGGTGCGTTATCTGCCGGTCGGCGTAGTATGGATTGGTTTGGTGTAGTGATCATTGCTTGTGTCACTGCATTAGGCGGTGGTTCGGTGCGTGATGTTTTGTTGGGACACTATCCTTTAACGTGGGTCAAGCATCCTGAATATTTGGTGCTGACCTGCTGTGCTGCATTTTTTACCATCATGATTGCCAAATGGATGCGTCATTTGCGCTCCATCTTTTTATTGCTTGATGCATTAGGCTTAATTGGCTTTACCATTATTGGTTGTCAAATTGCCTTAGAAATGGGACATGGTTTTGTGGTGTGTGCTGTGGCTGGGGTACTGACTGGTGTTTCGGGCGGTATTTTACGTGATATTTTATGTAATGATGTGCCTTTAGTCTTTCGCCGTGAATTGTATGCCAGTATTTCGTTTGTGGCTGTGATTTGCTATTGGGCTTGCCTAGAGATTGGTTTGTCGCTTGAGCTGACCGTGATTGCCACTTTGGTATTTGGTTTTTCATTGCGCTGTATTGCGATTTATTTTGGGCTAGAGATGCCTAAATTTATCTATAAAGAAGATGATGAACAATCTGCTTCTTCAAAAGACGCTTCATAATAAACAACGCACCCGCTTAAAATAGCAGATATTTTGAGCAATTTAGCGTATAACAAAGAGCAAAATCATACATCCTGTTGTGAAAGCAGTACGCTTCCTTTCACCTCATCAGAGATCTTGCTATGGATTTAGTTTCGCGAATTCAACGCTTACCCATCGGTAAGTTTCACTATACCTTGCTGTGGGTCATCGGACTGGGATGGATGTTCGATGCCATGGACACAGGCTTAATTTCATTTATTTTGGCCAAAATGGCAGAAGATTGGTCGATGACGCCCACTGAAAAAGGCTGGGTAGTCTCGATTGGTTTTGTGGGCATGGCGATTGGTGCGGTGTGTTCGGGGGCTTTAGCCGATCGTATTGGGCGTAAAACTGTTTTTGCCACCACATTAGTCATCTATAGCTTAGCCACAGCAGCATGTGCTTTTGCGCCTAACTTAACTTGGTTGTTGGTGTTTCGCTTTATTGTGGGTTTAGGTTTAGGTGGGCAACTGCCTGTTGCTGTGACCTTGGTCAGTGAATACATTCCAGCCCATGTGCGTGGCCGTTTTATTGTCTTGCTTGAGAGCTTTTGGGGTTTAGGCTGGTTATGTGCAGCATTGGTGTCTTATTTTGTGATTCCAAAATTTGGCTGGCATATGGCCTTTTTAATTGGTGGTATTCCTGCGTTGTATGCCATTGTAATCTGGAAGATGGTACCTGAGTCAATTCCGTATTTAATCCATCGTGGGCGGATTCAAGAAGCACACGAACTAGTGCAAAGCATTGAGCGTAAATGCGGTGTGGCAGTCATTGAACAGATCGAAGTTAAACAGATTGCTGAGCAGAAAACTGGTTCATTTTCACAATTATGGTCGGGTATCTTTGCACGTCGTACCTTAATGCTGTGGTTGATTTGGTTTGGAATTGTCTATTCTTACTACGGCATTTTTACATGGCTGCCAAGTTTGTTGGTACAACAAGGCTATAGCATTGTGCAGTCGTTTGAATATGTCCTATTTATGATTTTGGCACAATTGCCGGGCTATATTGTGGCGGCATGGCTGGTAGAGTTATGGGGGCGTAAAGCCACGTTGGCCATCTTTATTGGGATGTGTGCAGTTTCTGCTTACTTCTTTGGCCAAGCTGACAGCGTTGCATTGATTATGTTATGGGGCTGTTTACTGTCGTTCTTTAACCTAGGTGCTTGGGGTGTGCTTTATACCTATACCCCAGAACAATATCCAACCCATATTCGTGCTTTTGGCTCAGGTTGGGCGGCAGCGATTGGGCGGATTGGTGGCATTGCTGCACCACTGGCGGTGACGCATTTAATGGTCAAAGACGATGGTTTTAGTTATGTCTTTATGATGTTTACTGCTGTTTTAGTGGCTGTGGCAGTGGTCATTTTAGTGTTGGGCGAAGAAACCAAAGGCCGTACTTTGGAATCCATTTCCAAGTAACTGCGCTTGATTGAATTAATAAGCGTCATGCGTTGTCGCATCGGGATTTGTAATTAGGTTTCTTTGGCGACATCGCATTATAATTTCCCAAGACAAAAATATTATTTTAGGATTATAGGTTGGTATGACAAGCCTTGTGCATCATGCGACAGAAAATCGCTCAGTAGCAGAATTTACCGAACAAGCATATTTAAACTATGCCATGTACGTGATTATGGATCGTGCATTACCGCATATCAGTGATGGTTTAAAGCCGGTGCAACGTCGTATTGTGTATGCCATGAGTGAACTCGGTTTAAAGCCAAGTGGCAAACCGAAGAAATCTGCACGTACGGTAGGTGATGTTTTAGGTAAATACCATCCGCATGGTGACTCCGCTTGTTATGAAGCGATGGTGTTAATGGCACAGCCTTTTAGTTATCGCTATCCATTTATTGAAGGGCAAGGCAACTGGGGTTCACCGGATGATCCAAAATCCTTTGCTGCCATGCGTTATACCGAAGCCAAGTTATCCTCTTACAGCGATTTATTGTTGTCAGAATTGGGGCAAGGCACATGTGATTGGCAAGATAACTTTGACGGTTCAATGAAAGAACCGGTCAATTTACCTGCTCGTGTACCAAATATTTTAATGAACGGTACTACAGGGATTGCTGTGGGTATGGCCACCGACATTCCACCGCATAACTTACGTGAAGTCATTAAAGGCACGATTGCGTTAATCCGTAATCCAAATTTAAGCGACGAAAAAGTGGCTGAATTTATTCCTGCACCTGATTTACCGACCAAAGCGGAAATTATTACCTCACCGCAAGATTTACTTAAAATTCAAACCACAGGTCGTGGCAGTTATCGGGTACGTGCAGTTTATACAGTCGATAAAAACGAAATCATCATCACAGATTTGCCGTACCAAGTATCAGGTTCAAAAGTCATCACCCAAATTGCCGACCAAATGCAAGCCAAAAAATTGCCATTGGTGAGTGATATTCGTGATGAATCGGATCATCAAAATCCAACCCGAATTGTGATTGTACTGCGCTCGAATCGTATTGATGCAGAAGCGGTGATGAGCCATTTATTTGCCACCACCGATTTAGAATCAAGTTATCGCGTTAACTTAAATATGATTGGTGCGGATGGTCGTCCGCAAGTGAAATCCATCCGTCGTATTTTGCTGGAATGGATTGAGATTCGTAAACAAACCGTAACCCGTCGTTTAAGTTACCATTTAAATAAAATTGAAAAGCGCCTGCATATTTTGGGCGGTTTATTGGTGGCGTATTTAAATGTCGATGAAGTGATTCGCATTATTCGTGAAGAAGACCATCCCAAAGCCATTTTAATGCAACAATTTGGCATTGATGAGATTCAAGCCGATGCCATTTTAGATTTAAAACTACGTCAGTTGGCCAAACTTGAAGAGCAAAATATTCGCACCGAACAAGCCGATTTAGAAGGCAAAGCTGCGGTTATTCGTGAGCAATTGGATAATCCTGATTCATTGAAGAATCTCATTATTGCTGAATTAAAAGAAGACGCGAAAAAATTTGGCGATGCCCGTCGTTCACCGATTGTCCAGCGCCAAGAAGCGACAGCCATTAATGAACAAGACATGCTGCCTGCTGATCCTGTTACGGTGGTGATTTCACAAGCTGGTTGGGTGCGTTGTGCCAAAGGTCATGATGTAGATGTAGCCAATTTAAATTTCCGTGCCGGCGATCAATACTTAAGTCATGCGCAAGGTAAGTCTAATCAACGTGCTTATATTTTAGATGAAGCAGGGCGTAGTTATGCGCTTGCCATTAATCAATTGCCATCGGCGCGGGGTTTTGGTGAGCCATTAAGCTCTAAACTCAGCCCTGCCAATGGGATTGGCTTTAAGCAGGTCTTTATTGCCGAAGATGACGCTGAAATTTTGGTGTTAAGCAGTAAGGCCTTTGGCTTTAAAACCCAAGCCAAACACTTAGATACCAGTGCCAAAGCTGGAAAAGCCTTTTTGACTTTGCCAGAAAATAGCCACATGTTAGATATTCAAGCCATTGAGCAGTTTAGCCATGTTGCTGTGCTTACCTCTGGTGGTAGAGTGGCGGTGATTGATCTTACAGAATTACCAATCCTCAACAAAGGTAAGGGGAATAAATTGGTACAACTAGAAGATCAAGAACAGCTGCTTGCCGTAGCGTTATTGAATTTAGATGAAACAATTCATGTGGTTGCAGGTCAACAGCAGTTAAAGCTCAAAGCTGATGATCTACTCAAGTATGTGGCTAAGCGAGCCTCTAAAGGGCAACTGTTACCGCGTGGTTATCAAAAAGCAACGAAACTCTTCGTTCAAAGATAATGCCGGTTTTGTTGTCAATACGCTTATATACTTGAATCGTGAAGATGGAAGCAATGCTGCACATTACACGTATAACAATGAGTGCAGCATTGACAATAAGAGTAAAGACACAAAATTAGTGGGAGACATTGGGATTATGGAAAAGATCTGGTTTGCTGAGTATCGAAAAACAGGGATTCCTGAAACTGTTACATTACCACCAGAAAACACCTCGTTAGTAGATGTTTTTGAAAGTAATTTCCAAAAATTCGGCGCACGTGATGCTTTTATCTTTATGGATAAAGCCATGACTTTTACTGAGTTAGAAGAAGCAAGTCGCAAATTTGCTGCGTATTTGCAGTCTTTGAATTTAGCCAAAGGTACGCGTATTGCGGTGATGATGCCCAATGTCCTTCAATATCCTGTGGTGGCTGTGGGTGTGTTACGTGCAGGCCTTGTTTTGGTCAATGTTAATCCACTGTATACCGCACGTGAGCTTGAACATCAGCTGAATGACTCAGGTGCGGAAGTCTTGGTGATTGTGGAAAACTTTGCCCATGTTTACCAAAAAATTATGGGTAAAACGCCAGTCAAACATGTGGTCGTCGCTTCAGTGGGCGATATGTTGGGTGTGCTTAAAGGGACTTTGGTCAATTTTGTGTTGCGTTCGGTGCGCAAACAAATTCCGGCTTGGGATATTCCGCATCACGTTAAATTTAATCCATTAATGGCCAAAGCACAGGCCAGCCAGTACAAGCGTCCAAGTTTGACTTTAAGTGATACAGCCGTGTTGCAATACACCGGCGGTACGACAGGTGTGTCTAAAGGTGCTGAGCTGACCCACCGCAACTTAGTGGCTAACTTATTGCAATGTGATGGCATTTTCCAAAGTAAATTTGGCAATCAAGATGGTGCACCAGATGATCGTTTCTTGTGTGCCTTACCGCTGTATCATATTTTTGCTTTTATGGTCTGTGCCTTATATGGCATGTATAAAGGTCAAGCTAATGTCTTGATTCCCAATCCGCGTGATTTACCTGCGGTGATTAAAGAATTACGTAAATATCAACCGACCTTTTTCCCTGCGGTAAATACTTTATTTAATGCTTTGGTCAATAATGATGAGTTTAAACAGCTTGATCATAGTCGTTTAAAAATGACCATGGGCGGTGGTATGGCGGTATTGCCATCAACTGCAGAAGCATGGAAAAAAATTACCGGCACCAATATTACCGAAGGTTATGGTTTATCAGAAACTTCACCGGTTGCCACAGCGAATCCGCCAGCATCCAATGAGTTTAGTGGCACCATTGGTATTCCTTTACCACTGACCGAAGTGGCGATTTTAGATGACGATGGCAATGAAGTGGCATTAGGTGAGCAAGGCGAAATCTGTATTCGTGGTCCACAAGTCATGAAAGGCTATTGGAACCGACCTGATGAAACCGAAAAATCCATGGTCAATGGTTTTTTCCGTAGCGGTGATATTGGTGTGATGGACAGCCGTGGCTATATCAAAATTGTCGATCGTAAAAAAGACATGATTTTGGTGTCTGGCTTTAATGTTTATCCTTCAGAAATTGAAGAAATTATTGCTAAACATCCAAAGGTGCTTGAAGTGGCTGCAATTGGCGTTCCGGATGAAAAATCAGGCGAAGTACCAAAACTGTTTGTGGTGAAAAAAGATCCGTCTTTAACCACAGAAGAGGTGTTGGCATTTGCCAAAGAAAACTTAACTGGTTATAAACGTCCGCGTTATGTGGAGTTTATGGATGAATTACCAAAATCTAATGTGGGTAAAATCCTGCGTAAAGATTTACGTAAATCAGCTTAAAAATCAAAGCGCCGTGAAGGCGCTTTTTTTTATTTGCGTGGTGTGGCATCACTTTTCATCAGCCAGCGGTCAATATAAGGGCGACCAATACCAATAATCCATAAAAACACCAAAGTAGTACCACATTGACGGCCAAAAGCATCTAAATTAAAACTGCCTTGATAGCTATATAGGTTATCTATGAGGCAATACACTATGACAATGGTGGCCCAATGCCAGACCAGTTTACGACGAATGCCGACCATCCAAAAGGCCACGGTCATCATGACAATCGTCCCCAAAGTGGAGAGCATATTAAAATTGGCACAGATCATGGCCAATAAAAATGCCACAACTGGCAAAACGACTTTTAGCACGCGATCAACTTGTTGTTGATGCAATTTTTGTTGCTCAAGGATGGCAAGCATCTTGAGTTGTTCTTGATCGTTCATAACCCTAGCCTAAGTGCAATTGTAGCAAAGGCTCTATTTAACAAATTGCCATGCTATGATGCAAGCTTCGTGCAACTTGAGAAACGATATAGATGCAAAGTATAAGTGGAATTATTTATCTCATTTTAACTGCTTGTTTATTACCCTATGCTTTTGCGGTGATTGCTAAAGTTGCAGGGGGCTTTCGTGCTCAAGATAATCAAAATCCACGTCAATTTTTAAGTCAAACCACAGGTCTGGCAGCACGTGCCAATGCAGTGCAACAAAATAGCTTTGAAGGTTTACCTTTATTTATTGCCGCTATTTTAATTGCGGAATATATGGTGATCTCGCATAGCATTATTATGACCTTTGGCATTGCCTATTTGTTGTTACGTGTAGTGTATGGCGCATGTTATTTGCTTAACTGGGCAACCCTACGTTCGATTGTGTGGTTTATGGCGCTATCATGTCCTGTTTTGTTGTTACTGTTGGTGATTAAACTCACAGTGGGCTAAAAATTCCTGTTGAGCGGTGTATAATCGGCAACGGATAATACACAAAGTCGCTATAATTGCGCTTTGAAAGACAGCTTAATTTGAGAGTGATGCTATGAGCTACAGCAACATCCCAGCGGGTAAAGACGCACCAAACGATATCTACGTAATTATTGAAATTCCTGCCAATGCAGCGCCAATTAAATACGAAATCGACAAAGATTCTGATGCACTATTTGTAGACCGTTTCATGGGTACAGCAATGTTCTACCCAGCGAACTACGGTTATGTACCAAATACATTATCGCTTGATGGTGACCCATTAGACGTACTTGTGGTAACGCCACATCCAGTTGAACCAGGTTCTGTGATTCGTTGCCGCCCTGTTGGTAAACTCAACATGGAAGATGACGGTGGTGTTGATGCAAAACTTGTTGCTGTTCCACACGACAAATTAACGCCAATTTACAAAGACGTGCAAGAATATACTGATCTTCCACCATTATTGATCAGCCAAATTGAACATTTCTTCCAACACTACAAAGACTTAGAGCCTGGTAAATGGGTTAAGTTAAGTGGTTGGGAAGGCGCTGATGTTGCAAAACAAGAAGTGTTAAGCTCAATTGCAGCCTATGAAGAAGCCAACAAATAAGTTGTCAGCTTCAAGCAAAAAACCTGCACAGTGTGCAGGTTTTTTTATGCCAATTTTCTTGTAAAAATTAGAATAATGTCACAGGAATATCTAACCAAATACGCCATTCATTGGTCGAACCAATCCCATTGCTCACATAATTACCTGAGGCATTGCTATAGGTGTCGCTGCTACGTAAATAAGAGTGACGTAAGCGTAAACTTGCATCTTTCATAGCACCGCTTTGTACGGTGTATTTCACTTGGTTAAAGAACTCGTGTTCTTCTGCTTGGTCAATGGTTTTGGTTGGATTGTCGTATTCGGCAATATCAATATCCCAACCATAAACAAAAGCACTGGTCCAATTTAAGCCCGCTAAGCCATGATTTTTAAAGTTGTAGTTGTACATTAAACCCACTGATTTTTCATCTTTACCGTTAAAATCAGAAAGGTATGAGTTTGGTACATAAATACTTTGTAAGCCATCTGCGTTATAGGCATAGTCATAGCCAATATCGCCGCTATTGTCTTGATAAGACAACGCTACGCTATGAACATCTTTGTTATAGCTTGCAGATACACCCCAAATGGTGTTACTTAAAGATTCAGTTAGACTGCGTTTGTCGGTAGTTGCTGCACCTGCTTCCCAATCAGTTTGATAGCCCATTGCATCTAAACTCAATGACGCATCGTTTTTTAAAGGACGTGTATAACTGACATTGGCATAGTGACGATCAAGTTTGTCTTCAACATCAACGCCATAGTATGAACCATTGATTTGATCATTAAACTTGTATTTTGCACCCCAAAAAATTGCGCTATCTAACCCTTGGGCATCTGATTTAAGATCATTTGACCATTGGTTTTGTGTGAACTTACCGCCAATTAAGGTTAAGTCTTTAATTTCATTACTTTCTACATATAAACCTGTGAAGTACTCAGGCACTAAACGTGCAGTATTACTGGCTAGTACAGGCAATTCAGACACTTGTGTACCATAAGTCATGGTTGTGTTTGAAACGCGTGCTGAAACGTGAGCACCACCACGTACCCAATGATCATAGGCATCGCCTGAACTATCGCGCGGCATCATTTGGTTGCCTGTGTTTTTATTGGCACCTAACTTGATTGATGCATCCCCAACCACACCTACAGCAAAGCCCACTTTACCTTGAGTAAAGCCTGAATCAAGTTTAAAGATCGCCGTTTGTGCAGCCGAACTTGTGTCGTTTAAACCATCTTTTTTATCGCGGTTTAAATAGCCAGTACGGAAAAGCACAGAACCTTCAGCACCTTCAACAAAGCCTTTGGCTTCGCTTTGTTCGCTGGCATATACCGATGAGATCAGTGCGGCTTGGATTAAAACCACCAAGGTAAGTTTTTGCATTGGGAGAGAGCCTCATACAAGATTTAAGGGGAAATAAAAGCCCATATTTTGAGCACAGCAGTGCAGTAAAAATGCATAACACTACGACAAAATATGATTTTGTATAATTTATTTGCTTAAAAGTACACAATTGAGCCAAAGGATGCGATAGTTTTTTTTCTTTTTTGGTTGTTTAAATATAGAAGAAATAGTGATTTTAATATTAAAAACAATCATATATATAAAATTTTTGTTCAAAATTTATGGCTAAATTTTATGCTTCAATATTTTGGTGTGTACTACTTTAATAGCGATATTTACAAATATCATCATCATTTTAATCAAGCAACACATCTTAAGAACTAAGCGCTTTAAGCTCAATGATTAGTGCACAGTGGTTTAGGCAGGGTTAGAAAAAGTTTAATTTGCAAAAACTATTAGAAAAAATGCAACTTGATAGCAGCATGAGCCAAAAAGCCGTTAATTTTGCTAGATTTTTCTGTCAAATCTTAATAAGGTGCATAAAGATCAAAAAAATGCACTATTTATAGGCAAAAGAACATGCTTTTAAAAAAGCGAATTTTATTATGATTTTAACTTATGCCAAAAATACAATTGGAGGAGGGATAGGTAGATTATAACGTGTTAAATGACATGAATATTCTTGATAAAAATAAATAGCAAACAGTTATTTAGAGTGAAAGCGTATTTTTAAAACGATCTTTTTTATCAGGTTGGCATAGCTATTGCTAACTTTTGACTTAAGTAAAAACGAATTTGAAAAACATCAATATATAGGGGAATTATCATGCAATTGACAACAAAACTATCGGCAGCATTGCTTTTAGCATTAGGATCAAGCACAGCATTTGCGGCTGAAGCAGTCAATTCTGAACATCAAATCAGCGGTAACATTGCGGTGTTATCAAGTTATAATTCACGTGGTATGACCAATAGCCCTGAAAATGACAAGGTCACTATTCAAGGCGGTTTAGATTATAGTCATGCATCTGGTTTTTATGCCGGTTATTGGGGTTCAACCATTGGTTACTCACTCACAGACTATGATGATGAAGTGGGTGACTACACAGGTAGTGATACTTTTGAACATGATTTTTATTTGGGTTATAACGGCAGTATTAATGCAGATTGGGGTTATAACTTAGGCGCTGTATATTATTATTACTATGAATCAGATGCCGATGCTGATGTGCTTGAAAGTGTGTTGGGTGTGAACTATAAAAATTTAAGTCTAACTGCGCAAACCTTATGGAATGATGTCAATTGGGGCAACACAGGTGATACCTATTTACTTGCGTCTTATAGCCATCCTTTACCACGTGATTTTACCCTCAATACCTCTTTAGGTGTGTCTTATTATAACGATGATACAAGCAAATATTTTGATACTACAGAAGATTTTGGTTTCCGTCATTTTACTGCCGGCTTGAGCCATCCTCTAGGCAACACCGGTGCAGATATGAGCGTCGATATGATTTTTGCTGGCTATAACCGTGTTGATGAAAAACAAAAAAACAAAGTCGTGTTTGGCCTAAGCTATAATTTCTAAGCTGAACATTTTACTTCATGATGAGCGGTCAAGACTTGGCCGCTTTTTTTATGCTATACAAATAAAACAATAATAATCAAAGCGTCGAAGCATGAAAAAAATATTAAGTATTGATGGTGGTGGGATTCGCGGCATTATTCCTGCGTTAGTATTGGCTGAAATTGAAAAACGTACCGATAAACCGATTAGTGCCTGCTTTGACTTATTTGCAGGTACATCTACAGGTGGAATTTTAAGTTTAGGTTTAACCAAAGCCGACACGTTTGGTCGACCTGAATATAGCGCTGCGGATTTAGCTGAAATTTATGCCTCAAGAGGGCGCGAAATTTTTGCTCGCTCCTTATGGAAAGGCTTTTCTTCTGTGGGTGGCTTAACGGATGAAACCTATTCTGATCATGGTTTGGAAGCAGTATTAGAAGACTATTTTAAAAATACGGATTTAGCCAAATGCTTAGTTAAAACCATGATTACCACCTATGACTTAGAAAAACGTGAGCCTTTATTTTTAAAAAGTTGGCGAGCTGAATATGCCGATGTGCTGATGCGTGATGCAGGGCGTGCCACTGCTGCTGCACCCACTTATTTTGAACCTGCAAACATTGCCGTCAACGGTGAGCCACGTGTATTGGTGGATGGTGGAATTTTTGTGAATAATCCTGCTATGTCGGCTTATGCTGAGGCACGTCGGATTTTCCCTGAGGAACCTGATATTTTGTTGTTATCTTTAGGTACAGGCGAATTAGTGCGCCCCATTTATTATCATGAAGCTAAACATTGGGGCAAATTGGAATGGGTATTACCACTACTCAATTGTATGTTTGATGGTATGGCAGATGCGGTAGATTATCAGCTTAATAATTTATTAGAAGCGGAGCGCTATTTCCGCTTACAACAAAGTCTCACCTATGCTTCAGATGATCTAGATAATGCCACGCAAGGCAATATCAGTTTATTACAACAAGAGGCTGCACGACTCATTCAAAAGCACAGTTTAGATTTAGATAAACTCTGTGAGCTTATTGCGTAGCTCCTCGATAAGACAACGCTTCAGTGACATGTGCACTTTCAATATTGGCGTTCAGGTTTAAATCGGCAATCGTGCGAGCCACGCGTAACACACGATGATAACCACGTGCCGATAAATTAAGACGTTGTTGAGCAAGGCTTAAAATTTGTTGGGCTTGCGGATTAAGGCAAGCATATTGTTCTAAGCCTTGTGGACTTAAGGCGCTATTGAGTATGCCTTGGCGCTTAATTTGTTGCTCATACGCTTGGATGACTCGTGCACGTACTGTGGCTGAATTTTCAGCAGGCAGGCGGCTTTGTAATTCTTCAGCTGGCAAAGGGGGGACATCAATATGCAAATCTATACGATCGAGTAATGGCCCTGAAATACGATTTTGATAGCGCTGAATACTTAAAGCAGAACATTTACAGCGTTGATCTTGATGAAAGGCATAACCACAAGGACAAGGGTTCATCGCGGCAATCAGTTGGAAATTGGCAGGAAAGGTCATTTGCCTTGAAGCACGGGAAATCACTATTTGTTTAGATTCAAGTGGCTGGCGTAAAACTTCTAATACTTTTCGGTCAAATTCTGGTAATTCATCTAAAAATAAAACCCCTAAATGAGCAAGCGTGATTTCACCGGGTTTGGGTTGTGAACCGCCTGTAAAAAGCCAAATTAAATGCAATAATAGCAAAATTATTCATGATAATTGCAATTATGAAATCAAATTTAGTAGAAGGGCCTGTTAGAAAAATCGGTATTCAAAGTAGATCTTTAACAGGTACTATGCCTAATGGTAATCGGTACGAGTCATCTCTAGAAAGAGATTTAATGATTTTATTGGATTTTGATCCTCATGTTAAATTCTATACGCCTCAACCAATTACTATTAGATACCGAGATAAAAATAATATTTGGCACAAATACATTCCTGATGGATTAATTGAGTATTATCCAGAAAATACATCTTTTGACTCTACCCCTGTTTTAGTGGAAGTAAAGTATAGGAATGAGTTTGTAGGTAAATTTAATGATTGGGTGCCAAAATTTCGAGCAGCTAATCAATATGCTAAAGAGAATGGTTGGATATTTAAAATACTAACAGATGACCGAATAAGGACTCCTTTCTTAAAAAATGTCAAATTTTTAACATCTTATAAGCATATATATGATCCTGTCATGAACTTGGAAATAGAAGAAAAATTAAAAATCTTATCAGTAGCAACTCCTCAGAATATTCTTAATACATTATTTTTTGATAAATGGAATCAAGCTAAGGTTTTACCGATCATATGGGGGATGGTTGCGAGACGTGAGTTACAAATTGATTTAAGTGTACCAATTACAATGAATAGTAGAGTTTGGATGGTATGAGAGTGATACTGCCTGGCGCGATTGTATCGTGGAAAGATAGGACATATCATATTGCCTTTAGGTGTTTATCATCGACTTAGAAAGTTTAATGGGCAATTATTTTGCCCCTATTGCTTGGCTGATGGTGAACCATATTTTAGAAAAAGTTGGAGAGTAGCATACCTAACTGTTTGTCCTAAACATTTTACTTATTTGCGAGATTGTTGTAGTCAATGCCAACAACCAGTTTTGCCCTTTAGATGTGATATGGTGAATAAGGTACAGTTACCCATTCATCTTGATTTAGCTAAGTGTTGGCACTGTGACGCAAATTTAAGATTACAAAAAACTAAGCTGGCAACATATGCGGAAATCAGGTTTTCCTCAAAAATACAATTTGCCTTAAATAACAATTATGTATATATAAAAGAATGTTATATTCCCTCGATTGTTTTTTTTAAGGGTATACGAGTGCTGGCTCAAGGATTACAACGTTTAAATAAAAACTTAGATAAGAGTAAAAACAAGCAAACTGAATTAATGAAGCTATCCGTTAGAAGGGAGCTATATTGGAAAGTATCGCTTTTTTTATTAGATTGGCCGGATAAATTTAAAATTTTCGCTGAAGAAATTCCACACCCTTTTACTACATTTATTTTAAGAAGCAACGAATCTTGTGCTCCAAATTGGGTGTGTAAAGCACTAGTTGATCCATTAAATTAAACTTAACTATAGTCGCTCTGCCTATCTGGTCTCACTTAACCTTGCTAAATTCACTATTCATATATTTTGGTAATATTCAAAAAAATTTATCCGTGCTATTTTAACACATAAATTAATGTGTTAGATTGCATTAATTTATGTGTTAAATTTTAGGGCTAATGACTTATTCAGATTTCATCTGTGAGTTGAAAAAGGCGAATCTTAGTGTTCGTGCATTTGCTGATTTAATTGGTATGAATCCAAACTCTATTTCAAATTATGCTCGTTCAGGAGAAATACCAACGCATCTTGCTGTAATAATTGTACTTATTGCTGAAATGAATAAGCAAGCAATTGATTATAAGAAGATAATTTGTGGTTTGAAGCTTTCTCCAAAAAAACCTAGAGGGGCTGGGACAACTGGTTGCTTTGGTGGCAATCATCCAACCCATCCTGAGTTCGATTTATTTATGGAAGATACTAATGATTAAATTAGAAAAGCTGTTACCTGATTTTGGAGCAGATGTATCTTCTTTTTATTCTTTTGGTTTAGATTGCCCAGAGTTATTGCCCTACGCTACTCTTACTAACACAAGCCAAGATCATAATACTTGGCAGAGTAAAACTTGAAGTGCGACATAAACCACCTAATTAATTTAAAGGGTTTATGGAGTATATAAAATTGTCAT
>NZ_CANQTS010000030.1 GCF_947626835.1 uncultured Acinetobacter sp. | reverse complement strand
CTTACCCAAGTTACGCCTTAAATTTGGCTCAATTAGGGGCGCTTTGCATTTCAAATCTTTGTGCAACAAAGCCGTTTAAAGTTAATTCTAAAGAACTAAGTCGCAAGCAAATTGCAGAAGGGCAAGAAGCCGAACAACACATTTTAGTTAAAGTCATTGCAATGTAAAAAAAACCACGCTTTAAGCGTGGTTTTTTAAATCACAAAATTTAGTGATTTTCAGAGGCATGATTGATGGTGTACTTTGGAATTTCAACTTCCAAATCTTCATCCACAATACGTACTTGACAGCATAAGCGTGAGTCAGGTTCTAAGCCCCAAGCACGATCAAGCAAATCTGCTTCAACATCGTCCATTTCTTCTAAGCTATCGAAACCTTTACGTACCACTACATGACATGTGGTACATGCACACGACATATCACAGGCATGTTCAATCTTTACGCCGTTTTGAAGTAAACTTTCGCAAAGATTCGCATTGGTCTCTACCTCAAACTCTTTACCTTCTGGGCAAATGGTCGCATGTGGTAATACTTTAATACGTGGCATAGTCGTTACCTATAAATTAATTTGAGTTTGACCAGTCATCTAATTTGGTGCCTTTTAAGGCAGCATCAATATGTTGGTTCATTCGGAGTGCTGCAAAAGCATCAGTATAGACTTTTAAGGCAGCAACAGCGTGTTCAATCGCTTGAAGGTCATCACCTGCCAAAGTTACATCTAGATGCGCTTGGGCAGCTTGAAGTGCAGCAAGTTGAGTTGCATCAAGCAAATGCGCATCCGCTTGTAAAGCCGGTGCAAGCGCTTCGAGTTCGCGTTTTGCTTCAACTTTGGTTTCATTTAAGTGACGTAATTGCTTATCAATTTCGGCAAATTTAAAACCATCAATTAACAAGCGTTCCATATCTTGATCAGATAAACCATAAGACGGTTTAATATCAATCTGTGCGTTTACACCTGATGTGGTTTCTTTGGCAGATACACTGAGTAAACCATCTGCATCGACTTGGAATGTGACTTCAATGCGTGCTTGACCTGCTGTCATGGGTGGAATACCACGCAACACAAAACGACCTAAGCTGCGGCAATGTTCAACTAAATCACGCTCACCCTGAACCACATGGATGAGCATTGCAGTTTGACCATCTTGATAAGTGGTAAATTCTTGACGACGTGCCACAGGGATTGCAGTATTACGTGAAATCAAGCGCTCCACTAAGCCACCCATAGTCTCTAATCCTAAAGATAGGGGAGTAACATCAAGTAACAAAGAACCGTCTTGGCTATTTCCAATTAATTGGTTGGCGGTAATAGAAGCACCAATAGCAACCACTTCATCTGGATTGATCGTGCAAAGTGGTTCTTGGTTAAATACTTCACGTACTGCTTTTTGTACGGCATAAGATCGGGTTGAACCACCGACTAATACTACATTTTCAATGTCAGTCAGTTCAAGTTTTGCATCACGTAACACACGTTTAGACACACTTATGGTCTTATCTAAAGCAACTTTAATAATCGCTTCAAATGTTTCACGATCTAAAGTTAAAGAATGCTCAAGCACCAAAAGATCAACCGATTGTTGTTCACTTAAAGCTTCTTTAGCTTCACGTGCTGCAACTAAAACTTGTGCATATTGATGATCATCTAAAAGCTCAATATTAAGCTGCTTTTTGGCCCATTTTATAATTAAACGGTCAAGGTCATCGCCACCTAACGCGGTATGACCGCCTGTAGCTAAAACTTCAAATACACCTTGAGAAAAGCGTAAAACTGAAACATCAAAAGTACCGCCACCTAAATCATAAATGACGTAATTGCGATCGGTTGCTAAATTGGTATCTTGATCTAAACCATACGCCACAGCAGCAGCCGTGGGCTCATTAAGCAAACGTAGGACTTTTAAACCAGCAAGTTCAGCAGCATCACGCGTTGCTTGACGCTGTGCTTCATCAAAATAAGCCGGTACTGTAATCACAGCGCCGTTAATTGGGTTTTGTAAACTGGCTTCAGCACGTAGTTTTAACTGAGTTAAAATTTCAGCAGAAATCTCAACCGGCGTTTTAGGCCCTTGTGCGGTTACAAAAGCTGGCATTTGATTCTCTTCACCCATTAACTCATACGGGTGCTGGAATTTGATGTCTGCTTTAGAACGCCCCATAAAGCGTTTAACAGACACAATGGTATTCTTTGGATCTTGGGTGACAAAGGCTTTGGCTGCATCACCATATTGGCTTTGATCTTGGCTATAATGCACGATTGATGGGAGAAGAACTCGACCTTGTTGATCATTTAATACTTTGGCTTTGCCTGAAAGGACCGTGGCCACCAAAGAATGCGTGGTGCCTAAATCGATACCAATAGCAATACGGTGTTCATGCGGTGCACTTGATTGACCGGGTTCTGCAATTTGCAAGAGCGCCATGCGTTACATCCTTTGAACTAAAAATAAATACATCAATTAAAAATCATCATCTAAATCAAAGTCTTCATCATCTAAGATGCGATCTTCAGCTTTTTCGATGTCAGCCATGACTTTTACAAAGAAGCGTAATTTACGCACTGTATCGCGCGCTTCACCCCAATCTTCACTGTCATAATCAATTTTAAATTCACGGACTAAACCGTCAATCCACTGTTGTACTTCGACTTTTAACGATTGTAATTCTTCACTTGCACGTGCATCGTCAAGTTGTTCGCGAATTTCTAAAGCATCTTGTAGAAATTCAAAATCACTAATCGATTGATCAAGATGATAATCTTGTTTTTTTAAGCCAAGCAGATATCCCGCACGGCTATCAACCTGAGATAAAATCTTATAGGCTTGATTGATCTCACTTGATTTGATCAATGCTTGATCTTTATCGCTTGTTTTATCAGGATGATATTGCTGCTGCAACTTTAAAAATTGAGTTTTTAAAGCGGCTAAATCAATATCGAGTGCTACAGGAAGGTTGAACAACTCAAAATGATTCATGGGAGGTTCCGGCTAATTTTGCTGAGGTAAGATACAATTAAAACAGTGTAATTTACACTGTTTTAATGCAAAGATGGTTAAAAGACTAAAGCTTAAACTGTAAAAGATTCGCCGCAGCCACATTCACCTTTTTTGTTGGGGTTGTTAAATTCAAAGCCTTCATTCAGACCATTTTTCACGTAGTCCATCTCCATACCTTCAAGATAAACTAAGCTTTTAGGGTCCACAAAAACTTTAACGCCAAATTGTTCAAAAACTTGGTCGTGGCTGTCTACTTCATCAACAAACTCAAGCACGTAAGCTAAGCCTGAACAGCCTGAAGTTTTCACGCCAACGCGAATGCCTTCACCCTTACCACGATTTTGTAGGTAATTGCTGATATGAGCCGCAGCATTTTTGGTTAAATTGATCATGAAAACTCCATTACATCCAAACAAATCAGAACAATTAAGCCTTGTCAGCTTGCTTTGTACGGTAATCTTCTACCGCAGCTTTAATTGCATCTTCAGCCAATACAGAGCAGTGTACTTTTACAGGTGGTAATGCAAGTTCGTTAGCAATATCAATGTTTTTGATTGCTTGAGCTTGATCTAAAGTTTTACCTTTTAACCATTCTGTAACTAAAGAGCTTGATGCAATTGCAGAACCACAGCCATAAGTCTTAAAACGTGCTTCTTCAATCACACCTTCATCATTAACCTGAATTTGTAAACGCATCACGTCGCCACATGCCGGTGCACCGACCATACCTGTGCCTACGTTTTCTGCATTTTTGTCTAATACACCGACATTACGAGGGTTTTCGTAATGGTCAATCACTTTTTCGCTATAAGCCATGTTGCTTCTCCAAACCTCGGGGTCAGCCTTTAATATTGAATATGAGGTTTTAAACGTTAATTTCAACGACCTTGTCACCAAATCGCAACAAGGTCAAAGTGTTGTTAGTGTTCAGTCCACTCAACTTTAGACAGATCGATACCTTCTTTGTACATATCCCAAAGTGGAGAAAGGTCACGTAACTTTTCAACCGCCGCTTGGGTAATGTTCAATACATGGTCAATATCTTCTTCAGTGGTGTATTTACCAAAGCTAAAGCGAATTGAGCTATGCGCCAGTTCGTCAGATAAACCAAGCGCACGTAATACATAAGATGGCTCAAGCGTCGCTGATGTACATGCAGAACCAGAAGATACCGCAGCATCTTTAAGTGCCATCATCAGTGATTCACCTTCAACAAAGTTGAAGCTGACATTGAGATAGTTCGCCACGTTATAGGTTGGGTGACCATTTAAGAACACTTGTTCTAAACCTTGTAAGCCATTCCATAACTTGTCACGTAAAACACGTAAGCGTGCTTGTTCAGCTGCTAAGTTTTTACCTGCAAGTTCAAATGCTTCACCCATACCAACAATTTGATGTGTCGCAAGTGTACCTGAACGCATACCGCGTTCATGACCGCCACCGTGCATTTGACCTTTGAGGCGAACACGTGGGCTACGGCGTACAAATAATGCACCAATGCCTTTTGGACCATAGATTTTATGCGCAGAGAAGCTCATTAAATCGATCTTCATTGTCGATAGATCAATTTCAACTTTACCTGCCGCTTGAGCTGCATCTACGTGGAAGAAAATTTTCTTCGCACGTGTGATTTCACCAATTGCAGCAACATCAGTAATGGTACCGACTTCATTGTTAACCATCATCAATGACACTAAAATCGTATCTGGACGAATTTCAGCTTCAACCATTTCAGGGGTAATTAAACCTGTTTGTGGTTGTGGCTCGATATAGGTAATTTCAAACCCTTCAGATTCAAGCTCACGACATGTATCTAAAATTGCTTTATGTTCAATTTTAGAGGTAATGATGTGTTTACCTTTTGATGCATAGAACTGTGCAACACCTTTAAGGGCTAAGTTATCTGATTCAGTTGCACCAGAAGTCCATACAATCTCGCGTGGGTCAGCTTTAATTAAATTGGCAACCTGTTCACGTGCGTACTCGATTTTTTCTTCTGCTTGCCAGCCATAAGCATGTGAGCGAGATGCAGCATTACCGAAAGTACCTTCAAAAGTAAGGCACTCTACCATACGTTCTGCAACTTGAGGGTCGACAGGAGTTGTTGCTGCGTAGTCAAGATAAATTGGACGTTTCATGTCAAATACCTGTAACCGATAAAAGGGCTGAATCAAAAGATGCTGAATTTTGGCGAATGGCAACGGTTTGTACATTGTCACGGGCAATCAAGTCAGCAAGCGTGATTTTTGCTAGATAATCGGCAATATGATGGGAGAGTTCCTGCCATAAATCGTGAGTTAAACACATTGCACCATTTTGGCAATTGCCTTTATGATCGCAGCGTGTCGCATCCACGGCTTCATTTACAGCCTCAATGATTTCTAACACGGTAATATCGTCAGCACCACGCGCTAAATGGTAACCACCATTGGCACCTCGTACGCTAGACACTAGGCCGTGACGCTTCAGCTTTGCAAATAACTGCTCTAAATAAGCAACAGAAATCGTTTGACGTGCTGCAATTTCAGCAAGCGTGATCGTTTTTTCAGTTGGCTGCAAAGCTAAATCAAGGAGTGCAGTCACTGCGTAGCGACCGCGAGTAGTTAAGCGCATGATTCGATACACATGTTAAGACTAGATAGAGTGATTTTATGAATCCTGACTAAAATAGTCAAGTTTTTTTCTTGTGCATCGAAGGCTTTTAATTTGGAAGAAAATGCAAGCTTATAGATAAAACTGAGTATACATCAATATCATCAATAAAAGCAGTATAATGCCTGAAAAGACCACATTTAGGCGCTTTTGCTTACTTTGCAAATGACGCATACGATTTTTATACTGTTTGACTTCAACTTGTAAGCTATTAATTTTAGCGCGTTGTAAATCTATTTTCTCAAGTAAAGGGTTAATTCGGTGCTTTGAAGAGAGCAGATCACCATTTTCTAACGGCTCATTGAGCCATTGTTTCCAATCCGACAGCACTTTTGGCAAGCTGAACATTAAAGCCAAATCGCGAAACTCATCTTTTAATGTGATATCGCCTTCAATACGCATGGCACGAATACTACGCTTATTGCCTAAGATAAATATTTTAACTAAATCCATTAAGGTGGTGCGTACATCTAGATCAACAGGTTGAGTAGGTGCTTGGGTATCAAACAAAATTCCATGTTGATTAAATTCAACATAAAAATCGAAGTAGGGCACATAGCTGTTTATTTTAACACGTACATTTTGCTCCACAAAATTATTGGCTTGATGTGCAATCACACGGTCATGTTTTAATACAAAAGTAAATAAAGTTTCCAGCGCCACCATACTCATATCAAGAATGAGTGCTTGTTGCTTTGTATTACGTTGACTCATAACCGATCCCTGATCAAAATTTACCTATAAATAAATCTAAATTCGCCACAGCTTTGTAGAACAGTTTTCATAAAGGTGCAAGTGGTGGCTTCGTTATTATAAAAAAAACTTAAGCTTTAATCTTAAAAATCTACATAAAATCAGCAAGGAGGCTACATATGCCAACACAAAGCAAGGACATTGGTCATAAAAATAGCCTAAGTAATACTAAAAATGGTTTATAAAATCATCAAAAATCTAATAAAAATAAAAAATACACTAGATCTTAATGAGTAAATCAACAACTTTATCTGACAGGCTTAGGCGCTTTTTCACGTTTAGAAAAAGAAAGCTACACACTATTTGAAAGTCTCGTGAAAATTAGTAAAACACTAGAAAGCAGCACACATCATAAAATAGATGAAGAGGAAAAAGCTTCTCGCAATACACCAGAGCTCAAAGAAAAAGGTTAGGATCAAAAGCTACAATCATCATGCAATAAAGTGGGCTTGGTCAATCACAAACATATACACATGCTACAACTATTAATTTTACAATTAGACAGTAAATTAGATCGCTTGATCGAAGAAAATCAACAACTCAAGCGGCAATTACAAAATAAACCTTAAGCTTTAGTCGAACACGGATTTTTTATTTCTATTATTTTTAATAAAAGCAGCAAGATAGTCTTGCGTTTTGCACCAAAGCATTGCTATAAAGGCGTTATACAGATTTTTAGTCATAGTTTAGATCTCGCATATAGAGATTAAGAGGACGTAATTTTCATGAATAAATCAGAATTAATTGATGCAATTGCAGAACAAGGTGGTTTATCAAAAACTGATGCAGCTAAAGCATTGGATGCCACAATTGCCTCAATTACAAAAGCATTAAAAGAAGGCGATACAGTAACTTTAGTGGGCTTTGGTACATTTGCAGTCAAAGAACGCGCAGCGCGTACAGGTCGTAACCCGCAAACAGGTGAAACTTTAGAAATTAAAGCCAGTAAAGTACCTGGCTTTAAAGCTGGTAAAGGCTTAAAAGACGCAATTGCATAAGTCCTGCTAGTAGTGAAAGACGCGCTCAGGCGCGTTTTTTTATGAAATCAGGGTTTTTATCAGGTGTAATGATTCATTCAATAGGGGTTTTCAGTTAAAATTCCCCGCAAATAAAATATTGGAATACTTATGGAAGCTTTTCGTAAAGTTATTAAGGGTTGGCTAGGTAAAGTCTTACTGGTGTTGTTTTTAACCCCTTTAGCACTTGTAGGTATTGAAGGGTATTTTAGCGGTGGAAAAACAGAAGACACAGCACAGCTGATTAATGGCGATGCAATTTCAAAAAAAGAATTAGAAGCACTCACAGCATCATTTAAAGAGCAATATTTATCTTATGTTAATGGTGATGAAACGCTACTTAACCAAACTTTTATTGAGAATAAAGCGCTTGATAGTTTGGTGGCACGTACCTTATTACTCCAACAAGCACAAAAACTCGGTATTGCACTCAGCGATGCTCAAATTGAGCAAATGGTGGCTCAACAGCCTAACTTCCAAGAAAACGGCCAGTTCTCAGAAACCTTGTACGCAAACTATTTACGTTCTGTAGGCATGACCAGCCAAAGTTTAATTACCAATTTACGTCAAGATCATGCTTTAAAAATGTTAAGTAACTCATTTTTACAACATGCTCTGGTTAGCCAAAAAGATATCCAGCAGATTGTAAATTTGCAAACTGAGCAACGTACGCTACATTTGGCAAGTATTCCCCTTGATGAATATAAAAAAGCTGTCCAAGTGTCAGATCAAGAAGCGACAGAATATTACAATGCGCATAAAAATGCTTTTAAACAAGTTGCTAGCGTTGATGTAGATTATGTGATCTTAGCACAGGCCAGTTTTACTCAGGCTGCAAGCACTGTCACAGAAGCTGAGTTACAAGCAGCATATGACAAATTTGTCGCCTCACAACAAGCCAATGTAACACCAATGGTGAAACATATTTTGGTGACACTAGAGGGTCGCACTGAAGAGGAAGCCAAAGCACGTGCGACGGCTGCTCAGACTGAAATTCAGCAAGGGGCGACCTTTGCAGCCACTGCAGCTAAATATTCAGAAGATCCAGATTCAAAAGCCAAAGGTGGTGTGATTGAAGGTTACGCCAAGGGTGTTTTTGGTGATGAATTTGATCAAGCTGTCACTAAAGCAAGTCAAGTGGCTTTAGTAAAAACACAATATGGTTTTCATGTGATTGAGGCACAGGCGGCCACTGCAAATGTCGCAAGTTTTGCCAGTGAAAAACCACGTTTAGAAGCTGAAATTTTAAAAACCAAAGCTGCCAACGCTTTTTCCGATCGTGTGAACGCACTCAATGAGTTGGTGGTGAGTAGTGATGCTTTAGATGTGGTATCACAAGAAGTGAAGGGTACTCAAGTACAAACAGTCAAAGCTGTGACTTTAAATACTCAGCATCCAGTATTAAGTGATGCAAGTGTAAAGCCAAAGTTATTTAATCACGATGTAGAAAATGGCGATCGTAATGTATCAAGTAGTCTGCAACTTGCCAATGGTGATGTAGTTTGGGTGAAGGTACGTGATTATCATGCAGCTGGGGTGCAAACCTTGGCAGAGGCGATGCCACGCGTAAAAGCAACTTTAATCGAGAAAAAAGCTGCTGCTGCTGCAACTGCGAAGATCCAAGCAGCATTAAATGAGTTTAAAACGCAACCGGCTGCACAAGTACGTGCTAAACATGCCATCAATTTTGTGGATGCTGGTCGTTTTGCACGCTCACAAGGTTTACTCAAACGCGATGTAGAGCGTGCAGCATTTAGCGTAGGAGCACCTAAAGAAGGTCATTGGTCGGTGACTACAGCCACGCTGCCTAATGAGCTGATTGTAGTTGCAGTGTCTAAGGTACAAAAAAATACTGAGAATTTACCTGCAGAAGCAGTGACTCAACTTGCCGGCCTGTATGAGAATTTGCGTGCCGAGCAAGAATTAGATGACTATACGCGCTACTTAAAATCTCAAGCTAAAATTAAATAAACAAGCAATAAAAAAACCAGCCCGCGGGCTGGTTTTTTTATTCACGGCGTAAGGTTAACTCATAGCCGGTATATTTACGAATATTGATCACACCTGTATCGAGCATTAAATATTGACCTTTAATCCCTTGTAGGCAACCGCGAATTTTCGCTGTTTTATCTAAATTGTGAGATTTAATTTTTGCAGGATATTCAGCAATAGGATAAACAAATTCGCGTGGATGCTCATGTTGTAAAATTTCTAGCCCTTCATTAAAATCTAAACTCAAGCTAAATTCATCACGAATGCTCTCAATGTGTGGAGCAAACTCATCTAACAGTTCATCACGCAGCCCAATGAGGTCTAAAGCAGGAGCTTGACCTTTGAGTAATTTACGCCAATCGGTCTTATCTGCTACTTGTTCAGCAAACATGATCTCAAGCTGACCGGATAAGCGTCGTGAACCCACTTGCATAATCGGCAGGGCTTGAGTGGCACCTTGATCGAGCCAACGGGTCGGCATTTGCCCCAAACGCGTAATGCCAACCTTTAAAGCACTTGAATTGGCAAGATAAACAATATGTGGTTGAAAGCACACCTCTTGCGCAAATTTTTCTTCACGGCAAGTGCCTAAATGATAGTGGCAGGTTTCAGGCTTCATGATACACATGTCGCAAGAAGCCTTGGTTTTAAAGCATTTATAACAATGACCTTGTGAATAAGATTTAGGAGTTTTACCGCCACAAGAAACGCAGTAAATCTGACCGCTCCATTCAATTTCTAACTCTTGTCCTAGGATAAAAGGAAGATCAATTTTTTGACGATCTAAGATAAATTTATATTCAACATTTGCCTTGTGTATGTGTTGATCCGTTACACTAAGGTCGCTTAAACCTGCATGCATTTTATGGCAAATGCCTTGATGTTCCATACAAAATTACTCACTTGATAAAAAAGGAGGCCTTTATGCCCAAAATCAACGTCATCACTGCTTTGCTAGACGATTTATCCAAAGAACAGCCCATTTATAGCGCATTATGCCTAGGTCAAGATTTTAGTGCCGTTGCCCCTGATATTACTTGGCAATATTTTAACGTATTCGATTTTTTAAATCTGCCTTTTCAAAAACGTGATGATTTAGCCATTGTGATGCTAAATACAACTGACTTAGCCAACTTAAACGATGCACAAAAATCACAAATTTTGGTTAAATTGCGTGATTTGATGGCTAAACGTATTGTGGTGATAAGTAGCCAACAAGATGAAAAACTGCTGCGTGCCTTAGGTTTTAGCCAAGTCATGCACGATTTACAGGCTCAACAAGACGCCATTTTATGGCAATTTAATATTTTAACCTATAAACATGTACCCGATTGGCTAAATGCCAAATATTGGGCAAATCCACAACATTGGGATCAATATCGTTGGTAAATACTTGCAAAAATTAACAAAGCTGACAATGAAAAGTGATCTAAAACCCGTATGCTAAACAAGAACTAAAGCAACAATAATTAGGCATTGGATATGACAAATTTAAGTAATATCGTGGAGATGTTAGCCAAGCAAGCCTTGGGTGGTCAGCAACAACCGCAGCAAAATGGTTTAGGTGGCATTTTAGGCAGCGTACTGGGACAGTTAGGTGGTCAACAACAATCAAATTCTGCGCAAAGTGGATTAGGTGCTATTTTAGGTGGCTTACTCGGTGGCACACAACCCCAAACCCAAGCACAACCTAGAACGTCTAATTCTGGTTTCTCAGGCGGTGGTAAAACACTTTTAATCGCAGTATTGCCTTTGGTGTTGGCATGGATTCAAAAACAAGGTGGCTTACAAGGCGCTTTAGATAAACTGCGTGGTCAAGGACTTAACTCACAAGTCGATGATTGGGTCTCTACAGGTGAAGGCGCCAATGCACAAGTCGATCAACACACTGTACAACAGTTATTTAATGATCAAGATGTAGAAGAAGTGGCGCAACAAGCGCATACCAACAAGCAAGATGTGTATGGCGCGATTTCACAGGTTTTACCAGAAATTATTGACTCACTTACACCACAAGGTGAGAAAACCAGTAAACAAGAAGCTAATGATGATATTCAACAGGTGCTCAGCTTAGTTTCAGGATTTTTTAAGCGTTAATGAGCAAACAAAAAAGACCAGCTTGAAGCTGGTCTTTTTTTTAAGGTGATAAGTGCTTAGAAGTCGTAGCGCATACCTACCGATAAACCAAGCGGTGTTTCACCCGCAGCATTTACACCTTGCGAGCTTGAAGGCTTGTTGCTACGTGCTTGTGACCACGGCGTTAAGTTTGCATTGTCATCGTTCATCACTGCTGCAAGATTACCATACATACGTAATTGGCTGTCAAAGCGATGTTCTAAACCTAAAGCTAAAAGTGTTGAGTTAGCATCATCGCTGTCGACTTCACGGTGGAAGACTTGACCACGTACATAGGTTTTTGGTGCAAATTTATAATCGGCAGCCACACCTAATACATGCGCATCTGCATTCACACCGACGTCTTGATCATGTGTAGTAAATTGATACAAGCCAGCTAAATTAAGTGCAGGTGTGACTTTATAGCTTGCAGCAAGACGCAAACCATCACGCTCACCACGGCTTACATCTTCTTCATAATGTTCGTAGGCTGCTGCAACATCTAAGTTACCGGCCTTATAGTTTAAACCTAGATCATAAGCTTTAGATTTTTCGTTAGTATCTTCTTGACGATCATCGGTAATCATAGTGCCATTATGAAGCGATAAAGCGGCTTTTGCGGTAAAACCACCACCGAATTTAGGAGATTGGTATTCAATGGTATTTGGATTACGTTCATCAAAACGGTGGTTATAAGCACGAGTTACGTTACGTAAATCACCCACTTGGTCACCAAAGAAGTTTGCAGGGCCACGCGCAGCTTTAAATGGGCTATCAAAACGACCTACTTTGACCTGACCGAAGTCACCTTTTAAACCTACATAGGTATCACGCGTTGAAAAATCAACAGAATCTTCTTTATCTTCTGAACCACTTGCAAAGTTGATTTGTTGTTCTATTTGAGCAAAGGCTGTGAAATCGTCATTTACTTTATGTTCAACTTTAAACCCTAAACGTGAAGCATTTGAAGATAAGCCAACTTCGTTATAATCTTTGCCATCATCAAGATAATCTAAAGAGACATGTGCACGGCCATAAATTTTAATGTCGGCAGCCATCGCGAGCGCTGGTGTGAAAAGTGTCGCTCCAATTGCGATTGCACAAAGTGTTTTGTTCATTGTTTGCTCCAGTAAAGAACTGTGCAGTAATCTATATGTACTGCGCTTTATTGGCGCTCAGTATTGCCAAAAAATAAGACAATTCCGTGAACGAATTATTACATTTTGATGACAGGGTAAAATATCAATACAAAAAATGGAGCCAGAAGGCTCCATTTTTTTATAATTCAGCTTTTATTTTTTCAGCCAAGGCTTTGATCTTGTCTTGATCACCCATGGTTGCACTATGTTGACCCAATTCATGTACTGAACTTGGAATAAGATGAAAATGCACATGTGGTACAGTTTGACCAGCGGCTGCACCTGACAATTGCATCAGCACAATGCCTTGAACACCTAAAGCGCGTTCTATTGCTTGGGCAATTTTTTGCACAATTTGAATGGTATAGGCAGCAACATTTGGCTCTAAATCCAATAAAGTCACTGCTGGGCTTTTAGGAATGACTAAAGTATGACCATCTGCTTGCGGCATAATGTCCATAAATGCCAAAACTTGCTCATCTTCATAAACTTTAATGGCAGGCAATTCGCCACGTAAAATACGAGCGAAAATATTTTGATCATCGTAAGCCATGATTTTTCCTTAAAAATTGCTGTAATTAGTTACAGTTCAATTCTTTCTGTTTTTGCTTAATTTGGTCAAGTCGTTGTTGTTCTTTTTCTGAGAATTTAGGCTCTTTGGTCACATGACAGTTTTTGCCATCAAAGCGGGCTTGTTTAGCCGGGTCTTTAAAACAAAAGCCCTTAGAGGCATAAATCACATCATAATCATCTTGCAACTTTTGACACTGTTGTACATTGGCTAGGGTTGTTGTTGCACTTAATAACGTGGTGAGGCTGGCCAGTAGCACGATGCTCAATTTCATCATGTTGATGTTCCTTCACAAATTCAGTGATATATATCTCTTATAGTGAGGCATTATGTAAAAAAAACAATGACTGAAACTTACTCAATTGTAATTTTATTCCAGTGTTCATAGAGGTAAGCTAAGGTGGAAAAGTCACTGTTTTGATCGATTTGGTTGCTTGCAGCTTGTACTAAACTTTGCGTTTGAGCAATCACAGGTACCGCTAATTTGGCTTGATGGGCCAAATCAAGGGCAATGCCTGTATCTTTGGCCAATAAAGGCAGGGCAAAGGTGAGTGGGAATTCACGGTTTAAAATACGCTGTGGTAATACACTTTCTGTGGCAGCACTTTTACCGCTTGAGGCATTAATGCAAGCTAATGCATTGTTTAAATCGACGCCGTGTGCTTTTAAGGTACTAAAGCCTTCTAAGGCGGCACATAGATTGACGGCCAGTAGCATATTATTGACTGCCTTTACAGCAAAACCGGCACCGGGTTCACCCACATGTTGAATTAATTGACCAAAACATTGCATGGCAGGTAAAGCACGCTGGACATCTTCGGCATCACCGCCAATCATCACGGTTAATGTGCCTTGTTCTGCACCAATCGTTTGACCTGACACCGGAGCATCTAAAAAACCAACGCCTTGTGCTTTGAGTTGCGTATGTAACACACGCGCAATGTCAGGCACACCACTGGTACAATCGACCCAAACCGAACCAGCTTTTAGAGAAAGGCCTTCGATTAAATCTACGACATCTTGACTGGTGGGTAGACATGAAAAAATTACATCGGCTTGTACTGCTTGTGAAAGTTCCACCGCTTGTGAGCCATATTGCTGGGCATGTTGTTCAGCTTTACTAAAATTGCGATTCCACACCCAAACCTGTTCAAATTGATTGACCAAGTGTGCTGCCATACGGTAGCCCATTGCGCCTAAACCGATAAATGCAACAGATTGAATCATGTGGATCCCCTTTTATAATGATGTTGAACGTTGTTGTAGCCAAGTGGCCAATTGCGGCCAAAATTCCTTGGCGCTATTTTGGTTGGACATGATACCCATATGTCCACCGTTGATTAAAGTAAACGTGACATCAGGGCTACTTGTCAATTCACATAAAGGCGCAACCGCATCTGCACACACCAATTGATCGCGTAAACCTGCGCCCACCAACAGATTACAATCAATATTTTTTAATTGGATAAGTTTATGATTTAAGTGAATATGACCATTTTTGAGCGGGTTTTGCAGCCAAATATTTAAAATCATGTCCTGATTTATCCCGCCCGGATAATCAATCATGTCATTTAAATATGCGCTCATAGTGGCATGTTCTTGTAGCACTTGTGGGTCATCTAAGTTTTGCAGCAAGCGTTTATGACCATTGAACCAACCTGGTGGATCAAGCAGTTTAAACACTAAAGCATTGAGTTTACCGGGTGTTTGCAGCATCTTTTTGGGTAATTTACCGCTATATAGTGTGTTGGCAAGCCGTGGATAGCTGGCTAAAAACGCTTGGGTATGTTGAAGCAATTGACCATGCCAACCCGTTAAAAAAGTATCAATCGGTGCGCCTAAAGTGATTAAGTTTTTGATTTGTTTTGAATGACAATGCGCTGTGTAAAGCGTGGCAAACAGCCCCCCCATACTCCAACCATGTAAAGACACATCAGGGCTACCTGAATTGGTACGAATACTGTGTAAGCAATGAGGAATAATATCTTCTAAAAAGTGCAAAAAATTTAACTGATGATCGGCATAGTTAAAGCGTCCCCAATCGAGTAAATACACCTCAAAGCCTTGTTGTTGAAAATACTGAACCAAAGAGCGATACGGGTATAAATCATAAATCGAAACCGTGACAGCCAAAGGTGGAATAAAGACCAAGGGTTCTAAAAAGCGGCGCTCATGGGCTGGATAATAACGAATACTGGTATGCTGATAACGTTCAATCACCTGATAGGGGGTACTTTGTGAGACCACTAAACGACTGCTCTGGAAAATCCGTGTGGATAAGTTTTTCAATTTATCTGTTTGATTTTTCAGATGGAATGAAGCAAGTTTTCTCATAAATAGCGAATCTTTTTCGGTAGATTTGGACGAAGTCTAAACGATCATTGTATATTTTACCTTGACCCAGAAGATACTAGGCGCTCAAAATGTTGGCAATTCTTTACACAGGCAGTCTTGGACTGAAAATATAATGAGCCAACACGACGATCTTGAATACCAACTCGATACTTTAGCACTGCGTACTGGCCATACGCGTAGTTTTGAGGGTGAACACGGCGAACCGATCTTTTTAACCTCATCTTTTGTGTATGCCAATGCCGCAGAAGCCGCTGCTAAATTTTCAGGTCAAGAGCCGGGCAATATTTATTCACGCTTTACCAATCCAACAGTGGCGATGTTTGAAAAACGTCTGGCGGCGATTGAAGGCGCTGAACGTGCCGTGGCAACAAGTTCAGGTATGGCAGCGATTATGGCGGTTGCAATGTCGTTCTTAAAACAAGGCGATCATGTGATTTGTTCACGCGCCGTGTTTGGTTCTACCGTGGCGATGTTTGAAAAATATGTGGCAAAATTTGGTGTTCAAGTAGATTTTGTAGACTTAACCGATTTATCAGCTTGGGAAAATGCCATTCAAGACAATACCAAGCTGTTATTTGTAGAATCGCCATCTAATCCTTTAGCAGAAGTGGCGGATATTCAAGCCTTGGCAGATTTGGCACATGCGCATGGGGCATTATTGGCGATTGACAACAGCTTCTGTACACCTGTGTTACAACAACCAATTAAATTTGGTGCCGACTTGGTAGTGTATTCGGCAACCAAATACTTAGACGGTCAAGGTCGTGCTTTAGGTGGTGCTGTGGTGGGCAGCCATGCCTTACTTGAAGAAGTGTATGGTTATGTGCGCACGACAGGGCCATCTATGAGTCCATTTAATGCATGGGTATTCTTAAAAGGCTTAGAAACCTTACGTTTACGTATGCGTGAACACTCAAGTAACGCACAAAAATTAGCAGAATTTTTAGATGCTCATGATAAAGTAGAAAAAGTTTATTATGCAGGTTTAAGGGCCCATGTAGGGCATGAATTAGCAGCTAAACAACAAACTGGTTTTGGTGGTATTGTATCATTTGAAGTTCAAGGCGGACGTGAAGGCGCTTGGACGGTGATTGACCATACTCAATTTATCTCAATTACGGGTAATTTAGGTGATGCAAAATCCACCATTACCCATCCTGCCACCACCACACATGGTAAATTATCAGCCGATGCCAAAGCCGCAGCAGGCATTCGTGAAGGCTTAATTCGTGTATCGGTGGGCTTAGAAGATATTGATGATATTATTCGCGATCTTTCTCGCGGCTTAGATTTAATTTAAACACTACGCTTTTTTCGGAGATTTTTTATGAACATTAATATGTTGATGCAGCAAGCTCAGCGCATGCAAAAAGACATGGAAAGCAATGTCAAAAAGGCCAAAGAACAATTGGCACAAACCGAAGTACATGCCGAAGCAGGTGGCGGTTTAGTGAAAGTGACCATGACTTGCCGTAACGTGGTGAAACGCATTCAGATTGATCCTGAATTACTCAAAGATGATGCTGATATGGTTGAAGACTTAATTGCAGCAGCAATGAATGATGCTGCGCGTCAAGCTGAAGTGATTTCTGAAGAAACCATGAAAGCTGCTAACCAAGGCATGGGCTTACCACCAGGTCTTGCAGGCTTATTCTAAGGAACGCACGTCATGTTTAGTGCTCGTTTTGATCAACTGGTACAAGCATTACGTGTCTTACCAAGCGTTGGGCCGAAATCGGCTCAACGCATGGCATTGCATTTAATGTTAAAAAATCGTGAAGGGGCGTATGCCTTGGCACATGCCTTAACCGAAGCCAGTAATAGTTTACATGCCTGTCAGATCTGTCATTCCTTGACAGAAGCTGATGTATGCGACATCTGTAACGCCGTGGATCGTGATGCTGAGGTGTTGTGCGTGGTTGAATCACCTGCTGACGTGATGGCAATTGAACAAAGCGGCAGTTTTCGCGGCAAATATCATGTGTTAGGTGGGCATCTATCGCCCCTTGATGGAATTGGGCCTGAAGAAATTGGCATTCCTTATTTATTACAGCGCTTAAGTCAAGGCGGTATTAAAGAGGTGATCTTAGCCACCAATGCGACGGTTGAAGGTCAAGCCACGGCGCATTATTTACTAGAAGCCAGTAAGCATTTGCCTTTAACCATGACCCGTATTGCTCAAGGCGTACCTCAAGGCGGTGAGCTTGAATATGTCGATAGTCATACTTTAAGTCAAGCGGTACATAATCGAATGCGCATGAAATAATTTTTATGCGTTTTTCTTTTTATATAAAAAAAATATAACAGTTGAATTATATTGCCGAGATATTTTTAATAAAGCGTGAAACAAATCACATTTTAAGGGTTTTTTTTATATCTAAATTATATAGAGCGCGTTAAAATAATCACGTTAAAAAACCATCCAATGATAATTTTAGGCATGTTTCAACTCATTCAAAAGCAACAAGACTTAGACGCAATTGTAGTCCAAATGGGGCAGTGTTCGACCTATGGTTTAGATACCGAATTTATTAAGGTGGATACCCTATGGCCAAAACTCGGTGTCTTTCAAATTAATGTGGCCAATCAAGTCTATTTGCTTGATGGAACATGCTTAGATTTAAATCAATTTTGGCAAAAAATTTTTACCGCACAGCAAAATATCTTCCATGCCTGTGGTGAAGACATTGATCTGATTTATCATTATACCGGTCAAAATCATTTAAATAATGTGTTTGATACGCAAGTGGCCTTGTCATTTTTAGGCTATGGCTTACAGGTGAGCTATCAAAATGCCCTAAAAACGCTCCTCAACATTGAAATTGATAAAGATCAGACCCGTTCTGATTGGTTAGCGCGTCCTTTAAGTCAAGAACAACTTAATTATGCAGCCAATGATGTATTGTACATCATGCAATTGTCTGAGCAGATTCAAGCAGAATTAAAAGAAAAAGGCATGCTGGCGTGGGTGCTTGAAGATTGCCGTCATTTAACCTATGAAATTGGGCAACATACAGCACTGGATGCTTTATACCAAGATGTGGGCAATTACCGTCATTCACGGCGTCAGTTGATGCAATTGCAACGCTTGGCACTGTGGCGTGATCAATTGTCCAAAGCCTTAAATATCCCTAAAAGTTTTGTGCTTAAAAACTCAAGTTTGATGGATTTAGTAGAAAAAAATCCACGTAACCCGTACCTATTGGCCGGTATTAAGGACATTCGTGCCAATATTGTGCGTGAATATGGCAAAACCATTTTGGCTTTATTGCAAGAATTGCCCGAGCCTGAAACTTGGCCTGAAAAATTGCCGCGCCCGATGCGTGCCTCAAAAGAATTATCAGAGAAGATTGATCAGGTGTTAAGTGACGCCGTGCTAGACACACAGATTCCCAAAGAAGTTTTAATGCGTAAAAAGTGGATGAATGCCTTGTATCAACATGTGGTAGCAGCCTCTGAGCTAGATAGTTTACCGCCTTATTTACTAGGTTGGCGCTATCGCGTATTGACCCAGCCTTTAATTGATGTGTTGCGCCAAGAGCTGGATGATCATGCTTAAGTAATCTTAAGGCTTTACATTTCTTTCCCCAAAGCATTAATATTTCAGTATTATAAAAAGACAGAGCCTCAGCATGTTTTGAGCTCTGTCTTTTTTCTTGTCGGCTGTTTTTTCGTGGTTATGAGTTCTAATATGTACTGTTCTATTTATAAATCGAGCAAAAAAGACGAAATGTATTTATACGTTGCACGTCCAAGTGAAGATCAAGCAGAAGGTTTTGATCCGCTATTGGCTCTGCCTGAACCATTACGTGCGGCTTTTGGTCGAGTGACATTTGTCATGGATTTAGAGTTACATGCAGAGCGTAAATTGGCACGTGTAAACGTGTTACATGTGATGGATTCAATCCAAACCCAAGGGTTCTTTTTACAAATGCCACCTGAAGGTCTGATTGATCCCAATGCTGTAGCACCTGAAGGCTTACGCGGTGCTTAACCATTTATCAGGAGAGAAGTAATGGATTTAACCTTTTTAGACGCCATTCCTGAAGACCTGATTGCAATCACGGTTTATTTAGGCGGCAGTGCCATTGTTTTATGGTGCTGGTATTTGATTGCCAAACGCCTACCTAAGCTGCTGGGTGGCATTACATGGATTGTCTGTTTTGCCATCTTATTAACCCCAACGGTGTCTGAGGGCAATAATGCAGCGCTTGCTCCTGCAACCTTTGGCTTATTATTTGGTGTATTGACCAAAGATATGCCATTGGTCTGGTCAAATTTGGCCAATATTTTATTGGTGGTGGGCGTCGGTGCAATTTTGGGGTATTGTTGGTCAAAATATAGCGCGGCTAAAGCGCAACCACAATCACCCTTATAAAAATTGAGTACCCAAGACAGTGATGAACGAGCAAACCCAATTTGAAGGCAGCGCACAATATATTGCCACAGACAGTTTAAAGCTTGCAGTGAAAGCGGCACGTCATTTACAAAAACCACTGCTGATTAAAGGTGAGCCCGGCACCGGTAAAACCTTGCTCGCAGAGCAAGTGGCTGCAAGCTTAGGCTTACCGTTACTGACATGGCATATTAAATCGACCACCAAAGCGCAACAAGGCTTATATGAGTATGATGCAGTATCACGTTTACGTGATAGTCAGTTGGGTGATGATCGGGTTTATGAGATTAAAAACTACATTAAGCCGGGCAAATTATGGCAAGCGTTTAGCAGTCCTGAGCGCTGCGTGTTGTTGATTGATGAAATTGATAAAGCAGACATTGAATTTCCTAATGATTTACTGCATGAACTGGATAAAATGTCGTTCTTTGTGTATGAAACTGGCGAAACCATTACTGCACAACAACGCCCGATTGTCATTATTACCTCAAATAACGAAAAAGAATTACCCGATGCTTTTTTGCGTCGCTGTTTCTTTCATTATATTGAATTCCCTGATGAAGCGACCATGCGTCAAATTATCGAGGTACATTTTCCCAATATTTCAGGTCAATTGGTCAATCAAGCTTTAGAAATTTTTTTTAAACTGCGTCAAATGCCGGGGCTTAAAAAACCACCCTCTACGTCAGAACTCATTGATTGGTTAAGTCTATTGATGGCAGATGACATGCCAGATGATATTTTAGCGCAACATGATCCAAGCAAAGCCATTCCACCTTTATATGGTGCTTTGCTAAAAAATGAGCAAGATGTGCAATTGCTTGAACGTCTTGCTTTTATGTCACGTCGCTAAAGGAGTAATCGCCTTATGTTTGTGCGATTATTTTATACCTTACGCAAATATGGCATTCCAGTCTCTACACGTGAGCTGATTGACTTAAATCACGCCGTGGCGGCAGGTTTAGTCTTTGCTGATCAAGAGCAATTTTATCAGCTCACTCGCACCATTATGGTCAAAGATGAACGCTTTTTTGATAAATTTGATCGTGCCATAAAAGATTATTTTCAAGGTATTGCCACATTTGATTTGGATCAACTGCTGCATCAAGTACAGCAATTACCTAAAAGTTGGTTTGATTTAGAATTACTTGAGAAAAACCTCACCCCTGAGCAGCGCGATGCGTTACAAAAAGCAGGTTCTTTACAAGAACTGATGAAAATGCTCGAGCAGCGTCTACGTGAGCAACATAAAAAGCATCAAGGCGGCAATAAAATGATCGGCACGGGGGGCACCTCACCATTTGGTGCTTATGGAGATCATCCTGAAGGGGTTAGAATTGGTGGCCCAAGTCGCAAACGCTCAGCGGTTAAAGTGTGGGAACAGCGTAAATATCGCAATCTAGATACAGAGCAGCAGCTTGCCAGTCGCCATATGCAAATGGCACTACGACGCTTACGCCAATTTGCCCGTCAAGGTGCAGCAGAAGAACTCGACATTGATGCCACCATTCAAGCCACAGCTCAACAAGGTCTGTTAGATGTACAGCTTAGACCCGAGCGACGTAATCGGGTCAAAGTATTAATGTTATTGGACGTTGGCGGCTCAATGGATGCTCATATTCGGCAATGCGAGCAATTGTTTAGTGCTGCCAAAAATGAGTTTAAAAGCCTAGAGTATTTTTATTTTCATAATTGTTTATATGATTATGTATGGAAAGACAACCAACGTCGTTCAGCGACACGCCTCAGTACCTTAGATTTATTCAATACCTATGCACGTGACTATCGTGTCATTGTGGTTGGGGATGCCAGTATGGCACCTTATGAAGTGACCTCGGTTGGTGGTTCGGTTGAGTATATGAATGATGAAGCCGGACAAGTGTGGTTGCAGCGCTTGGCTCAGCATTTTGATAAAACCGCATGGCTGAATCCTGAGCAACAAAACTATTGGCAATATACCTACACCATTGGCCTAATCAAACAGATTTTTGATGATCATATGTATCCAATGACCTTAAATGGCATTGAAGATATGACTCGTTATTTAGCACGTTAGTATTAATTAGAGAACCCTTATGCAATATCACATCAATGGCATCGCCTTACCCAATGAAGATGGTTTTTTTGGGGCGTATGGCGGGCAGTTTATTTCACCTGAGCTAAAACAAGCCATGGACGAAATCAATATCGCATATGAAGAAATCCGTCATACCGAAGCATTTCAAAATGAACTTAAAGATTTATTTGCACACTATGTGGGACGTCCAAGTCCACTGTTTTATGCCAAGCGTTTATCCAATCAACTTGGTGGTGCACAAATCTATCTTAAACGTGAAGATTTAAACCATACTGGTGCCCATAAAATTAATCACTGTTTAGGTGAGGCACTACTGGCCAAATACATGGGCAAAACCAAAGTGATTGCCGAAACTGGTGCAGGTCAGCATGGTGTGGCTTTGGCAACGGCTTGTGCTTTGGTAGGGATTCCTTGTGAAATTCATATGGGCCAAGTGGATATTGAAAAAGAACATCCCAATGTGGTCAAAATGAAAATCTTAGGTGCTAAGCTCATTGCCGTGACACGGGGTACAGCTACCCTTAAAGATGCAGTGGACAGTGCATTTGAAGAATACTTAAAAGATCCAAAAAATTATATTTACGCCATTGGTTCTGTGGTCGGTCCACATCCGTTTCCAAAAATGGTGCGCGACTTCCAAGCGATTATTGGCGATGAGATTAAACTCCAAAGCCAAGACCGTTTTGGAGTTAATCCTGATTATGTGGTGGCGTGCGTAGGTGGTGGTTCTAACGCCGTGGGGTCATTTACTGCCTTTTTAAATGATCCTGAGGTAAAATTGGTGGGTGTCGAGCCTGCAGGACATGGTTTAGATACCGACATGCACTCTGCAACACTGACTTTAGGTAAGCCAAGCCAACTGCATGGTATGGCCTGTTATGTACTCGAAGATGAACAAGGAGAACCATTACCTGTCCATTCAATTGCTTCAGGTCTAGATTATCCAGGCGTAGGCCCACAGCATAGTTTACTCAAAGACTTAGGTCGTGTTGAATATACCTCAGCCACCGACCAAGAATGCTTAGATGCCTTTATGACGTTATCTCGTGTAGAGGGGATTGTGCCAGCATTAGAAAGTGCACACGCTGTGGCATGGGCCATGCGTGAAGCGCCACAACTTTCTCAAGACATCAAAATTGTGGTCACTGTGTCAGGTCGTGGTGACAAAGACTCTGATTATGTGGCTGCCAAGCTGGGGCTATAATCCATAAAAAACCGCTCATTTGAGCGGTTTTTTTAACCTGAGATATAGTGTTGCAGTTGCTCAATCAAGATCCGTTGATCTTCCATGGCCGCTTTGACCAAATCGCCAATCGCCACCATTGCCAATAAACGTTCATTTTCAACCACAGGTAAATGACGCAAATGACCATCGGTCATAATCTTTAAACATTGATTGATTTCCATGCCTGTTGTCACCGTAATTACGTTACGTGTCATAATTTGATCGACGTTGGTGGTCAAGGAAGAACGCCCTTGTAACTCAATTTTATGCGTATAGTCACGCTCAGAAATAATACCCACTACTTTTTGATCTTCATTGGTCACAACCAAGGCACCAATGTTTTTTTCTGCCATCAGTTTAATGGCACTACGTACACTGGCATTTGGGGCAATAGTATATACAGAGTTGTCTTTGTTTTGCAGGACTTGAGCAACGGTGGTCATAATATGAATTGATCCTTATATCGTTTTTTGTTGTGATGTGATAACGCGATTGAAAATCGTCTCTTAAAATATATATAGCAGTTTATAGTTGAATATTACAGCGTTTTTAACTCGAAATTTTAAAAAAACTAACTTTACAGTGTTGGATGTACATTGAGGCGCTTGATTATCTTAATCCTGGATAACTGGGTCGCAAGGTCATGGTATATGTTATTGTTATGATAGATGGTTTTATTGTAAAAATAAATTTGGGTGATGGATTGCTAAAATCGTAATGAAAAAAAACGCCACCTAGGTGACGTTTCATTATGCTTGCATGGTGGCCATGTTTTGCCAATATTGCGCTTTAATTGAATCGCGCTCAACACGGAAACCTTGATGGTACAATTGAGCTAGAAATAGCGCTGCTTTACCATGACCTGCGCGTGCTGCTTGTTCCAATTCATGTACTGCATCGGAAAAGTTCATTTGCGATTGAATGGTGTTTACAGCATTGGCATATACACATTCTAAATCATGCTGAGAGAGAGGTTGATTCATAGAAAACTCCTTATTGTAATTATGAAAAACATCAAATGATGTGTGTTCAGCTTTTAAATGAGTCTAGCTGAAAACTATTAAACTAATATGACAAAACAGCACTCATTGTCAATAGCGATATAAGTTATTTTTCACACAACATGAGGTTACATGATTAAACAGTGAGCATTTTTATTATTGATTAAGATAATAGCTGTAAATAAGTTAATAACAATAAGGAGAACAACATGAACATACGTAGTTTAGATGGTTTTAATCTTGATGTACCCCCCACACATGCACAAGTCGTGGCTTTAGCACGTCAGCATCGTCATAACCTTGATGATGCTATTTTTCATGAAGATATCCACTTAGGTAATTTTTGTTTAGCACAGCGTAAACGGGTTTACGATTTTACCCGTGAGCTAAGCCCTGAACAGCGCCTTGAGTTTTACACGCTATATAATGGTGAGCTTGAGCGTATTGCCGATGAAGATCAGTTGCATCCTGCCGATGCTGAAGGTGGTGTCAGTGTTTTTGCCATTGCCATTGTCCTTGCCATTATTGCTTTAATTTTATATTTTGGTGTGGTGCGTAATATGGTGGGTTAATAGCGCTTGTGCTTCGAATCATAGCATCCTAAACTAATGCCAATTCGAGGATCTTTATGCCGCTGTCTCATCCATTTTATTCGTTTTTTCGTCGAGCACTGCCATATGGCTTTGACATTGCAGTGCTCGCTTTGATGCTCGCCATTGTAATAATTAGTTATCGTTCATTACAACATCCGGTAGGTGCTACTCAATTTCAGCACTTAGAGCTGCTCGCACGTCAGCAGGTCTACCCACACACTCAAGCGATGACGCTTAAATTGCTGCGTGAGTATGATTATATTTCCTATGGACAATACCTAAAAGTTATCCATGCACAACAATATGAGCAACGCCAAGCTCAGCAATTACCAGCGTTGCATCGGGATTAAATAAAAATTCACCTCATCAAATTCAAACTTAATACCGATAAGCTAGTTTTCTAAAAAACTGCGCCGTGTTCACATCATCGATGTATGAATTTAGGGTTTATCATTTTGATTCTATTTTTGCATTAGGCACCGCGATCTAATTTTGCATGCTGTATCAATAAAATATCTACTGATAACAGATGTCACGCTTGTAGATGCTCAATGTTCTCTATATTTAAATTATGCTAGACTCATGGTTTTTTAACGCGATGCTTTTTAAGGATTCGGCATGCAACAACAAAATCTGCAAAATAAATTTTTGATTGATGCTGATATCGGGGATGACGATGTCACACTACCGAGTTTACCTGCGGTAGATGTACCTATTGTGGCAGCAACACCAACTCAAACAGCAGTTGCAACACCTGATGAACACGCTGCAGCAGCAAGTTCAGGTGGTTTCTTTAGCCGAATGAAAGAAGGCTTAACTAAAACGCGTAAAAACCTTGCTGATGGGATGGTTAACATCTTAATTGGTGGTAAAGAAATTGATGATGAGCTGTTAGAAGAAGTTGAAGAGCAACTCTTGGTGGCAGATATTGGTGTTGAAGCAACAAAAACCATTATTGCCAATTTAACCGAGCGAACTGCGCGTGGCGATTTGATATACTCGCATTCTTTGTATAAAGCTTTACAAGAAGAATTGGTGGCTTTGCTTGCCCCACGTGTCAAACCTTTACATATTGACCCAAATAAATCACCGTATGTGATTTTGGTAGTGGGTGTAAATGGTGTGGGCAAAACCACCACCATTGGTAAATTGGCAAAACGTTTACAAGGTGAAGGTAAAAAAGTCATGCTTGCCGCAGGTGATACATTCCGTGCAGCAGCGACAGAACAACTACAAATTTGGGGTGAACGCAATAATATTCAGGTGGTTGCACAAGGTCATGGTGCCGATTCAGCATCAGTGATTTTTGATGCTTTTGAAAGTGCCCGTGCCAAAGGTGTCGATGTACTCATTGCTGATACAGCAGGACGCTTGCATAACAAAGGTCACTTGATGCAAGAACTCACCAAAGTTAAACGCGTAATGCAAAAAATTGATGCCACAGCGCCACATGAAATTATGCTGGTGGTGGATGCAGGTACAGGGCAAAATGCGATTAACCAAGTCGAAATGTTTGATGAAGCAGTGGGCTTAACAGGTCTTACCATTACTAAACTCGATGGTACAGCCAAAGGCGGTGTTTTATTTAATATTGCAAGTCGTACCCATGTGCCCATTCGCTTTATTGGTGTGGGCGAGAAAATTGATGATTTACGTCCTTTCTCAGCTAAGTCTTTTGTCGCGGCATTGTTTGAAACCGATAAAAAATAATACTGTTGTCTAAATCACATAAACTCTGCATTATGCGGAGTTTATGTATTTTAGCCCCTTCACCTGTTTAAAAAATAATCTAAAAATTATTTCAAAATCCCCCTAAGTTTGTGTGAAAAGATTAAACTTATTCCAAAGCCATACACTTATTAGGGGATTTTGCTGGTGGCATTATTAAGTAAAATTAGCCAAGTTTTAAGTACAGATTTAACTAAAGAATTTAAATTAAAAAAAACGCCTATTGAAGAAAAAAGTTTTCTTGACGCTATAAAAAAATGCCAACCTATTGATCAGTTGGGTAAAAAAGTGCACTTAAGCCAAAACTACTTGAGTGCTGTGATTATTGAAGCGATTAAGACTTGCCCAAATATTCAAAATCTAAACACCTTGCGCTGCGTTATTGTATATAACACAAGCCATCAAGCGTTTTGGCATTTGGTTGAGGAACAACAACGCCAACATATTCCTAGCCATCTATTTGCTGCAACTGCTGACAAAATATCAAATTATAAGAGTGCTTTTGGTACAGTACTGTTGTTTGAGGATCAAACAGCTTTACAATACTTAGCTAAGCAATGGCCATTAAATGCTGAGCATCATCGTGTATGGTCAGCACAACATCTGGGTATGGTGAGTCTGGCGGCTTGGTCAACTTTGGCAGATATTGGTTTAGGGGTTAATGTTTTGCATTATTTAGAATCCCATCCTGCATTGCATAAAACATTTAACTTGCCTGTACATTGGCAGCTTAAATCGCAATTAATTTTTGGTTCAATTGAGCAACCCGCTCAGCCATCTGTGTGTTATATACAGTCTGAGCATGTGCAAGTATTAAGTTAATAGGCAAATTGATGGGTTGGTTTTTCATAGAATATGCTACGAGTTAAGCACTTGTCATAAAAATGCAATATAGCAGCGGCATATTCTTTATTTTTAAAGTCGATATATATTAGAGTTAATCTATGCGCGTTAAAGTTATGGCAGCCAGTTTGGCTATATTGTGTAGTACATCTGTGGTTGCTGCAGTCAATATTAGCGCGCCTGATGAAATCAAGGTTATTGCTATTAATGATCAAGAAGTAAAAACAGGTCTATTAAGCAAAAAAAATGATTATGTATTGACAGAAGGGATACATAAAATTGCGGTGCGTTATAATGCCTTTTTTGAACATCATGATCATTCACATGATGTATTAAAATCAGATGTATTTACAATTCATACGCCAGTGTTAAAAAGTGGGAAATACCATTTAAGTTTAATTAATGCACCACAAGATTTTGAAGCAGCCAAACAGTATCAACAGCAACCTATCATTGGTCTGTATGATCAAAATAAAAATCTACTCGTGCAACAAGTGGGTACAAGGGCTAGTAACTCATCTTGGTTAAACTCAATTAATGTAACCACAACACAAACTGAAACCTCAAAGCCAACTGTGTCAAATGATTTTATCAATACACAATCCGATCAGGCATTGATTCAATTGTGGCAAAAGTCGTCTAAAGATGAGCGTCAAAAATTTATGCAGTGGATTGCAGAGCAGTCGAAATAATCCTTGTTGGCTTTATTTTTTCAACAAACTCTTGACGTATTAAAAAATAAGAGTATTATTACTGACCTAGCTTGCTAATGACGAATTAGTGAGTAAATCATTAAGAGATTATGAAGAACAACTTGTGTGGATTTTTAC
>NZ_CANQTS010000029.1 GCF_947626835.1 uncultured Acinetobacter sp. | reverse complement strand
GTTAAAGTTGTTTTACCATGGTCGACGTGACCAATTGTGCCCACGTTAACGTGTGGCTTATTACGTTCAAACTTAGCCTTAGCCATGAGATCTTCCTTTGTAAGCTACCCATGCAGGATCACTGCATGAGCATTAGAATTTAACTATTAATTAGTTAGGTCACTATAGTAATCGAAAGATTACTCGTCGTCACCTTTTTTACCGCCAGCTTGGAATTTAGCAATGATGCCTTCAGCCACGTTACGTGGAGTTTCAGCATATTTAGCGAATTCCATAGAATAAGTCGCACGACCTTGAGACATAGAACGCATATGAGTTGCGTAACCAAACATCTCAGCAAGTGGAACTTCAGCACGAATAGCTTTAGTACCACCAGGAAGATCGTCCATACCTTGAACCATACCACGACGACGGTTTAAGTCACCCATGATATCGCCCATGTAATCTTCAGGAGTTTCTACTTCAACTTTCATGATAGGTTCAAGCAAGATAGGATCTGCTTTCATGAAACCATCACGGAAGGCATAAGAACCCGCCATTTTGAACGATAATTCGTCAGAGTCGACATCATGGTAAGAACCATCAAATAGTGTCGCTTTGATACCCACAACAGGGTAACCAGCCAATACACCATTCTTCATACGTTCTTGAATACCTTTGTCTACTGCACCGAAGAATTCTTTAGGTACTACACCACCTACAACTTCTTCAGCGAATTCGTATTCTTTCTCTGACTCAGGGTCCATTGGCTCTAAACGTACGTATACGTGACCGAATTTACCTTTACCACCAGTTTGACGTACGAATTTACCTTCTTGCTCAACCGATTTTTTGATCGTTTCGCGGTAAGATACCATTGGTTTACCAATGTTCGCTTCAACACCGAATTCACGCTTCATACGGTCAACGATGATGTCAAGGTGAAGCTCACCCATACCAGCAATAATCGTTTGACCTGATTCTTCATCAGTACGTACGCGGAATGATGGATCTTCTTTCGCCAAGCGACCTAAAGCAACTGACATTTTTTCTTGGTCAGCTTTAGTTTTAGGTTCAACTGCAAGTGCAATTACTGGCTCTGGGAATTCCATACGCTCTAGTGTAATTACGTGGTTTTCATCACATAATGTATCACCAGTAGTCGTGTCTTTAAGACCTACACATGCCGCGATGTCGCCTGCACGAATTTCTTCGATGTCATGACGGTCATTTGCGTGCATCTGTACGATACGGCCAACACGTTCACGCTTCATTTTCACTGGGTTGTAGCATGGGCTACCTGCTTTAAGCACACCAGAGTAAACACGTACGAACGTTAAGTTACCAACGAATTTGTCGTTCATGATTTTGAACGCAAGTGCCGCGAACGGAGCTTCGTCAGATGCTTCACGAGAACCTTCAGTTTCAGCTTTGTCATCAAGGATACCCTTGATTGCTTCAACGTCAGTTGGCGCCGGTAAGAATTCAATTACAGCATCCAACATACGTTGAACACCTTTGTTTTTGAACGCAGAACCACAAAGCATTGGTTGAATTTCATTCAACAATGTACGTGAACGGATACCGAACACGATTTCTTCTTTAGTTAACTCGCCTTCTTCAAGGTACTTGTCCATGAGCTCTTCTGATGCTTCTGCAGCAGCTTCGATCATGTTAGTACGCCATTCGTTAGCAGTATCAACTAAATCAGCAGGAATTTCGCCATATTCGAACTTCATACCTTGAGACGCTTCGTCCCAGATAATCGCTTTCATTTCGATTAGGTCAACAACACCTTGGAAGTTTTCTTCTGCACCAATTGGCACAACGATTGGCACCGGGTTACCGCCAAGACGTGTCTTAACTTGTTCAACAGCGCGGAAGAAGTTAGCGCCTGTACGGTCCATTTTGTTAACGAACGCAATACGAGGTACTTTATATTTGTTTGCTTGACGCCATACTGTTTCAGACTGCGGCTGTACACCACCAACAGCACAGTAAACCATGCACGCACCGTCAAGAACACGCATAGAACGTTCAACTTCGATTGTGAAGTCTACGTGTCCCGGGGTGTCAATTACGTTAATACGGTGTTGTTCGAACTGGTTGCCCATGCCTTTCCAGAAGCATGTTACTGCTGCTGAAGTAATGGTAATACCACGTTCTTGTTCTTGTTCCATCCAGTCCGTTGTAGCTGAACCTTCGTGAGTTTCACCTAACTTGTGGCTCTCACCTGTGTAGAACAAAATACGTTCAGAAGTCGTTGTTTTACCAGCATCAATGTGCGCTGAAATACCAATGTTACGGTAACGAGAAATTGGGGTTTGACGTGCCATGATTTCTAGCATTCCTAAATTTTGTTGTTTAAAACAGGACGCTTTAAGCTGCAATGCAGCTTAAAGCGCTTGGATGACAAAACAATGACGTATTTGCCACATTCCTGACTAAGGCCTGTTTTATTAGCTTAGAAACGGTAGTGAGAGAATGCTTTGTTGGCTTCAGCCATACGGTGCACATCATCACGTTTCTTAACTGCAGCGCCTTTACCTTCAGCTGCGTCAAGCAACTCACCAGCAAGACGTAGAGCCATAGTTTTTTCAGAACGCTTAGCAGCAGCGTCTACTAACCAACGCATCGCTAGAGCAGTACGACGGGATGGGCGTACTTCCATAGGAACTTGGTATGTAGCACCACCAACACGGCGTGCTTTAACTTCGACCATAGGACGAACTTTTTCAAGAGTAGTCTCGAAAAATTCAACTGGGTCTACTTTAGATTTTTCTTGAACGCGGTCTAAAGCACCGTAAACGATACTTTCAGCAATAGATTTTTTACCATCTTGCATTACGTGGTTCATGAATTTAGCGATTGTTTGGCTGCTGAACTTAGGATCCGGAAGGATTTCACGGGCAGCAACTACGCGACGTCTTGGCATTTTAATACACCTAATAAAATTGACACTTCAGGTTTATCCAGCATATGTACAAAGTGTCATGTACCTTTAGCTGGCCTTACTACACGTCGCTTGGAATTTTCACAAAATTAATGCAGAAATCAGACAAGCGAGACGATAAAGGATTGCAGTTCTAACGAACTAAGAAATTAATCTCGAAAGATCAATTACTTCTTAGGACGTTTAGTACCGTATTTAGAACGTGACTGGTTACGATCTTTCACGCCAGCACAGTCTAAAGAACCACGAACGGTATGGTAACGTACACCTGGTAAGTCTTTAACACGACCACCACGGATAAGAACAACACTGTGCTCTTGTAAGTTATGGCCTTCACCACCGATGTAGCTAGATACTTCAAAACCAGAAGTTAAGCGAACACGGCAAACTTTACGCATTGCTGAGTTAGGTTTTTTAGGTGTAGTTGTGTAAACACGTGTACAAACACCACGACGTTGTGGACAAGCCTTCAACGCAGGAACTTTAGATTTTTCAACTAAAGTTGTACGACCCTTACGGATCAACTGATTTGTTGTTGCCATTTGGCAATTCTCCCGTTAATAAAAAGCCCCAAAAAATGTACCACTTTTTGAGGGCATATAATTGTAAGATAAGATCGCCAAATGGTCAACATAAGCCATTCAAGCAAACTCGCTTAACCAACAAAAAAATACAAAAAACTGGCCTTAAACCTATTTCAGCGGCTTATGCCTGACTTTGCTGCTCTAAGCGCTGAGCTTCATTTTAGCTATTCTTTAAATTCTGATCGGTAGATTCTGGCTCTTGGTTAAATTCATCAGGTGCTAAACCAGGCGCTGCAGATGATAAAGCCGGCTGCTGCTGGCTGATTTCATGCGGCTCGACCATCTTGTCTGCCAACTGCTTTAAACCATGTTCAACTTGATCTTGTGCTTCTGGTGCAGTTTCCATCTCTTGATGTTTTTTTTGAATCACGACTTTGGCAATGGTGGCATGATCTTTAAGTTTAAATTCTTGATCAAGCTGTAATTCCCCCACTTGCTGCTGAGCTGCAAAGTAAGCACGCGATTTTTCATACGCTGCAAGCGGCGATAAATTTAATTCCTGATGCTGCTGCATATAAGTACGCGCGTGTGAAAAGATGTCTTGTGCTTTTTGATTGACATCTTCTAACAGTTTCCAACTATACGCTGCACTCAAGGAAGCACTGGCAAGCGGTGTGAATTTACTGAGCACACTCAATTTGGGCAGATGATTCAGCCAATCAAATTTGGCTTCACCTTGTTCATCTTTGAGCCACTGTTTTAAAGCATTGGCATCTTGGTTGGTGCCGAGTAATTGCTGTAAAACGTTTAAATCATGCTTTTCAATCGAGTTTGATAATGCTTTGATGGCCATGAGCAAAGTTTGCTTTTGCACCATTAAGTTTAAATCAATATGTTTAAAAATAAACTGCACCATGTCTTTTTCTGCATCTTGAGTCAGCTCAAAACCATAGGCACGTCCAATTTGGTAAATACTGCGCAATGACAAAATAAACGATGCAGGCACATCCACAGCCGAGCCAATCACACCTGTGGCACCACTGAGTGCACCTTGAGCGGAGGCCAGCCATTTATTTTGTGCAGCCAACACATCGCTAATGCGTTTGGAGCGATCAATATCTTGAGTGAGTTGCTCTAAATCTTGCACCCCTGCTTCATCTAAAATTCGATCGACTGAAGCTAAATTTGAACTTAAATAATTGAGTTGTTCAAAGACATAATCTGAAAATTTATCGGTTAAATCTGGAGCAATAAAACCGGTGACTTTATTGACGGTATGATAATGACGCCCAAGCAATTGTTGCGACAGATTTGGCATTTGATCATTTTGTTCAGGCAGTTGCATTGAGTTTTGAGATTTTTTCTGATTTTGTGCCACTTTATTTAGTGCATCTAGACTTGAGCTGCTGAGCTTTTTAGCCACCCCAAGTGCATTTTGCAACAATCCATCGACTTGATTATTTTTACTGTTCACGTTGATTTACCCCTTCGTGTAAATTTGAACTTTCTGGCTAAATACTAGGTGCTGTCTAGGTTTATCTCAACTTGATTATGTATCTTTTGGTTAAATTGACCACAATTTGACTATAAAACAAAACACTGATCAACAGGCATAGGATTTGCCATAAGAAATCAAAAATCTTTCTGCTATTATGAATGCATTGAAAAACATAAGTATGCAGCATTTTGTGCGCGTTATACTTCACAAAATCACGATATAAAGGAACTGTAGATGAAACGTGTTGTAATCACTGGTATGGGCATCAATTCATGCATCGGCAATACATTAGACGATGTCTTACATTCGTTACAGAACGGAGTTTCTGGCACACGTTTTAACCAAACTTACGCAGATCTTAACTTTAAAAGTCATGTCAGTGCCGCAGCAGCACAAGATTTTGACAACATCGACCGTAAATTAAAACGCTTCATGGGTGTATGTGCCATGTACGCCTACAACTCAGCAGTTGCTGCGGTTGAACATGCAGGTCTTAAAGCAGAAGATTTAGCTGGTAATCCACGCTACGGTATTGCAGGTGGTTCAGGTGGTGGTTCAACTGCATCTGTGATTGAAATGAATGAGCTTTTACAAAGCAAAGGTGCGCGTAAAGTTGGACCTTTCTTTGTACCACGTAATATGACCAACACCATTACGGCAAACGTAGGTGTGGCATTTAAATTACAAGGCATCTCGCATACCATTACCAGCGCATGTGCAACCTCAGCTGACGCCATTGGTTATGCTTACAACATGATTCAACTTGGCAAACAAGATTTAATGTTAGCCGGTGGTGGTGAAGAAGACCATTGGTCACAAAGCTTATTGTTTGATGCAATGGGCGCTTTATGTTCTAAATACAATGAAACCCCAGAAACAGCATCACGCCCATATTCAGCAGACCGTGATGGTTTTGTAATTGCAGGCGGTGGCGGTTTTGTGGTGCTTGAATCACTCGAACATGCTCAAGCACGTGGCGCAAATATTTTAGCAGAAGTGGTGGGTTATGCCGCCAACGCTGATGGCGCAGACATGGTTGCACCAAGTGGTGAAGGTGCAACACGTTGTGTACTGATGGCATTAGAAGAAGCAAAAGCGCATGGCATAGATAAAATTGACTATGTGAATACACACGGTACATCAACCCCTGCAGGTGACATCACTGAACTCCTTGCAATGGAACGTGCTTTTGGTGCAGGTCAAGTACCACCGCTCAGCTCAACCAAGTCAATGACCGGTCATAGCTTAGGTGCTGCAGGCGTACATGAGGCAATTTACTCAGTTTTAATGATGCAAAACGATTTTATTGCACCAAACATTAACGTGACCGAACTGGATGAAGGCGCAAAACCATTTGATATCGTGCTTGAAAAACGTGACGCAAAATTGAATACTGTGATGAGTAACAGTTTTGGTTTTGGCGGTGTAAACGCTTGTCTTGTTTTCAAAAAATGGGAAGGCTGATACACCCTTAGGGTGATTTAATGGATGCTCCTTCTGATGCTTTCCTTTGGGTAAAAGCGTTACATATTATTGCCGTGGTGTGTTGGTTTGCAGCCTTGTTTTATCTGCCACGGCTGTTTGTGTACCACGCGATGAGTGAAGATCAACTCAGTCATCAGCGTTTTCAAATCATGGAACGTAAATTGTACCGTGGCATTATGTGGCCGGCCATGCTGGCCACATTAATCACGGCGCACTTTTTAGTTGATTGGGGCGATGCCACCCGTCACTACCATGAAGCAATTTGGTTTTACCTTAAAGTCGGCTTGGTGGGCTTATTGGTGATTTATCATTTGGTATGCGGTTATTACCGTAAAAAACTCATGGATAACGCACATTATAAATCGCATAAATTTTGGCGTTTTTTTAATGAATTACCCACCTTTATTTTATTTGCTGTGGTGATTTTAGTGGTGGTTAAACCCACCTTTTAAACACCCAAAAAAATCCCCGAACATTCGGGGATTTTTTATTTTAAGCGGCATAACGCTGAATCGACAGCCCTTCGGTACTGATGTCCGGCTGATGATTCATGACTAAATCACTGATTAATTTGCCTGAACCACAGGCCATGGTCCAACCTAAAGTACCATGTCCGGTATTTAAAAATAAGTTACTAAAACGTGTTGCACCAATAATTGGGGTACTATCTGGTGTCATTGGGCGTAAACCTGTCCAAAATTGTGCTTGGCTTAAATCTCCACCAGGGAATAGCTCTTGGGTGACCATCTCTAAAGTGGCACGACGATCGGTATTTAACTCACGGTTAAAACCGCTTAATTCTGCCATACCACCGACTCGAATACGTCGATCAAAACGGGTCATGGCAATTTTATAAGTTTCATCTAACACAGTAGACTGTGGCGCAAATTTTTCATCCATAATAGGGACAGTTAAAGAATAACCCTTCACTGGATAGACTGGTAAATCTAATTGCAATGGCTTTAAGAAATCACGCGAATAACTTCCAAATGCCAACACATATTTGTCTGCAGTGAGCACCTCACCATTGACCACTACGCCTTTAATTTCATCCCCTTGTGTAATTAAGCGTTCTACATTCTGGTTAAATTTAAATTCTACGCCCATCTCTTGAGCCACGCCAGCTAAAGCGTTGGTAAACAAGTAACAATCACCCGTTTCATCATTGGGTAAATGTAAGCCACCCACTAATTTGTCTTGGGCATATGCCAAAGCCGGCTCGACTTGGGCAAGTTGCTCGGCACCTACAAGTAACTGATGTGAAACGCCACACGCTTGTAATACCGCAATATCACGTTGCACCATGTCGAGTTGCGCTTCACTTCTAAACACTTGCAGCGTGCCTTTAGAGCGGTATTCATAGTGAATACCAGTATCTTGGCGCAGTTGACGTAAGCAATCACGGCTATATTCAGCCACACGAGTCATACGCTCTTTGTTAATACTATAACTGGCAGGATTACAGTTTTTAAGCATCTGTGCCATCCAGTTCAGTTGCCACAAACTGCCATCTAAATTAATGGCTAAAGGTGCATGATGCTGAAACATCCATTTTACTGCTTTAAACGGAATACCCGGTGCTGCCCACGGCGTTGAATAGCCAGGCGAGATTTGACCTGCATTGGCAAAACTGGTTTCTTCTGCCGGACCGCTTTGGCGATCTAACACCGTCACCTGTGCACCTTGGGCTGCAAGGTAGTAGGCACTTGCCACACCAATCACACCACTTCCTAATACCAGCACTCGCATGATGCCTACTCACGTTATTCTAGTTGATTTGTCTAGTATATGAACGATCGCATAGTGAAATTCACTATTTTTTGTGCTAAAAGAGAGTGAAAAGGACAATTTCGTCTGCTAGATACAGCTAAAACAGGAAAAAAGAAATGCGCCCTTTAGATCGGATCGACTATCAAATCCTAGATATTTTGCAAAAAGAAGGTCGTATCTCGATGAGTGAGTTGGCAGCACGCGTGCATTTGTCGACTACGCCCTGTTCAGAACGGGTGAAACGCCTTGAGCGTGAAGGGGTAATTTTGGGCTACCATGCGCGAATTGATCCCAAAAAAGTCGACCGTAATTTGTTGGTGTTTGTAGAAATTAAACTCTCGGCTAAATCAGGTGAAGTCTTTGAACAAGTGGCAGAAAACTTAAGTGCCCTACCCGAAGTATTAGAATGTCATTTGATTTCTGGTGAGTTTGATTATTTAGTTAAAGCACGTTTAAAAGAAATGAGTGCTTATCGTCGTTTGCTTGGCGATTTGCTTAAACAATTACCTGCTTCAGCTTCATCACATAGTTACGTGGTCATGGAAGAAGTCAAAGAAAGTCTATATTTAGAGCTCAATTAAGGATTGATATGTTTAAGCAAGTTTTATCTAGCTTTGGCTTACAAGGCGTACAAGTCGATACCATTTTAACTACCCCGCATTTGCAAGTGGGTCAAGCCCTACAAGGTGCAATTCATTTTAAAGGCGCAAGTAGTAGCAAGCGTATTAATGCCATTTCCCTTGAGCTGATGACCATGGTAGAGGTGGAAAGTGGCGAGCATGAATCACGTCAGGCGCAATGTATTGCCCGTTGGCCCATGAGTGGTGCCTTTGATTTGCTTGCCGAGCAAACGCATCAATGTCCGTTTAATTTAATGCTACCGTTTGAAACGCCCATCACTCAGCTCAATTGTCATTACAATCACACCCAAGTATGGCTACATACCCATTTAGATATTGATTGGGCGATTGATGCCCACGATGATGATGCCTTGGCAATTTATCCAAGCCCGCCTATGCAAGCTTTGATCACGGCGCTTGAGCAATGTGGTTTAAGTTTATATTCAGCCGATGTTGAACGCGGTCAATTACGTGGTGGACATTTTCAATCTACCATTGGTTGTTATCAAGAATTAGAATTTCGTCCCAATGCATGGCTGAGCAATTTAAACGAACTTGAAGTGTCTTTTGTCACTACGGCTCAACAGACCCATGTCTTGTTTGAAGTTGATCGTAAAATGCGTGGTGATCATTACCAAACCTTAAGCTTGCCACATACAGCCATTGATATCGCAAGCTTAACGGGGCATTTAAAACAACTTTTAGGCTTATAAGCATTCAAGCAGTTGTTTAAAATGTTGAATACGGGCTTTTGGATTGGCGGCGCTAATTTCTGCCTCTGAGCCATATCCGTATTCAACTGCAATGGTTTCTATGCCATGACGACGTGCACCTAAAATATCGTATTCACGATCGCCCACCATTAAGCATTCTTTAGGGTTTAACTGCTGCTCAGCTAAAATATATTCAATTAAGTCGCCCTTATTGGTACGCTCGCCAGTTAACTCACTGCCATAAATTTCTTTAAAATAAGGGCTTAATTTAAAGTGCGCTAAAATTTGCTTGGCGTAAATGGTCGGTTTAGCAGTGGCGACAAATAAAGTAAAACCGCCTTGTGTTAAGCGTGCTAAAGTTTGTGCGACATCAGGATAGACTTGGTTTTCAAATAAACCTGTAACCGAAAAACGCTCCCGATAGCCCAATAAGGCTTGTTCAGCCAAATCATCATCTGCTGCAACATTTAAAATTTTAGCCAAAGATGCCTTTAAAGGCGGTCCAATAATCCAATCTAAATTTTCGCTTTCGGCAATAGGATGACCCACTTTGGCCAAGCCATAACGTGCCGAGGTGGTAATTCCTACTTTTGGATCCGTTAAAGTTCCATCTAAATCGAGCAAAATATTTTTAAGCACTACACGCCCCGAACATCACAAAGTTGCCTATACTAGCGCAATTTTAAATTGAAAGGACTGCCCCGTGCGCGCGACTGTACTTTGTTTTTCTGGTCTTGACCCTTCAGGTGGGGCAGGTTTACAGGCTGATATTGAAGCGATTGGTGCAAGCGGTGCGCATGCGGCAATTGCCTGTACTGCGCTCACTGTGCAAAACTCCCAACAAGTGTTTGGTTTTGAAGCCACCAGCAAAGAATTACTGTTGGCACAAGCCAATGCTGTGGTGCAAGACTTACCCATTCGTTGTGTAAAGTCAGGGATGCTTGGCACTACGGATAATATTGCAGCTTTGGCAGATTTTCTGCGTGCTCATCCTGAATATAGTTATGTGCTCGATCCGGTATTAGTGGCCAATAGCGGTGGTTCACTTGGTAATCAAGCAACCTTAGTTAAGGCATTTGTTGAGTTAATTCCACTAGCCAGCATTATTACTCCCAATACGGTAGAACTACGTGCTTTAACCGGTGAAGAAGATTTAGAACAAGCAACCCAAAAGCTATTTGCAATGGGTGCGCATGCTGTATTGGTCAAAGGTGGGCATGAAGATACCCCCGATTACATTCAAAACACCTTATACATTGCCGGCCAACAAGTGGCACAAAGCCGCTGCCCACGTTTAGAAGGTGAATATCATGGCTCAGGTTGCTCGCTTGCGAGTTTTATTGCAGGTCGCTTAGCCCAAGATGAAACACTACAAGATGCAGTACAACAGGCTGAACAGTGGTTGTTTGAGGTCCTGCAACACGCCGAAATTCCCGTGATAGGCGGTCAACGTATTCCCAAACGTTTTTAAATAAAAGCCCGTCAATTACGGGCTTTTTTGTTGATGTTGTTCAGCATATTTACGTTTTAAATTTTCGATATGCAATTGATCAGTTGCTTGGTTTTGGGGTAATGCGCTCTTTTGTAAATGGGCATAAATAGCAGCTACTTCGTCTAAAGCCATAATTTGGGTACGAAAAGTTTTAACATAATGCATCCACTGCCCGCCTGACACAACGTGCGCTGGCATCTCATACTTAAATTGGCTTTTACCATTAAAAACAATCACTGAATGCAACGCGTATGGCGCAATATGTCCTTTTAATAAATCCCCAAGCACACTGATATGCTTTTTATTTTGGAAAATTGGATTTTGAAAGGTTTGTTTAGAATTAGGTAAGCATTGCGTCCAGACTTTACTGTCTTTACTGCCAAAAATCAGACCTGCATAATGTTTGGTTTCTATAACAAAAATGCCATATGGACTGATGAGAATATGATCCACCTGAGTTGAACCATTGGCTTGATCTATAAAAGTACAATTATTTAATAAAAGATACTCATCACCAAAGTGTTGCTGATATTGTTCGATGACCAATTGCTCACCTTTCTGCCCTTTTTCTTGAGCGCGACTCGGTGCATCATGCGCAGGTGTTTTTTTGTGGGTGTTTTTCTTCCACAATAAGAATAAAAACAGTATAACAATCAGACCAAGAATAAGAGCAGAAAATGACATATCAAAATCCTTATATTGAAACGTGTTCTAAAGCGAGTAAAAATTTCTTATTGTTGATTCCACTTGAAAATCCAACCAACTGACCACTTGCCCCAATCACACGATGACAAGGAATCATAATTAAAATTGGATTTTTAGCATTGGCACTACCCACTGCACGGCATGCTTTAGGCTGCTGAATGATCTGTGCTTGTTGTTGATAGCTTCGGATATGCCCATAAGGAATATGTGTTAAAGCCTGCCAACACTTTTGTTGAAATGGCGTGCCTTGAGGTGCTAAAGGTACTGTAAAATTCTGGCGTAGTCCTTGAAAGTACTCGTCTAACTGTTGTTGGGCTTGCTGTAAAATTGCATGCTTGGCCACCTTACTTGCGTCAAAATGCGCTAAGCGAGCATCATTTTTTAGTAGCAGTGCAACCAAAGCATTTTCCTGTGCCACTAAACACAGTACTCAAATCGGCGAAGCATAATCACAAGAAACGTACATAACACAAAGCTGCTGATATTTTTATCAATATAGCTTAAAAGCGATGCAATGTGCAGCTTGGCGTGTGGCCAGATTAATCGCACCCTGTACCTAAAATTTATTTTTTAATCCATCAACTCAGTACAGTGAGCGCACTTAAATCAGAAGATCATTTGATGACATAAATAAATTGCTATATACATCGACAGCAATTTTTTAAATAAAAAAAATCGTGCAATGTCTACATCACACGATTTTAAAATTTTAAGAGGATAATTTCATCAGTAATAAGCCAGACACAATGAGCACCGCAGCTAAAAAACGCATGGGGGTCACAGGCTCACCTAAAACCAAAATCCCTAATACAAAAGCCCCCACCGCACCAATGCCGGTCCAAATGGTATAAGCTGTGCCAAGTGGTAAAGTTTTCATGGAATATGCCAATAAGCCAAAACTTAATAACATAAACACCATCGTCACTAGACTGGGGGTCAGTTTGGTAAAGCCGTCTGACAGTTTCATACTGTAGGCCCATACCACTTCAAAAATACCCGCCAAAATAAGAATCACCCAGGCCATATTGCCCTCCTCCTTTAATAGAGTCAGGCCGTCCTGACGATTTTTCTTGTTTAAATTTTATGTTTAAACAAGGGAGGTCGTTCCTCCTTACTCAAATCTGATATTTAGCAGCCAAGCGCACCAATACAGGGCAATTTAGATCAAGCCTATCCAAAACGTAGCATAAACTTCAGATTAGGCCCAATTTTAGCTTGATACGAACTTCGTTGTTAAGGGATTAGCTTAATAGGCTCAATTTTACTTAAAAAGTGCCCTACAATAAAGCATCCAATGCCAAAAAAAGAGCGCCAAAGCGCTCTTGATTTAGACCAGCCTTTAAACCTGTTGGCTGCCCACTAAAGCCAACTCAGCACGCATTTTTTCAATCACCGCTTGATAATCAGGTTGACCAAAAATTGCCGAACCTGCAACAAACATATCCGCACCCGCTTCTGCAATTTCACGAATATTGGCAGGAGTAACACCACCGTCTACCTCTAAACGAATATCACGCCCTGATGCATCAATCATCTTGCGTGCTTGACGTAATTTTTCCAATGTCATTGGAATGAATTTTTGACCACCAAAGCCTGGGTTCACACTCATCAATAACACTTGATCCACTTTATCCAATACATAGTCAAGATAATGTAATGGCGTGGCTGGGTTAAACACTAAACCTGCTTTAGCGCCACCTGATTGAATTAACTGTAAAGAGCGATCAATATGATCTGATGCTTCTGGGTGGAAGGTAATAATATCTGCACCGGCCTCTAAGAAATCACCAATCATACGATCTACAGGCTTGACCATTAAATGTACATCAATGGGTGCTTGAATACCGTATTTTTTAAGCGCTTTACATACGCCTGCACCAAATGTGAGGTTAGGTACATAATGGTTGTCCATCACATCAAAATGGACCACATCGGCACCTGCCGCCAATACATTTTCAACCTCTTCACCCAAACGGGCAAAATCAGCAGACAAAATAGATGGTGCAATTAAATATGGCTTGGACATTGGAGTACCTGGCTGTGTCAATATTAAAAACAAGCTCGATTATAACAAATTCTCGCCAAAATGCGTTGTTGGCTGATTCGATCTGATGGACTACATTTACATAACGCAGCGTTGCAATTGGCAACTAGGCAGTACTTAAAGTCATCCTTAAACTGTAAAGCTATCTTAATGAGCACAAAGTATGCAAACCACAACCCAACTTGGCACCACAGAAGCTGCCCGTATTGCCAAACGTTTATTGAATCATTGGAAACATAAATTTGAAGTCCAATACAATGAGCAACACATGCTGATTTTAATGCCTGACTATACCATTACCCTTACACCACAGGCTGCGTGTTTAGAGGTGCAAATTGCAAGTCAGGTTGAAGATTTTAGCCATATTCAAAAAGTAGTAATTGATCATTTAAATCGTATGGCACACACTGAATTTAGCGTCACTTGGCATGAAAAAAGAGGCTAAGCGCCTCTTTTTTAAGATTGTAATTGCACGGCGTGATACTGCAAGTGATCATCAATAAAACTTTGGATAAAGTAATAACCATGATCATAGCCTTGATGCTCACGCAGGGTGAGCTTTTGACCCACGCTGTCACAAGCCGCTTGAAATTGTGCTGGATTAAGCTGACTATAAAACTGATCTTTTAGACCTTGATCAATTAAAATATCACTAAATAAAGGCCCTTTTTGTGAAATTAAAGCGCTTGCATCATGGGCTAACCACGCTTCACGGTCTTCACCTAGATAATGAGAAAAAGCTTTTTCACCCCAAGGACATTGGCTCGGGGCACAAATCGGGGCAAAGGCTGAGACAGATTTAAATTTTTCAGGGAACTTGAGCGCCAAAGTCAAAGCACCATGTCCACCCATCGAATGACCGAAAATACCGATCTTGCCTGATGCCACGTTAAATTCACTTTCTACCAAAGCATATAATTCATCTGCAATCAAACTTTGCATTTGATAATGCTCAGCCCAAGGGGCTTGAGTGGCATTAATATAAAAGCCTGCACCTTGACCTAAATCCCAATGATCACCTTGTGCCACATCATCACCACGCGGCGAGGTATCAGGGGTCACCAAAATTAAACCCAACTGTGCTGCTAAGCGCTGTGCATGCGCTTTAATGGCAAAGGTTTCTTCATTACAGGTTAAACCTGCCAAATAAAATAATGCCGGACACGCCTGTCCATTTAAGGCTTGTGGTGGTAAAAAAATTCCAAATTTGCTGTCTTTTTTTAAGCTTTTTGAGGCAAAGCTATAAATTCTTTGTTGGCCCAAGAAGCATTGATTGCTTTGTAAAAGTTGCATGAATTATCCTTTTAAGGTGCAGCTTGTTTTGCTGGAAACAGACGTTGCTCAAGTTGTGGCAACATCAGTTGCATATTTTTGCCCATGACCCATTGTGGCTCAGAAGGCTCAAAGCCTTGCGCTGTTTCCCATCTTGCCACAGTTTCTTTGGCTTGCAAAAAAGCACTTTCAAAATCATGTTGCTCGCGCATGGCTTCATCAAACAAAGCGCGCCCAAAGTAGGTGTAATCCGCTTCATTGCTACACCCAAATGATTCACGATCTGCTGCTGATGCGGTAATTACCAAGGTATTTTCATTTTGTAAAGCTGATACAAAACTGCCTGAAAAACACGATGAGATCACAATCACCCGCCAACGAATACCGGCTTTATCTAAAGTATCGCGTAACCATGTCGGTTCTACATAAGCTAAATCAATTGGTGCATTTTCCAGTTCAAATTGCTGTGGCAAGCCATGCGAGGTCATATATAAAAACAACACATCACTGTCACGGTTCATTTGCTGACCAATACGTTTAAGTGCCAATTCAATACTGGTTTTCGAGGCAATCGGCTGCGTTTCGAGGGTACTTGGATGATTGATCAATACCATAGAGCGACCAAACGTACCAAAACGGGTGTCAAACTGTTCGCGAATACGCTCAACTTCCGATTTAAACACCTCTTGATAACTTGCCCCTGCCACCCCTAAAAAATACCAATGGCTTTGTGCAAATTCACCAAATTGAATGCTTTCTAGTGCTTGATTGAGCACTTTAGGTTGTGCATAAAGCGTGGCTTCACTGATGCTTGGCGGTAATTGCTCGACTTTCCAAATCGGTTGGCTTTTGGCAGAAATTTGCCACACCACTAAGGTGAATAAGGTGGCAACCATAATTAAAGCACGTTCCCACCATGGCCATTTTAGCTCGCGGGCAAAGACCCATACCACCGCCAAGCTTTGCCAAACAAACAGCACCATAAATAAAGCAGGCAAATAGTCATAAAATAGATACGGCAGCCAATCCATCATGCCTAAATACTGAATCAGGCTTTGCAATAGCGCCACATGCGTATCAAGCACTAACCACAATAAGGCAGGCACCAACATTAAGCGTGGGTTATTAATGCGTTGCGAGAGAAAAATTCCCACCATTAAGGCAATAAATGGCCATAGCGCATAACTGACCAAGCCTTGTGAGTTAAATTCTCCCACCTCGCCGGCACTGAGCCATGCAAATAAGGTATTGGCACAGCCGCCTAAAATGCCCCAAATAATTAATTGGGCAATAGAGGGACGCACAATTTGTAAGGCACGGCGTGATCCTACAAACAACCACATACCGGCCACTTGGTTGCTTTTAAAATCGTGCCAAAAATTAATGGAAGGTTTAAAGTCGATCATGGAATTATCTATGCAATGCCTGCCAAAGGTGCGCGATGAAGTGTATGCCGAATGGCAGTTTTATCAATGCTATAAACTACTATATAACACAACAATGTTTAAAAATGCAGCAATTAAACCTACAGTTCATGTTGAAAATAAGCATCAAAACGACAAGCATCGCCCAGCCATTGTTGCTCGGTACTTTGTCCTGCTAAAAACACCGCAAGACGTGGGCGTTTCACCACCACACGTTTGGCAATTTTTTGCGCCAATGGCAACAAATGATCACCCAAATCCATTTCACCATCCTCAGGTAACAGCATATGCAACAGTTGCATCTGTTTTTTTACCTGTGCTTGTTTTTTGGCTGCATTTTGATTTTGGTCACGCTGTGGAAACATAGGATCCAAATACACCACATCCACCACTTGCGCTAAATTTGCCTGCTGAGCTAAATAATCAGCTGAATCACTAAATACCAAGCTAATTCTTGCTGCTGCAGCATGTAAGATTTTATCGTCTAAAGCACGTTGTTGGGTATCTTCAAGTAGAGTGAATAAAATCGGGTGACGCTCTACCAAAGTAACATGCGCGCCTAAATGTGCCATCAGTAAACTGTCATGCCCCAAGCCTGCGGTGGCATCAATCAGGCGTGGCTTTTCAGACACGTTGCATGCTCGAGCAATCATTTCTGATTTTAACGAAGCACGTTTTAGACGACCAGTTTCGCCTTTCCAATCGGGTTGCATTTTCATGCCATTGGCTGCCAACCATAAACCGTCTTGATCAACACATAAGGCTAACTCAGGATTTAAGCGCAAAAAACGTGGTCCGAGTTTTTCAATGACGTCTATCGCTACACTCACGCCACGTGTGCCAAGCACAGCCGCATAATGCTGTGCTTGATCGACACAGGTCTGTTCTGTGTATAAGCGTAAAGCAGCGCTTACCATAAGGTCCAACCTGTCCATGCAAATAATAAGATCGCAAGTCCTGATACAATACGATACCAGGCAAACACCACGAAATCACGTTTAGCCACATAGGCCACTAACGCACGAATGAGCAGCAATGCCGAAACAAAAGAAACCAGCAAACCAACACCAATCACGGTCCAATCTGCTGCTCCGTCAAATACATGGTAACTTTGATAAAGATCTAATAAACCTGCACCTACAATTACTGGAATACCTAAGAAGAACGAAAATTCAGTGGCGGCTTTACGTGATACACCCAAGAACATGGCACCAATAATAGTAGCCCCTGAACGTGATGTCCCTGGAATTAATGACAATACTTGAATTAATCCAATCCAAATGGCATCTTTGATGCTTAAGTCTTCTACTTCTTGGGCGCGCACTTGGGGTGGATTTTTTTCAATCCAAATAATAATCAGACCACCCACAATCAAACCAATGGCAATCGCAATGTCATTAAACAACAAGGCTTTCACGGTTTGACCAAACGTTAAGCCGACCAACATAATTGGAATCGAAGCTAAAATTAAACCAATGCCTAAACGGCGTCCTTGTGGTTCACCGCTAACAATACCGGTGGCTGCACCCCAAAGACGTGCCCAGTATTCATAAATCACCGCGGCAATTGCACCCATTTGAATGGCAATCACAAACACATCGCTTTTTTCTTTGCTCCAAAAGTTCATGAGCTCGGCGGCTAAAATTAAATGACCGGTACTCGAAATGGGCAGGAATTCAGTAATCCCCTCCACAATCCCCATAATGGCTGCTTTTAATAGCAGTAAAAGATCCATAATATTTACCTAAATTATGCTTTGCCTTGCTCAGGAATTTTTTTCCACGCATCATCACGAAGATACACAGGCAATGCCAATTCAGCACTGACCCACTGTTGTTGCAATGCCGCTTGGCGCGCAATGCTGGCAATATCTTGTGCTGTAGCATCAATGCCTTGATGTTCGGTTGCTGTTGCGTCCACTAACACACTGCCCGAACCCACCAAAGTAAATGGCTGAACTGCTTTTGCTTGGTCATAACTGAGAAGTTGCTCTTGATCTACCGCTTGCATAATGCCGTGTTCATCTAGCTTAAAGCTGGCGATATACACTTCATTCATACGGGCATCAATCACGGCGGTAACCGCAGTTAAACCCGCTAAACGATAAGCCGCTTGCGCTAAAGCTTGCAAAGTAGATACAGGCACCACAGGTAAATCATTGGCCCATGCCAAAGCCTGTGCCACCGCAGCATTAATACGTACGCCACTAAATGAACCCGGACCACGACTAAACGCAATTGCAGTCAGCTCACTTGCTGGAATGTTAGCCTGTAATAACGCCTGCTCAATCATCGGCAAAATGGTTTGCGTTTGAGCTCTGGCGCGGGAGTCTAAATCAAAAAATACGTCTTGGGTGTCATCCACCATGCAGACGGAACACTGCTGATTGGCAGTTTCGAGTGCCAGCAATTTCATGCCAAACCTTTGTTTTAAAATATATGAGAATGGCGGCTATGATACTCCACTGCTGAAAACTTGGCGATACGCGCTACAAAAAAGCCCAACGCTTAACATTGGCTTTTTCCAGTTTTATGCTGAGCAGCGGTTTTATTTTTTAATTTTAAATGCCGGTGAATTGAGTAAAAATGGCCATTCTTTACGATAGTCCAAACCATATTGAAACAAAGACACCAACATGCGTGCTGTTAAGCCCCAAATAATCTCATTTTCTAAACGAAAACTTGGAAAATACAAAGATTGATGTTGATAACGCACTTCATACGGAATGGGTTGCGCCTCTAACATTTTGCGCAATGAAACATAAAAAATACGATCAATTTCGGTCGGTTGTGGCACAAGGGCTAAGTTAGGTGGAATAAAACCTACTACAGGTTTAACCAACATACCATTACGGGCTTTTTGCATGGGTAAATCGCCAATGAGTTCTACATCAAAAGGATTTAAACCGGTTTCTTCTTGTGCTTCACGTAAGGCTACCACAATATTACTGGTATCTTGTGGGTCGCGCTTGCCCCCCGGAAATGAAACCTCTCCCGGATGACTATTTAAATACACCGAACGGCGTGTCAGCAGCACTTTAGGCTCAGCTTCTTGCGTAATGGCAATTAAAACTGCCGCTTGCGCTTGGCGCACCCGTTTTGAAAAGCGTAAGCGTTGTTGGAGTAATAACGTCAGTTCACGATCATCCATGTCGTTGGCTCTACGTCCTAATTGAAGGGATTAAACAGCATCATAGCTGAATTTTTATTCTAAAGGATAGCGTGATCAGATGATGCAGAGGGGCTTTTTTTACGCTATTCTGAACGCATCACTTTATCCTTGATGATGAATATGAACTTTTGTAGCAACTGCGGACAAAAAACCGTCGAAAAAATTCCTTTAGGCGACCACCAAGTACGTCAGGTGTGTAGCAGTTGCGGCACGATTCATTATGTTAATCCCAAAGTCATTTGTGGCGCTTTAGTGATTCATCAAGATAAAGTCTTATTGTGTCGCCGTGCCATTGAGCCACGCTATGGCTTATGGACGTTACCTGCCGGCTACATGGAATTGTTTGAAACCATGGAGCAAGGTGCAGCCCGCGAAACACGTGAAGAAGCAGAAGCGGAAGTGACCATTGAGCAATTGTACTGCATGTACAATATTCCACGAATTGGTCAAATTTATGTGTTGTTTAAAGCCCAATTAATGGATGGAAAATTTGGTGCCGGCGAAGAAACCATTGAATCACGTTTATTTAGTGAAGATGAAATTCCATGGGAACAATTGGCTTTCCCAAGCGTAGAACGCACTTTACGTCATTATTTTACTGACCGCAAAACACAGCAATTTGAGATGCACCTAGAAACCTTAGGCTCACGTTTAGATCATACCGGTTAAGATTGTTTAAAACTCCAACAAGGGCAGCTTAAGCCACTAAAAATGCGCTGTTTGGTTACGCTTATGACACTGCATCTTGATAAATTTCGCTACACTAGGCGTCTCTTTGTCGCCTATGTAGATTTATGAGCCACGCTGCTGTTTTTTCCCAACGACTTTGTGCCTTACAAAGCCCTGCTGAGTTAATTAATCGACTGCATCTGTTAGATCCTTTGATCTATTTATATAATCAAGGTCAGGCAGTAATTGGTTGTTTTCCTGAACAGTACTGTGTGTTACAGCCACACGGCATGCAATATTTTCAAGCAACGGGCTTAAATGAGTATAGTCAAAGCGCAGCACAAGATTTTAGCGCCCTGATTCAAAGCACAACCATCAGCACTGATCAAAAATGCTTTACCGGTGGTGTGATGGGGTTTATCAGTTATGATCACGGCGCAGCACAAGCGATTCAACTTCAACACAAGTCTCAACCAAGTTTACTCTTAGCCATGTGTCACAGTTATATCAGTTTAGAACACGATGGATGGTATTTTAACAGTAGCAATCACCATGCCCAAGCGCAGTTTGATTATCTACAACAATTACTACAACAACAGCCTCAACTTGAGTTTTGTTTAACGCAAGCTTGCCAAGCACGTTGGAGCAAAGCTGAGTACAGCCACGCCTTTAGTCAAGTGCAAGATTATATTGTGGCAGGTGATTGCTACCAAATTAACCTAACGCAAGAATTTGTAGGACAAGCCCAAGGGCGCTTACTTGCCAGTGCAGAAAAATTTTGGCAGCTGACCCAAGCGCCTTATGCAGGTTATTTAAGAAGTGGTGATTTTGAATTGCTCAGTTGCTCACCGGAGCTTTTTATTGAGTTTAATGCCAATCGTAATATTGTAACTAAACCCATTAAAGGCACCATGCCACGTTTTCAAGACCCTGAGCAGGATCAAGCCTCTAAACAGCAATTGATTAACTCTGAAAAAGATCGTGCCGAAAATGTCATGATTGTGGATTTATTGCGGAATGATTTAAGTGTTTATGCGGAAGTTGGCAGCGTTAAAACACCAAAATTATTTAATATCGAAAGCTTTAAGCAAGTCCATCATATGGTCAGTGAAATTACTGCAACTTTAAAAACTGATGTCAAACCCTTTGATGTTTTAATGTCTGCTTTACCGGGTGGCTCAATTACAGGTGCACCTAAAATTCGAGCCATGCAAATTATTGATGAATTAGAACAACAACCACGAGGCGCTTATTGCGGTTCGATGGGGTATTTTAATTTTGATGGTACAGGCAGTTGGAATATCCTGATTCGTTCTATTCAAAAGTATCAAGAGCAGTTGTCATTGTGGGCAGGCGGTGGCATTACCATTGCCTCAGAAGTTGATGCCGAATATCAAGAATGTTTTGATAAAGTCGAAGCCTTGTTGAATTTACTCAACACATGGCATCAAGCCAATTAAATAAAAAAAGCGAACAAGATGTTCGCTTTTTTTTAAGGTTTAAGCCCATTCAATCAGAAACTTTAAGCCAAAATCTCATTTTTTAAGGTATCGACCAAACGTTGGTTTTGCTCATCTGTACCCACAGTAATACGTAGGTACTGATTAATACGTGGCTTATTAAAATAACGCACAATAATGCCACGTTCACGCAATTGGCTGGCTAACTCGCCTGCATCTTGGCTAGGAAGCGTTGCAAAAATAAAGTTTGCACTCGATGGCAAGACCTTAAAGCCTAATTGCGTCAGTTGCTCAACTAAATGCTCACGACTGGCAATCACTTTGGCATTTTGTGCTGCAAAGTACGCCTGATCTTCAAAAGATGCCACCGCAGCTGCAATGGCAAAACGATCTATCGGATATGAGTTAAAGCTATTTTTAACCGCTTCTAAAGCTGCAATTAAATGTGGCTGGGCAATGGCAAAACCTACGCGTAAACCCGCCAATGAGCGCGATTTTGAAGTGGTTTGGCACACTACAAGGTTGTCGTATTTTGCAACCAAACTCACCGCAGATTCAGCCCCAAAATCAACATAGGCTTCATCAATCACCACCACCGAGTTTGGATTGGCTTGTAAAATCTCTTCGATTTTGGCTAAGCCTAAATCAATACTTGTTGGTGCATTGGGGTTGGTAATGATAATCCCGCCATTTGGCTGTTTATAATCATCGACCACAATCTCAAACTGATCATTTAAAGGTAAAACTTTGGTGTCTACCCCAAAGAATTGGCTATAGACAGGATAAAAACTATAAGTAATATCTGGATATAGCAGGGGTAACTCTTGCACAAAAAATGCTTTAAAAATATGCGCTAAGACTTCATCTGAACCATTACCGACAAAAACCTGCTCAACAGGCACCTTCTGTTGCTTGGCAATGGCAGCTTTTAACTCAGATGCATCAGGGTCTGGATATAAACGTAACGCATCCGCTGAATTGGCTAAAACGTGTTGTACCGCCTCTACCACTTTTGGTGATGGCGGATACGGGTTTTCATTGGTATTTAATTTTAATAAATTTTGGATTTTTGGTTGTTCGCCCGGTACATACGGTTCAAGCTCACGTACCGCAGGACTCCAAAAACGCATTTGTTCTGTCGTAATGTTTGACATGCTAAATAATTCTCTTTTTGCTCATGCACTCGTCGTGACATCGAACATCAGTATATAAATAAGATAGCTGCATTTGCCCTACAATTAAGGGCAAATCATTGCCACATGTTTATTGATAACGGTAACGTGCCGAACGGGCATGGGCATCTAAATTTTCTTGTTGCGCTAAAATATCAGCAGTACGTGCTAAGGTTTTTACACCCTCTTTTGAGCACATAATTAAGCTTGAACGCTTTTGGAAATCATAAACACCCAGTGGCGATGAAAAACGTGCTGTACCTGAAGTCGGTAACACATGGTTCGGGCCTGCGCAGTAATCGCCAATTGCTTCAGGGGTATAACGCCCCATAAAGATCGCACCGGCATGACGAATGTCTTCGGCCATCGCTTCGGCATCATCTAAACATAGCTCTAAGTGTTCAGGCGCAACTTGGTTAATTAATTCAATCGCTTCTTGACGATCTTTCACCAAAACCAATGCACCACGATTGGCAATCGAAGTACGTGCAATCTCAGCTTTTGGCAATGCAGCTAAGTGCGTTTCAATGGCTTGTGCAACGTCATTTAAAAGCTGCTCATCTGGGGTAATAAATACCGCTTGTGCTACTGTGTCATGTTCAGCCTGCGACAAAAGATCCATAGCTAACCATTCGGGATTATTTTCACCTTCTGCATAAACTAAAATTTCAGAAGGTCCGGCAATCATATCAATACCGACTTGACCAAATACCGCACGTTTAGCCGCAGCCACAAAACGGTTACCCGGTCCTGTAATTTTATCTACAGACGGAACAGTTTGTGTACCATAAGCCAATGCCGCTACTGCTTGTGCGCCACCAATGGTAAATACACGCGTCACACCCGCTAAATACGCTGCTGCCAACACCAAAGGATTAAGCTCACCATTGGGTGCCGGTACTACCATAATAATTTCAGGTACACCTGCCACATGTGCAGGAACAGCGTTCATCAGCACAGATGATGGATAAGAGGCTAAACCACCCGGTACATAAATCCCCACACGATCAAGCGGGGTTACTTTTTGACCTAAAGTATTACCTAAAGCATCAACATAGGTCCAACCGTCTTGTTTTTGTGCTTGGTGGAATTCACAAATACGATTGGCTGCAAGTTCGAGTGCTTCACGTACTTCTGTGCTTAAACCCTCAAATGCTGCTTTAAGTTGTGCTTGGGTCAGTTCAAGATCTGAAAATTGATGCGCAGGATGTCGATCGAACTGTTGTGTTAACTTAAGAACATGAGCGTCGCCATACTGACGAACATCAGCAATGATTTGATCTACAGTCTTTAATAATTCAGGATCGCTAACAGTCTCAAAAGCCAACAAATCTGCAAAAACTTGTTTAAAGTTTTGATCTTGAGTCGATAAACGTCGCATCAATTTACCCACAAAATGTCTAGAAGAAAAGTTTAGTTTACCTGTTTTCATGCACTTTGTGGGTATCTATCTGTGTAGTTTCATTGGAAATAGCGGTCATTCAAATTGATAAATAACACCTAATTGTTCAATTATAAAAAAACCGCCTCTGAGGGCGGTTTTTTTAACACACATGCTTTAGGCGTTTGTTGCAGCTTCACGCTCGGCAACCGCTTTTTCAAGCTGCGCTAGAATTGGATTTAATAAGTCTTGCTTACGTTTAAAACTGGCTTTATTGACAATTAAACGCGAAGAAACTTTGCAAATTTCCTCTAATGGCTCAAGACCATTGGCACGTAAAGTATTACCCGTATCTACTACGTCCACAATGTAATCCCCTAAACCGACCAATGGCGCTAATTCCATTGAACCGTAAAGTTTAATTACATCCACTTGCTCGCCTAAGCTTGCATAGTATTGACGGGTTAAATTGACATATTTGGTGGCAATTTTTAAACGACCTTTTGGACGTTCCATGCCCACCTTACCTGCAGTCATGAGCTTACAGTTGGCAATTTTTAAATCGAGTGGTTCATAGACATTTTGCGCACCATGCTCCATCAAGACATCTTTACCTGCCACACCTAAATCCGCTGCGCCATTTTCTACGTAAGTTGGAACATCAGATGCACGTAAAATTAAAATACGAACCTGTTTATGCGTGGTCGGGAAAATTAATTTACGCGACTTATCTGGGTCTTCTAAAAGATTAATCCCTGCTGTTTCAAGCAAAGGTAAGGTTTCTTTTAAAATACGACCTTTACTCAAGGCCAAAGTCAAACCATGATCAAAATTGCCCATTACGTCAAAGTTTGGATCATCGTTTCTCATATCGCTCATTAACTTTACTCGCTCACTCGCTTAATTTTGGCACCTAAGCCTTGTAATTTTGCTTCAACATGTTCATAACCACGGTCAATATGATAAATGCGGTCAATCAATGTTTCTCCGTCTGCTGCTAATGCTGCTAAGACCAAAGAAAATGAAGCACGTAGATCTGTTGCCATCACAGGTGCAGCAGAAAGTTGTTCTACCCCTGTGACGACCGCATCATTGCCTTCAACCTGAATATTGGCACCCATACGTGACAATTCAGGGACATGCATAAAGCGGTTTTCAAAAATGGTTTCCGAAATCGTTGCAAAGCCACGCGCAATTGAGTTCACTGCCATCAGTTGCGCTTGCATATCCGTTGGAAATTCTGGATGAGGCAAAGTACGAAAGCTCACCGCTTTGGGACGTTTGCCCTGCATATCCAGTTCAATCCAATCATCACCACGGGTGACTTCTGCACCCATTTCTTCAAATTTATCCAGTACTGCTTCTAATAAACTTGGATCGGTGTGGGTGGTTTTAACTCGACCACCAGTCATGGCCGCTGCTGCTAAATATGAACCGGTTTCGATACGATCAGCCACAACAGCATATTCACAACCATGTAGGCTCTCAACACCTGTCACCACTAAGGTGTCGGTGTCTAAACCTTCAATTTTAGCGCCCATTTTAATCAGCATTTGCGCTAAATCGGTAATTTCAGGTTCACGCGCCGCGTTACGGATGGTGGTGACACCATCAGCCAAAACCGCAGCGGTTAAAATGTTTTCGGTACCGCCAACAGTGACCATATCAAAGACAACTTCGCCACCTTTTAAGCGACCATCGACTTCCGCCAATACATAGCCGTTTTCTACTTCTATCTTGGCACCTAAAGCTTCTAATGCTTTTAAATGTTGATCGACAGGACGCGAACCAATGGCACAGCCACCCGGCAATGATACTTTGGCACTGCCATAGCGTGCCAGCAAAGGTCCTAGTACCAAGATTGAGGCACGCATGGTACGTACCAACTCATAAGGCGCAAATTGGTTATTGAGGCTTGAGGTGTCCGCTTTAACAGTTTCACCCTCATAGGTGATATCTACACCAAGACCTGCAATAAGTTGCACCAAGGTGTTCACATCTTTAAGATTAGGCACATTGGTCAGAGTAATGGGTGTATCAGCTAAAATAGTTGCAGCAAGTAAAGGTAAAGCTGCGTTTTTTGCACCTGAAATGCGTACTTCACCTTCGAGCTTAGTACCACCTTGAATTAAGAATTTATCCATTAACGAATTAAGCTCCGAAAAGACTAGCTTTACGCCATTCTTCTTTGGTCATTGCACGAATGGTCACAGCATGCACTTCACCACTGGCAATATAAGAGTTTAGCGGTGCATAAACAGCTTGTTGACGTGCAACCGGGCGTTTTCCTTCAAATTGCTCATCCACAATACGAAGGTCAAATTTTCCGCCTTGCCCACTTACTGCAACTTCAGCTTCAGGAAAAGCAGCTTTTAAAATATCTGTGAGCTGATCACTATTCATTGCAAAGACCTCTTATATTGGATCAAGGGTGTAAAAACCTGTCATTCTACTATAAATGCTTAAAATAATTCATTAACCATACACATTATAACTATAAAAAAAGAGGTTTAAAAAAACCTCTTTTTTAGCCTTTAAGCCTTAAGGTACAGCAACTTGATATTCCAATTTAGATTCACGGTATTTTTCAAGCTGACGTTTAAGCTTTTCAGTCATTTTTTTAATCGAACTATACATATCATCTGCTGTAGCTTGTGCAAAAAGCTCCGCCCCCGGTACACGAATAATCGCTTCAGCAATATGATTACTACTGCCTTTTTTAGAGCGTTTATCCACCTGATGATCCTTACTCAACTTAACTTGCATACTACTAACCTGATCCAAATGTTTAGTCAATTGAAAAAACTGAGCGCGGATATTGTCTTCAATGGCAGGGGTAATACTCAAATGATGACCACGAATTGTAATTTGCATAGTTCTATCCCTCTTGATCTAGGATGAAGTACGTTGCAGACGCTAAATCAGTTAAAGTCTGCGCTTATGGGTCATTATGTTGTCATAATGTACCTTTACAATTACCGCACTTTAAAATTTAGATCAATACTTTTCTTTCAGAAGACGACGGAATATTTAACGATTCACGGTATTTGGCCACTGTTCTACGTGCCACATCAATACCTTCTTGTTGCAATAAAGTCGCTATGGCATTGTCTGATAAGGGTTTACGACTATTTTCTTCACTGACTAATTTTTTAATCTTGGCACGAATTGCTGTTGAAGATGCCTCCCCTCCTGATGCAGTACCCACATGACTTGAAAAGAAATATTTCAATTCAAACAAACCGCGTGGGGTTAGCATGTATTTATTGGTTGTCACACGAGAAACCGTGGATTCATGTAATTCAACTTCTGCAGCAATATCACGCAATACCAAAGGTTTCATACCTTCAGCGCCAATTTCTAAAAACGCTTTTTGATGTTCAACAATCGCCGTGGCAACCTTTAATAAGGTTTTATGACGCTCATCAATCCCCTTAATAAAGTTCTTGGCCTCAAGCATTTGATTGCGTAAATATTGGTTATCGTCACTTTGATCTGCACGACGAATCATATTAGCGTAAAAGGAATTCACTTTGAGTTTTGGCACAATATCGGGATTCAGCTGCACTTGCCACATCTCATTTTTTTTGGCCACCACAACATCTGGAATTTGATAATCTGACTCTTTATTTTCAAAATCTAAACCCGGATGCGGTTTAAGGGTTTTTAGCAAATCAATTGCAGCTTTCAACTGCTGTGGATTGAGACCAGTTTGCTTAGTGAGTTTAGATAAATCATTGCAAATTAATAATTCATAATGTTGTAGCAAAGTTAGCGCTTGCCCACGATATGGGGTATTTATAGGCAACACCTCCAATTGAATGCTTAAACACTCAGCCAAATGGCGCGAGCCCACCCCCACAGGGTCAAGACGTTGTAAATGTTTGAGTACGGCAACCACCTCATCATCTTCAACCTCATCGTCATAATCCATAGACTGCAAAAGATGTTGTACTGAAGCAGTAATTTCTGCAATTTCTGCGTCTAAAAAACCTTTTTCATCTAATGAATCTACCAAACAATAGGCAATTAATTGATCTATTTGACTAAAATTTAATAAGTTAATTTGCTCAAGCATATGCTCACTTAAGCCTAAATGCCCTTGCCGATTATCCTCACGTTCTTCAAAATCGGCTGCACCTAGACTGGTTGGCTGATGGGTATAAACATCGTCCCAATCTGTATCTACAGGCAAGTCATCGGGTAAATGGTTAGCATTGAGCTCATTGGTTAAGTCTTTGTTATCTGATTCTTTTTCTACATTTACTAGATTTTCTGATGTATTTTGCTCTTCAATTTTCTCTAATAATGGGTTACTTTCAAGTTGCAATTGAATTTCTTGCTCTAGCTCTAAACTTGATAATTGCAATAAACGAATGGCTTGTTGCAATTGTGGCGTTAAAGAAAGCGAGTTTGAAACTTTTAATCCAACTGATAACCGCATAACCTTTTATCCTCATTATTTTTTCGCAGCTTCATTAAGCAATTTTTATGCCTATTTTATTTTTTATAACACGATTAATTTACTTTTCATACGATTTTATCAAGCCATGTTAATGTTTATTTAAAAAAGGCAGACTAAAAATCTAATAGATATAAAATTCTGATGAATATCAGTATAGAAAGGTAGGCAAAAAATGATTTCATACAAATTTCAGGCATAAAAAAAGGCCCCCT
>NZ_CANQTS010000028.1 GCF_947626835.1 uncultured Acinetobacter sp. | reverse complement strand
TTATTGAAGCAACAATACAACTTGGTCAGCAGTCGCCATCGTTCTCTTTCAGGTTATTTCGCTGGGATTTATGCATCACTCTGTGCTTATCAAATCTGTCATCAAAATAAGCCTCAATTTATAAAGATGTAAAATCAGGCTTATCCATGATTCGGGTTATATTATGTTACGAGCTGCCACCGCCAAGTACGATGGTCTTTGTTATGCCTAGTGAATAAAGCTCGGTATATTACATCATGATTTGTCTACCACTATAACTTGACGTGACCATAAACAGCCACTTCGTAGTTTACGTTTGATTTCTGGAAATGTTTTCCTCAAATGCTGACCAGATACATCTTTCAATCGCTTCACTCAGTTTGAAACAGCGAATTGGGGGGGTAATCAACAAATGAAGCTGCTTATATTCACTATTCAACTCAGTTTTTAACATTCTGATGTTGGGGAATTATACAATTGGGAAACACCCTACTTTGGAAAGGTGATGAGGTGAAAGCGATGTTTATTCAGCCAAAGAAAATGCTCAGTACATAGAATAGAAATATGGCTTTGGCATTTTTTGTCTATTCTCCTAAAAACACTCATCACAATTTACAAAAAATTCTTATTTGCACATTAGTAGCTCAATCGCAACAAGATGCCTAAAATATTCTTTAATCATTTAATGACCGAATCACAGCTATTTGTCATTAAAAACTTTAAAAGGTTATGGGTTTTAAATTCAAGCTAAAACACACTCTGCTTTGCAAGATACTCACGTGTTCTACGCAACTTTTATCTTTCACGTACCCATTTACACATAACAAGTTTAAAGAACTTGATGAACAGATCAAAATGGATTTTAAGCGCTGCCTTTAGTCTTAAAAGTTCTATTTAGTTGCAAAGTTGTCTATATTTTTGCTTATTTAGTTACAAAATAGTCGGCAGAAAAAGCTATTTTTCATCTGAGCTTATATTGCTAAGGTAGCCAACTGAGGAGATGCTGCACCATAAACAGTATCTAAAAAATATATAGATCAGGATGAGCTATGCAATATACACTACACTTTAAACAGCATCTATTAACTGTTGTAATCATGATGCTCAGCCAAGAAATTTATGCTGAAAATCTCATTGAGTTAGATACGTTATTATTACAAGCGAATACTCAGACGGAAGTGGAAAAACGTCAACAACAGTTTGATCAGCTAGTCGGAGCGCATAATTTTATTCAAGCGAATGACCAACAGCGCTTGCAAAGCAATGCAGATATGTTGAAGTTAGAGGCTGGCGTTTATGCACAAAGTGCAGGCAATGAAGGCGTTAAAATTTCCATTCGCGGATCAGGTATCAATCGGGGTTCTGGGGCTCATGGTTCAGGTACAACTGTGTTATTGGATAATATTGCACTCACAGGACCTGGTGGTACACCGTATGAATTATTAGAGCCTGGTTGGCTATCCTATGTTGAAATCCTTCGTGGTAGTCAAGGTTTTGAACAAGGTGCTTTGGCTTTGGGTGGTGTGATTAATTATGTGAGTCATACGGGTAAGACTCAGCAAAGCCAACAGCTGAGTGTAGCTACAGGTTCACATGGCTATCAAAAATATCAATTGAGTATGGGGCAAGACTTAGGCCCACTAGATTACTATGTTGCGGCCACACATAGCCAAAGTCAGGGTCAACAACAGCACAGTCAAAATAAAGCCACAGGCATCAGTGCCAATTTAGGTTATCAAATTAATGATCAGCTACATACTCGTCTTTATCTACGTGCCCGTGAAACAGCACATCAAACCCCTGGACGTTTAACACAGCAACAAATCCAAAAAGATCCACAACAGGCCAATCCTTATCAGTTAAGTATTGATGCTCAAAGAGTTCAGCCTGGTAGTACGTGGCTTGCTCATCAAACCACATGGCAATTATCACAAGGCGGTATGCTGCAAGCGAGTTTGGCTTATCACGATTATCCTATGGATTTACAAGAGAGCTTATACCGCATACAGGTCGATTATCGTGATCTGACAGGACATTTAAACTGGCAACAACCCTTTACTTGGCAAGAACGTGATCATCTTTTTAAACTTAATTTAAGAACCACCAATCAACATAATTCTGCATTAGGTAAAGAAAGCCTACGCTTTGACACAGCAGATTATGCTGCTGGTACGCTGAGTCGTCGTTATGTGCATCGCGGTCAAGATCATTTACTTAATTTACAGCATGAATTACATGTTCATCCTCAATTTTGGTGGATCACAGGTATTGGCGCTTTATATAGCAAGCGTGACAGCTATGTCACTCAACCATCTACAGATAAAAAATTAAAACAGCAACGTGTAGATTACGCCTATCGTTTAGGTATGCGTTATGACATGAGTGAGCAAACCCAGTGGTATGCCACACTCAGCCGTAGTGTTGAGCCTGCACATGCATGGTCAATGTTATGGGGATCTGATCACTACTTTAGTGAGGGCAATGGCCCTGCCACAGGACGCCAAGAAGCGGCACGCAGACTCAAAACTCAAACTGCACATAGCTTTGAAGTGGGGGGGCATGGTCAATATGCTTTAGGTGAGTGGTCAATCAGCTACTACTATAGCCAATTAGAAAATGAGCTGTTAATGGTGCAATTACAACCTAATCCTCATCCAGTGATTGCTGAATCGAATGCCAGTGCTACCATTCATCAGGGCCTTGAAATTGCGCTAAACACACCGCTTTGGCAAAGTGAAACTGGTGGCTTGGTGAGTTTAAAACAAGCCTATACCTTAAGTGATTTCTATTATCAAAATGATCCATTATTTAAGAATAATCAACTTGCAGGTTTACCACGTCATTATTATCAAGCGCATTTAAAGTATCAGCATCCAAAAGGTTGGTGGCTTGGGTTAAATACAGAATATGCCAGTGCTATACCAATTGACTACGCCAATACCCATCAGACTGATGCTTATCAAATATGGGGTATACAAGCTGCTTGGCCGAGTATTTGGTCTAATGTAGATCTATGGCTTGAAGCAAAAAACCTAACTCAACAAAAATATAGCGCGACGATCACCCCAGGATTTAATGATATGGGGCAAGATCATGCTCGTGCTACACCTGGTGAGGCAAGAGCCATCTATACTGGAATCAATTACCGATTTTAAGCATGAGCATAGCTTTGATACAAAGAATTGACCAAATCAGAGCAGTATTGAACCTTACTGCTCTCAATATCTTACTATTAAAAATAGCCTAAGTAAATTTAACATTTAAAGTCAAAAAACATCAAATAAATTAAAATAAATTAAAATAAAATAAATTAAAATAATTTTTCATCAATAAAAAGGTGAAAAGGAACAACCATAGGCGTACATTACAAACAATTAAACATGAGATGAAATTGTGATCTGGATTTTATTTACGCTTATGGCTGCTTTTATGCAGGCTTGGCGTAACGCTTTTCAAAAACAATTAAGCAGTACAGTAGACGTTTATGGTGTAACACTTGCACGATTCTTATTTGCTGTACCGCTAGCCACAGCCTACTTAATGTGGATGTACTCTACGTATCCTGTTCAGGCAGAGGTGCATTTTAGTTTAAAATTTACTCTATATGTGGTGATCGCAGGTTTAACTCAAATTGCTGCAACTGCTTTGATGGTGCAGTTATTTAAACAAAAAAATTATGCCATTGGGGTGGGTTTAGCTAAAAGTGAAGCCATCTTAGCTGCTATTCTTGCTGTTATTTTTTTAAATGAAGGTTTGAGTGTATATGCATGGTTTGGCGTACTCTTGGGCGGGATTGCTGTATTTCTTTTAAGTAGTGGTCGTAAGCTTAAGGCTCTCTCTTTTTCCACCTTAAGTATTGGCATAGCCAGTGGTTTATGTTTTGCTATTACTTCCCTTTTGGTCAGAGAGGCGAGTTTAGAGCTGACAATGCTGCCATATTTGCATCGTGCAGCTTGGGTATTATTTTGGGTGATTACGTTTCAATGCGTCAGTATGCTTTTGTATTTAGGATTGTTTAGTCGCAAAACTTTATACGCATTATCGCAACGGCTGGGCTTAAGTGTAAAAGTAAGTATCTGTAGCTTTTTGGCTTCTTTAGGCTGGTTTAGTGCAATGAGTCTACAATCTGTAGCGATTGTGAAAACTTTAGGTCAGATTGAGATTTTATTTAGCTTACTCATTTCCATGTTTTTCTTTAAAGAAAAATTAGCGCAACGTGACCATTGGGGATTAATTTTGGTGGTTGTTGCCGCTGTATTGGTGATTTGGGCTTAAAGTAATAAAATACACCCTACTTTAATGTCTTGACTAAAAAGTTAGCTTAAGACACAGCGCGCTATCAAATCAATCATGCAGAGCGCTTAAAAAACCAATCTTTATGATGTTTAACACATGTATGCCAATACTTGCAGATTATGTTAAACACTAAAAAAGGGCTATCAAGCCCTTTTTTATGTCAACATAAGTTGAAGCTCTTGTCGAGTATAACCACGCTCGCGTAATGTGGCATAAATTGCACGCTTTATTTGCGGACATTGGCTATTTTTATGTTTTTGAAATAACAAAGTTTCGCTTTCACTACGTAACACTTGTTTAAGCTGTAATACGTGTGTTGTATTTTGAGGAAAAAAGCGTTTAAAAAACTGACGTATTCGGGGGGACATATAACACTATACTAACTAAGATAAGCTGATCTTATCGAGTTTTAAATCAACTGCATATTCCTTTTTCACGCCATATTGTTGTGTTTGTGTAATATTAATTTCATCGTCTTCGGTGGCGATCTAAAGCTTAAATACAACGCATCATATCTTTTTTTCATCTCAATAAAAAATGAGCTCAAAATTTATGTTGTGAGAATCTGTATTTGTGCACCAAAATAAAAACATCAGATCTAAAATCAATCATATTGCTGCTCATTTAATTTTTCACGTTCAATAAAATAAAGCTATCTAGCTGAAATATATAGATTGTACAAAGTTGGCATAAGTTCTGCATGATGGTATCCAAACTTGTATACAAGATAGGATGCAACAATGGGCAATAATAAAATGATGGGTTGGACAATTTCAGAATGGCATCATGCTTACCAACACCAAGACATTCAACTGGATGACTTATATCAATATGTCAGCCAATTTGATCAAAACGATCCAGCTTGGATTTCAATTGCATCCCGTGAAGTGCTCAGTGCACAAATCAATGCCTTAAATGAAAAAGAGCATGCAAAGCAACTGCCACTTTATGGTATTCCTGTTGCGATTAAAGACAATATTGATGTTGCAGGTTTTGCAACCACGGCTGCATGTAAAGTACTTACACAAGTTAAAGATCAAGATGCTTTTGTGATCTCACGTCTTAAACAAGCGGGTGCCATTATTGTGGGCAAGACCAATCTCGATCAGTTTGCGACAGGCCTGGTTGGCACACGTTCTCCATTTGGTACAGTCACTAATACCTTCAACCCAGACTATGTCAGCGGTGGTTCAAGTTCGGGGTCGGCCAGCGTAGTGGCGCGTGGCTTAGTGCCGATTGCTTTAGGTACCGATACAGCAGGTTCGGGACGTGTACCAGCAGGATTTAATAATATTGTTGGACTTAAGCCAAGCAAAGGACGTTTTTCCAATACAGGATTAATGCCGGCATGTAAAAGTATTGACTGTATTTCCATCTTTGCTTTGACTGCTATAGATGCAGAAATTGTCGGCAATATTATGGAAGGCTACGATACACAGGACAGTTATTCACGTGTAAACCCACAAACAGCTCCTGCAAAATTCAGTCAAAGCTTAAACTTTGCTATTCCGGCCCAGTTAGAATTTTTTGCCGATGAACAATCAAAGACTGCTTATGAAAATGCATTACAACAACTCAAAGCCTTAGGTGCGACATTCACCCCAATTGATTTTTCCGCATTCTCTATTTTGGCAGCACAATTATACCAAGGCTCATGGGTGGCTGAACGTACAGCGGCAGTTACTGATTTATTAAAAACCAACCACCAAGATTTTGATCCAACTGTATTAGAAATCATCCAAAAAGGTCATCAGTATTCTGCAGTGGATGCTTATCAAGCAGAATATCTTAAACAAGATTTGGCGCGTTTTATTCAAATGCAACTTGCTGACTTTGATGCGTTAATTGTTCCAACCTCACCCACAATTCACCGTATTGAAGATATGGTCACGGCGCCGATTGAAAACAATAGCCATTTTGGTACCTATACAAATTTTACCAATTTGGCAGATTTGAGTGCTTTAGCAGTACCAGCGGGTTTTCGTCGCGATGGCTTACCTTTTGGTATTACGTTAATTGCGCCGGCGTGGCATGACACAGCATTACTTGATTTTGCAAAAACATGGCAACAGCATACCAACTTACCCCTAGGTGCATTCAATAAAAAATTACCCCAGCAGGAGCACAGCCAAACGGTCTCGGCACATCATTTTCGAGTTGCTGTGGTCGGAGCACATTTAACCGGAATGCCCCTTAATTTCCAACTGACGACGCGTCATGCTGTGCATGTAGAAACCACACACACTTCGGCAGATTATGCTTTATATGCCTTACCAGGTACGGTACCACCGAAACCAGGTCTAGCACGTGTAGATAAACATCAAGGACAGAAAATTGTTGTAGAACTTTGGGATATTCCAAAGGCACGTTTTGGTGAATTTGTGGCAGAAATTCCAACACCATTGGGTATGGGCAATGTAGAGCTCAGTGATGGACGTTGGGTTAAAGGTTTTATCTGTGAGCCCTATGGACTCAATGGTGCGACAGATATTAGTGCATTGGGTGGATGGCGTGCCTATATCCAACAACTCAATCACACTAAAAACAACGCGGCACTGGCTTAAAAAGTCTCAAAATTTAAACCTATAAAAATTGACAAAAATAAGAGGATGACAATGTTCACTACTGTTTTAATTGCAAACCGAGGCGAAATTGCTGTACGTGCGATCCGTACTTTGAAAAAAATGGGCATTACATCTGTTGCTGTCTATTCAGATACAGACCGCTATGCACAACATGTCTTAGATGCCGATCTTGCGGTGTCATTAGAGGGGATTAAACCCAGCGATACTTATTTAAGTATTGAAAAGCTGATTGCAGCTGCTAAACACACGGGTGCACAAGCGATTTTCCCAGGCTATGGCTTCTTGTCGGAAAGTGCAGATTTTGCCCGTGCTTGTGAAGATAACCAGATTGCCTTTATGGGACCTACAGCGCAACAAATCTTAGAATTTGGTTTAAAACATCGCGCACGTGAACTTGCAGCTGCAGCTGAGGTGCCAATGACACCGGGAACAGGCTTACTGCAAAGTTTAGAAGAGGCATTAGTGGCTGCTGATCAGATTGGTTATCCTATTATGCTCAAAAGTACTGCAGGCGGTGGCGGGATTGGCTTAACACGTTGTGATGATGCACAGGCATTGCATCTTGCTTATGAAAGCGTAAAGCGTATGGGAGAACAATTTTTTAAAGATTCAGGGGTTTTTTTAGAGCGCTTTATTGATCAAGCGCGTCATGTCGAGGTACAGATTTTCGGTGACGGTCAAGGACAAGTGGTCGCACTGGGTGAACGCGATTGTTCATTACAGCGTCGTAACCAAAAAGTTGTAGAGGAGACGCCAGCACCACATTTACCTGAAGCAACCCGACAAAAATTACATCAAGCTGCCGTGCAACTGGGGCAATTGGTCAAATACCGTAGTGCAGGCACCGTTGAATTTATTTATGATGCAGCACGAGATGAGTTTTATTTCTTAGAGGTGAATACTCGATTACAGGTTGAGCATCCTGTCACAGAAATGGTGACGGGCTTAGACCTGATTGAATGTATGTTAAAAGTTGCGGCAGGAGAGACACTTGATTGGGCATTTTTGGCTAATATTCAACCCAAAGGTGTGGCAATTGAAGTACGAATTTACGCTGAAGATCCAGTCAAAAATTTTCAACCCAGCCCCGGGATTTTAACCGATGTGTATTTCCCTAAAAATGTACGCGTTGATACATGGGTTAGTACAGGCACTGAGATTTCTCAATACTTCGATCCAATGATTGCTAAAATTATTGTGCATGCACAGAATCGTGAAGCAGCACTGAGCACATTAAAAACAGCACTGGCCGAAACTCGCCTCAATGGTATTAGTACCAATTTAGATTATGCATTAAGTGTAGTATCAGATTCACGCTTTGAAAATATGCAGATTTGGACACGCATGTTGGATAATTTCAACTATATTCCGAACGTCATCGAGGTCATTCAAGCCGGTACACAAAGCTCAATCCAAGATTATCCAGGCCGTGTAGGATATTGGGATATTGGTGTACCACCGTCAGGTCCTATGGACGACTATGCATTTCAACTGGCGAATAAAATTGTGGGCAACGCACAAACTGCAGCCGGTTTTGAATTTACCTTAGAAGGACCTACGCTTAAATTTCATGCCCAAAGCATTATTGCTTTAACCGGAGCACCATGTTGTGTCAGCCTTGATGGCACGGCTGTAGACTTTTGGCAACCGATTGAGGTGAAGGCTGGGCAAACCTTAAAAGTTGGTCAAGTTGAATCAGGCTGTCGTACCTATTTGGCGGTGCGAGATGGTTTAAATGTTCCCGAATATTTAGGGAGCCGCTCTACTTTTGCTTTGGGTAATTTTGGTGGGCATGCCGGACGCGTTTTGCGTGCCGGTGACATGATCAAGATGGTGAATCCTGAGCTGCCAAGCGACGGCTTACCCTTGGCGATTGCTGAGCCTCAAGCACTTGCACAGGATTTAATTCCAACATATGGCAAAACCTGGGACATTGGGGTGTTATATGGGCCACACGGGGCACCAGACTTCTTTAAAGCTGAATACATCGAATATTTTTTCGCATCAACCTGGAAAGTCCATTTTAACTCTAATCGTCTGGGGATTCGTTTAAGCGGACCTACGCCAAGCTGGGCACGTGAAAATGGCGGAGAAGCAGGTCTACATCCCTCTAATGTACATGATTGTGAGTATGCCATTGGTGCGATTAACTTTACTGGTGATTTTCCAGTGATTTTAGCCAAAGATGGTCCAAGTCTTGGTGGGTTTGTCTGTCCTGTAACCATTGCAAAAGCAGAGTTGTGGAAAATTGGACAACTCAAAGCTGACGATACCCTGCGTTTTTATCCAATGTCGATTGAGCAAGCCAATGCTTTAGAAATCGCGCAAAAGCAACGTATTGAGGATTTTTCTCAGGCTCCTCAAAGCATTAATAGCCAAGATCAAGCTGTTGTTGAAGCACAAAGTATTCTTGCAGTCAAAGCTGCTACAGATCAAGCACCAAAAGCAGTATACCGTCAAGCAGGCGATAGCTATATCTTATTAGAGTATGGTGAAAATGTACTAGATTTAGCTCTACGTTTACGTGTGCATCGTTTAATGCAACTGATTGGTGAAGCCAAACCAGCAGGTATTTTAGAGTTATCGCCTGGTGTGCGCTCATTGCAAATTAAATATGATGGCTTATGCCTCCCTCAAAGGCAGTTAATTGAGTTTTTACTTGGTCTTGAACAACAAATGGGGGATTTAAGTGATCTTAAAATCCCATCTCGTATTATTCATCTGCCTATGGCATTTGAAGATTCAGCAACTTTAGCTGCAGTCACACGTTATCAAGAAAGTGTCTGTGCCGAAGCGCCATGGTTACCTAATAATGTCGACTTTATCCAACGTATCAATGGCCTAGACAATCGCCAACAGGTCAAAGATATTATTTTTGATGCCAACTATCTCATTTTAGGTTTGGGCGATGTGTATTTAACTGCACCTTGTGCCGTACCACTTGATCCTCGCCATCGTCTATTGAGCTCCAAATACAACCCTGCACGTACTTTTACCGCAGAAGGGACCGTGGGTATTGGTGGCATGTACATGTGCATTTATGGTATGGATTCCCCAGGTGGCTATCAATTGATTGGCCGTACGCTACCTATTTGGAATAAATTTAAGAAGAACAAGCAATTTGGTGATCAACAATGGTTTTTAAGATTCTTTGATCAAATTAAATATTATGAAGTCAGTGAAGCTGAATTGGATCAATTTCGTGCCGACTTTGCTCATGGATTAGCTGAAATTAAGATTGAAGAGACTGAGTTTGATTTTGCACAATATCAAGCTTTCTTAATTCAAGAACAAGACAGCATTGCAACGTTTAAAGCACAGCAACAGCGTGCATTTACAACAGAAGTGGCACGTTGGAAAGATCAATTTGATGCTCCTACTGAAATAGAGGTCGTACAAGATCATACCGACTATAGTCAATATGCAGCTTTAAATGCGTCTATGACCGGTAATATTTGGAAAATTTTGGTAGAGTCGGGGCAACGTGTTAAAAAAGGCGAGACCATTGCCATTATTGAAGCGATGAAAATGGAATTACCTGTCTATGCTGATGAAGATGGCATTGTCAAAGCCATTATTTGCCGTGCTGGTCAAACAGTGCAAAGCGGTGAACCATTGGTTTATATGGAGTAAACCATGAGCCTTCTACATTCACCGAAGGCATCAGCACGCAGCTCAGACAATTTGTCTGAGCTGGTGTTTGAAAAAATTAAAAACGATATTTTTGATTTTCAATTGATGCCAGGACAATATTTTACTGAATCTGAAATTGCCCAAATCTATTCTGTAAGCCGAACACCCATACGCCAAGCCTTATACCGTTTACAACAAGAAGGTTATGTGGATGTGCAGTTTAGACGCGGTTGGCAAGTTCGTCCTTTACATTTTAAGAGTTATGAAGAACGTTATGATCTTAGAATTTTATTTGAATGTCATGCCATTGAGCAACTTTGTAAAATACCACAACCTCAATTAAATCAATTGCTTTCTGAACTTACTACAATATGGTGTGTTGAGCCTGAGAATTATATAGATGATCTTAAGCTACTTGCACAGCAAGATGAAGCATTTCATAGTCAGTTGGTCATGTTAGCAGGCAATCAAGAAATGACCAAACTTCATCATGAGTTAAATGAAAAAATTCGTATGATTCGTCGCTTAGATTTCTCTAAAATCCATCGTATTGAAGCGACTTATGCACAACACCAAAATATACTCCGTTTAATTTTGGCAAAAGACCTAAAAGCAAGTATTCAAGCGTTAACTGGACATATTATGCAAAGCCGCAATGAGGTAAAAAAAATTACCCTAGAGATTTTAGCCTTAAGTGCTAATTAAACACTTTTTATGATATTTCATGTGAAGACTCCCTTTAGGGTAAATATGACCTTGTCACAAGCTGCGTGTGTCTAGCTGTCAATTATGCTATAAAGTTGGCTAACTACTTAAATCTGGTTACGAAAATTATAGCTATACTGGGATTCAGTTGGTTCGCTACAAAGGTCATGCATTAAATTAAGTAATATAACATATATTGCAGTATGGCGGCAGTGATCGATAAGATGCTTAGAATTATTTACATTATGGCAATCAAAGATCACAGTAGCTTGACCGTTTAGTAGTGACCATGCTAAACCCAATATACATCTTCCTCAAAGTAGGTTTTAATGACCCATTGAACCAACATTTAACCCATAAGTTGGCTGTCTATAAATGTTAGACGAAAAAGTTGAGGACTCAAATGGTAATCAATGGTGAGATAGATATTATTTAGTCAGTAAATCGAAAATAATAAAATGACTTTATTTCTAGATTCACGCTATTTGATTCAACCCTTATAGGTATTTTTGCTTCTCATTCCTTGAATAAAAAAATTTTCATAGTACATAAGAAGTTATCTAAATGTGTTCGCTTCAACGTGATCATCCTTTTAATTGTCTATTTTTTGGCAATATGAAACATTCTCATAAAATTTGAATCTTAAAAAAGGGTTAATTATATGGTTAATATTAAATCTATTTTCTTTAATAATTATATAAATAACAATAACTTGTTTTATTAATGTGATGCGTCTTACACGCATCATATATAGTGCTTGTTATTTTTATAAAAGTAATTTAGATTGCACATGTGTACCCTGCATTAAAATTGATATGAGTTTAACAGAACAACGTATTCGCCAAGCCAAACCTCGCGAGAAAGCATACTTTATGGCAGATGATGATGGGCTAAGCCTAAAGATCGAACCTAATGGCATCAAATCATGGAGTTACCGTTACTCTATGCCCAACAGTACCAAGCGTCCGCGTGTAAAATTAGGCATTTATCCTGAGATGTCATTAAAGCAAGCCCGTCTTGCACGTGATAATAAAAAAGATGAAGTCTTTAATCAAACCGAAGAAAGCAGCGGCATTCTTAGCTTTGAAAAAATCGCGCTTGAGTGGTTAGACTTTAAAGAAAAGAATGCTCTTAAAGATCGACCACGTTCAGGTGTGCTTGAGTTAGCGCGTAAAGCTTTAATGCAGGATATCTTGCCTTTAATGGGCGATAAAGAATTTGCAAACTTAAAACGTTTTGATTTAGTGCAAGTGATTCGCCATATTGAAAGTCGTGGCGTTAAAGAACCTGTAAAGAAAGCATGTAGTTACCTTAATCAAATTTATGATTATGCAGTCGCCATGGGATACACCGATTACAATCTTGCGATTGGATTACAAAAGGTGATTATTAAGCAACGAGTTAAACAGCACTATCCTTACCTACAAACTGAAGATTTACCTGATTTTTTAAATCGTCTTAAACACAGTCAAGCACATCCAATTGTGAAAAAGGCGTTGTGGTTAAAATTGTATACAGGTGTACGTGGTGCTGAACTTTTATCTGCAGAACCACAACATTTTGATCTAGAAAATAAATTATGGCGTATTCCTGCCATGCATGTTAAACAATTTAGACGTCGTGTCGTACTGGGGATGCAGGTGCCTGATTATTTGGTACCTTTGTCTGATCAAGCCATTGAAGTGATACGTTCGGCGATGGATTGGTCAACAGGTGAAAAATATGTATTTGCAAGCCCACGTCATGCGGGTCAAGCCCTGCATTTTAATACCTTAAATACGCTGATTCGTCGCATGGGCTATAGCAGCGAACAACTCTCTTCACATGGTTTACGTTCTACTTTAAGTACCATTTTAAATGACTCGGGTCTGTTCCAATCAAGTTGGATTGAAGCGCAATTGTCACATACAGATAAAGACCAAACCCGTGGCAGTTATAACCATGCTGAGTATTTAAATCAGCGCCAAGAAATGATGCAATGGTGGGCAGATTATTTGGATCAATGTATGCCTTTAACTATTGAATAATTGAGATGACTGATTGAAGCAGTCCATGGGCATAAGATTGATCTTGTGCCCATTTTTAATTGCATATACGTTTAGGTTTTGCTTTAAACCAGCAGATGCAGTCGTGATAGGATTTTTTATACACCTATTAAAACTGATGATTTAAGCATTCATTGTGCTTGCAGCCAATCTCTTAAGCTAACAAGTGCACTTCTAATCCTTGGATTTAAAGGATAGCCAGCATTTAACCTAATGAAATTAGAGTATTTTTCATCTGAACTAAATACTTCACCAGGTACAATATTGATACCTTGCTGTTGTGCAAATTTGTAGATATCAAGACCATTAATCTTGGTAGGCAGTTGCATCCATAGGCAGTAGCCACCTTGAGGTTGGGTGATTTTTATGTTGATCTCTTTAAAAATCTCAATCATAAAATTTCTGTATTCATCAACTTGTTGAGCCAGCGTAAATCTTAATTTATTTAAATGCTGTCGATAGGCGCGACAATGTATAAAATCTGCTAATCCAAGCTGTAATGGCGTATTGACGAGACTTGATAAAGACAATAAACGGTCTTTAAGATGTTCTTGTTGTGCAGGCAAACATAACCATCCAATCCGATAAGCTGGCGATAATGACTTGGAAATGGAACTACATAAAAACACACGCCCTTGTGTATCCCAATATTGAATAGGTAGGGGCCTTAAGGTGGTATGACCACATTCTGAATAGATATCATCTTCAATGATAAAACATTCATATTGAGCGGCCAGCTGAGCAATTTTTTCTTTATCGCTGTTGCTTAAGCAAAATCCTAGAGGATTATGATAATTGATGGTGAGTAAGCATACTTTTGCCTTTGATGTTGCCATAACGTGTTCTAGGCGCTGTAAATCTATACCGTTATGAGATGCAGGGATTTCTAAAATATTGCGTCCTAAGTTAGCAAGCAATAATTGTTGCCCATTATAATTTGGCGTTGGCACAATAATATTGTCCCCAACTTGTGTTAGGAGCTGAATCACAATAGAAATGGCTGACAAACAGCCGTGCGTGATAAAAATTGAGTTTTCATGGATATAAATACCATCTTCAGCGCAATGACTTGATAATGCTTGACGTAGTTTAAGATGACCTTGTTTATCACTATACAGAAAGTCTTGTGGTGCACTATGTTTTAGCGCGCGTTGGATTGATCTTCTCAAAGTATCAGTTGGGATAAGTTTGGGTGAAAGTTGGATTGCTCCTAAATGTACGCGTGATGGATGAATAGAAGCTTCTTGTATTTCATTTTGCAGTTCTAAATTACTAATCGCTTGTGCGCATGAACTAAAATATGGATGAGTCGGTGGCTCTAGCACGCTATGAATATTTTTAACAAAGTAGCCACTTTTAGGTTTGGCAATAATCAAACCTCTTGCTTCTAATAATTCATAGCAAGCTTTGGCTGTTGTTATACTGACAGCATGATGACCTGCAAAAGACCGTAAAGAGCTCAGCTTATGATGAGGTGGAAGATCTCCTGACACAATACTCTCAGTTAATCGATCCGCTAAATTTTGATAATGAAAAGCCACATCTGTACTCTTTTTTTAAATAATATTGTGTCTGTATTTATTTATAGCAAAAATTTAGCATGAATAAAAATAACTTCAAGACCCTTCAATCATGATGAATCCGTTAATTACTATTTTAGTTCTCATATTTTTATGTACAGGTTGTACGATTGAGGAAAATTTGCAGATCAAACAAATGAATTATATCTGCACAGCACTGAGCAAAAATTACTTGAAGATGAGTCAATTTGATGGCTATGAAGTATGGCATAAACCTCATTCAGACCATCAAACAATTGAGTTTTTCTACGCTCAGCCAAAGCATTCAGGACAAATCTCATTTTATCCGCATAATAAACTGCTTGAATGCAAAAAAGAAAAAACGCTGTATGTACTCAGTGAAATTGACCCATTGTCACAACACAAGACTCCAAGGTTAAGCTTAAAAGTTGCACTGTGATCTTAAGTAAAATATCTATCTAATTCAGAACGATTAGGTAATTCACTATAGGCATGATCTACCGTTATTGCTGGTGCCCAATTGATTTTTGAATGAAGACAAAAACTGAGTCTGGTTTGAATATTCGGTAGTTCATTCAGTAAGCCAAGAGGAATCCACATCCATGTGCTATTGCTGACTTGATTGGGTACAGGAGAACCACACAGCTTACAAAAACAAGCACTAAAGCCTGAGGCTTTTTTAAAAGCCTCAATATACTCTACGCCTGCTGTCCATTCAAAAAAGCTCTGGTTGACTAAAGTTGCTGCATTGGATGCAGTACCACTTTGCTTACGACATAAGCTACAGTGACAGTAATATATATTTTTAATGTCTTGATGAATAAAGAAATTAATATTCCCACATAAGCAGCTACCGCTATAATTAAAAGTCTGATCCATACACATACCATGCTTAAAAATAAATCAAATTTTCTCTGAATATCTAAATCTTAAAATTTTGAATGCACTGCAATATTAAAGCCAGACTCACCTAAATAGAAGATGACGATATACTTGAATGGGTTTGGCTAATGATCTAAAAATTTATCTCAAATTCCATGCGTTTAGCGGTGTTTAACGCTATCTCTCGAGTGGTCACTTTAGCCACAACGTATAAAGATGCATGAATACCGGAAGAGATTCCTGCAGCAGTTAAGATTTTATCTTGATCCACAAATTTAACATTCTTAATCACATTAATGTGGGGATATTGTGTTTCTAAGCGCTCAAGATCCATCCAGTGTGTGGTAGCACTTAACCCGTTTAATAAACCTGCTTCTGCCAATATAAAAGCACCGGTGCAGATAGAAAAAGTCATTTGGGTAGTGTAGTGTTGTTGCCTAATCCAATTTAAAAGTGTGGTGTTATAAAGCTCTACTGTTTCAGCACCATAGCCGCCGGGAATCACCAATATATCCAGCTGCGGACAATCTTCTAAAAGATAATCACATTTAACCACAAGACCATTTCTGGCTGAAATTTCATGTTTTTGTGCAATGGTCAATACGTTAAAAATTCTATTATTATTGTCATCTAAGCTGATCCCAAAGACTTCATACGGACCTGCAAAATCCAGCACCTCAACTTCATCAAATAATAAAATACCAATGTTTATCATAAACTTATCCTAATATTTTATAGTATTGTGTACAAATATATGTTTTTCATGATGTTACATATTTTTATCTTGCATTGCTGGCATTAAAATTTCTTTTACACAACTGGCTTTAGAAGTTGAAAGAATAAATCGAATGGCTTGGATGACATCATTCAGCGGAATCAAGCGATGATCTGTTTAAAGTTACCCTATCCATTTAGATGCAAATCATCTTAAACAGCACAGATTGACCAAAAGGTTATTTGCAGTACAAAGATTAAAATCCTACGTACGTGACGGTTCCCCTGGCAACAGGTCTATGGGGATCTACTTTGCCTAAGCCACAGCGTTTATATATACAATTTGGTCAGCGGATTACAGTATCGTAATTTATAAAGAGCTTAAAGATGTACCTTGGTAACTTCGAGCAACACATTATAAAACAGATTACAGATTTACAAAGCTATCGTATGTAAGATTATGCCAGTTGGTCATAGTTAAGACGCCAATTAACGCAAGGCTCATTTTAATAATGGATACATTCAAGGCTGATCAGGACGCCGAATTTTTAAGTGACTTGAAGCATTGAGCTTTAAAAAGTTAACACATTGTAACTTCATTTGCAGGTATGCTGTGATTATTCACTATTAAAAAAATGTACAACAATAAAGAGAAGCTATGTTGATTGATGAATGTATTGAAAATTTAAAGCAATCTAAACACCTATTCAGCAGCAGTAGCGCATATGTCACTCAACTACAAAAGCTTGTACAAGCCAGTGCTGATGTCCCTCATCCTGGTGAAGGGGCAACTTTACGACGTTGGCAAATTTTATCTCAGCTTGCAGCCTTAGATTTAAGCTTGGTCAAATGGTTTGAATCACATCTAGATGCCTTAAGTATTCTACATGAGTTGGGTCATGTAGCACAAAATGATGCAATCTACGCAGTTTGGGCAGCAGAGGGTGGACCTCAAGCTTTAAATGTGACAAATGATTTATGTCATGGTGTTAAACCTTGGTGTTCTGGAGCCGGAATCGTTGAAAAAGCTTTAATGACTTATCGAGATGAAGCTCAACAAGCGCAACTGATTTTAGTTGATTTACGTGATGCAAATATACAGATCAACCACAGTATTTGGCAGGCTGTGGGAATGCAACAGACACAAACAGCCAATATTTTCTTTAATGATGTTGCTGTTGAAAAGGTTGCTGCGCCCAATGCTTATTTAAGTCGACCTGGATTTTGGCACGGTGCAGCAGGAGTTGCTGCCTGTTGGTATGGAGCATGTACACATTTAGCCCAAAAATTAGCAGATCATTTACGCTATAAACCGCATGCTTTTAAAGCCATGTATTTAGGTGAAATCAGTACAGCACTGCATGTCAATCGCCAATATTTTCAGGAAATCGCACGGCGTATTGATCAATCACCGAAACACAGTCATGAATATCAAATCCGTATCCTGCGTCAATGTACCGAACACACAGCTCGTGTAGTCATGGAACGAGTAGGCTTAGCTTTAGGGGCAGCACCTTTTTGTCAAGATGGTCACTTTGCCCAACTTATTGCAGATTTAACAGTATTTATTCGCCAAACGCATGGCGCATTTGATTTAGAGCAGATTGGAACACTTGCAACGATACAGGAGGCAGAAACATGGATGTTATAAAACATGAAATTGTGGATGATCGCGTTATTATGGGCGATGGTACAGATGCGCAAACTTGGGAACATTGGCAAGGCTTACAACAACTGCCAGTATTTGATATAAAAACAGCTTTCCCCAAAGGTCGCCGTGTATGTATTTTAGCACCACATCCAGATGATGAGATTTTGGGCTGTGGTGGTTTAATTCAACAACTGGTTGCTCAAGGCAATCCTATTGTCATCATTGCAGTGACCAATGGAACAGCCAGTCATGCGCACTCAACCCAGTATAGCGCCAGCGATTTAAACGATTTAAGACCACAAGAAACCAAAGCGGCATTACATGTATTAGGTGTGGCTGAACAAGTTAAACGTGTGGCATTAAATCTACCGGATGGTCAGGTCTATCAACAAAAAAACTCCCTGTATTTAGCACTTGAACATATTATTCAGGAGCATGATATTTTGGTGGCTACCTTTGCTCAAGATGGGCATCCAGATCATGAAGGTACTGGTAAAATTGCCGAAAAATTTGCTCGTGATCATGGCTTGCTGTGTTATCAAGTTTTAATTTGGGCGTGGCATTGGGCTGTGCCCAATGATGCCCGTATTCCGTGGTCGCGTGCACAACGCTTAGAGCTGAGTTTAACTGAGCAACAAAAAAAACGTGATGCGATGGATTGTTTTAAAACCCAAATCGAAGTTGACCCAACCAACCTTAATCCACCTATTTTATCAACGCATGCCATTGAGCGTATCTGTCAAGTTGGGGAAGTCTATATATGCTAAACACCCAACTCTATTTTGATAAAATCTATGCTGATAAAGATGATCCGTGGGGTTATGAGCAGCGTTGGTATGAACAGCGTAAACGCCAGATCTGTTTAAGTGTGTTATTAAAACCACATTATCAACAAGCTTTAGAGATTGGATGCAGTAATGGCGTGTTTAGTGAGGCACTTGCAGCACGCTGTGACCAATTGCTGTGTCTCGATGGGCATGCTAAAGCTGTAAATCTAGCACAGCAGCGTTTGGCAACTTATTCGCATATTGAAGTACAACAGGCTTGGGTTCCCACACAATTACCCAAACACAGCTTTGATTTAATTATTGTGAGTGAGATTTTATATTATTTGGATATGGCTGCACTTTATGAGCTGATGACGTGGCTGAATCAACATTTAACACAAGGTGGGACTTTATTATGTTGTCATTGGCGTCATTCGATTGCAGGCTTTGAGTTAGACGGCAATCAGGTGCATCAACACTTACAGCAGTTAAATTTGAAGCATTATTTAACTGTAAAAGACCCTGATTTCTTGATTGATGTTTGGTCAAATGCCAACATTAATCTGGCAGAACAAGAAGGCTTAGTATGATTGGTGTCGTAATTCCTGCATGTAATGAAGAACAGTCAATTAAATCGTGTTTATTGGCATTACAACATGCTATTGATGCGGTTGCAGATCATATACAAGTCCGTGTTGTGGTGGTATTAGACAGTTGCACAGATCAAACCTTGGCGCATGTGCAAGCATTAAACATTGACTATTTATGTTGTGAATTACGTTGCGTGGGGCAAGTGCGTGATTTGGGGGTACGTTATTTGCTAGAGCAAGGTGCAACATGGATTGCTTGTACCGATGCCGACAGTACGGTCAGCCCCAATTGGTTAGTTTCACAATTAAATCATCAACCTGCCGATTTGATTTGTGGGGTGGTGTCTATTTCAGACTGGCAGGACTTATCGCAACAGACCCAAGATTTATATCAAGTTCACTATCAAGATCGTATGGGACATGGGCATATACACGGTGCGAATTTAAGTTTTAGCCGTGAGGCATATTTAAAAGCCGGTGGTTTTTTGGGTTTAAGTTGTCATGAAGATGTAGATTTAGTACAACGCATGTTGGCCCAAGATTTTAAGGTACTTTGGAGCAATCAAGTTCGGGTCACCACCAGTAGCCGCTTAGACGGACGTGTGGACGAAGGCTTTGCACATTTTTTAAAGAATCTAGATACCAAACAACAGTTATTGCCAAAAGCGAGCAACTCATAGAATTAAACTCTGAATATTAAAATCTTGTTTTTATAGGCAAAATAATAATAAATCCTAAATTTTAAGCTCTAATATTAAAAAGCGCTGCATTTTTATCCAAAATGTGTATAATTTCGCCAAATCACCCCTGTAGAGATTATTTTTTAATCTCAATATACAGGGGTTTTTCTATGGATATTGTGCAATTGGACGCTTCACTTTATTTGCTTAGGTCTTTCGATGCTGCAATCAAAAACCGTAGCGCATGTCGCACGCGTCCAAGCACCCCCGCTATCGGCGCAACGTTTAGCTACCTTATTATGTTTCTTTAGTTTGGGCTTTTCCACTGCGGCATGGGCACCCCTTATTCCATTTGCCCAGCAACGTTTATCTTTGAATCATGCAGATTTTGGCAGCTTATTGCTATGTGCCGGCATTGGCTCGATGTTGGCGATGCCACTGACAGGAATGTTGATTCAGAAAATGGGTGGACGTTTAATTATTGCCGTGACGTTAGCAGTGTTTATTGTGGTTTTGCCTTTATTGGCCATGCTACCAACCACGTGGGCTTTGGGTATAAGTCTATTTGCCTTTGGTGCAGCTGCGGGAAGTTTAGGCGTTACCATTAACTTACAAGCCGTTATGGTTGAAAAACAGTATGCCAAAAACATGATGTCAAGTTTTCATGGTATGTGTAGCTTAGGTGGTTTATTGGGTGTGATGAGCATGACCGTTTTATTGGCACTTGGATTAAGCCCATTGCTTGCTGCTTTAATCATTGCAGCCTGTATTTTAATAGTGATGTTGCTGGCTGTACCGAAATGTTTAGCTCAACCTGTACCCACAGAATCTGAAAAAATTACCCCAAAAATCAAACGTGGTTTACCAAGCCCTTTCATTGCCCTGATGGGAATTATGTGTTTTATTGCATTTTTATCCGAAGGCTCGGCTATGGATTGGAGCGGGATCTACTTAACTCAAGAATTTGGGGTAGACGCAGCTTATGCAGGTCTGGCGTATACGTGTTTTGCGATTACCATGACCATGGGGCGCTTTGCTGGGCGTCAGATTCAGCAGTATTTCGGAGAGGCTAAAACTGTGTTTTTAGGTGCCTTAATGGCAGGGGTAGGCTTAAGCATGGTGATCTTAGCACCACATTGGCTGATGGTATTATTGGGCTATAGTGTTTTAGGTTTAGGGTGTGCCAACATTGTTCCAATTATGTTTTCGCGCGTGGGGCGACAAAATCAAATGCCCAAAGCTGCAGCATTGTCTTATGTATCGACCTTTGCATATAGCGGCTCACTGTTAGGTCCAGCTGTGGTGGGTCTAGGCAGTGAAGTCTTTGGCTTAACTGCCGTATTTGCGGTGATTGCTCTAGCTTTAGGTTTAATTGCTGTGGTTAATTATTTCACGCTAAAATATGAAAAAGCCGCTGCTTAAACCTCGTGCAAATGTCCTGTATTGGCATGGCTTAAATCTGCAAGAAACGAGGTGCGCCAAGCATGAATATCATTAACCTCAAGGTCTTTGATCAGTGCATGGTAACGGATCATACGTTCAGATAAAGGCATATCAAGTGCTTTACTTAAGGCATCTTTTAAGCTTTTAATATCATGTGGATTCACGATTAAGGCCTGTTGCATCTGTTCTGCAGCGCCAGTATGGCAAGATAAAAGCAATACTCCCGGATTGTCGGGATCTTGAGCTGCAATATACTCTTTGGCAACTAAGTTCATGCCATCTTTGAGTGAATTGACCCAGCACACGGCACTTTGTCGGTAAAATTGCATCAGTTGATGATGAGGAATCATTTGATTGGTCACATAAATGGGTTGATGCTCTAAGCAGGATACTTCCTGATTGATCAAGGCAATGCGCTGATTGACACTGTTATAGAGATTTTTGTAGGTCTCTACCTCCATCCGGCAAGGACAAGCCACCTGTATGGCGGCAAACCGATCAGAACCTTGTTCTTTGATCCAAGATTCAATCGCATTTAAACGTTCCAAAATTCCTTTAGAATAATCTACTCGTTCAGCTGAGATAATCCATGGCACATTGTGCTTGGGTATAGGATCAAAGTAGTCCTGTAGCAGTAAACTATCGCCTTTGGCTGCCTGTTGAATCGCATGTGGATCAATTCCAATTGGATAAGCTTGCACTAAAACGCGGCGCTGTTGATAGAAAATCGTATTGTGTTTAATGGCAGTATTGAGCAAAGTTTGGTACACCTCAATACAATCATCTTGGTCAGCTTGCGTTTGTAGACCAATAACATCATAAGCCAATACATGTGTAAGCAGCGTATTTGCTACATGCAATTGCTGCCAATGACCTGCATTACTAAAGGGAATATGTAAGAAAAATCCAATGCGATTTTTTAAGCCCAGTTGTCGGCAATGCTGAGCCAAACTTAAAAAATGATAGTCATGCACCCAAATAATATCGTCTTCTTGGGCGATTTCGGCAATTTTTTGGGCAAAACGTTGGTTCACCTGTTGATAAATGTGAAATTGAGTTGGGTCTTCAACCATCAAATCCGAGCGACTATGTAGCATTGGCCATAGAGTATTGTTGGCAAAGCCTGAATAGAAATCTTGATGTTCTGTATGACTCAAAGGCGTGGTGACATAAGTCACTTGATCATGCTGTTGCTCTTGAAATTCCAACGGGTGTATATCAGATACTTGTGCACCGTTCCACCCTAGCCATGTTCCGCCGTGATCTTTCAGAGCATCATTTAAAGCCACAGCAAGCCCACCAACCGCTTGTCCACTTTGCGGAAGCGTGACTCGGTTGGAGACCACAATTAACTGACTCATCGTTATTTTTCCATATGTCTTTGATGAACTATTTTTGTTGTAAATTGCGCTAAAAAATCTACACATGCTTGAATGGTTTGTACGCGATAAGCAGCTTGTGTTGCACCTTGACCCACTTTAATGCTACTTCCACCCAGTGAATTGACCATCGCAAAGCCATCTTCATCGGTTACATCGTCACCAATAAAGATAGGATGAGTATATTCAAGTGCTAAGGCATGTTGTATACGTTGTATCGCATGTCCTTTGTTGGCCGCTTTAGGGGCAATTTCCCATACATATTGCCCCTTCTTTAAATAAAAATCAGGAAAACCATGTACCAGTTGTTGAGCAAGTTGTTCTACACAATGCGCTGATTGCGGATATTCACGGTAATGCAAAGCGATAGAGTAATCTTTATATTCTAGACGTAATGCCATCCCTTGACAGGCTTGTGTAACATGCTGCTGTAATTTTTGAATGACATCGAGGTCTAACTTGGGCACATCCCTGTTTTGTTTTATATAAAGATCTAGACCATGACTTGCAGCAATATCTACGTTCAACCCTTGCGCAAGGTTTTGCGCATCTGCCAAGCAGCGGCCTGTCAGCAAAATCACTGGAATTTTGAGCGCAATTAAGCAACTTAAAAGATGTAAGGTTTTGGTTGGAATAAAACTATCTTTAGGATTAAGCTGAAATTCAGCCAAAGTACCATCAATATCTAAATAGAGCACATAATGTGTCTGTGGTGACATGGTATCTAAAAAATGTGAGACAGCATGGCAGGTGCTTTGCATAATAAAGATGGTTCTTGGTATTAAAAATAGAAATCTTGTTATAACAGCACTCAAGACGATCACACTGCTTAAATTACAAAGCGCTAACATGCAGACTATTTATGCTTACATCTGTTCTTTTTGGCGCACAGTGCGCTAAACAGGAACAAAATCTTTTCCAGTTTGCTGTTTTGAGTATGATAAAAACAAAAAATCGTAATACAAAACTGGCATAGCCTTTGCATCTATCAACGTCATCATAAAGTGATCTAGGGTTCCGATACATGAAGATTCGTGTAGGTCTGCGACCGAGAGTTCACGGCGAAAGGAAACACCGCTCGCTACACGGAGGGATAAAAGCCCGGGAGGTAAACCGTTAAAAGCTTGGGGTAGATGCATATGAGCACAATAACTTATCACGAAGATCACGTCCTTTGGACTGAACGTTTACCGGGTGGACATCACTGGTCAGCACGCATTCAACGTGGCGCAGTATTACAACTACAATCCTTAGGTCAAAATGCCAATGTGGCATTTTACTGTTTAAATTCAGAAGATAAACTCGAACGCTACAACATGCCAGACAGCTTAAAAGGGCAACATACGGCTTTTTTAAGTACAGGGCATATTCTTGCCTCTGATCTGGGTCGAGCGATGATTTCCATTGTCAAAGATGACCACGGTTGGAATGACGCATTCTGCGCACCAAGCACCGTACAACTAATCGAAAAACAGTTTGGTCAACAGACGTTTCAAGATGCACGTAATGACATGTACCGCAACGGCAAAGACAGCTTACTGCTAGAAATGACCAAATTTGGCTTATCGGCAACAGACCTCAGCAGTACTTTAAATCTCTTTTCTAAAGTTCAACCAACTCAGCGCTTAATTGGGGGAATACAACATGACTGCACTTGTGAAGTTAGAAGAGTCAGTATTAAGCGAAGTGTGTCCTGCCGGTGAAGCATGGATGTGCGAAGTCAAAAAGGGGCAATATTTCCGTATCGTGGATTTAGAGGGCAACCAAGCGGTCGATACGTTATTCATCTCTGCTTCAAACCCTGAAGAGCGTTATAGCGCAACCGATACCTTAGCCATCAATCAACAGATCTATTTAGAAAAAGGCACAACGTTATACACAAACTTTGGCAATAAAATTGCCAGCATTCATGATGACAACTGTGGTCGTCACGATACTTTAGGCGGGGCATGTTCATGTGAAAGTAACACGGTGCGTTATGCACATGACACATACCCCATGCACAGTTGTCGTAACAATTTCATGATTGCGCTCTCTCAGCATCCAATTGCCAAAAGACATGGCTTAAACGTGCGTCATATCGGTCCAAACATTAATTTCTTTATGAATGTACCTGTGACATCTGAGGGTCATTTAAAGTTTGATGATGGTATTTCTGCACCGGGTAAATATGTGGAAATTAAAGCCGAGATGGACTTGATTGTGCTGATCTCTAACTGCCCACAACTGAATAACCCATGTAATGCCTATAACCCAACCAAAATTCAATTGATCATCCGTGAAGGCGAGGATGCATCACATGTTTAATAAAGTTTTAATCGCCAATCGTGGTGCAATTGCATGTCGTGTCATTCGTACATTAAAAAAATTAGGCATCCAATCGGTTGTAGTCTATTCGGAAGCCGATCGTGACTCTCTTCATGTGACCTTAGCGGATGAAGCAGTGTATATCGGCGAATCACCAGCGAGTCAAAGCTATTTAAATGTCGATAAAATTTTAGAAGTGGCCAAACAAACCGGCGCGCAAGCGATCCATCCGGGTTATGGTTTCTTGTCTGAAAATGCTGAATTCTGCGACTTATGTGAATCACAACGCATCGTTTTTATTGGACCAAACTCTGCACAAATGCGTGCATTTGGTTTAAAACACACCGCACGTGAGCTTGCAATTCAAGCCAATGTACCATTATTACCGGGCAGTCAATTGCTTGCAGATGAAGCAGAAGCACTGTTTGAGGCCAATCGTATTGGCTATCCTGTGATGCTGAAAAGTACGGCAGGTGGTGGTGGGATTGGCATGCGTTTGGTCTGGAACGAAGCAGAGCTGAAAGATGCTTATGCAACTGTATCTTATTTAGCGCAAGCCAATTTTAAAGATGCAGGTTTGTATCTTGAAAAATTCGTGCAAAATGCCCGTCATATTGAAGTGCAAATTTTTGGTGATGGCAAAGGTCAAGTGATTGCGCTCGGTGAGCGTGATTGCTCGGTACAACGTCGTAACCAAAAAGTGATTGAGGAAACCCCAGCACCGCATATCAATGATGAACAGCGTGCCTACATCCAAAATGTTGCCATTCAACTCATGCAATCGGTGAACTACCGTTCCGCCGGTACGGTTGAGTTTGTGATGGATACCGACACGCAAGAATTCTATTTCTTGGAAGTGAACACCCGTCTACAAGTAGAACATGGTGTGACCGAGCAAGTCTTTGGTGTGGACTTGGTGGAATGGATGGTGACATTGGCAAGCGGTGACTGGACTGCGCCAACTGAACCATTAGAATCGAAAGGTCATTCTATTCAAGTGCGTCTGTACGCTGAAGATCCAATCAAAAACTTCCAACCAAGTGCAGGGCTTTTAACGCATGTTGAATTGGATGCCAATGCACGTAATGAAACATGGGTCGAAACAGGTTCCAATGTATCCTCATTCTATGACCCGATGATTGCCAAAATCATTGTAACGAACGAGACTCGTGCTTCTGCCATTCAAGCCATGACGGATACTTTGGCAAAAACCTCAGTTGCAGGGATTGAAACCAATCTTGAATATCTACAAAACATCATCGACTGTGATGTATTTAAAGCGGGCACGCAAACCACACGTTTCTTAAATACTTTTGAATGGAAAACTCAAAAGATTGAAGTGTTACAAGCCGGTATTCAAACCGCCGTGCAAGATGTGACAGGGCGTTTGGGCTATTGGGATGTCGGTGTGCCACCATCCGGTGCGATTGATCCATTATCGCTGAATGTTGCAAACCAATTGCTTGGCAATGCCTATAACACCGCAGGGCTTGAATGTACGCTACAAGGGCCGACGTTAAAATTCCATTGTGATAGCCAAATTGTGCTTGCCGGTGGCGATATGCCATCAACACTAGATGGCGTGTCTGTACCAATGTGGCAAACCGTCAATGTGCGTAAAGGTCAGGTGCTAAAATGTGGAAAAATCGCGACAGGTTGCCGTACCTATATTGGTATTAAAGGTGGTTTGAATGTACCTGAGTATCTAGGCTCACAAGCGACCTTTACTTTGGGTCAGTTTGGTGGTCATGCAGGGCGTAACTTACTGATTGGCGATATGCTGCCAATCACCGCATTTACAAGTGATGAAGTGAAAAGCCTTGCAGCTGAACAAGTGCCGTCATTTAGCCATGAATGGGAAATTGCGGTGATGTATGGCCCGCATGGTGCGCCTGATTTCTTTACTAAAAATGATATTGATACTTTCTTTGCCAATACCTTTGAGATTCACTTTAACTCAAGCCGTACCGGTATCCGTTTGATTGGTCCAAAACCGGAATGGGCGCGTGAGGATGGTGGTGAAGCAGGTCTGCATCCATCCAATATTCACGACAATGCCTATGCCATTGGTGCGATTGATTTCACTGGTGATATGCCGATTATTCTTGGTCCAGATGGTCCAAGTCTCGGTGGCTTTGTTTGTCCTGCGGTGGTGATTCATTCTGAGCTTTGGAAATTGGGACAGCTTAAAGCCGGTGACAAAGTGAAATTTGTCCCTGTGAGCTACACCCAAGCCAAAGTACTCAATGAAAAATATCATGCGCAACTAGAAACATCAGATACACAAGCGGTGGCATTTGATGAGTCGTTCTATCCTGAACTTTCGACCTTAAAAAATGCCGTGTTGGATGTATTAAAAGGCGAAAATGGTGCGCCTGATGTGGTGTATCGTCCTGCCGGTAACAACTATATGCTACTGGAATATGGCGATTTGGTACTTGATCTGAACTTACGTTTCCGTATTCATGCGCTTATGCAATGGGTTGAAAAGCAAAATATTCAGGGCATCATCGACCTGACACCGGGCATTCGTTCTCTACAAATTCATTTTGACTCATTAAAAATCGATCAACTGGATTTACTGCGTTTATTGCAAGTAGCAGAAGCTGAACTGCCCGATGTGACGCAAATGCAAGTGCCATCACGTACGGTGTATTTACCGCTGGCTTGGGAAGATTCACAAACGCAATTGGCAACGGAACGCTATATGCAAACCGTGCGTCCTGATGCACCATGGTGTCCGGACAATATCGAATTTATTCGTCGTATTAATGGTTTAAAAGATAAACAAGCCGTAAAAGATGTGGTGTATAACGCGAGTTATTTGGTGATGGGCTTGGGCGATGTATACCTTGGTGCACCTGTGGCAACACCACTTGATCCGCGTCAGCGTTTGGTGACGACAAAATATAACCCTGCACGGACATGGACTCCTGAAAATGCCGTGGGGATTGGTGGTGCTTATATGTGCGTCTACGGCATGGAAGGTCCGGGAGGCTATCAGTTTGTTGGTCGTACCACGCAAATGTGGTCACGCTACCGTAAAAATGCCGATTTTGAGCAAGGCAAACCGTGGTTACTGCGCTTCTTTGACCAAATTAAATTCTATGAAGTGTCTGAAGAGGAACTCATGCAGATGCGTGAGGACTTTAAAGCAGGTCGCTTAAAATTGCGTATTGAAGAAGGTGTATTAAACTTAAAAGAGTACAACGACTTCTTAACTGAAAACCAAGCATCCATTTCAGCATTTAAGTCAGTGCAACAAGCTAATTTTGATGCAGAACGTCGTCGTTGGCATGAGGCAGGACTTGCAGAATATGTCTCTGAAAGTTTAGATGCTGTGGATGATGGTGAAGGCGTAGAAGTGCCTGAAGGTGGCTGTGCGGTGGAATCGCATATGCCGGGTTCAATTTGGAAAATTGAATGTCAGTCAGGTGATATTGTGGAAGAAGGCGCAACGCTTGCCGTGATTGAAGCGATGAAAATCGAGATTCCAATTATTGCGCCTGAGCGTATGAAGGTTGAAGCGATTACCATTGAAAAAGGGCAAACGGTGAAAACGGGGCAGGTATTGTTTACATTGGCGCCGGTAGCTTGATGAGATAGATATAAAAAAGACCGTCCGTAAGGGCGGTTTTTTATTATACTAATGAAAAATATATGAATTATTCAAATCTAGACTATGAATGAAACCAATAGTGCTCTAGCAAATATTACTGATGCAGGATTATTCGAAAGATTAGCATCTGATGTGCTTAGATTTGCTGAACCTGAGATTTATAAGAGTATTTCTCATCAGGGTATGAATCCGCAAGGTAAAACAATTAAAGCACCATTGGATAATGTAGGTTGGTGTTATGTCAACGGCGAAGCAAAGGTTGTTGCAGTAGCACATACAACAACATCACGTAATGATTTAGAAACCAAATGGTTGAGAGATTTAGACACAGTTACACCGAGAAAAAAAGGTAGTAAACCCACAGGAAGTGATGGTGACTTAGTAAAAGCAATTAAAGAGTTAGTTAAAATTAGGCAAGGAAATCCTGATTTAAAAGCAAGGTTAGCCTTGATGTGTAATAGTGATGAGCCTCAAGAAATACGTATAAAAGCACATCAGCTTGCTTCACAACATGATATTGAATTAGAAATATGGTCAAACTCTAGAATTTCTTCATTTTTAGATATTGATCCGAATGGTCAAACAATTCGTCATAAATATTTTGGTGTTTTGCCTACTGTTCTATCTCATGAAGAACTCTTAAGAATAGGCACTTTAAGTACTGTACATCTTAATTTTAAACAAGACTTATTCGTTGAACGTGATGACATAAAATTTCAAAATTTGAATTTAGTAATTGGAACCTCTGGTTCAGGTAAAACTACTATTTGTACGAACTTTATTCTAAAAAAGTTAGATAAAGGGCATTCGATTTTAGTATTGAGGGAAGAAAACATACAAAATTCTTTAAACTTAGATGAAGCTATTGAAAAAGAGCTACAAAGATATTCAGGTCGCTTAATTAAAGGATGTGGTAGAAAGGCTTTAGATTTATGTTCTGTGGAAAACCCTTTAATCATTTTAATTGAGGATATTAACAATATAAATAATACCGAACAACTAATTGAAAAAATTAGCTCATGGGCAAGCAATGAAAAAAGAATAAATATCTTGTGTCCTGTTTGGTATCAAAAACTAAGCATACTTTCACTCAAGCTCAAAGAAGAATTATCTAAAAACGGATTTTCATATATTTATTTAGATAATTACACAGATGAGCAAGCATTAGAGGCATTACAAAAAAGATGTAAATCAGAAAACCTAAATATTGATGAGTTGACATTAAAAAGTATTGCAAGGAACGTTGGCAATGATCCCTTGCTTTTGGCTTTAGTTGATTTTAAGGAAACTAAAAAAAATGATAAAATTATTGAAAAATTTATTTCAACAACACTAGAAAATATTGCATATGCAAAAGAAAAATTTTGTAATGATCTTGAAATAACTCTTTCAAAAAGTATTTCATATTTGGTTTTAAATAAGATTGATAAAATCAATATAATTCAATTATCTGGATTTTTAGATCGTGAGGAAAGGTCAGATCTACGGAATATACTCGATGATGGACAAATTATAAGACTTGATGAACAAAATATTATTATCTTTCGTCATGACAAGATTAAATTTCTGCTCATGGCTCAAGCTATACAGGATTTTTTAGAAAAAGATGAATATTTAGAATTTTTGACTGATCCCTATTTCTCAGAAGCATTGGGACTATCCTGTTATTTATCCTTATTAAACATTGAAAGACTTGAATTACTTACTCAGCATAATTTTTTAATAGGAATATATGCTTACTATTATGCTATCAAAGACAATTCTAAATATATTGATACTTGCATAAAAGTTATTTCAAATTGGTTAAATAATCAAGAAAATCATAAGCTATCGAAGAGTACATTACGTTATAAATCACTTACGGTTCTAAATGAATTGGTACACCCCTCAATTCTAGAATTGCTTAAACTTTATCCTAAAAAAGATCGTCATGATTTGTATTATGAATGTGGCTTTAAAAAGGCTTTGTTGCACAAACCTATCTGTAAAGGCTTTTTCAGCGATATAATTTTCAAATGAAGAAGCCTACACACAAA
>NZ_CANQTS010000027.1 GCF_947626835.1 uncultured Acinetobacter sp. | reverse complement strand
ATTTTGTCTTGAGAACCAATATGTTACAAAAACAGGGCTTTTTTTCTACTCTTTTTTTATATCGAACTCAGGTTATTATAGCAATGGTTCAGCTTTCCCCTATTCATTTGACTTAATTTTATTAAGTGAATATTTCACTGATTTAAGCGTAAAAAACTCTCAATGTTTCGCATAAAAACTGTTGGCAAAGCCTGAAAATCTGCCTACATTAAACTTTATCTTGGCTTATATGCTATCTTCTCTCATGATGAACTATTCAGTTGAAACTTTAAAACAACGTATTGAAGCTGCGCATTTGGCAGGCTTTATTTATCAACACCAACAACATATTTTAGTTTTACAAGAACCTTTAACCGATCAAGGCGAAACATTAAGCTTTTTTGCCCAACACGAAACCACCAGTGATCAAATTGGTTTACAGTTTGCAGTCAAACTCGATGGCAATCAGCTTAAATTTCTGATTGGTGCGACCCATAGTAACCAAGACCGTGGTTATGAAATTGGCGCAGGCAATTTAAAAGGCGAACAAAAGGCCTTTAATTTACTTTATGCATTTTATAATTACCCTAAAGCATTTTATTTGGTCGAATTACCGCTGTTTTCCAACTCGGCACAACTTGAGCAAGCCATTCAAGAGCAACTTTTTAGTCGTCCTGAACTCAATTTTATTCAGACTGCGACTAAAACCAATCCACGCGGTCAGCAAGTGCAATGGATTAAAGACTATATTGTGCAGCAAAGTTTAGATATGAAAGTGCGTATTCAAACCGCTCTACTTTAAAAAAAGCCCCTTTAGGGGCTTTTTTTTAATATTTCAATAAACGACTGTCTAAAGGAATCTCAATGCCAAGTGATGCGCCTGCATCCTGAACATTTGTATCAGAGTCGTTAGCCATGCGTTTAGTTTTAAAGGCAGATCTGCACGCAGTTGATGCTGCCAACTCACATCAAGTGCACGAATAGTATCTTCCACTAAAAAAGCTTGATTGGTATCACGATTCGATTGATTGACTTTCGCTGCGAGTAATTTAGCATTAATACGATTCTTTGGGTCAAGATGCATATGCCCACCGACAGAGAACATCTGTGCATCGCCACCTAAACCATGCCCTAAAGAAAAGCCATGTTGATAGTAACCATCGGTGTACAAGCTATGATTGTAAGAAATACCACGTACTTCACCATTGGTACGCGTATCCGCCCATTCGGCATACACTTGATAAGGTCGCTGCTTAAAACTTGATGAATAATCAACACCTGCTAAATACATTTTTTTCGCAGGCAGTAAACCCGCTTCATCCTCACCGACATACTGTCCATATAAACTGACAGGCTGATTGATTAGCGTCTGAAGATTTAAACGTGCATCAAAACCTGCAATTTGATTAGACGGATCAGGTTCACCTGTGCCACCATTATCTTTATTGCCCAATAAAGCATCCCAAAGTGAATTCATACTCTCTGGACGCCCCTCACCCCCCATTGCAAGCTACGTGATGCTGCAAGCTCTAAATAAGGGAGCGGCTGTGCAGTCAAACGCAAGCCAATGAGTTTGGCCTTAGGAATCGCCTGATAATCATCTAACTGACCTGCAAAAGCTTGATATTGCCAAAGACCCAACCATGACAACCATGGCGTTTCAAATGAATGTTGTTCGGCGCGTTGCATGGTCAAGCCATAAATTGGACGACTCGCATCACCACGGATAAGACTCCCTTCATGCCCCGGCCCCCAATAGGTTGGAATTTGACCTGCAATCAACCATTGATTCCACAGTTTGCCTGCTAAATAAGACCCTTCTAAATTCAACTCTTGACCATGATCAATTTGCAGATCTTTTTCAGCGTTGATACGTAATTTGGCATCCCAATTGTCACTACCGGCATTACCCTCGATTCTCACTTGATACTGAGCCTTGACATCATCAGCAAAAGTTTGTGGTAAATTTTTCTGCTCACTTTCTGCAAAAACACCTAATGTTAGGGGAATATTGTCTTGTTTTAAGGCAATTTTTACAGCATCAATGACTTTTTCCTGACTTGAATTCTGAATTTTAGCTGTTTCTAAAGCATGCTCAATCTCATCAGCACTTAATGGCCACATCGAGGTACTGATTTGAATCACGCCTTGTTGATTCAGCCAATTTAAATCTTGACGTAACTGCTCATCATTCAACACAATGCCTTGTGCATAAAGTGGCGTGAACGTCATACAACCCAAACTGACAGCAGCGATTAGCCATTTTTTTAACATAGATGGATCATCAAAATAATTAAACTGCTTACATTGTTATTAAAGTTAATCTTAATAGTTTATTTATTTACACTTTATAATAAAATTCAACACAAAAGCACTACATAAGCTTTACAACCCAAACAACAGCTTATTTTGAAACAGTTTTAGGAACATATAAAAAAAACCCGCACTTGGCGGGTTTTCTTAAAGCTTAAATATTAAGCATTTTTATGACGCATATGTGGGAATAAAATCACATCACGAATACTTGGCGCATTCGCAAACAACATCACCAAGCGATCGATACCGATGCCTTGACCTGCTGTTGGCGGTAAACCATATTCTAATGCTTCAACAAAGTCTGCATCGTAATGCATCGCTTCGTCGTCACCTGCTTCTTTTTCATCTACTTGCGCTTGGAAGCGTTCTGCTTGGTCAATCGGGTCATTTAACTCTGAGAAGCCATTGGCTAACTCACGACCACCAATAAAGAACTCGAAACGGTCGGTAATGTGTGGATTATCATCATTACGACGTGCAAGTGGTGAAGTTTCAGCTGGGTATTCAGTAATAAAAGTTGGCTGACGCAGTTTGGTTTCTACAGTTTCTTCAAACACGATAGTTTGTAATTTACCTAAACCAAAGCCTGGTTTAACTTGCTCTTTGAGTTCTTCTTGAACAAATTTTGCAAGGAAATCACGGTCATTGACGTTTTCAGGGCTAAACTGTGGGTTATGCTCTAAAATTGCATCAAACATTGAGATTTTTTTGAATGGACCTTTAAAGCTATACACTTCATCGCCATATGGCACATCAGTTGAACCTAAGATATCAATCGCTAACTTTTCAAGCATTTGCTCGGTCAGTTCCATTAAATCTTTGTAATCTGCATAGGCTTGGTAGAATTCAATCATGGTGAATTCTGGGTTATGACGTGTCGATACCCCTTCGTTACGGAAGTTACGGTTAATCTCAAATACACGTTCAAAACCACCCACCACTAAACGCTTTAAGTAAAGTTCTGGTGCAATACGTAAAAACAATGGCATGTCTAAAGCATTATGATGCGTTTCAAATGGACGCGCAGACGCACCACCTGGAATCACATGCATCATTGGCGTTTCAACTTCCATAAAACGACGATCATTTAAGAACGCACGAATCCCTGCCACCACTTGGGCACGAATTTCAAAAGTCTTACGTGTTTCTTCGTTAACGATCAAGTCTAAATAACGCTTACGATATTTAACTTCTGTATCGGTTAAACCATGGAATTTATCCGGTAATGGACGCAATGATTTGGTTAACAGTTCAAAGTGTTCGATATGAACGTACAAATCCCCTTTACCAGAACGACCGATATAGCCTTTGACTGCAATGATATCGCCTAAATCTAGACCTTTAATCGTTGCAACAGTGTCTTCATCGAGTTCTTTACGTGCCACATAAAGCTGAATACGGCCCGTCATGTCTTGAATGACAATAAATGAACCACGGTTGAGCATCACACGACCTGCAACCGATACATAGACTTTGTCACCTGCTTCGATGTCTTCTTTTGACACCTCAGCAAATTGATCTTGTAAATCTTGTGCGTAATGTTCGCGTTTAAAGGTATTTGGCCAAGGGCTCGTACCAGTTTGTTGTGCCTTGTCTTGAATTTGTTTTAACTTGGCATGACGCTGTGCAATTAAATCGTTTTCGGAAATAGTTTGTTCAGAAGTCGACTGAGCGTTTTGTTGCGTCATCTCTGCCTCGAAATAGCGAATAAAATAGAAGTTGCATAGCATAGCAGATTTACAAGAATTTGCGTAAGAGTTCCTCGACATGCATGCAAAAATTTGCTTGGGCTAAAGTCTATAAGACCAAATGTGAACTTCTTCAGCATAAGAATTGGCTTAAAATAAGCACAAATAAATAAATGAACAATCACATATTTTGGATTGAGATCACAATGCCCGCCCCTAAAATTTTATTTTTTCATGGTCTTGACTCATCCAAAGCGTCAAGCAAATTCCATGCAATTGATTCTAATAATAAATTCTGTGTGACTGTTGACTATCGTGCTTTAAGCTTTCAAAGCGTATATGCGCTTTATCAAGAACTAATTCGCACGCTTAAACCCACACTGATTGTAGGACACAGTTTAGGCGGGTATTGGGCGCTTAAAATGTCATTGTGGTCAAAAATTCCGGCCATTATTGCCAATCCAAGTTTAAGCCCTTCTTTTCGTGCCGATTATCCTGCGATTACCGAACAAGAACTTGAGCACGATATTTTGCAATTGGCTTATTTAGAATTGGATGATGAGATTTTAGATATGCATGCCGTCAATGCACAGCTTGAACCGTATATGCAAGTGGCAGCGGTAGCAGGTGGGCATCACCGTTTAGCCCGTCCTGAAAATTTAAATGTCTTGATTGAACAAATCAAACTTTTACAACACACATAAAAAAAGCCTTGGATCATCCAAGGCTTTTTCATGCTAAATCTTAAGCAACATCTTGTTGTGGCTGTGATTTATCATCTAATACTGACCAAATGGTTAAACCTAAATCAGCATGTAAGTCTGGTAAATCTAAGAAAATGCTTGCACCTAAAATGTGGTGATTACATTTTTCAGCCAGTTGTTTAACTGCTTTTAATGTACCGCCTGTCGCCAATACATCATCCACAATAATCACTTTCTGAGCCGGTACTTCAGCCGACATTTCTAAACGATCTAAGCCGTATTCCAAACTATAGCCTACACCAACCACAGGTGGCGGTAACTTACCTGCTTTACGTACAAGCACTAAACCTTTGCCTAAACGCTGTGCCAATAAGCTTGCCAATACAAAGCCACGCGCTTCTACAGCAACAAAGCTATCCACTTCAGCGAGTTTTTCAGCCGGAATACTGGCGATTAAAGCATCTGTTAACGGCTCAAGGTTGCTCATAAATAATGGAGTGAGATCAAAAAATTTAATCCCAGGTTTTGGGAAATCTTGAACCGTACGAATATGAGACCACAACGTTGTAGACAAATTGCTCATGGGAGAAATAATCAGTAATCAGAAAGAACGTGTGGAATTTTAACCGCAATTAAAAAGCAAGGCTAGCCAATTACAGCCTAAAGCGCTCAATTAAAAAACAGCGTTTTTGTATAAGTTTTTGTTTTTTAATTACTATTTTTTTATTAAATATTAAGTATAGACTACTATGATCTTATAATAACCAATTTAGCCTTATTTTGCTGCGCGACTTTAGTCTAGTGAGACTTAATGTCTTGGTGGTTTTAGGCTTGGCTGTGTGTGATGGATAAAAAACTATAAGCGCTTTTTATTTTTGCAGCAAAATACAATCTACACGTATATTTACTTTACTTTGATAGGGCAAGCACGTCAGAATTTAGCGAAATCACCTTATAATCAGCGTGTTTATTTTTTGCTGACCCTATGTTGGTCAGCAGTGGAGAGTCAGATGAAAAAATATCAATGCATCGTATGTGGCTGGATTTACGACGAAGCACAAGGTTGGCCTGAAGATGGTATTGTAGCCGGTACTTTATGGGATGATATTCCAGAGGATTGGACTTGCCCAGATTGTGGTGTGTCTAAAGCTGATTTTGAAATGGTTGAGCTTTAAACCATAAAAAAAGACCATTTCGATGGTCTTTTTTTGATTTTTATCTATATAGAGAGATTAATGTATGCATCCCATCGTCATCATTGGTTCAGGTATGGCCGCTTATGCTGTGGCACGTGAATTTCGTAAAATCGACCAAAATACTGCACTTGTGATGATTTGTGCCGATGACGCACGCAACTATGCAAAACCAACCTTATCTAATGCTTTAGTGGGCAACAAAGCCCCTGGACAAATTGCATTGGGTGATGCAGAAAAAATGAGTACTCAACTCAATATGCACATTATGGCAAATACTTGGGTAAAAGCTATTGATGCCGAACAACAGGTACTTGAGCTTGAGTGTGACGGACAACCAAGCACACAAGCCTATGCAAAGTTGGTGCTGGCTCTAGGTGCCACACCCATTCGTGCAGCGCTACAAGGTAATGCTACTGCGCAAGTTCATGTGGTGAATAACTTAAATGATTACACCGCATTTCGTGGCGAGCTTGATCAAAAAGCTGCGCAACGGGTTGCCATTTTAGGTGCAGGTTTAATTGGCTGTGAATTTGCCAATGATTTACAGCAAAGCGGTTATCAAGCTACTGTGATTGATATAGCCGAGCAAGCACTGGCACGTTTATTACCTCAAGATGTAGCTACACAGTTCCAAAGCAAATTACAAGCAGCCGGCATTGAGTTTGAATTGGGCACAACAGTGACTTCAATTGATCTAGAAAGTCATGGTTATCATGTGACGCTTGCCAATGGTAAAACGTTACAAGCAGATATGGTGCTATCAGCCATTGGTTTACGTGCCAATAGCGAGCTTGCACAAGATGCAGGTTTGCAAGTAAATCGTGGGATTCTTACCGATACGCAACTGCAAACCAGTGCAGAGCATATTTATGCGGTAGGTGATTGTGCCGAGGTCAACGGTACGTTATTACCGTATGTCATGCCAATTATGCAACAAGCGCGTGCTTTAGCAAAAACCTTAAGCGGTCACCCAACCCATGTGCACTACCCTGCCATGCCTGTTGCGGTTAAAACACCTGCCGCACCGTTAACGGTGTTGCCTGTCCCACAAGATGTTGATGTAACATGGAAAATTGAGCCACAAGAAGATGGTTTAATTGCGCAAGCATTCGATCATCAGCATACGTTGCGTGGTTTTGTGTTACTTGGGCCAACAGCAGCCAAACAACGCTTGAGTTTAACCAAATTGGTGCCGGATCTAATTCCTGCCCAAGCACAATAGGAAGTTGGGTATGAGTTGTGCGCTTGAGTTTAAAGCTTCACCCTATACTGCATTTATGCAAGAAACCAAAGTTAATTTAGGCAATGGGATTGAGCTGCATGTAGAAGTGGGTGGCAAAGCTGATGATCCAGTTTTACTGTTAATTATGGGTTTGGGCGCACAATTACTCTATTGGCCAGATTTTTTTTGTAAATCACTCATCGATCAAGGTTTTCGGGTCATACGCTTTGACAACCGTGATATTGGTTTATCCTCAAAAATTCATCATCAAGGCCCGCCTTTGAGCATAGCGAAACTGATGGGACGTTTTGCTTTAGGCTTAGAAAATCAAGGTGCGCCTTATAATCTATATGACATGGCTGATGACGTGGCATTATTAATTGAAAAAATGCAACTTGGCCAAGTCTATGTCTTAGGGGCATCAATGGGTGGCATGATCGCGCAGATTTTGGCGGCACGTTATCCTGAACAAGTACGTGCTTTGGGGTTGCTATTTAGCAGTAATAATCAACCTTTATTACCACCACCTTTCCCAAAGCAGCTATTTAGTTTAATTGCACGCCCCAAATCTGATGATGAAGATGCTATTATTGATCATAACCTACAGATTTTTAAAATCATTGGCTCGCCGGGTTATTTAAACCATGTCGAGGCAGCACAAGCGGTGCGAAAGCTCTATCAACGAAGTTATTATCCGACTGGTGTACTTCAACAGTTTTTCGCAATATTATGTACCGGCTCTTTACTTAAACTGGATCAGCAAATTCATCAAGCAACCTTAGTGGTTCATGGGTCGCGTGATCGTCTGTTGCCACCAGCGCATGGTAAGGCCATTGCTAAAGCAATCTCAGGCGCTAGATTTGAATTAATTGAAGGAATGGGGCATGATATCCCACCGCATTTTATTCCTTATCTTAGCGGATTATTTGCTCATCACTTTAAATCTAATTAGGACACTATGGCTGCATTACCATCCTTAAGACAGCTGTCATACCTTGTTACACTGTCTGAAACACTGCACTTTACTGAAGCAGCGCGTCGTTCTTTTGTGACGCAATCGACTTTGTCGGGCGGGATCATGGAACTTGAGCGCTTACTTGGTGGCGTGCTGGTTGAACGTGATCGTCAAAATGTGCGTTTAACCCCACTCGGTGAACAAGTGGTAGCACGCGCGCGTGTTCTACTGGCTGATGCTCAAGACTTAATGCGTTTAAGCCGTGAGATGAGTGAGCCGCTAACCGGCGACTTACATTTAGGTATTATTCCCACCATTGCCCCATTTATCTTGGCGCAACTGTTAGATGAAGTACATAAACAACTGCCAAAAATTCAGTTGCATTTGCACGAAGCCCAAAGCGAAAAAATCGTTGAAAAATTAGAACACGGCAATTTAGATATGGTGGTGCTCGCACTGCCATTTGATACCCGTGGTTTAAAAGTGGCTGAAGTGGCACGCGAAAGCTTGTATTTAGTGTGTAACAAAGCCGATCAACATGCTTTAAATGCCAATTCTCTTGATCAACTCGATTTATCGCGTTTGATGTTGCTAGAAGAAGGTCATTGTTTACGTGATCATACGTTAAGTGCTTGCCCAATTGGCGAGCGTAAAAATGATCATCGTTTAAAAGCAAGCTCATTGCCAACTTTAGTGGAAATGGTGTCGGCAAACTTGGGCTTTACTTTATTGCCTGCAATTGCAGTACATACCACTATGATCAAAGCCAATCCTGAGTTAAGTGTTAAACCGATTGAAGCAGGTCCTAGCCGTACATTGGCTTTAGTGACCCGTAAAAGCACACCACTGCAAAGTGAATTTGATGTGTTGTTACAGATTTTGCAAAAAGTCACCCAAGATTTACGCTAATTTTACTGCAAAAAAAAGGAGCTTCATGCTCCTTTTTTTAGGCCTTTGATCAGGCTTGCTGTCGCCCAAGCCTGATGATTTTATTACATCTTAAGATTGAATTTGTTCAATCAAAATGCGCTGTGCATTATGGGCTTTTTCAGTCGCCGGCTTGATCAAGCGCACCCATGTGCCATCGCTTTGTAAATCCCACGCATGTTGATTGTCTTGTAAATAATTGACTAAACCTTGTTGGTAAATACGTTTTTTTAGCACAGGATCTTCAACTGGGAAGCAAGCCTCGACACGGTTAAATAAGTTACGATCCATCCAATCGGCACTTGAGCAATACAAACGCGCATCGCCATTGTTGCTAAAGTAATACACACGCGTATGTTCTAAAAAACGTCCAACAATGGAACGTACACGAATATTTTCTGATAAGCCTTTTAACCCTGGGCGTAAACAGCAAATTGAACGAATAATCAAATCAATTTGCACACCGGCTTGTGATGCTTCATAAAGTTTATTGATTAATTCAACTTCGGTTAAAGCATTCACTTTGACGATAATTTGTGCCGGCTTGCCCGCTTTGGCATTGGCAATTTCATCGTCAATAAAATGTACCAACTGTGCATGTAAGGTAAATGGTGCATGCAATAACTTTTTCAGTTTTGCCATTTTACCCATACCAGTTAACTCTTGGAAAATGCGATGCACATCTTCACATAAGTCTTTATCGGTGGTCATTAGGCCATAATCGGTATAAATGCGTGCATTACCCGCATGATAGTTACCGGTACCTAAATGCACATAACGCACCAATTTATTGTTTTCACGGCGAACAATTAAAATCATTTTGGCATGGGTTTTATAGCCTACAATGCCATATACCACCACAGCACCCGCTTCTTGTAATACATTGGCCACGGCAATATTGGATTCTTCATCAAAACGGGCACGTAGCTCAATCACCGCAGTGACTTCTTTACCATTACGTGCGGCTTCTGCTAAAACTTGAACAATTTCAGAATCCGGCCCACTACGATACAAAGTTTGTTTAATGGCTAAGACTTGCGGATCGCGTGCAGCTTCACGTAATAGCGAAATCACCGGCGAGAAAGATTCAAACGGATGGTGCAACAAAATGTCTTGTTTTTGCATCGCGCTAAAGGTGTTTTCAGATTTTTTGAGTACTTTTGGAATCACCGGTACATGCGTGTCATAACGTAAATGTGGACGTTTAAAATTAGACAGTAACCGCGCTAAATTAACAGGCCCATCCACTTTATAAAGTTGCTCATGTTCTAAATCAAACTCATTGAGCAAATATTCATAAATATTTTTTGGACAATTTTCTGTAACTTCTAAACGTACTGCACGACCAAAACGACGTGAACTTAACTCGCCTTTTAAGGCTTTGGCTAAATCTTCTACGTCTTCATTTAAAGCTAAATCGGCGTTACGCGTAACACGGAATTGATAACAACCCGTTGCAGTCATGCCGGGGAATAAATCAGACACATGTTCATGAATAATGGCAGATAACATCACATGGTGTTCTTTACCACCGGTTAGTTCATCCGGTAGACGTACCACACGCGGCAATGAACGCGGTGCAGGCACAACAGCCAAATCAATTTGACGACCAAAGGCGTCTTTACCTTCTAAGGTCACAATAAAGTTAAGTGATTTATTGACCAAACGTGGAAATGGATGCGCAGGGTCTAAACTAATTGGCGTTAAAACTGGTGCTACTTGTTCTTGGAAGTATTTTTTCACCCATGCTGATTGCGCAGGGGTGAGTTCACCACGGCGTAAAAAGCAAATATCTTCATCACGTAATTTAGGTAAAATTTCTTGGTTTAAAATACGATATTGACGTTCGATGGCTTCATGTGCGGTTTTAGAAATCTGATCTAAGACTTGTTTTGGGGTTAAACCATCAGGACTTAAGCTTTCATTGCCTAAATCCAGTTGCTCCATTAAACCTGCAACACGAATTTCAAAGAATTCATCTAGGTTACGTGAAAAAATCAATAAGAAATTCATGCGCTCAAGCAACGGATGCAAGGGATCTACTGCTTGTTCAAGTACGCGCAGATGGAAATCTAAAATGGAAAGTTCACGGTTAATATAGCGGTCGTTATAGCTATAATCCGCAGGAGTGGGCAAGGTATCTACTGAAGTCGTCATACGTCAACTCGGCCTATATTTTTAAAGTGATCTTTGACCCTAGTATGCTTGAAATTTATGACGTTTTGATAAAAAAAAGCGCCCAAATGTGCGCTTTTTTACAACAGTTAAATCTTAAGGAATTTGGCTATAGCGCATATATTTACGAATCATACGTTTACGTGCATTTAAACCTGAATCATTACGATGCTGCTGATAATATTTAGGATTAGGTAAAATTGATGCCAAAAACACCGCTTGTTCACGGGTTAAGCTACGCGAGCTTTTGCCAAAATAATGCTGGGTAGCCGCTTCAATACCATAAATATTGTCGCCAAATTCCACCGAGTTTAAATACACTTCTAAAATGCGTTGCTTGCTCCACATGCGTTCCATCATAAACGTTGCCACTGCTTCTTGACCTTTACGCACAAAAGAACGCTTATTGTATAAAAATAGGTTTTTTGCCAGTTGCTGGGAAATGGTTGAGCCCCCTGCCACCACTTTGCCTTGATCTTTATTGCGCGATAAAGCATTTTGCATGCCTTCAAAGTCAAAACCTTGATGCTGCATAAATTTGCCATCTTCTGCTGCAATAATCGCTTGCTTCATATAATCACTGATTTGATCATAATCACGCCATTCATGTTGAATCGGCGAATGGGTATCGGCCCAATAATCTAAGCGCATAAACATGGTGGTTTCAACCGGATGGGTGCGCCACCATGTCAGGCTTGCAAAAATCCACAGTTGAATCAGCAGCACCACACTCACCACCAGCAGCAGCAGTGTCCGAACGATCAAGGCTTTCATGCAGCTAGTAATTCCCCTGTAATCATTAATTTTCGTGATAAGCTCAAGCCTATTAAAATAACCCACAATCGTCAGATGAACAAATCTTCCCCACCGATCATTGCAAGCCAAAATACAGTCAGTCAATGGTGGCTAAGCGCGCTGTTAATCGCCATCAATGTTGGGCTCTTTTTATGGCAAATTAGCAGCGGTGTCGATGCTGGTCGTCCAAGTATCCAAGATGCTTTGGCTTGGGGTGCTGATTATGCACCGTTAACTTTTTTAGCGGAACCATTTCGTTTATTGAGCAGTATGTTTTTTCATTTTGGCATGATTCACTTAATGCTCAATATGTGGGCTTTGTATTTATTTGGGCATATTAGCGAGCAAATGCTCGGGCGGGTATATTTTTTAGGGCTCTATCTACTTGCAGGTTTAATGGGCAGTTTATTGAGTGGTTTTTTAGATCTGCAAAACTCACTGAGTATGCTGCAAAACGCTGCTTTAAATCCTGAACAACTGCCTAAGGTTGGTGCGGGTGCGTCAGGTGCAGTCATGGGCTTAGGGGCAGCACTCACCATGATTTCATTGTTGCCTGTTTTAAAACAGCAGCGCTTTATTTTAGATAAAAAAACTTTATTAATGGTCATGGGCATTAACCTATTTATTGGTTTTATGACCACAGGTATTAACAATGCCGCACATATTGGCGGCATGTTAATGGGCTTATTTTTAGGATTGATGGGCTATATTGCTTTAAAATACCGTAAACCTAGCCTGTTGTGGCTAGGCTTATTCATGGGTACTGGACTATGCCTAGGCATGTATCTGTATTGTCTTGAGCTGTTGCAAGTTGTAGCACCCCTTTGGCAAGAACTTATGCGCGTTATGCATAAGCAAGTTAATGTTTAAGGTCACGTAATGCGCTTAATGGCGCAAGATCACATAAATAACTTAAGCGATAACGTCCAATGAGTGCACAAACGATTGCCATCATGGGCGGCAAAATCAGCCAAATTTGCACATGCCAATGCCATGGCATCTCCATTTTATAAGCCACAATCCAACTTAATACCTCTGCAAAGATACAGGCACTAATGCCGGCTAATAAGCCAATAAAACCAATTTCTAAGCTGAGCATGGTTTTTAAACGTGCTTTTGAACTACCAAAAGCACGCAATAAAGCCACTTCTTGTTTACGCGCATCGAACATTAAATTAATGCATGCCAACAACACCAATACACCTGCTAGCGCCACTAAAAATGCCAACACAGTAATAATATTCAGTAATACATCAAGTAAGCGTTTGACTTCATTGAGCATTAAACCCACATCAATAAACACAGTATTGCTAAAGCGCTGAATTACCTCAATCAATTTACCTTGATCTTGTGGTGGCACATAAAAACTGCCCAAATAGCTACCGGCATTGGCATCCATGCTATTTGGAGTAAAAATAAAGAAGAAGTTGGGGCTAAAACTTTCCCATTCTACGCTACGTAGATTAATCACCTCAGCGCTTAAATCACCTTCGGGTAAACTAAAAGTTAAGCGATCACCAATTTGAATACCAAGTTCTTGTGCTGTCTTCACCTCAACCGAGACTTGATTGGCAGCACTAAAGCGCGCTTGTCCGGCAACAATTTGATTATCTTGTGGGAAGGTTGCCGCTTGAGTCAAATTCAGTTCACGGCGCAATGTATTACTCTTGCTTCGATCTGCCTCGCTAAAGGCTTGACCATTTTTAGCAATTAAACGCCCGCGGATATTAGGATAAAGCTCGGTGCCAGACCATTGATTTTGTTGAAGGACACCTTGCAGATCATTTAGGTCAGATGGTGGTAAACCGTAGACAAATTGGTTGGGGGTGTCTGGTGGTAATTGTTGCTGCCAACGCTCGGTAAGATCAGTTTTGAGCACCATTAACACGCTCATTAAACTCAAACCCAATGCCAAAGCAGTAATCTGTAACGACATGTGTGGCACTTGACGAATATAAGCACTCAGTGCAGCTTTAGCTTGTTGTAATAGCGTTAAGATGGCGTAAATCACTGCATATAACAGCCCGCACAGCAGTAACAGTGCAACAATCACCAGTAGACTTAAACTTAAATTTTGAGTCAGTAACACGCTAAATAGAATAAGACTCAAACTGCCACACACTAAAGTAGCACGCATCTGGCTCAAGCTTTTTTCTTCAGCGCGTAACACTCGAATTGGTGGCGTGTTTAACAACTGCCATACACTTGGCATGACAAAACCAATCAGCACCACCAAACTGGTCAGCATGGCAACGGGTAATGGACCCAACAGCAGTCCAAGCGCAGAAAATTCAATGCTTAAATGCGGCATTAAGCTCAACATCAGCTCCAGTAAGCCCATACCCATGAGCACACCTAAACCCGCCCCCACCAGCACTGCTGCGGCAAAAATAATTGCCAATAAACTGAGATATACCTTTAAAATTTGCTGTTTAGATGCACCAATACAACGCATTAAGGCAATATGATCTTGTTGCTGCTGCACATAACGCTGACTGGTTAAAGCAATGGCAATACCACACAATAAAATGGTTAAGATATTGGCAAGCTGTAAAAAGGTATCTAAATTTTCAATCGGACGCATCAAGCGGCTATTACCGCTATTGGCGTCGCGTAGTCGTAAACTGCTGCTTTGATCTTGTGCTGCCAATGTGAGTTGCGCGGCAGCATTTTTTTGAAACGCTTGAATATTTTCAGAAGGACCGGCTAACAGTAAGCGATAGTCAATCCGACTACCGACCTGAATGGCATTGGTGGCGGCAATGTCTTGTTGATGAATGATGACGCTGGGTGAAAAACCATTAAAGCCAAGTTCTTGATTAGAATCTTGTTCAATGACTGCAGTAAATTTTAATTTGACATCTGCAATATTGACCCAATCGCCCAATTTGACTTTGAGTAAATCTTGCGCACGTGGACTGAGCCAAATCTGCCCACCTTGCAACACTTGTTGCGGCTGGGTGATTAAACGACCACGTAGCGGAAAATGTTGATCAATGGCTTTGACATTGACCATCACAAATTCGGCATCGGTATGTGCCATAGAGCTAAAACTGGTCACTTGGGACTGTTTAAGCTGTAAAGTTTTGGCTTGTTGCTGCCAAGTGGCATCTAAGGGGCTTTGATCACTTAAAACTAAATCGGCACCCAACAATTCTGCCGCTTGTAAACTCACTGCATTTTGAATTTGCTGATTACTAAATTTCAACGCCGTGGTGGCACTAATGGCCAGTAATAAGGCAATAAACAATAAATAAATGCCGCTACTTTTTAAACTTTGCTGCCACAAAGGACGAAATAACTGCATCATTGCCCTCCTTGTTCAAGCAACTGACCATCGACCAAGGCCAAATGGCGCTGACACTGTGCTGCCAATTGTGTATCGTGCGTCACCAAAACCAAGGTTGTACCCAATTCACGGTTTAAATCAAACAATAATTGTTCAATCTCATGCGCAGTTTGACCATCTAAATTACCTGTCGGCTCATCGGCAAAAATAATTTTAGGTTCAGTCACCAAAGCACGGGCAATCGCAACACGTTGCTGCTCGCCGCCTGAGAGCACTTTAGGCGTTTGCTCGGCTTGACGGGCCAAACCGACTTTTTCAAGTAGGTGCAAAGCACGCTTTTGGGCGTTTGGATAATTAAAGTTGGGCTGTAGACGTAAAGGTAACAACACGTTTTCAAGTGCGCTTAAATGCCCAAGCAATTGAAAGGATTGAAAAACAAAACCAATATGATCCAAACGCACCCGTGCGCGTTGTTCTTCATTTAAATCATGGATCGCTTCACCACAAATATACAACTCACCACTTGTGGCTTGATCAAGGGTGGCCAATATTCCCAATAAGGTGGATTTACCTGCGCCTGAACGCCCAGTAATCGCTACTTGCTCACCTGCATAAATATTGAGATTTAAATCGCTAAAAATAGGCAAGGTTTTTTGCGCCAGTTGTATGCTTTGTGTCAAATTCTGTGCAGAAATTAATGCCTGTGGCATGATAGTGGCATCAAGGTGTAACGAAGTCATATAGTCCCTATTATGCAAAACAAGCTAAATATCATGCTCTTGGCAGCAGGCTTATGCAGTATCAGCGTAGCCGAAGCCAAAACCATTATGGTGGTGGGTGATAGTATCAGTGCCGCTTACGGCATGCGCCCCGAACAAGGTTGGGTGCATTTGTTACAACAACGCCTTAATCAACAGTATCCGAAACAACATAAAGTGGTCAATGCCAGTGTCAGTGGTGAAACCACCAGTGGTGCTTTGGCGCGTTTACCTAAACTGCTGAACACACATAAACCCGATGTGGTGGTGATTGAATTGGGTGGTAATGATGGCTTACGCGGTCAGCCGCCACAAAACATTCAAAGCAACCTCAAGCAATTGGTGCAAAAAAGTCAGCAATCTAAAGCCAAAGTGATCCTGTTGGGCATGAAAATTCCACCCAATTATGGTCAAGCCTATAGCAAAGCCTTTGAAAACAATTACAAGTTGGTAAGTACACAGTATAAAATACCCCTGATGCCATTTTTCTTAGAAAATGTAGCAGGCAATAAGACCCTCATGCAAAATGATTTGGTGCATCCTAATGCTAAAGCACAACCGATTTTGCTCAAGCATGCCTATCCATATATTCAAAAAGCCCTATAAAAAAAGCCAGACATTGTGTCTGGCTTTTTTATGCATCTTTAAACACTTAGAAGTCAAAGAACGTGACTTCACCCGTTTCTAAAGAATATTCAGCACCTACCACTTTAAACTTAGCTTGAGCGATTAGGTTTTCAATCACAGCCGAACCATGACGCAATTGATTAACAGAACCAAATACATTGGCACGTACTGCATGGTGCGATAATTTTTCTAAATCATCTTTGAGTTCAGTTTGCATTAAAATTTCAACTGAAGGACGCACACGATTAACAATCGACATCACATTGGCCGATGAAGTTTGATCTGGATTTTGCAGTGCTTCAATGGTGGAGTGAATCGCACCACAATGACTATGACCCAGTACCACCACCAATGGGCAACCAAAACTATCTGCGGCAAATTCCACACTACCCACTTGCGATGGTGCAACAATATTGCCTGCCACACGAATCACAAACAAATCACCTAAGCCTTGGTCAAACACCATTTCGGCAGGCACACGTGAATCTGAACAGCCTAAAATAATCGCAAATGGCGACTGGCTTTCCGCCATTTGAGCACGTTGTTGGTGAGTCAATAATTTTTGATGGTTGGTTTCACCATGAACAAAACGCTGATTGCCCTTTTTTAAACGTTCTAGAGCTTCTTCTGCTGTAAGCATTTTCTACCACCAATGTTGAATTTGAGCTAAGTGTAAACGCATGAATTTTGAATGTCACTTGCCAAAGTGATTAGCTGTTTAGTTTTTATATAATTTGTTACAAAATCATAAATATTAAAAATAATGGTTTCAAATATAAAGAATATTTGAATTTTAACGCTATTTTTAGTGCTAATATTATTGTTTTTTTAACGTAAAAAAATTGGCTTTTATTGGCCGCTTTGTTGCCAAGTGGCAGCATCAGCTATTGAAAGACCTGCTCTGTACTGTCATTCTTAAGCCACTTTAAATTGGTTGTAGAGACGGTATGTACACCCATCCATTGCTTGAGCAACTCATTGATGCTCAATTGGCTTTTTTAGATCAACACTTTACTCAATCTTCACATATTGAAGCTGAGTTTTTAAATTTTTATCAATGGTTTAGAAAACAACGTCTCGCTGATTTATGGTCATTTCAAGATCTGTATCAACTATTACAAAAACAAGTGTTGGATACACCCGCTTCTACCCATTTAATTGAGCAAATTGCAGAGCATCTTCAGTTTTTCTTAATTCATCCAAGCAATGACAAAACTCAGATTCAAGATTTAATTTCAGTGCTCACTGTAGATCAATTGGCGCAATATGTGGCCAGTAAACGTGGGCATCGTGAGCGTTTAATTAAAACTGTGGTCAATAACCAAGCTTTTTCTGCCATGCTGAGTCAGTTAATCCAACATGCCATTCAAGATTATCTAGATAATTCAATGGTTAAGCATGTACCGGGCGTTTCGCAATTTATGAAAATGGGTCGTTCGGTGTTAGAAAGTGTGACTGATCAAGATTTAGACAACACCATTCAGCAGTATTTACAGCGCAACATTTTAAAGCTGAGTCAAATGAGTGAACATGTACTCAATCAACGTTTTGATGATGACAAGCTTTATCACTTTCAAGCGGAACTGTGGCATAAAATTAAAACCAAGCCTTTAAGCGTGTTACGCGATTATATTGAGATTCAAGATTTACCCAAAACTGTAGGCTTAGGACACGACATTTGGGAGCACATGCGCCAAAGTGAGTATTTAGCCGAACAATTGCATGATGGTTTACATACATGGTATAGCCGCAATCAAGCGCATACTTTTGATGCGCTATTACGTGATTTAAATATTGCAGAAGATTTAGTTACTCAAGAGCTCAGTGCTTTACTCAATCCTATTGTACAAAACATGATAAGTTCAGGTTATTTACGTGAGCGTAGCCATATGCTATTGCGTGAATTTTACTATGCTGAAAGCACCAAGGCCTTGTTGCAGCTTTAACAACACCCCTGTTTTTACAGGGTTTTAAATTGCGTGCTGATTGCCGTACCGCACTCAGGCACAATTTTTAAGCTCAAGCCGTTTTGGGCTAAGAAATGTTCGAGCTTTTTAAGCTGTACACTATGCGCCATGTCATCTAAATACGGATGTATATATTGCGCATTCATCAACAAAAATAAAGTTTCAATTAAAAACAGCGGCTGAGCTTTAAATTCAGGCCATTGCAATAATTCACCAAAGCAATGTGCTCTTTGTGCTAAAGCCGCAAAAAGCTTGTGCATGAGGGTTTGATTGGCTTGAATCTGACCAATTGGGGTGTGAAAATAGCGTACGCCCTCGCTTGGTGCATGGGCTAACAGCTTAAAATAAGTTTGACTCAACTGCTCTAAATGCTGCTGGCTTGAGTATGCCTGTGGTTGCGGTTGAAATAGATCTAGGCGTTGCTTGGCATCACGGGCTAAGTCTTTGAGATATTCTTTTAAAGCTGGTGCTTGGGTGTTGTGTATGGTCGCTTGCAGCCGCTGTGGAATACTAATGCTGTCTAAGTTATCGCAAGGATTGGCACTCCCGACATAGGCTAAGCCTGCTTGTTGATAAACTTGCTGATGTACATCCACACTATATAAAGGTTGCCAATGATCGGTTAAAAACTCATGCGCCAAATAGGCTTCACTGTGTTGTAAAGTGGCCAAAGCAGCGTCAATATTGGGATGTTGCATAAACGCGCCGGATTGATGTAGCTCCATACATAACGCTTTGGCTTTGGCTAAACTTTGCGTACTGGTTTGAGGCTCGGCTTGATCAACCAAATGACATAATTTTTGAATACTACTTAACTGCCCTGAACCGGGATAACACATATAGTGCAAATAAAAAATCCCTTGAGGTTTTAACGCCGCTTTTACAATGCTTAAAATTTGCTGTTGTTGTGTGGCTGCAACCCAACTATAAGTGCCATGCTGCGCAATATAGTCAAACTGCTGGGTATTGCTTGCTAAAAACTGGGCAAAATCGGCATGTATAAACTCAATATTGCCAAGCCCAAGCGCATCTGCTGCAGCTTTGGCTGACTCAATATGTGTTGCATTAAAATCAATGCCCACAAAAGTGCTTTGCGGATAATTGGCAGCACAGATCAACAAATTACTGCCGCTGGCGCAACCGAGTTCTAAATAGTTAAAGTTTTGTTTAGCATTTGGGGCTGTAAAACCTAAGAAGTTCACCACGGTGCTTAACCATACAGGTGTCATGTGTGGATAAAAAAAACGTGGATAGATGGCTTCAATCACATAACCATCTTTTTTGTGCATTGACATGATTTGAGCCATCCCTCACATGAAAAAGTCATGGGGCGTAAAGCCCCATTGCTATTAGAACTTTAAGTTCATTGCAAAACTAATACGTCGGCCATCTAACACCCAAGAATTGCCATCTTCTAAGACATTTTTATTTTGCAGGTTATAAATACCGGTTGAAAGTTTGAGGTCATCGCTGTAGTTATAGACTGCACCTACATCAATAAAAGTGTATTCAGGTGTTTGATTATTGCCTACAGTTTTACCGCGATAATTCAGTTGCGTCCACAACAACCACTGGTCATTAATATCCCAATCTAAACCTGCGTTAAACATATGTTTAGGCAAATCATTGAGTGGCTTGCCTTTATTGGCGCCAGTTTTTTGTTCACTGTTGGTATAGGTATAAGAATGGCGATACTTTAAATAATCGGTAACATTATAATCTGTGGTCAACTCTAAACCACGAATCTGCGCTTCATCGACATTATAGTTAAAGGTATAGCCTGTTGAGCTATATGGAAAACTCGGGTTGTCTTGATAGAACGGGCTGTTTGCAACAAATTCATTAATTTCGTCTTGGCTATATTCGGCTTTACCGCCCTCATCAACGGTGGGTAAACGGCTATTGGCCACACGACTAGAACGGGTAATTTTGTCATTAAAGTCAGTTTGATAGATCATTAAACTGGCCAATAAACCTAAATCACGATTTTCAAACGCAAAACCAGTTTCATAGGTTAAGCTGGTTTCAGGTTTTAAGTCGGGATTTGGCATAATTGCCCCACCCATTGAGTTGAGCATATATTGTGGTGATGAGTTACGTAAACTTGGGGCTTTATAGCCTGAAATCACCCCACCTTTTAAAGTGAAATTGTCATTGGCTTGATACACTGCATAGGCTTTAGGACTAAAGTTGTCGCCAAAGAATTCATTTTGATCAAAACGCCCGCTGAGCGTTAGAGCCAGTTTGTCAGTGACATTCCAAGTATCTTCAGCAAATAATGACCATTGGTAACGATCCATTTTGGTGACTTTACCAGCCATATCGGCTTTTTGGTTGGTGGTGCCATCTTCTAAATTTTCTTTTAGATAACGCCCACCAACAGTTAAGCTATGTTGATCAAAGAAATAGGTTGCTTGGGTATTAGCAGTTAAAGTTTCAAATAAAATACCACCTGGATTTTGAATCTTGTCTACCGTACGCCCTGTAATAGCATTATTTTGGTCTTGATCAAACTGCACATAAGAACTGCTGACCCAATCGTCATATTTAGCATCGTGACTTAAAACATAATTGTTTTTTTCCAACTCTGAATAGGTACGTGTTGCTGTCGCTAACAAACTCTTGCCGGGATTATGCGTGCGCTGTTGCTCGGTATTGGAAAATTCCGCACTTAAGGTATTGTTAGCATCTGGAGTAAAAACCAATTTGGTGCTGATATTTTTTTTATTAAAATCAGGTTCACTTTCGCCTGATTCTGTGGTGTTTCTTTGCAAACTGCTTTCTTCAATGGTTTGTAAACCACCTGTGACTTGTAAGGACAGTAAGTTTTTAATTAAAGGCGCGGTGACATACACACTGGTATTGGTGGCATCGTTATTGACCTTATTGGATTGATCTGCCTTGATATATTCAGTACGTACACTTGCGGTGACTTTGTCTTGATGTTTTTTGGTAATAATATTAATCACACCACCCATGGCATCTGAACCATACAGTGATGAGGATGGACCACGAATCACCTCAATGCGCTCAATGGCTTCAATCGGTGGTAAGAAATTCACCGATGCACCTTGCACCCCACCATTGGTGGTGAGTAAGCTGCCATCATTCATTGGCTTACCATCCACTAAAAATAAGGTATATGCCGAACCCAGCCCACGAATCGAAATGGTTTGATTAGTCCCTCCACCTTGTACAAATACCCCTGGTACATTTTTTAATACATCGGTGACATCACTATAAGATTTTTTTTCTAATTCTTCAGCGGTAATGACTGAAATCGTGGCTGCTGCATCTGCAATATTTTGTTCATATCCCCCAGCGGTGGTCACCACAATGGTGTCAAGCTGTACAGGTTGTGCTGTGTTATTGTCTTGTGCCTGCACCGAAACACCCATTGCTGACATCACAGCAAAAGCCAAGCTTGACTTTAATAATGGTTTGTTCATACCTGATAAACCCCTAATTTAATGAAGAGATGATGTTGAAATTGTTGCGCATTGTAACAAATAAGAATCACTTTTCAATCGCTTTTGATAATTATTATCATTATTTTTTAGAATAGTAGCCAAAAAAATAGCTCCAAGATGGAGCTATTTTTAAATCTCAACACTACAGCATGAAATTACTTCATGTAAGCGCCTTCAGATTGGGTATGGTCTGTTTGATCAATAACGCGTTGTAATTCAGGAACATGTTGACGCAGTGTCACTTCAACACCTTGCTTTAATGTCACATCAATTGCTGAACATCCTTGGCAACCACCACCAAATTTAAGCACTGCAGTTAAACCATGTTCTGGGTCTTCAACTACTTCTACCAATGCACAGTTACCGCCGTGCCCGGCTAAACCTGGATTAATTTCAGATTGTAAAACATAAGTAATACGCTCTTCTACTGACGCATCAGGACCGACACGTGGCACTTTTGAGTTGGGTGCACGAAACGTTAACTGACCACCAAAACGGTCTTTGTTGTAATCAATCACCGCATCTAATAAATACGGAATGGATGGTGCATCTACGTAAGCTGGAAAATCTGGGTACTGTTGCACGTAATCGGTGGCAACCACTTCGTCGGGTGCGCTATATGCCATACAACATTCAGCACGCGGTGTTCCTGGATTCTCAACAAAAACGCGTACACCAATACCTGGCGTGTTTTGTTTTTCCAATAAATCACGTAGGTATTCTTGTGCAGAAGGTGTAATTAACAGGTTAGGGATTTCTTCTGCATTTACTGTGCTGCTGTTCTCAGTCGACATAACAATCTTTCCTCAAGCTGAAGCGGTCATTTTAACTGAAGATGCGGTGCAATTAAAAAAAATCAACTAAAATTGTCGGATTTATTCTCAACAGTAGCGCAATTTGCCATTTTAATGGCAAGATGTCACTTAAATCGTCTAAGTTGTGCTGTTCTTTTATGTTGGATTTACCGTTTAACCATACCGTCAGCTTAATTTTAATTACTGTGGTGATCTCATTGCTGGCGCTGTCTCGGCAAAATGTCATGAATCGTTTGATTTTTTGGCCACCCGCCATGCAGCGCGGTCAGTATGATCGTTTTATCACGCATGGCTTTGTGCATGCTGATGGGATGCATTTATTGTTTAATATGATTACCTTATTTTTCTTTGGGTCGATTATTGAACAATTTTATCGCCAGTACATGTATGACTTAGGCTTTGTGTTGTTTTATTTAGGCGGTTTAATTGCAGCCATCATTCCTAGCTATTTAAAACATAAAAATGACCATCGTTGGGCCAGTCTTGGTGCCTCAGGTGCTGTATCGGCGGTGTTATTTGCCTACATTTTATTTGAACCTTGGAAACTAATCTTTGTGTTCTTTATTCCAGTGCCTGCCATTATTTTTGCGGTATTGTATGTGGCGTATAGTATTTGGTCTGCTAAACGAGGCAATTCTCATGTCAATCATAGCGCGCATTTATGGGGCGCTGCATATGGTATTGTCATGACCCTTGTGATTGAGCCGCGTCTTTTGGGGCATTTTTTAACAAAACTGAGCCAAATTCCATTTTTTTAATTGTGTTTAAGGCAGACTTATAGCGCTGCCTTGTGCATATTTGCAGTGTAATTGCATGATTACAGTTTTCTGACTAAATACAGCAGGCACTTGTCGCAGCAGCCTGCTTTTTTCACTACAATCAAAATTATAATATCTGCCTTTGCTTAGGCACATCACAGCAATTTGCATTCAAGATAACGAGATTTTTTATGTCACATGCCTTAGATGGTCTACAGTTTCCGCTTGACCCCAAATCGCAAAAACCCAGTAGCTCAAAAGTGGGCAAAGAGATTATTGCTGAAGCCTTATCTTTGGTCGACAATAAGACCTCAATGGCTGTATTGGCAGAAAAAAATTGGCGCAAGCACTATCCCCACTACTTTAAAGCTTTGGTCAAAGCCGCTATTACGCAACCTGAACATGCCATAACCATTGCCCAACAAGGCTTACAAAAGGCCAGCAATAGCCTTGATTTTTACCGTCACGGCGAACGCTATAGCTTAAAAGATGCCGTTAAGCTCAATGCCCAAGTGTTGCATAGTGTTGAAATCCGTGGTCAAAGCACACAAGCCCCAACATGGTCTGTACCCTATCAAGGTCAGAATTTACAAGGCGATGCTTTGTTGGCTCAACTGCAAGTGTGGCAAGATCAAGGCATTATTGAACCTAGCCATGCCGATGCCATGCGTCTATGTGTTACTCACCCTGAATGGTTTGATTTATCCGACCGTACCATGGTGTTGTTTGGAGCAGGTTCAGAGGCAGGTCCGCTGACATGGCTTGCACAATGGAAAGCCAATATTGTGGCATTGGATTTACCTCAGCCTAAAGTCTGGCAGCGTATTATCCAAACCATTCAGGCAGGCAATGCAACATTGTATGCCCCAAGCCATCGTGAAATTTCAGCTGATGCCGCGGATGTTACAGATCATTTAGGGGCCAATTTACTCACTGAAATTCCTGAAATTGTGCAATGGCTGAGTGACAATCCAAACGACTTAGATTTAGCCGCGATTGCTTATTTAGATGGGGAAAAACATGTTCGGGTGGCCATGGCCATGGACAGCATTATGCATGCGGTCAGTCAAGCCAAAGCCAAGACCAGTTTAATGTTTATGTGTACACCCACCGATGTATATGCCGTACCGCCTGAGGTGATTCGTGCCTCTAAAGATAAGTTTAATGAGCGCTCAAAGTTACAACAAAAATTAAGTAAAGCCATGTCTGTACTGACGCGCCAATACTTATTTAAAGCCAATGATCATCAATTGATACCGCCTAACAATGGTCAAGCTTATGGCATAAGTGATTGTTTGGTGATTGAACAAGGGCCTAACTATGCGCTAGCCAAGCGCTTACAGCAATGGCGCGCCACCCTTGCACGCAGTCAAGGTCAGGTGGTGAGTATTAATATTGCGCCGTCAACCACCACACAATCAGTGGTCAAAAATCCACTGCTAAAAGCTGCTTTTGATGGGGCAAGTTTATTTGATGTTGAGGCTTTTGCACCCGAAACCACCAATGCTTTAATGGCTGCGTTATGGATTCATGATTTACGCAATCCGCAATCGGTGGCACAACCAACCACACCTTTACAACATCCTTTAGAGTTAATGATGTCGGGCGCCAATCACGGCGGTTTATGGCGCGCAGCTTATTTAGCCCGTACTGCACTGCCTTTTGCAGCCGTGTATGGTATGGCGCTGAATAAACTACCCAAACCATGGCTTAAAAAATTGCCTAAAATCAAATAGTCTTTTACCAAACTCATAAAAAAACGCAGCTTAAGCTGCGTTTTTATGTTCATTTAAAATACTTTTAACAATAACCAATACAACACCCCTGACAAACAGATGGTGGCAGGTAAAGTAAAGATCCAAGCCGATAAAATGGTCTTCACGGTATTGAAATTTAAACCCGATTTATTGGCCACCATGGTTCCGGCAACAGCCGAGTTCAATACATGTGTGGTGGATACCGGCATACCAAAACCATCTGCTGCTGCAATGGTAGACATTGCAACAAGTTCTGCCGACATACCTTGACCATAGGTCATATGGTTTTTACCAATACGCTCACCCACGGTGACCACAATACGCTTCCAACCAACCATAGTGCCTAAACCCAGTGCCAGTGCAACCGCAACTTTGACCCATGTTGGGATGTATTGTAAAAATGAATCCAAATGATCACGGTAAGCATCTACTGTTTTTGTCTGCGCAGCGCTCATGCTCGGTAAGGCCTCGGCTTTATCAAGGCGCTTAAAGGCTGTGCTGCTTAAATACATATCATTACGGAATTCAGAGACTTGTGCTTCTGGTACATCTTTTAAGTTTTGGTAGCCCCCAACTTTTTCACCTAAATGATCGGTGAGACTGGCCAAAGCTGGCACCACCTGTGGCGTTAATTCTTTGGTTTGCACATACTGGGTAATAATCGCACGTGCTTTTTGATCAGAAATATCTTGATGATGTGGATCAATGACATTAGCCGTTTGTGCCGATAGCTCAGCAAAAGATTGCATATGCGCGCTATCGACATTTTTATTTAAAGAATAAGCCAGCGGTACACAACCAATCAAAATCAGCATGATTAACCCCATACCTTTTTGACCATCGTTAGAGCCGTGCGCGAAACTCACCCCTGTGCAGGTAAAAATCAAAATGGCACGAATGATCGGTGGCGGTGGCTTATTGCCGACAGGCGGTTGAAACAGCTCCATTTGGTTTTTAAATATTTTTTTCACCAATAAGAACAAAACCGCAGCAAAAGCAAAACCAATCAGTGGTGAAAACAGCAAAGCCTTACCCACCTTCATCACCTGATCCATGTCTACACCCGATGCACCACTGCCTGCATGCAAGATGTAGTTCATAATGCCCACCCCTAAAATCGAACCGATTAAAGTATGTGAACTTGATGCTGGAATGCCCAAAAACCATGTGCCTAAGTTCCACACAATGGCAGCAATCAGCATGGCAAACACCATGGCAAAGCCTGCGCCTGAACCGACATTCATGATCAGTTCAACCGGCAATAAAGCAATAATCCCGTATGCTACAGCGCCACTGGCCACCATCACACCAAGGAAATTACAAAAGCCCGCCCACATCACGGCAACCGGTGCTGGCAAAGCATTGGTATAAATCACGGTAGCGACGGCATTGGCCGTATCGTGAAAACCATTTACAAACTCAAAGCCCAATGCAATAAACAAAGCACTGGCGAGCAACACCACGCTATATAACCCAAGTGCAGGCACATGAGCTAAATCGAGAGAAAGTTGAAAACCAATATAAATAAGCGTCGACACAATCAGGGTCAAAAACACCGGCATAAAAAATTTCGGTGTTGGCACATGAACATTGGTCGACTGATCAGCTGCATGTTGAGCTGATTGTGTGGAGTTTGGATTAGAATTCATGCAATTGGCATAGAGGATAAAACTATCCTCATATTTTTTCAGTTGAATTGTCACAATTATATGACAAATCAATACAAGAAGTAGGCAGTTTTTTAAAGCCTTGCTCAGGATTTTATCGTGATATGCGATTTAATCGACAAATGGTATTTAACCAACATGATATCAAGCTGCGAAAGATATGCTTCAGAGCTGAATTTTTCATGTTGAAGTGATTTTTGATCTCATCTTATACAACGCTAATAACATGAAAAAAATTCATCTATTTGATTTTTCTGTATAGCAATTCAACTGCTTAATGTGAATACTCCTCAATTGTTCATGAATTCTGCTAATATAGCTGCGATTTTCTATATCCACCGGATTGGGGTTTTGTATGTCCACACTCGCCACCTTAAAAGAGCTTCTTGCCAAGCGCATCCTGATTATTGATGGTGCAATGGGCACCATGATTCAACGCCACAAACTCGAAGAAGCTGATTACCGTGGTGAACGCTTCGCCGATTGGGCATCTGACTTAAAAGGCAACAATGACCTTTTGGTGCTCACTCAACCCCACATTATTCAAGGTATTCATGAAGCTTACCTTGAAGCCGGTGCAGATATTATTGAAACCAATACCTTTAACGGTACGCGTGTTTCAATGTCTGATTACCATATGGAAGATTTAGTTCCTGAAATTAATATTGCAGCAGCGCGTCTTGCCAAAGAAGCCTGTGCCAAATATTCAACGCCTGAAAAACCACGTTTTGTGGCAGGTGTGATTGGGCCAACATCACGTACCACGTCTATTTCACCTAAAGTGAATGATCCTGCGTTTCGTAACATTACCTTTGATGCGCTCAAAGTCGATTATATGGAATCGACCAAAGCACTGATCGAAGGTGGTGTAGATATCATCTTGATCGAAACCGTATTTGACACTTTAAATGCCAAAGCTGCGATTTTTGCAGTCAAAGAAGTGTTTAAAGAAATTGGTTATGAATTACCAATTATGATCTCAGGTACGATTACCGATGCCTCAGGTCGTACACTCACAGGTCAAACCGCAGAAGCGTTCTGGAACTCAATGCGTCATGCAGAACCCATCTCAATTGGTTTTAACTGTGCCCTTGGTGCAGATGCCATGCGTCCACATGTAAAAACCATCTCTGATGTTGCCGATACCTTTGTTTCTGCACATCCAAACGCAGGCTTACCCAATGCTTTTGGTGGTTATGATGAAACCCCTGAAGAAACCGCAGCATTTATTAAAGAATTTGCCGAAAGCGGTTTAATTAATATTACCGGTGGTTGCTGTGGTACCACACCGGATCATATTCGTGCCATTGCGCAAGCAGTTGAAGGTATTACACCGCGTCAAATTCCTGAAATTGAACCTGCGTGTCGTTTAAGTGGTTTAGAGCCATTTAACATCACCAAAGATTCTTTGTTCGTCAACGTTGGTGAACGTACCAACGTGACCGGTTCTAAAAAATTCTTACGTTTAATTAAAGAAGAAAACTTCACAGAAGCGTTGGACGTTGCACGTCAACAAGTTGAAGCCGGTGCGCAAATCATCGATATCAACATGGATGAAGGCATGCTCGATTCACAAGGTGCAATGGTGCACTTTTTGAATCTGATTGCCTCTGAACCTGATATTTCACGTGTGCCGATCATGCTCGATTCTTCTAAATGGGAGATTATTGAAGCAGGTTTAAAATGCGTACAAGGTAAAGCGGTGGTGAACTCTATTTCCTTAAAAGAAGGTTATGACGAGTTTGTAGAACGCGCACGCTTGTGCCGTCAATATGGTGCAGCTGTAATCGTGATGGCCTTTGATGAAAGTGGTCAGGCCGACACAGCACAGCGTAAAAAAGAAATCTGTAAGCGCTCTTACGATGTGTTAGTCAATGAAGTGGGCTTCCCATCAGAAGATATTATCTTTGACCCGAACGTGTTTGCCGTAGCAACGGGTATTGAAGAACACAACAACTATGGTGTGGACTTCATTGAAGCCACTGGTTGGATTAAACAAAACCTACCAAATGCCATGGTATCGGGCGGGATCTCAAACGTATCCTTCTCATTCCGTGGTAATGAACCTGTACGTGAAGCCATCCATGCGGTGTTTTTGTATCACGGCATTCAGCAAGGCTTAACCATGGGCATTGTCAACGCAGGTCAGCTTGCGATTTATGATGATATTGATAAAGATCTAAAAGCTGCGGTTGAAGATGTGGTCATGAACCGCAACCAAGGCCCAAGCGGTCAAGAAGCGACTGAAAAATTATTAGAAGTTGCAGAAAAATATCGTGGTCAAGCAGGCGCACAAAAAGCTGAAGAAAACCTTGAATGGCGTAATGAACCTGTTGAAAAACGTCTTGAATATGCGCTAGTTAAAGGCATTACCACGTATATTGACCAAGATACTGAAGAAGCACGTTTAAAATCAACCCGTCCTTTAGATGTGATTGAAGGGCCACTGATGGCAGGTATGAACGTAGTCGGTGACTTATTTGGTGCCGGTAAAATGTTCTTACCACAAGTGGTTAAATCTGCACGTGTAATGAAACAGGCGGTGGCTTGGCTCAACCCATTTATTGAAGCTGAAAAAACCAAAGGCGAAGCCAAAGGTAAAGTCTTGCTTGCAACGGTCAAAGGCGACGTACACGATATTGGTAAAAACATTGTTGGCGTGGTATTGGGCTGTAACGGTTACGACATTGTAGACCTTGGCGTGATGGTGCCGTGCGAAAAAATCTTACAAACTGCGATTGACGAGAAAGTCGATATCATTGGTTTGTCAGGTTTGATTACCCCAAGTTTAGATGAAATGGTGTTTGTTGCCAAAGAAATGCAACGTAAAGGCTTTAATATTCCACTGATGATTGGTGGTGCGACCACCTCTAAAGCACATACTGCGGTTAAGATTGCGCCGCAATATCAAAATGATGGTGTGTATTACACAGCCGATGCTTCACGTGCAGTGGGTGTTGCGACTCAATTACTTTCTGCGGACATGAAACCACAGTTGGCAGCAGACTATGCAGCCGATTATGAAAAAATCCGTGTACGTCTTGCTAACAAGCAACCCAAAGCGGCCAAGTTATCTTATGCTGAATCTGTTGAAAATGGGTTCAAAATTGACTTTGCTCAAAATGCACCAGTTAAACCCAACTTTATTGGTTCTGAAACATTCACTCACTATCCTTTAGAAACTTTGGTTAAGTATTTTGACTGGACCCCGTTCTTTATTTCTTGGAGTTTGGCGGGTAAATACCCACAAATTCTTGAAGATCAAGTTGTGGGAGAAGCTGCGCGTGATTTGTTTGAACAAGCGCAAGCGATGCTCAAAGACATTATTGACAATAAACGCTTTGATGCGCGTGCAACATTTAGCATTTACCCTGCCAACCGCGTGGCCGCAGATACCGTAGCTGTGACTGATGAAAATGGCAATGTCACGCATACCTTCGAGCATCTTCGTCAGCAGTCTGACAAAGTCACAGGTAAAGCGAACTTCTCATTGGCTGATTTTGTTGCACCAAAAGATGTAGCACAAGATTACTTGGGTGGCTTTACAGTTTCGATTTTTGGTGCAGAAGAACTTTCCCAAGAATACAAGGCCAAAGGCGATGACTATAACGCGATTATGGTTCAAGCATTGGGTGACCGTTTTGCAGAAGCCTTTGCCGAGCATTTACATGAGCGTATTCGTAAAGAGTTCTGGGGCTACCAAGCCGATGAGCAATTAACCAATGAAGAATTGATTAAAGAGAAGTATGTGGGTATTCGTCCTGCACCGGGTTACCCTGCTTGTCCTGAACATTCTGAAAAAGCGCCATTGTTTGACTGGTTAGGTACCACTGAGAAAATGGGTACTTACTTAACCTCTAGCTTTGCAATGTGGCCACCTTCATCAGTCAGCGGTTTTTATTATGCAAACCCTGAAACGGATTACTTTAACGTGGGTAAAATCTCGGGCGACCAGTTAGAAGATTATGCAAAACGTAAAGGTTGGACCTTAGATGAAGCCAAACGTTGGTTAGCACCAAATTTGGATGATTCGATTGTTTAATCCCAGACTTTTATAGTTAGTTAAGAATCCCCTCAATTGAGGGGATTTTTTTATCTTGAATCTTCCTAAATCCTTCTTTTAAAAAAAGGTTGGGATGAATTAAATTGCTATAAATAAAACTAATATTTAAAATTGAACCGTACCGGGTTTGTCGGAGACCAAGCTTTCTGAGAGAATGTCCCGATGAAAAAAGTAAAATATACCCCTGAA
>NZ_CANQTS010000026.1 GCF_947626835.1 uncultured Acinetobacter sp. | reverse complement strand
TGTGCTTATCAAATCTGCCATCAGAATAAGCCTCAATTTACAACAATGTAAAACTAGGCTTATCCATGATTCGGGTTCAACAAGTCTTATAAGATAATCTTAGACTTATACGTTTAAAAATGAATCACGCTTCGAATTGATTTTCCAGCATGCATTAACTCAAATGCATCATTGATCTGCTCTAGTGGCATGGTATGGGTTACAAAAGGTTGCAGTTGAATATCGCCTTTCATTGCCTCTTCGACCATTAAAGGTAATTGTGAGCGACCTTTAACTCCACCAAAAGCCGTACCTTTCCACGTACGTCCTGTCACCAATTGAAAAGGTCGGGTTGAAATTTCTTGACCCGCTCCTGCTACCCCAATAATCACCGATTGTCCCCAACCTCGATGCGTACATTCAAGCGCTGAACGCATCACATTGACATTGCCAATACATTCAAATGAGTGGTCTACGCCCCAACCGGTCATTTCCACAATGACCTGTTGAATGGGCTTATCATAATCATTCGGATTTAAACAATCTGTGGCACCAAATTCTTGAGCCAATGCAAATTTTTCAGGATTGGTGTCGACCACAATAATTTGAGCAGCTTGAGCTTGATGGGCACCTTGCACGACTGCCAAACCAATACCACCTAAGCCAAACACAGCCACGGAGTCCCCAGATTGTACTTTTGCGGTGTTATGTACAGCACCAATCCCCGTGGTGACACCACAGCCAAGTAAACACACATGTTCAGGATTTGCTTGTGGATTGATTTTGGCCAAAGAGACTTCAGCAACGACCGTATATTCTGAAAACGTTGAACAGCCCATATAATGATAAATCGGTTGACCTTGATAGGAAAAACGTGTTGTACCATCAGGCATGACCCCTTTGCCTTGTGTTGCGCGTACTGCTACACAAAGATTGGTTTTATCAGATTGACAAAAGACACATTCACCACATTCTGCCGTATACAACGGAATCACATGATCACCCGGTGCAACACTCGTCACACCTTCACCCACTTGCACCACAATACCTGCACCCTCATGCCCAAGTACAACAGGAAATACCCCCTCTGGATCATCACCGGACAAAGTAAAAGCATCGGTGTGGCACACGCCTGTATGGGTAATTTTGACTAAAACTTCCCCTACTTTGGGTGGAGCAACATCAAGTTCGACAATTTGTAAGGGTTGACCGGGAGCGAATGCAACTGCTGCACGTGATTTCATTTTTTATCCTAAGCTATATGGCACATTTATTTTTTTAAGCAAAATTAATAACAAACTGCCGAATATCATTGAGTGTGAAGTGATCTGTTGATCCAGTTATAGGCCGTTTATAAAAAACAAGCAATTCGGTTTTTTTGATGTATATGTTTTGCTTATATGATTTTCTAAAGCAATCACAAGCCCCTATATTAAAGCCATATCCATAACATTATTTTTAAAGTCATTGGCTTTAAATACCATAAAAATAGCCACTGTGGTCGTATAGGCTAAAGACAATAGGATAACAAAATGAAATTAGATCATTTAAATATTGATACGTTGGTGGTTGGCGCAGGCCAAGCGGGTGTTGCGATGAGTGAACATTTAACTCGCTTAGGCATCTCACATGTGGTGTTAGAAAAAAATCGTATTGCCGAAGCATGGCGTACACGGCGCTGGGACTCTTTAGTGGCCAATGGTCCGTGTTGGCATGATCGTTTTCCCAATATGGAATTTAATGCAGATCCCGATGCCTTTGTTCATCATGATCAAGTCGCAGAGTATTTCGAACAATATGCAAAAAAGTTTAATTTACCGATTCATACTGGGGTTAGTGTAAATAAAGTCTATAAATCCCCAAATCAACTCGGTTACACCGTTGAAACATCTCAAGGAACGCTATACGCACAACATATTGTGTCAGCCACTGGTGCTTTTCAAAAAGCGCTTATTCCTGCAATTGCGCCCAAACAACCAGAATTTTATCAAATTCACTCAGATCAATATAAAAATCCACAGCAACTGCCTGAAGGTGGGGTGTTGGTAATTGGTGCGGGTTCATCTGGCGTACAAATTGCCGATGAGCTTAATCGGGCGGGTAAAAAAGTCTACTTATCGGTAGGGCGCCATGAACGTCCACCACGCACTTACCGTAATCGTGACAATGTTTGGTGGTTAGGGGTACTGGGAGGTTGGGACTTTATGCGCAGTGATACAGGTCCTTTAAAGGGTTTTGCAGTCAGTGGTGCACATGGCGGCATTAATGTTGATTTTCGTGTGTTAGCCCAACAAGGCATCACATTGCTCGGTAGTACACAATCTTTTGCAGGACAAGTGGTTGAGTTTAAAGACAACTTAAAACACAATTTAGATGAAGCTGATAGTGCACTGTTGGCCTTCTATAATGAAGCCGATGCTTATATTAAAAACAATGGTTTAGATCTACCCGCTGAGCCGCAAGCACGTCAACTACTGCCTGATCCTGAGTGCGTGACTCAACCGATATTAACACTCGACTTAGCCGCGCAAAATATTAGCTCTGTCATTTGGGCCTCAGGTTTTGGTTATGATTTTAGTTGGCTACAGGTAGATACCTTTAATGAATTCAATCAACCGATTCATAAACAAGGCATTTCACCACAACGTGGCGTATATTTTTTAGGCTTACCTTATTTAACAGGCCGAGGCTCAAGCTTTATTTGGGGTGTATGGCACGATGCTAAATACATTGCCGAACATATTGATATTCAACGTAAATATAAAGATTATCAAACCGATAAAAACTTACTTAAACATTCCGCTTAAACATAAACCCAGCTATACACATCGACCGTTAGCAAAAGATGTGCATAGCTTTGGCGGCGGTATATCATTTATACGCTTATGTTAAACCTCATGTATTCAAGCCGATATAAAGACTTTAAACACAACGTTGTTGCTGTGCGATTTTCATGCCTAACAATACACTTTTAATCAAACGCTCAGTGGCCTGAATCATTAGGGTTTCGCTTTGAGTAATAGCATGTTCAAGCGACATTGGACGAGGCACAATTGAACTGATCGCATCTATGCCAATATCATAGATACAATGCGCCTCATTTCCTAGTGTACCGGCCAATGCAATCACTGGTTTATCATATTTGGCTGCCCGACGCGCAATTTCAGCAGGGACTTTGCCACGCAACGTTTGACAATCTATCGCGCCCTCCGCGGTAATCACCAGATCGGCATGCTGTATTTGTGCATCTAAATCATAGCCCAAAAGATCTTGACTTAAAAATACTTCAAATCTTGGACACAAGCTTGCGCCAATTGCAGCTAAACCTGCACCTAACCCTCCCGATGCGCCTGTACCAGATGCATAAGCAAAATCAAAGTTTTGTATTGGGTTTAAATGATTTTTTTTAAGCTGCTTTGCCCAATGTTCAAGGCCTTGTGATAGTTGTTGCACTTGATCAGGCGAGGCACCTTTTTGCGGGCCAAAAACAGGCGCCACACCTTGAGGACCACACAGAATATTAAAAGGATTAAGTGCCAGCTTAATTTCTACTTTGTGTTCACGTAATGGAGCAACAAGACTTGAATAGTCAATCTGTACCACTTGTTGTAAGGCTTGCCCACCAAGTTGCACTGCTTGACTGGCCTGATCTGTAATGTTGACCCCAAGCGCTTGTAACGCACCCATTCCTCCGTCACTGATTCCCGAATCCCCACAACCAACAATAATTTGTGTCGCACCTTCAGCAAGTGCAGCTTTGATCAATTCGCCCACCCCAAAACTTGTGGTGAGCATAGGGTTACGTTGCTCCAAAGGAATCAGTTTTAACCCTGCAGCAGCTGCCATTTCAATCACAGCGACATGTTGATAGGGCTGACCTAACATTGCAAAATAAGATGAAATTGGCTGTCCTAAAGGCCCCGTAATGGTTTTAGGTATAATTTTACCTTGGGTCTGCTGTGCTAAAATATGTGCAGTATCTTCTCCACCATCGGCAATAGGAATCGCTGTGATCATGGCAGCTGGCAAGCTCTTGGCCACACCAATTTTTATCGCTTCAGCCACTTGCGTTGCACTTAGAGATTTTTTAAAACCACTTGGTAAAATTAATATATTTCTCAAACTATTAGCATACATAAAAAATCAAATTATTCAGTCGATATCCATATTGGCATACCCATAAGTGGCCAAATCAAGAATGTAAAAATTAATAGCAACACAAACATGATGGGTGCTAAATAAAAGCTTAATTTCAGTAAATCTTCTGAATTAAACATAGACTGTGTTTCAGTTTGATGAAAAATTGCAATGGGTTTTGCCGATGAAGTGAAAGAATGGCAAAAACCAGCAGCAGTTGAAATAAAGGCAATTGCTATAGGAGAGACATTAAATTGTGGTGCAAGGCTTACTGCAATTGGAATTAACACCACAGAACGTGCTGAGCGTGACTGGATTAATAAATGAGCCAGTAAGGACAGCAGAATCATAGCGCTGGTAAACAGCACTGGTGCGCCCCACTGTTTGGCATCTATGTGTGTAAAAAGGGCTTGTGTTAGCCACGTCACAGCACCACTTTGAATTAAGGCTGCTCCCATCGTGAGCGTTGCTGCCATAAAAATTAACAATGACCAAGGCACTGTTTTCATCGCATGAGAAAACTTAATACAACCAACACCTGGGGTCGCCATCAAGAGTGCACCAAATAAGGCCACCATGGTGGCTGAGATATGATGCCATGGCTCTAAAAACCATAAACCCAAAATTAAAGCCAAAATACCAACAATACGCTTTTGCTCAGACGATAAGCCAACTTGCTCTGAACTAGGTTGTAGTGGCTTAAGTTGTAATAAATTAAGTGGCAAGCATCGATCTTGTGCGGTAGTAAAGAGTCGTAAAATCAGTTCGGTACATGCCAATGAAGAGATCAAGGCGAAAGGTAACCCTAAGTATAACCAATTGAGTAAGCTAAAACTGGCATAGCCTTGGTCCAATAAGATTTGATTGGTAATTAAATGTGCACCAGCACCAAAATAAGAACCGACTGCACTCAATAAAATAATTGATGGGCACAATAAAGCCAATGCTTTAATCAGGTTTGGATAAGCTTTTAAGCGATCAACTAAGGCTAAAAAAATTGGCAAAATAATTGCTGCACGACCTGAAGTCGACGGAATGATAAATGCCGAGAAGACAATAAAAAGGCTGAGCGTATAACATAACATACGCGGGCTATGCGCATATTGTAAAAGCTGAGATGAACAATAGGTGGCAATCCCTGTTTTTACCACACCTGCTGCAATGACAAAAGCTGCAATTAACAGCCACATAATGTCTTGTCCCCAAGACACATATAAGGCTGTCTCCTTAAGCGTACCACTAGTGATTAAAATAAAAACAGCTAAAACAGCAATATAGGTTTCATCTAGTTTGGTACACATCCATAACCACGTAGCTGTTAAAAATACTGTTAATGTGACAATCGCAGCATGATGGTCTACCTCTGCATGACGTGCGCTTATCCCTAAGAGCATATAGATGCAGATAAGTGGAACAATCGACCATAAAGGAAAGCGCAATAAGGAATTTAGCATCTTGAGTAGCAAGTCCTGCCGCTAAGCTTGCAAGTGACTTAACCCATTACAGTAAATCCAATACCAAGCCTAGCATTTATGTTTATAAAGTGAGCGAGCTCATCTATTTACACTGACTTCACCAATCAAGCAAGCCTACACTGGCTTAAAACTAAGCCAAGGCAGGGTATAAAAACGGTTTGTTTCATCTTCGACTGCTATAGCAAAAAAGAGCCTCAATTGAGGCTGTTATGTTGAATGTAGACTATGCGACCTCTAGCCCTGCTTGTTGCACAAAAAATGAGGCACCTTTAGGTTTTTGTGGCATTTTCAACTGATTGGCCGTCATGCGAACTTGACCACTTTCTCGGCCATATACCAATTGCCCTTGATGAATACTCGGCAATGGATTATCTGAGAGTGCCACGGCATCTTCGGCTGCATAGACACTAATAAACAAATAACGTGGCAATTGAGTATGGTTGGCACCGGATGCATGCAATAAACGCGTGTGCATAAAACACACCGAACCTGCAGCACCGGTACAGGATACATAGTTTTGACACTGCTGTGCTTCAACCCAATCTTCAACTTTGCCACTAAAGCGCCCATCTTGCCAATGATTAAATAATTCGCCTTTATGGCTACCGGGAATCACTTGCAAAGGACCATTTTCAGCGGTCACTTCACCCACCATCAAAAGTGCGTTAATCATGTCATCGTTGGTATGTGGGGTAAACGGAAAGTCTTGATGCCATTTTACGGTAGTGGCGGTGTGCGGTAATTTTGCATTCACCTTACTATGATGAAAACGAGTGCCACTGCCGCCAATCAATTGACCTGCCATATACGCCATCTCCGACTTTAACGCCGTATCAAAATAGGCTTTTGAAATTTCAGTGGGTGAACTTACCCGTCTGAGCGCAGGATGATCAGCGTTATGGTCACTTGGGTCTATATCAAAACGTGCACGTCCATCTATAGTTTCTCCATAGGCGTCTGTATAGGCTCGACTTTCATCCACCCAATTTTCTAGCTGATGGCGTAATGCAGTGAGTTGTTCAGGCCCCATCACATTTTCAACCACCAAAAATCCATCACGCTGAAATTGTTCAATTTGTGCTTGTTGTAACATCTTTTTTTCTCTCCCAATCGCCTATTTTATTTGTTCATTACAGCAGCAATGTCTGCTTCAGTTGGGGCTTGCAGGCCATAAGTATTGAGCAATTTTTCAAAATCACCGGAGGCTTTAAGTTTATTTAAGCCAGATTCAATCATTTGATAGGTTGCGGTATCACCTTTACGCACCCCAATGCCACCTACAATTGGGAAAAATTGTTCGGTTGAGCTAATTTTGACTTTCTCAGGCAAACTTTTGACTGCTGCCATCATAACTGCTGCATCGTCGTACTGAATATTTACCGCACGCGCCAGTAAGGCTTGCGTGGTTTGTGGGGAGGTTTCAAATTCACGTAAAGTAATGGCTGCTTTGCCTTGTGCCACGCAACGCTCTTTTGAGATTTCTTGAACTTGTGAGGCAAAGGCTGTACCTTTCATCGCCCCGACCACTTGACCACAAAGATCATTGGGTCCTTGTGGCAGTACCTGTGAGTCTTGACGCACCAATAAAGCAATATCGGTTTTGTAATACGGAATCATATCAATTTGTTCAAGACGTTCTTTAGTGATGTACATAGAAGAAAATAAAATATCAAATTTCTGCGACTTTAGACCTGGAATCAAATTGGCCCAACGAGTATCCACCCATTGGGTGCTATAACCTCCCTCAACTTGGGCAATTTTTTCCATCATTTCCACACTAAACCCACTTGGTACGCCATCTTGCAAATATTCATAGGGTGGAAAAGTTAAGTCTGAACCCACATTTAATGTTTTTATAGCAGCGGTTGCTGTGGTCGCTTGTGTGCTGTTTTCTGGTTTGGCACAACCTGCCAATAACAAAATACTGAGTATGCTGGTGGCAAAAATCGCGTTATATTTCATTTTAAATCCTATGGTTTAGCTTTAATTTATTGTTGATTTAAACTATAAAATAATCTTTACCATAATCCGATTAGGATTTTTTTACCTAGTGCTTTATAAAAAGAAAAGCCTTTGTTTTAAGTGCATTACAAACAAAAAAGCAGCCATTTTGGCCACTTTTTTCACATCAGTTTATGGTTTAAGCCGCTTTGGCAATAAATTTATCCAGACGTTGATGTTCAGCTTGTTTAAGGACATCTGGATGGTCATTTAAAACAATATGCCCACCTTCCATAAACACCACACGATCAGACACTTTAAAGGCAAAATGCATTTCATGGGTGACAATAATCATGGTAAGACCTTCGCTTGCCAACTCTTCAATCACCTTAAGCACTTCATTGACTAACTCTGGATCAAGGGCTGATGTGGGCTCGTCAAATAAGATAATCGAGGGTTGCATCGCCAAGGCACGTGCAATCGCAACACGCTGTTGTTGACCACCTGAAAGTTGATGTGGGTATTTATTGGCATGTTGTTTCATCCCAACTTTTTCAAGCATCGCAAGGGCGGTAATCTTGCTATCCAATACCGTTCCCATAGCATGATATAACGGCGCTAACATGACATTTTCCAAAATTGTTTTATGTGGAAATAAGTTAAAGTTTTGAAACACCATACCGACATTAACAATTTGTTGTTTATAGGCTGGAGAGTCTTCGGTTAACTCTTGGTCTTTTAAAAATGGCTGACCCAACAGATTGACGGTGCCGTGATCTAATTTTTCTAAACCATTTAAAGTCCGAATAAAAGTGGTTTTGCCAGAACCAGAGGGTCCAATAATTGAAATGACTTCACCCCATTTCACTTGCAGATCAATGCCTTTTAATACCTGTTGTTGACCATATGACTTATGAATATTGAGTGCTTCTAAAGCATATTCCCCTGTACGTTGTGTACTGAGTTCTTTACGAGCACGTACCGATGCTTGAGGGAGCTGATACAAAGGATCATCTTGATTTAATAAGCCGGGCTTACGTTGGCTAATATCAATTTTTCTTTCAAACCAATGAATCAACCAACCAAACAGCGTCACAATCAAGACATAGTAAAATGCCACTGCAAGCATGGTTTCCATCACCAAGAAATTTTGGGTATATAGGCGTTGCCCGATGAGTAAAATCTCTGTCAATGAAATCACTGAACCAATGAGGTCAATTTTACAATAGACACATATTCATTGCCTAAAGCCGGTAAAGCCACACGAAAAGCCTGTGGCATGACAATCAAACGCTGAATGCCTGAATACTTTAAGCCCAAGGCCTTACCTGCTTCGATTTGACCTTTATGAATTGAGCTTAAACCGCCCCGATGAATTTCGGCAATATATGCCGCTTCGCTTAAAATCATGGCAATTAAACCAGCCATAAAAGGCGATGCCAACAATACACTTGAACTGGGGAAAATCTGTGGCAAGTTATACACAAATACCAATAATACCAACAGCGGCAAACTACGAAAAAACCAGATATAAGTATCGCTTGACCAAGCCACCGCTTTAAAACGAGATTGTTTGCCTAAAGCTAAAACAAAACCTAAGACAATGCCCACAACCCAAACTAAAACACTCAGTTGAATGACGGTCCAAGTGGCTAACCAAAAATCTTGATGTGATAATAATGTGAATGTATATACCCAATTAAAATCCATTCATCGCCCCTATCTGCATATTTATTTTCTATTGCTTCAGTTATAGCGGAATTTAGCTGAATAAGTAATTTTGAAAATTTGATGCAATAGGCTCGTTTTTAAAAAGCAAAAAAAGACCTGATTTTCAAAAGGTCTTTGCTTTAAATTAAAAATTCGCTGTAATAAATGTGTTGCTGTATTAGCTCTGTACTATGCTCATCAGCAATTGATTTAAAAATGCATCGCACTGTTTTAATTGTTCAATCGACACATACTCATTGGGTTTATGTGCCACAGCAATGTCACCTGGTCCACACACCACCACAGGACAATCCAGTGCAGCTTGAAATAAACCGCCTTCAGTGCCAAAAGAAATATTACCGATTGAGGTATCCTCAGGCAGCAGCTTTTGCATAAATTGTACCGCTTGAATAGTCGATGAGGTTTTTAGCCCCGGATATTGATTGATTTCTTCAATCTGTATATGCGCATTCACATGTAGATCCATTTTTTCTAAAATTAAAGCTTGAATATCATGGCTACGATCTTGCGCCAAATGCCGAATTTCATAATCTACAACACATTGATTGGGGACAATATTTAAGGCTGTTCCACCTGCTATTTTCCCTACATGGACAGTGCTGTAAGGAATATCATAACCGTGATCTTGCGCACCGTGATGGTGTAAATGCTGTTGTACTTGTTGCAGTGCTTGTACCAAATGACTGGCCACATGAATGGCATTGACATAACGCGGTGCCAATGCTGAATGACCTTCTTCACCACAACAAGTGGCTCGAAACACCGTTTTACCCTTATGTGCCAACGCCAGTTGCATCATAGTGGGTTCGCCAATTACACACAGTAGTGGTGGCCTAAGCGTGGCTTTGAGTTGCTCTAAAATACCGCGCACGCCAATACAGCCAATTTCTTCATCATAAGAAATACATAAATGTAGAGGATGCTTTAAAGACTGTTGCTTGGCCTTTAGCATACATACAATCGCGCAGGCTAAAAAACCTTTCATATCGGCTGTGCCGCGTCCATAAATGAGGTTATTTTTATGCGTAGCAACAAACGCAGGTGTGTCCCACTGCTGCCCCTCGATCGGCACTACATCAGAATGACCTGAGAGTAAAATACCCGGCTGATCTACAGGACCAATGCTTGCCAAAAGGTTGGCTTTGTTGTGCACTGCATTGAAATTGAGGGTCACCTCAATCCCATTTTGTTGCAGTAGCCCTTGAATATAAAAAATACACTCAAGATTACTTTTATATGAGGTGGTATCAAAAGCAATTAATGTGGACAAAATCTCAATACTGCTTAGGTTATTCATGCATTAAGCCTCTTGCAGCGCAGGTTTAGTTTTGACATGTGCATCAAAAAAATGTGCATCGCCCATACCGGGAATATATTGATTGGATAAAAAAGCACGACAACGGCTAATAAAAGCTTGCGCTACGGTGTTTAAGTTGGCATTTTTAGCGGTCGCTAAGCCAATTTTCATCGGACGATGCTCACCTGCAATTCTTAAACGCACTAAGCGTTTCCCATCCAGCGAATAATTATTCTTAGGACGCACATTTAAAATGGTATAACCCAAATTATTGGCCACCATTGAACGCACCACATCCATATGGCGTGATGAATGCGCCACTTGTGGACTGAGCTTTTGTTGTCTAAATAAAGATAGAAAATAGTCGTTGCTGTAAGGCATGTCCAACAACACCATAGGATAGGTGGCCAACTCATCTAACGTCACGGCGGCACTTTTTGCTAAAGGATGCGCCTCACTGACCAAAACATGGGGTGGCAATACAGCAAGTGGCTCAAAATGAATCAAATCTTGATCAATATTTAAGTCATAGCTGAGCACCACATCTAACTCACTGCGACTTAAGCTATTGAGCAACACCTGTTGGTCATCTTCACATAATTGCAAGGTGACATTTTTATATAAATGGGTAAACCCATGAATGATTTCAGCATAAATCATGGGTGAAAATGCACTAAAACATCCCAATTTTAAGGGTCCACGGATCGAACCTGAGAAATCTGCTGCCAAAGCATATAGACTGTTGGCCTGACCTAAAATGACTTTACACTCTTGCATTACTTGTTGGCCAATGTTGGTTAACATCAGGCCTTTGGCATGCTGACGAATAAACAATTGCACCTGCAATTCTGATTCAATATGCGCAATCGCCGCAGAAATAGAGGGCGATGAAACATGAATTTTCTCTGAAGCAATAATGATACTTTCACTTTCAGCAGTGGCAACAAAATATTGCATTTGGCGTAATGAAATTCGATTTAGCACGCGTGTACCCTTGGTTTATGCAAGGTTGAAGACCTATTGTTCGCCTGGAACGCCATAATTTGGTGCACCACCCGGATCGAGTGCCCGACTGACATAAGCTTCAACTTGCGGTTCATATAATTTCCACAGTTGATCAAGATCCTCAATTGGAGTCTCAGACCAATCAACACGTAAATTCACCACAGGCCATTCAAGTTTATCTACCACCAATAGACCTGCAGAATGAACTGGTCCTGCTTCTCCTCCTGCGGCTAACCCAGCTTTGAGTGCCTGCATTAAGCGCTCCGCCAATGGTCCTTGGCGGTGTTCAAAAGCTGTTACCATAGCTTGGGGTACTGAGCTGTTGGCCAATAAATTTCCTGCACCAACAGCATGCTCACCTATGCACTCAGAATGCACACCCAAGGTGTATTTGCCACTAAATGCAGCAGGCTTTTCCTTGGCATTCAGTACACTTAGCTGGCGATACTCAATAAAATCAGTATTTTTGACCAATTCAGCAATCGATTCTTCTGGGGCCAGATCATATTTGGTCATATCTAGCAAAATGTTTGCCAAGTATGGGTCGGTAATGTTCTGCGATGTGGCAACACCCACCCCTGCTTTGGCTTGAATGCAGCGCGCGGCGACCGCAGGTGAAGACGAGCTGATTGCAGCGCCAAATTGCCCTGTTTTATGGCAACGCGCAATAATTGAAAATGTCATCGTTGATGCTCCTTAATTGACTTTATCTGGAATCACAGCAATGGCATCAATTTCGACCAACCATTCAGGACGTGCCAACGCAGATACGACTAGACCTGTCGACACAGGAAAAACACCTTTTAACCACTTGCCCACCACGCGATACACATCTTCACGGTAACGTGGGTCAATAATATAAATGGTAATTTTGCAGATATCTTCAAGCTCCCCCCCTGCTTCTTCGAGCAACATTTTAATGTTATACATCGCTTGTTCGGTCTGACCGGCAACATCACCAATGCAAACACTTTCACAAGTATCGAGGTTCTGACCAATTTGCCCACGTAAAAATACGGTACTGCCACGTGCCACGACGGCTTGACACAAATCGTTGTCTAAGTTTTGTTCTGGATAGGTTTTTTGCGTATTAAAAGTACGAATGCGGGTATGTTTCACTCTAAGATCTCATTGACTGGGGATATCAGCAGTATGAATCAATGACTGTATAAGGCAATTTTCCTTTTCTGTTCTAGTCATTCGAAATTTCCGTATTAAGGCTTTTTTAATCCTTGCAAAAATTGATGAAGCAAGCTTGTTCTCAACTCAGCCAGTTGTAATTGCTACATACAGCTTAAAGATACAGATAAGCTTAAAAACAAAAAAAATGTCTACTAAAACTTGCAAGCTTGTATTTTTTCTTGGTGCTCAAAACAGTTGTGCTCATGAGCCTACAAGTTTCTAGTTTTGTGATGACTTGCCTAACACTTACAAGACACAATCTTGCTGATCAGGTAGCAATCATGCAAAATCAAAATTTGATTTTGGCCAGCTCAATAGCTCAATAGCATTGTAAATGCCTAAAGCTAAGACTAAGTTTGTTTGTCTATACGGTATACAAAAGCGTGCCTTCTATAACAGTGTCAGTGCGCAAGATGAAACCTTGATAAAAATCTTTGTTTTAAATAACCACACTCTTGACAATACAGCTAAAGTTTTATGCTAATTTTGCTTAAAAATCGTGCGTTATGTACTTGATCGAGTTCAATTGCACTAAAACATCACCTAAATCTTAGTTTACAATAGACTGCTTTTCGATGAAGTTTTAACACTTGCATCTGTTGTTCTTTAACGTACAGTTCATTTTGATCAAAGAGCGCTTCGATGCGTGGACTAAATTTCATATTTGAAAAGTGATGTACCTTAGCGTGTTTTTAGCAAGCCATTGAATGGTCTTTGGCTAATAAACATGAGTCTGTTGACTCATTTTTTAAATTCTCATGAAGTGAATCATCTTTATGCAAAATCCTATTCGTATTGGTATTGCCGGTTATGGCAACTTAGGTCGTGGCGTTGAAAGAGCCATTCACAAAAACCCTGACCTCCAACTGGTGGGGATTTTTACACGCCGTGCTCCTGAAACTGTAGCGCCATGTTTTGCAGACACTGCTGTCTTCCACATGGATGACCTGAATGATTTTCAAGACAAAGTCGATGTCTTAATTTTATGTGGTGGCTCAAAAGACGATTTACCAAAACAAGGTCCAGCATTAGCCGGTTTATTTAATATTGTAGATAGCTTTGATACGCACGCACGTATTCCAGAGTACTATGCGTCTGTGGATGCACCTGCAATAGCAAACCAAAAAACTGCAATGATCTCGATTGGTTGGGATCCAGGCATGTTCTCAATCAACCGTCTATTTGGTGAAGCCTTACTTCCAGATGGCGAAACTTACACCTTCTGGGGTAAAGGCTTAAGCCAAGGTCACTCAGATGCGATTCGCCGTGTAGAGGGTGTCAAAGCAGGCGTGCAATACACCATTCCATCTACAGATGCCATTGAGCAAGTGCGTAGAGGTGCACGTCCGGTACTTGGCACCAAAGATAAACATACGCGTGAATGCTATGTGGTCTTAAAAGAAGGCGCAGATGCTAAAGCTGTTGAACAGGCGATTGTGACCATGCCTGATTACTTCGCTGACTACGACACCACAGTCAACTTCATTGATGAAGCAACATTGGCGCAAGATCACCAAAGCATGCCACACGGCGGTTTTGTGATTCGCAGTGGTAACACCAGTGATGAACAATCTCAAGTGATTGAGTTTGCCTTGAAGTTAGACAGCAACCCTGAATTTACTGCAAGTATTTTGGTGGCTTATGCACGTGCGTGCTACCGCATGAACCAAATGCAACAGTATGGTGCCAAAACTGCATTTGATGTAGCACCGGGTCTATTGTCCAGCAAATCACCAGAACAATTACGTAAAGAAATTCTCTAAGTGATCTACAAGATAAGCCCACGTTCAATCCTGAATGTGGGCTTATTTTATGCTTTATAAAAAAATAGAGTTAACCTTTAATATTAAGGCTTTATATAATTGACGTTTTTATGCTTAATACACCATTTTGGTCGCCAATTGCTTTTTAGATTCAATCAAAAATTTCTTTTTTAAATTTGCCACATGTACCTCCACAGTACGATGCGATAGCCCTAACTCACGCGCAATTTGTTTACAACTATAACCATTGACCACCCAATGACTAATTTGCTTTTCTCTAGGGGTCAGTTGTACCAAAGATGGTTTTTGCTCGGCATCAAAATGCCAAATAATATAACGAAATGGATCATCAGGGGTCAAACTACGCGCATGGGTTTTCACCCAAAAAAGTTGACCATTTTTATGACGCATAAAGCGTTGATCCGAATAATCTCCCCCCTGTGCAGCAACAATACCTTGCCAAGCCTGTGCGCCAACATGTTGATAATCTTGACAGCTCGGAAAGAGCATCTGCATGCTTTGCCCCAATAATGCTTCTTTTGTATAACCAAATAGAGTTAAAAATGACTGATTCACCTGCTGAATCTGCCGATAACTTAACACCACCAATGCCGTAGGTGCTAAATCAAAAAGCACATCCTGTTGCATATGATTCCCCTTTGCTTGAATAAAACTACTTAAGTATTTAAGTAAATTGACCCATGCTCAAAAAAAATGCAAGTTTAAAGGGGGGGCAGAAATAACAATAACAGCTGCTCAACTCACTTTAATCACAATGAGGATGTACTATGGTTGAACAGGCACGTTCAAGCCACCGTCTGGCAGGCGTTTCCAGTATGGTTGGCACCACCATTGAGTGGTATGACTTTTTTATTTATGGTGCAGCAGCAGCACTGATTTTCAATAAACTTTTCTTTCCTAATCTTGACCCTTTAACAGGTGTACTGGCAGCTTTTGCAACCTATGCGGTGGGTTTTATTGGTCGCCCCTTAGGTGGCATTGTTTTTGGTCACTTTGGCGATAAAGTTGGGCGTAAATCCATGTTAATGCTCACATTAATATTAATGGGCATTCCCACCATTTTAATTGGCCTACTGCCTACTTATGAAACCATTGGCTACTGGGCAACGGTTTGTTTAGTGATTCTACGCTTTGTACAGGGTATGGCTATGGGCGGTGAATGGGGCGGCGCCGTACTTATGGCAGTCGAACATGCGCCCGAAGGTAAAAAAGGCTTTTGGGGCAGCTTGCCTCAAGCCAGTGCAGGTGCAGGTCTGATGCTTGCCTCTATTGCCTTAGCCTTAGTGTCTTTACTGCCTGAAAGCGCCTTATTTAGCTGGGGTTGGCGCTTACCCTTTTTGGCCAGTGTGGTGCTGCTAGGCGTAGGTTGGTATATCCGAGTCAAAGTGCCTGAGTCACCAGATTTTGAGAAGGTCAAACAACACACTGAAACCATCAAAGTGCCTGCACTGAGAGTCTTTAAAAACCACCCCAAAGAATTAATCACCATTATTGTGGCGCGTGCCGCAGAAAATGCATGGTTTTATATTGCATCCACCTTTGCACTTGCCTATGCCACCACGCAACTCAACATTGCCCGTCAAGAAGTATTATTTGCAATTGTATGTGGGGCGGCATTATCTATTGTGGTAACACCATTGTGTGGTCATTTGTCAGATAAAGTTGGACAACGACGTTTATTTTTATGCGGTTTGTGCATTTTGGCACTTTATTGCTATCCATTTTTTATGATGCTCAATAGCGCCAATCCTTATTTGATTTGGTTGGCATTTTTCTTAGCTGTAGGTGTGGTTTTCCCTATTATGTATGCTCCAGAATCCATGCTGTTTGCACGTCAGTTCCCTGCAGAGATTCGCTATAGCGGAATTTCAATTTCGGTACAATTTGCAGGTGTACTAGGTGGCGGTTTAGCACCACTCATTGCCACCAAACTACTCAGCCTCAATCAAGGTCAACCGACTTGGGTGATTATTTATATTGTAACTATGGCAATCATTGCGATCATTTGTACCTTATATATGAAATCTGATCGTTATTACCAACAACACATAGCCAAGCTCACAGCCGAGGTGGAATCGCCTCCATTAAAATCTTAAGTTATTTTTTATGTCCATAGACCTTGAAGATACGCATCAAGGTCTAATTTCATTCAAGCCCCAATAAACTTAAAATTTAGACTCAAAGTATTTATCCACAACAAATGTGGATAAATATTTGAATATTTTCCTTGATTTTACTCAATAAAATATAAATATGATTAATATTTAACCAAATTTTTATTGTTTAATTTTACTTATTAAAATAAACAAAAAACCTATGCAATGTATTGCATAGGTCATGCCCAAATTTAGTTTAAGCTTCTGTAAATAAAGGAATGATACGTTGCTGCTGGTGATAGCGTTTTAGCAAGATGGTTTGCTTATCCTGATAGGCTTTTAGGGCTTGCATTTTGACAGGACCAAAACCACGCACCTCATTTACCAATCCACACAACTCCAAAGCAGCGGGCATATTGCGCTCATTTAAGCCGTCCACCACCTGTTCTACCAGTTGCATATAATCGTGTATCAACTGACGTTCTGCCACACGCTCAGGATGACGACCTAAAGGATCATACCATTGACCCCGTAGCCACTTAAAATTGGCTAAAATCGGCATCAATTTTAACACCCACGCACCAAATTTGATTTTCTTCGGACGTTGTGTAATCGGGTCAATACGGCTCAATAAAGGCGGTGCAAGCCAAATACTCAATTTTTTTGTATTTTGAAACTCGGCAGCTAACTTGTGTTGAAATTCGGGCTGACTATACAAACGTGCCACTTCGTATTCGTCTTTATATGCCATTAAACGATACAATTGCTGAGCAACCACCTGCATTAACTCCTCATGCTGGTGATGTTTTTTGATCTTAGCCTTTATTTTTTCAATAAAATTAAGATAGCTTTGCGCATACGCCTCATGTTGATACGCCACCAATTCTTGGCGATAAAACTCAACTAACTCGGTCCATGATTTTGGGCTGTGCTGCATGTCTGAGTGTAAAATTTGCGCTTCTAGCTCTGGGTGCATGGCAAAAACACGCCCCCATTGAAAAGCTATTAAGTTTTGTTGTGGTGCAACCCCTTGCCCAATAGTGGCTTTAAGTGCGCTGAAAGAAATTGGTATGCAGGCTTTTTGCCAAGCAAAACCTAGCATTAACATATGTGCAAATGTGGTTTCGGCAAAGATCTTTTCACACAGTTGATTGGCATGTAAACGATGCACATGTTGACTTGGCACATAAGCTTCAATTCGCTCAATCAAACTTGCTACATCAATATGTTGATCACGATCATGAATCAATGCTGCGGTGGGCATCACATCCAAATTCATAAACACCTGCGTTGCAGACTGTAAACGTTGCAACATGTCATTGCTTGCAGCATTTAACAGATCGGTTGCAATCAATACATCAGCTTCTTTGTCACCAATACGTGAGGATAAAATGTGCTCTGCTTGTTGTGCTAAGCGTACTTGGCTAAACACCGCGCCATTTTTTTGCGACAAACCGGTAAAATCCAGCACACTTACCGCATGTTGATCTTCTACAGTCGCTTTACCTAACAATGCCGCAATGGTGAGCACACCCGTTCCCCCTACACCAGCCAAAAGCATGTTGTAGTTGTCTTTACTCAGCAAAGGCACTTGAATATCAATTAAGCGCTCAAAGTAGGTCTGTTGATCTAGATCTTGCTTGATGGGTTGACTATTTTTGTGTCCCTCAATTTCAACAAAGCTTGGACAAAACCCTTTAAGACAAGACAAGTCTTGGTTACAACTTGATTGATTAATCTTACGTTTGGTACCAAAGGCGGTATTTAATGGTTCGATAGAAATACAATTGGATTGTACCGAACAATCACCACATCCTTCACACACCCGATCATGAATAAATGCATACTGAGAAGAGGATGGAAGTGTTTTTTGTTTGCGGCGACGTCTTTTTTCAGCAGCACAGGTTTGGTCATAAATAATGGCGCTGACTCCACGATAGGTTTGAAATTGCTGCTGTAAACTCGCCAGTTCATCACGATGATAAACTTTACATTGGGCGGCTAAACTGCTATTCCCCTGCCAACGATTAGGGTCTTCAGACACCAAAGCTAAATATTGAACGCCTTCGGCTGCAAGCTGTCTTGAAATTCGTGCCGGATCATTGTTGCCTTCTGCAGGTTGTCCACCCGTCATTGCAACTGCATCATTATATAAAATTTTAAAGGTGATATTGGTGTTGGCAGCAATGGCTGCACGGATGGCTAAAATTCCAGAATGTTCGTAAGTGCCATCACCTAAGTTTTGAAAAATATGAGTACGTTGTGAAAACGGTGCGGCCCCCACCCACTGCATACCTTCACCCCCCATTTGACTAAAAGTGTTGGTATGCCGATCAGGCATCACCAATGCCATAATATGGCAACCAATACCGCCACCTGCCATTGAACCTTCGGGCACACGGGTCGAGGTATTATGTGGACAGCCTGAACAAAAAAATGGACTACGTTTTGCAACGTCTGTATCAAAATGACAAGCAGGCGTTAAAGCTTTGATTTGATCGTGTAACTGTTCAGGGCGACCCAAAAACTCAAACAGTTTTTGTGCCACAAGTGCGCTTGAATACTCACCAATTTCCGGTAAAAACGCCGTGCCATCTGGCTGTGTTTTGCCAAAAATTTCAGGTCTTAACGCGCTATGATATAAAATCTGTTTAATTTGCTGCTCAACTATACTGCGCTTTTCTTCAATCACCAAAACTTTAGTATGGCCTTGAGTAAATTTCAGCAATCCTGTTTCTTCAAGTGGCCAAGACATGCCAACTTTATACATTGATATGCCATAGGCTTCGAGCTGTTCAGTTAAACCTAAATCATTTAAAGCTTGCATCAGATCTTGATGGGCTTTTCCTACACTGACAATGGCATACTGGCTTTTTTTGGCCCGATGAATCACTCGATCAATTGCATTACAACGCGCCCATGCTTTTGCAGCAGGGATCTTATGTTCAATTAAGCGTTTCTCAAGTTCAGCACGTTGGGCTGGCCATTTTAAATTGGCATCCCAGTTAAGAAGTACATCACTGGGTGCAGGCTTTAAAAATACAGGTAACTCAGCAATACGAACTGATCCTGCTGCCTCAATCACATCTGCTACAGTTTTTAATGCCACCCAAAGACCTGAATAACGCGATAACGCAATACCGGCTAAGCCAAAATGAATCACTTCAGCTAAATTACTCGGCTGTAAAATAGGCATCGCCACAGCTTGAAAAATCCCATCAGTTTGATGTGGAAAGGTAGAAGATTGCGCTGTGTGATCATCACCGGCAATCGCCAATACACCACCGAAAGCGGATGTGCCAAACATATTGGCCGTACGAAATACATCGCCAGTTCGATCAACGCCTGGACCTTTACCATACCAAATCCCAAACACCCCTTGATAAGGGCTTGGGCCAAAGGCGGCTTGCATTTGCGTGCCCCAAAGCGCGGTGGCCGCTAGATCTTCATTTAATCCAGGCTGAAATACAATATTGAGCGCTTTGAGCTCTTTTTCATGCTTCCATAGCATTTGGTCGTAGCCACCTAAAGGCGAACCCCGATAACCGCTGATCAATGCCGCAGTATGGCGGTTATGATAGCGGTCTAGCTGAATTTGCAGTTTAGGCAATTCTACCAATGCTTGTATACCGGATAAGAACACAGCGTCGGTTTTTATATATTTTTCAAACTTATCATTTTTATCGTGACCCATAACACAATCCTCATTATCACCTAAAACCTATCCTTGATAGTGATATGGCTTATACAAACTTATTTTTATAAATAATATAAAAATAAGTAATCATTTATTTTAGTGTATGGGTTTTTCCAAAAATGTAAACCTTGAGCAAATATGCAATTGGTTGCAAATTGGTTACTTTATTTAAATACACGCGAGTACAATCTCAGTTATGAATAAGACCATATTGAGCCAGTGATGGCTTGAAGCTTGTTTTGATCAGCCCATAAGAATACATAAATTGCAACGACATCAGCTCAAATAGAACAACGAAAATGCTGGGAAAATTTTATGATGAGTTTAGTTTAACCATAGATCTTGTAAATCTTGATTGACATCGCCACTGCGCCCAAAGATTTGCATCATTTGGTAATCTATCTTAAAAATTAATAGTTCAAGGGATGCAATGGCTCGTTCATAAGCGTATGTGCTCAGGTAGTTGTACAGTATCCATCTTTTTTCAAGTCAATTGCTTAGCCACGATTGGGAAATATTCAAGCTTAAATCATATTATAAAATTTATTGAAAATTACATAAAATAGCTTTAGTTTCATAGCTATACTTGTATTATAAGGCATTCAATTTTGATTATTTTTTATCAATGACATGTATAAAATTTTATTTTCCAGCTTGTGCTTAAGCCTGGGTATTAACGCAGCACATGCGAAAAACATACAGGTTAACTTTGTGGTCAGTTCTAATAAAGCTGATGTCATTCAGTATCAATCCTCGCGATATTTTAAAAAGCAAATCAATATTTTGAATCAGCATTTTCTAGATGAAAACCACCAAAAAATCTTTAATTTCTCTTTGGGTAATAGCATTTCATATAATGCTTTTACAAAAAAGAATTGCGATTTCCAAACAATGTTAAATAAAGCTGAAGTATTTATCGTCAAGGATTTGGCCCCTAGCTTTAACCGTTGTTTCCCTCAGAAAAAATCTAATCAAGTGTTTGTTTTTATTTATGACTCTTATGCCAATCATAACCAGTTTTCTGATACGACAAGTTGGGGGTTTTATAACAAGGGAAAACCTTTTATCCTCTTAGATTGGAAAAGATTTGATTTAGACAGCAAGTCCGCTATTTTGCATGAAATGGGACATGCAATGGGTCTCAATCATGTGTGTGTGCCGGGTGCAAAGCGTCAGGATGCTACCAATCGTATGGCCAGTGGGCAATGTGGAAAAGGCAGTATGGGCTTGCGTAATCTTGGGTTTACAGCAGCTCAGGTAAACAAGATGTATCAAAATTATAATGCTATGACGCAATAATAGATAAATTTGAATAGGACAAGGTATGTATTACTTTTTAAATAAAGATATTGGTCGCAAACTGACTGGCATTGAACATGCGGCCGTAGCACGATTAAAAATTTTCCAAGAAAAACAACTCACAACAAAAATTTTAACCACTTTATACAATCCTCATTTATTTCATAATGTTGAACGAATTGGTTTAAAATCAAATGATGTTTTAAACATGTTCCACTATTTTCAAAAGGCTGAGCCAGTTTCTGCATTTACTGTGCAAGATTTGATTGAAAAATCAAATTTTCAAGCCAAGCAAGTTGGACAAATCCATGATTATCGCATCTACGATCAACAGCAAAAGTATTTAATGTATGTAAGCTGTTTTCCTAATAGCCCATATATTCACTATATTAATTATTTTGATCAAAAACTTAGAAAATATAAACGTGCCATATATGATGCATTTGGCTTTCTGAGCAAGGAAGTATTTTTAGGTGAAAAAAATAGCATCCTTTTTGAAATTTACTATGATATTTCGGGTCAACGCGTCTTAGAATATAGCTATTCCTTAGCAACAGATGCCAAAGAAGTTACCCAAATCACCCTATATCACCAAGAAAGAACGCTGTTTTTTAGCACAGAGCAAGAACTGATCGAATATTGGTTAAAGCAATTGTTGAATCAGCCGGAAAAAACTTTCTTTATTGTTGATCGGAATTTATACTTTAATGCCATTGTAGCTAAGCTTGAACACGAAAATTTAAGAAAAATTAGTATTATTCATAGTTTACATGTGACTAAACTCAATGCCGTGGCTTCTGGAAATATCTTAAGTGGTTATAAAATTCCCTTAGAACAGCATGAAAAATTTGATGCTGTTGTGGTGTCTACGCAGCAACAAAAACATGATATTCAACAGCGTTTTCCCAATCATCAAAAAATCCATGTCATTCAACCGACTTACTGTTCTAATCAGTTAACCCCGACAAAACTCGACAAAACTCCTGGGCAGCCAATTAAAATCATTTCGCTTGGGCGTTATTTTTATGAAAAGCGTTTAGAACATATCATCGAAGCGGTACATCGTAATCGTGATCAAAATATTCAGTTAGATCTATACGGTTTTCCAGATGGTCGCGACAAAGAAAAAACGTTTACCATGTTAAAAGCGTTAGTGAAGCAGTATAAGTTAGAAGATATGGTACATTTTAAAGGCTACCATAGCGATATTAAATCAATTTTACCTGAATATGATATTGCTATGGTCACCAGTCGCCTTGAAGGCTTTTGTATCGCTATTTTAGATACTATGAATCAAGGCGTACCCAACATTGCCTATGATATTAAATATGGACCTGCTGAGATGATCGACCATGATATTAATGGCTGTTTGGTCGAAAATGGGAATTTAGATGCACTGTGTGCAACTTTACGTGCATTGGTTGAAGATGAAAATAAACGTTTAGCTTTAGCCAATAATGCGTATGTAAAAAGTTTAACTTATGCCAAGAAAAATATGGCAGAAAAATGGCAGTTAATGTTAAATCAGCTGTAAATTTTTATCGTGATTGGACTGAAAAATACGCCTGTTTACTGCAAGCGTATTTGTTTAAAGCGCATAGAAAAAATTAAAAGCGTGATTAAAGAACTTTTGATAGGCTTGATCACGGCTTAGGTTAGGCCATGTGTGATCCCATGTATCATCACCTTCTACCACAATTTTGACCAATTGATTGCTTAAGTGACGATAAATACGTTCCATATGTGCACGGTTGGTGTGGGTGATATCCCCAGCGCCAATACAGGCAATCGTAGGATGGCGTACATTTTGATAATATTTGTAGGTGGCACGTTGGGCAATATAAGGCCCATTCCAACGTCGTGAATTGTTACCGCCTGCCGGAGAGTTAGCCACTAAACCGATGACTTTTTCGCTATAAGGTGCATAAATACCACGAGTTAAACATGACCATTGTAAAATGATACCTGCACCGCGCGAGGTTCCTGTCAACACCACTTTAGAATCTTGATTAATATGTCGTTTAGCGTCTTTGTCATAAATCACATTTTCATAGATATGCTCTAAAAATGATTCAACCTCAAAAGCATAACGTACATAGTCATGAATCGGCATGGTCGGTTCTAATTTAAAGTCCATAGGATGATGCTGAGGTGCAAATGTACTACAATTGATATAAACAAAACCCTTACTTAACACATATTGCACCCGGGCATAGCTGGAATCTTCTAAACCATGCCCGCTTCCACCTTTAAACCATAAAATCATATCGCGCGTTGCAGGCCCCCAGCGATCATCATAAAACATTTGCAAGATCATATGATTATGAGCCGACTCTTGTGACGCATTGGGTACGGTACTACCTACAGATTTGGTCATCATGACTTTAAAATTTTTACACACAATCATGTATTATTCCTTTAACTGATCAAATGTAGACTGCAACTCATCACGCACATTGAACTGAAAATTTAAGCCGCCTTGCACACAGATAAAACCATCTTGATCGAGTTGCCATGCTTCACCTTCAGTCGCCTTTAAGACAAAATAATACTCAGTATTCGGATTAAAATAACTTAAGGTATTCACAAAAAAATTGTATTCTGCCCAATAACCAAAATACGGATCTAACTTTTTAGGAATGGCTTTAATTTGAATATGGGTGGCAGGTTTTTTCTGTTGAATTTCTCCGCGATTGAAGTAAATACGTCCTGCAACGGCATAAGGTGGGATGGTAATCACACCATTGGCGTCATGTACATTCTTCAGCTGATTATCATAATATACTCGTCCAAATTCATCTTTCCATTGCACACGACAGATATTAGAACAGCCATGGGTTTTTACCCAAAGATGTGACTCTCCTTCTATAGAAAACCAAGATGTCATGGCATAGCCTAATTTTTGAGGATTGGCACGTGAATTGGTACTTCCTTCAGCAATACTGCCTTGTATAATTTGAGTGTTTTTTGGCTCTACGCGGCGTAATAACTTGCTTAAATCTTCATACGAAGGCATTGGAATGCGATAACGTGCATGTGCATTGAGCTTAAACAAGGTTCTAGGTTGCCATGCACTATCCATAGCAATTTGATAACCCAGCGTATTATCAGCACGTGGACGTGATGATGTACACACATATAACATTAAGTTGGGTGGTAAAGTCGGCGTTTTTCCAGCCAAACGCACATGTTCAGGTGCATAGTCACTTAAGCGCACATACAGCTTTAAATTACCCGTTAATAATAAATGTAAGGGATGAGCGCCTTCATAACAAAAGTGGGTCACGCCACCTTGAAAGGTACGAGAAATTGCAAATGGATTAGGCGCAATCGGCGAATCAGGCAAACTGCTATGAATTTCTTGAATGGGCACAATAAACTCATATTCGCCCACTTGCCTAAAAGCCACATGTTGTGCATAAAAACCCGTTAAGTCACAAAAGCGCAGTTGAGCTTGTGCCAAAATTGGGCTTTGCACAACTGCCGACTGTGGCTCATAAAAACCACCTCTGACTATGGCTTGCGTTTCATCCAACACATCAACTTCATAGCCACCACGTGTATTTTGAGATGACTTTTTGTACGCTTTGCTAAGATTTTTGTATGTACTTTTCTTGTTGTGCTTAGCCATGTGCTGTTCTCAAATTATGGTTGATCTAAAAACTGACCCTCGTAAAGTAATGTCCTTCTTCATTTTGATTAAAGCTATACACGCGGCCTTGATAAGCCAGCAATTGCGCAAATTTTTCAATTTGATCTTGTTGTGTGACAGCAGTGGGTTGCCAAAAATTCTTTTTGTTGTCAATCGACAACGGATAAAGATCTACGGACTGTGTCTGCAGATCTAAACGTACCAATGCACCAAATGGCAATACCTGATAGCGTTCAAACTCACCGTTGCTATTAAACACCCCATTGCCAATGCTGTAAATGACCGGTACTTTATTGATATATTCAATCGGTTGAATACAATGTGGGCCATGGCCAATAATTAGATCAGCACCTGCTGCAACCAAGCGTCGTGCCATACGGCGTTGTGCTGTATGGACTGCTTTAAAATCAACGCCCCAATGTGCTATTACAACTGCTTTACTGTGAGGTTTAGCTTGTTTATAGCGTTGAATATTGTCAATTAAATTATTGAGGCTATTAACGCCATTGGTTTCGCCCAAAGCATAAAAATCAAACTCTAAATATGCTGGATTCCGATGCCAATAGCCATTAAAAATGGCGACCTCCTGACCTTGACTATGCACTTCAAATATCTTTTGTGCTTGCTGTTGATTGTGTGCTGCACCAATATAGGAAATTTGGTTTTGTTTTAACTGTTCAAGTGTATAGGCTAGACCTGCCGCACCATAATCTTTGGCATGATTGTTGGCTAAGACCACATGATGAATATTTCTATTTTTTAGTTCAGCCACAGTCGGTGCTGCTTGTGCATCTAAAATATAAGGCTTGATTTCACGTAACGGTGAATCGGTATGTGGTGCAAAGAACGTCGCCTCAAAATTGACAATATTCAAATGGTCAGGCTGAAAGAAAGGCGCTATTTTTTCAAACGAATGCGAGTATCCATACTGCTGTAAGGCGTCATTTACCCCTCTTTTTTTTCTGATTCTGGTATAAAACTCACCAAAATAGGTATCGCCTAAAATATTAATTTTACCTGAATCCAGACAAATCGTGTCAATAGGCAAATCTATATCTGCATCCACTAAACACGCCGGAAGAGTATAATTTAAGTCTTCTCGATGCTGAGTAGTTTTTGCCAACACGATTTTTTCAGGCTGATTTAATGTAATGACCACATCAATCCGATCATCTGCGTGACCACAATACAAATGCAGTACATTTGGGTTTTTGTACTTATATAATAAATCAGTTTGATAAATTTGACCTTTGAAGCTATAAAAACTTTGATTGGCAATACTCAAAGTCCGGTGACTCAATCCAGCAATGGCACGCGCGATTGACAACAGATCTTCTATGGTCTTAGTTTGTGTCTTATCTTTTACACGACGCCCAGTGACATTTAAAATCGTTTTAGGATCAATATTTAAAGCTTGAGCATGCTGTTTAATCGCACTCAGTGCTTGATTGGTGGTGCCATATAACAGTTCAGCAAGCGCTAAAATACTGTCAGGTTTTTGCGTCAAAATTACTTGGGTGATCAATTCCAAGAAATTATACTGCTCACCTTGTTGCAAACCTATCGCATTAGTGTTTTTGCCTTCACGTGCCACATTAGCACTTACGCTATAAGATGCTGCTAGCTCGATCTTTTTTAGTTCATAGTGTTTAAGAGCACTATAGACCAATAATAATCCACCCAATCCATAAGTTGTCGTCTGTCGTAAAATATTAGCATCTGTTGCAATACGATCTGCACGATAGATAAATTGATTGTCTGATTGAGATTGAGGTAGATGATCTTGTCGTAACATCTCATCTAAACGTTGTGGGATAGTATGGATAGTAGAATTACGTCTCGAGCCTTTAACTAAAATAATATCCTTGGCTTGTGTAATGGCTGCTAGAGCCACTGCACATTGATGGGCATCTGTAAAATGACCTAAACATTTATCTTGTGGCAAAAGCTGTTGCAAATATTGTGTATCTTGCCCAAAAGTCACTACACCTGCAAAATCTGCATCTAAAATTGGCTGCAACAAACTCTCATGCACATAACGAGATTGATCACCGAGGTTGATGATATCGCCAACCACTAAAAGCTTACGTTGTTGAGGATATTTTTTTTGACAGTATTTAAAGGCATTGAGCATCGAAAGATGCTCAGCATTATAGGTATCGTCTATAATTAAAACATCTTGGTGCGACGGGATTTCTTGTAACACCGATGCTTTTTTGGGTAGATTTTGAAAAGATTCTTTAAATAAGTTTAAATCAATATTTAATGCATGACATACACTTAAAGCCGCAGCAATGTTATGAATAGTTCCTAAATCTGTGAAAGGTACAGTAAATTCATAATGCTGATTTTGAATATTTAAACTCAGTATCTCATTGTTATAACTCAGCTTGGCATCTGAATCTACATGCTCGCCATAACAAAAAATATTTTGAGAATATTGTTCACAATAACTTTTTAAAATCTCATATTCTTTAATATCACGATTTAAAATAATTAAACCATTGGGTTGTATACCTTCGGCCACTTTACTTTTAAATGCTGCCGTTTGTATATCATCGTAGCCCTTTTGTCCTACACCAATTTCAGTAATCACTGCAATGTGAGGTTGAGCCAAACGACTAATACTACCTGATTTCATCCACAGTGCCGCCATTGCTGTTTCAATGACAATATAATCTGGATTATGCATGGCATTTGATAGGGTCAGCTTCACACCAGTACGTGAGTTATGATTTTTATTGGTGGCGTATACAGAGCCTACTTGAGCTAATAAAAATTTAAGATATTCTTTAGTGCTGGTTTTGCCCACTGTCCCTGTAATCGAAATCACTTGACTGGTCAATTTATCGCGAATATAAGCAGCATGTTGGTTAATAAAATCAAATGAATCTTTGACAATATATTGTGGAATATGTTTGGGTAAATCCAAAATAGGATACTGGGCAATGACCCCATTAATTAAATGGGGGTATTTGCCAATCACCTCATGGGTATTATCCCATTGACCATAAATACCGGTGTTACCGGTACCTTTTAACCAGGTTTGCTGATCCATCGCAATAAATAAGGTTTGTTCACCTAATGCATTAAAACGACTTTCTGAAATATGCGTGGTATACCAGTCAGGTTTTGGTTCGATATACCATTCACCCGGAACTAAACTTTCTACGACTTGTTTTGTAATTTTATACATCATCTATGAAGCCCAAGAATTAATTAAAATGATTTAAGTACGCAACATAACCAGATAAATTATGCTCTTGATCATCAATACGGGTACGTAAACGATCATGGCGTACATAAAATGCATTTAAAATTTGTTGTGGCTCAGCCATATACATGGCCACTTCAGGATAGAAAAAACCATTGCGTTGAAATTCAACGCGCAATTCAATGAGTTCTTTTAATTCTTCATATTTGGCTTTTTCAAATAACTCGCTGTGTCCTTGCTCTTTTAAACGCGTCACCATTTTATAGGCTGACATCATCATCTCTAAAAAAGTCGCATAGACTGTTTGGCGATTACGGATAAAGTCCATATGTTTAAGATAATTATTTAACCCAAATTCAAAATATTTGGCTTGGGGGCAAATTTTGGTCAGCTCATTGGTACAGTAACTTAACCAATGGTCATGATAACGGTCATAATTTTTAGCAATAAAATGTTCAAACATTAACTTGACTGTATCAAGTAAAGGCTGTTCTTGATTGATTTGATAAAGACGCAACAGTCCAAGTGCAGCTTCGCCATCATAATAAACAATACGGAATTTTTCTTTCACCTCTAAAGACGGATAAGACAGCACATGCGTGGTTTGCCCTTCTTGGTCGACCATAAATTGGATGCCTTTGGCCAATTCTTCTGCATATACTAAGTAAGAGCTATCGCCCACCACCTCTTGATATTTGCATAACATAAAGATCGCAGCGGCATTGGCACCTAATTTGATCTCTAAATCGTCTTCTTTACCATCAATCATAAAGGCTTTTTGATCGACTTCTTTATAAAATGTTTCTAAAGCATAGCTAATGGCTTGCTTGATTTTTGGTAAATATGCTTCGTTATATTCTACTTCTAAGGTTTCAATTAAAGCATAAACCGCTGTGCAATGGCGTACGGTGTTATAGCTTCTAATTTTATTGGCATAGGCTGGAAAATAGCCATAAATAAAGCTACCATCGGCTTGAATTTCGTCGTGTAGAAATTTGGCATTTTTAAGCACTACATCTTTAATATGTGCTTTGGTGTCCCCAATTAAGTAACGCACACCGTTGGCTGTGCCTGTAGACTGAAGCGGGATAAATTGCCCATTTTCATAAAAGCAGCTTAATGTATCAAACACCCACACTTTTTTAATTTTAGCCAATTCAAATTGGGTTTTAATTTGTGGATATTTCTTCTTAATCGCAGTATTAAGATTTTTTTCATCAAAGAAATTAGGCTGATTATACACCACACCTTTAATCAGCGCTTTACCATACACTTCTTGTTCTAAAAAGCAAATATTGAACTTTTCATCAAAACTAATGCCTTTACGGTAATGGTTATTATGCGGTTGACGATTGACTTGATCGACCACTGTAGACCAATTTTTTTCCTCGACATTGACTGCAATATCAAATTTTAAAAATTCAGGTAGCTGACGATTTTTTTCAAACTGTTGATCAATATATTTTAACACGCGCTTAATGAGAACTTGTGGCTCTGAATCACTGCTTGACCACACTTTGCAGCGCTCTTTAGCAGATCCATAAGAAAAGAATAAGGTATATAAAGCTTGTTCTTGTAATAAAAAATTCTCAAGTAACCATGATTTTAGTTTTTCTTTAAAGGTGAGTACGTGTGAAAAGTTGTTAATGGTGAGAACTGTCATGCGGTGTTACCTAATGTTTTTATGTGTCCATTTCATTTAAATATAGCATAGCCATAGTGCTTTAGATAAGGACAAATATTTATTTTTTATAAATAAAAAAGAGGCCCCGAAGGGCCTCTTTTTTAAAATTTAATGATTACAGTGGAGAGTTATATTTGATTAACTCATCCAAGACTAAAGAAGATGGTGATGTATTTTCCAATACAATCAAATCAACTTTAGCGTAAGTATTGCCTTGTGAACCATCACGGTCAATAGAAACAACGGTGTTTGCACCATCTTGCTCTACGCTAACAAAGTTACCTAAGGTAGCATTTGTAACTGTTTGACCCGCCAACAATGCAGTTAAGTCAATCATGTCACCTTCTGCTTGATTAAAATCACTCCAAACATCAGTACCATTGCCACCAGCAGAATCAGCTGCTTCAAGTAGATTGTAAATTAATACATCACCACCCAAACCACCAATAAAACTGTCATTACCTTCACCGCTCACAAGCGTATTACGCTCATCATCGCCTTGAGTAATCGCAGGGATCGTCACTGTAAGTGTTGAGAATTGCGGAGCTTGGCCAAACATCTCAAGTGAATACTCGAAGGTGTCTTGTCGACCTACTACACCCGCATTTGGTGTATAGGTATAACTACCATCTTTCTCTACCAATAACGTGCCATATTCACCTTGAATTGTCACACCATTGTATCCAACCTCTTGATAACCCTCAGATGTAAGCACCTTGAAAGTTGAATAACTTGGCAGATAAGTATCATCAGTAATTAAATTACCTGTAACCTCATCTGGTGTTGTTAGGGATTCAATTTGATTATAGTGGGTTAAGGTTTGCACTAAGCTAAGCGTTGCCGTAAAGCCTAGACCGGTATTACCACTTGCACTTGCCTCAATGGTATAAGTGCCAGGACCTAGGTTTTCAATCACTAAAGATCTCGAAGAACCTAAAGCTCCTGTCAAAGGTGTTCCACTACCGGTACCAACAGGTTGACCACTCTCATTTTTTATCGTTAAAGTAAATGTAGGGAGTAGTGATATTGAAAGAGCTGGAATAGAAACAGTTAATACCACATCCGCACTGTCTGTGTTTTCCACGGTAAATGTAGAACCACCAAATGTGCCTCGTCCTCCACCGAGAGTACCACTCACATTAAACGTTCCAGGAGATGTCGTCACCACTTCTGTTTTGTTCGTGACTTCAGGTACTACAGTTGTATTGGTATTTGCCACCAACTCAAGCTCTGGTAATACTGCATCTTGATCTGCTGTACCATTCCAAACAATACCTGAGTTTTCACCATCAACTCGGATATTTAACTGTGCAGTATCCTCTGAACCATTAAGATCACGAATTGCATAGGTAAAGGTATCTACTTTACCAATATCACCTACATTACCATTACTTACATACTTGTATGTACCGTTTGGTGAAATATACAAGGTACCATAAGCGCCCTGTACCACAGTATTGACATCATTAATAGCAACAGCAGGTTGACCCAACTCATTGCTCACAGAAGTGACATAAGTTGTTGAGTTAACCACATCACTTACATCGTCACTACCAGCGGCACTATTGATTACATTACCGTTTACTTCATTAGAGCCTAGATACTTATCTGTTTGCTCGGTAATCGTGAAAGTTGCATTACCTAACAAGTCAAGTGCAGCAACTTCACCAATAATGTTAATTAGAGTGTCTAAGAAACTATTTTCTGTCGTACTCGCTTCCTGTAAGGAGACAGTGTACGTACCTTGAGGTAAACCTTCCGCAGATATGGTTCCACTGTAACTAACACCTACCAACAGAACTGATTCCATTTGCACCGCATTCTCGACTACAAAATACTCTTTTTGCTCCACTCCATTTCCATCGATGTAATTACGTTCTAAAACAGCGTTAAAGTACGTCGTTCCAGCTGTACCTACAGACAAACCTGAACCAGATACATTGATAACAATATCGGAAGTTTTGTTTTCCCCAACAGTAAAGACTAATGGCTCTTCAGATCCTATATTTAGTCCAATACCCGCTAGATTCACACCTAATAATTGAGATGCATCACCTTTCTTACCAATTTGTTTACCTTGCTCTTCGTAGTAATTTTGAACTGTTGCCAGATCATCATTGGCTACGACTTGCTCTACATAGTTAGGTGGTAAGACCAATTCAGCATCAACTGGCGTACCTGCAATATTAATCACAATATTAGCAGTGTCACTTAGCTCACCATTTTGGATGGTATAACTAAAGACTTCGGTCTTGCCTAACGCCTCTTGGCCAGCAGTGACTGTATAGGTAAATTCACCTGTGGCTGTATCAATTTCTAGTACACCATAGTCGCCTTGAATCGTGACCACGTTAACCACTGGAACACCATCAATTTGAGTAATTAGCGTACCTTCAGGTTTAATATCTACTCCATTACCATTGTCGGCAAAAACATTTCCTTCCAAGCTATAGGTTGGGAATGCTTCTTCTGTACCCGTAATCGTCAATGTTGTTTGCTCATACAGCGTCAGTGTATTGGTAACCGCTTGACCAATGGTTTGATCAATAAGTTCATCAATGACTTCAACTGGCAGAACATCTAACAATTGGCTAACTACAGAAGACAATGGCAGACCTAATGTATTCACTGGTACAAGAATTAACTCTACAAGCGAAATAATAGGCGCTGCTACGGTAGTACCCAGTACGCTATTAAGTGCATCTTTAATGGCTTGTTCATTCGATCTACCTAAAACTGCTTCTTCGCCACCCAACGCATCTAATTGAATGCCAGTAATTAAGTCAGTCAAGATACTATTATCTTTAGCCACCACTGCGGTGTATTCACCCTCAGGTAAGTCAGTAAGAGTGACAGAAAGCTTATCAGCATTACTTACAATGCCTAATACACCCACACCACCCAATGTGACTACGCCACCTTGAGTACCAACACGTGCAACTTCAACTTGTCCACCATTGACATTTTGGTAAATGACAATTTGGAACGCTTCCGCTAAAGATGCAAGGTTCTGTACTTCGGCTGAAACTGTAATATTGCCAGTACGGTCCTGACCCGCATTTTCTGGATCTTGTGGAACAGAGAACTCTGCCCCTAAGACTGTACCTTGTGTACCCCCGAGTAACTCAATCAACAAGACATTTTCTTCTGTTTGACCTAGGCGGTTAGACAAAGCTTCTTGTCCCATATCAAGTGCGTACTGATCATCTAAGGCATCGATGACATCAGGTGGAGTCACCACTGGGATCTCGATATCCGTCAAGGCATCTAGACGGTCTTGGAAGTCACCCGCTTCAGTTGGGAAGTCCGCAACAATTGCATCTACCGCTGCTTGTGCATCCGCTTTCGCTTGTTGTGCATTGGCAAGGGCTTGGGTTAAGTCATCCACTTCTGCTTGGGTCACAGCATCATCGGCAAGCGCATCAACAAGGGCTTGTTCTGCTGCTGCATAGGCTGCTTCTGCGTCTGCGACGAGGTCTTCAACTGCTGCAAGCTCATCCGCATCTGGCGTACCGTTGTCGTTGGTATCGTTCACCGTTGGGATCTCGATATCCGTCAAGGCATCTAGACGCACTTGGAAGTCACCCGCTTCAGTTGGGAAGTCCGCAACAATTGCATCTACCGCTGCTTGTGCATCCGCTTTCGCTTGTTGTGCATTGGCAAGGGCTTG
>NZ_CANQTS010000025.1 GCF_947626835.1 uncultured Acinetobacter sp. | reverse complement strand
ATTAGAGAAATTTGCTCAGCTTGTTGATTATCATAAGACTTTTCAAACTGTCGCACCTCATGTTTGAATTCGCCCATATTTAAAAATATTTGGTTTATGCATTTTTTACTCAAAAAAAATAAGGGCTGAATTAATCAGCCCTTATTTTAAACTACTTTTTAATCAACTACACATTAAGTTAATTGAGCAGCAGCAATTTTCTTAGTATCAACATCTTTAGACGCGTCAGTGTACGCATCCATTTTGTCGAAGCTTAAGTATTGATAGATGTCAGAAGACATGCTGTCAATTTGAGTTGCATATTGTTGGTATTCTTCTGGCGTAGGTAATTTACCTAATACAGCAGCAACAGACGCAAGCTCAGCAGACGCTAAGTAAACGTTTGCACCTTGACCTAAACGGTTAGGGAAGTTACGTGTAGATGTAGATACACAAGTCGTGTTTGGTGCTACACGTGCTTGGTTACCCATACATAATGAACAACCTGGCATTTCAGTACGCGCGCCAGCTTTACCATAAATGTTATAGAAACCTTCGTCCATCAATTGACGCTCGTCCATACGCGTAGGCGGCGCTAACCAAAGACGTGTAGATAAAGAACCACCTGGTACTTTTTCTAACAATTTACCCGCTGCACGGAAGTGACCGATGTTAGTCATACATGAACCAACGAATACTTCGTCAATTTTCACACCTTGAACGTCAGATAACAATTTCGCGTCATCTGGGTCGTTTGGACAGCAAAGTACTGGCTCAGTGATGGTTGCAAGGTCAATTTCATACACTTTGGTGTATTCAGCGTCAGCATCAGCTTTAAGAAGTGATGGGTTCGCTAACCATTTTTCCATGTTTTCAACACGGCGTGCCATTGTACGCGCATCGCCATAACCTTCAGCAATCATCCACTTAAGCATAGTGATGTTAGAGCGTAGGTATTCAGCAACTTTCTCTTCAGAAAGAGTGATCGCACAACCAGCAGCAGAACGTTCAGCAGATGCATCAGATAACTCAAATGCTTGCTCAACAGTAAGGTCAGTTTCCATTTCTGAAAGATCGATCTCAAGGATACGACCAGAGAAGATGTTTTTCTTACCTTTTTTCTCAACCGTTAAATCACCTTGTTGGATCGCAACGTAAGGGATTGCATGTACAAGGTCACGTAAAGTGATACCAGGTTGCATCTTACCTTTGAATTTCACAAGGATAGATTCAGGCATATCAAGTGGCATAACACCAGTTGCCGCAGCAAACGCAACAAGACCAGAACCCGCTGGGAATGAAATACCAATTGGGAAACGAGTATGCGAGTCACCACCAGTACCTACTGTATCTGGAAGAAGCATACGGTTTAACCAAGAGTGGATAATACCGTCACCTGGACGTAGTGATACACCGCCACGGTTCATGATGAAATCAGGAAGTGTGTGGTGCGTTGTTACGTCAACTGGTTTTGGATAAGCCGCTGTGTGACAGAAAGATTGCATAACAAGGTCAGCCGAGAAGCCTAAGCATGCTAAATCTTTAAGTTCGTCACGTGTCATTGGACCTGTAGTATCTTGAGAACCCACAGTTGTCATCTTAGGTTCGCAGTAAGTACCCGGAAGTACGCCTTGACCTTCAGGAAGACCACAAGCACGACCTACCATCTTCTGCGCTAAAGTAAAACCTTTTGCGTTAGCAGCAGGTTGAACTGGCGTACGGAATAATGTAGATGGCTCAAGACCTAAAGCTTCACGCGCTTTAGTGGTTAAACCACGACCAACGATTAAGTTGATACGGCCACCAGCACGCACTTCGTCAAGAAGTACTGGAGTTTTAAGTTCAGCTTCAGCAATTTGCTCGCCGTTCTTAGACGCAGTAACTTTTGCAGCAGCGTGGTCAATGTTAAGAACGATTTCGTCGCCCATGTTCATGTTTTGAACATCGATTTCAATCGGTAACGCGCCCGCATCTTCCATAGTGTTAAAGAAAATTGGTGCAATCTTAGAACCTAAGCAGTAGCCGCCATCTTTCTTGTTTGGAATGTGTGGAAGGTCTTGACCGAAGAACCAAAGTACAGAGTTAGTTGCAGATTTACGGCTTGAACCTGTACCTACAACGTCACCTACGTAAGCAACTTGGTTGCCTTTAGCGATCAATTCTTTGATTTGGCTTAAAGGACCCACTTCGCCTGGTACTTCTGGGTTAATCCCGTCACGTACGTTTTTAAGCATTGCATTTGCGTGCAATGGAATATCTGGACGGCTCCATGCGTCTTGTGCAGGTGACAAGTCGTCTGTGTTAGTTTCGCCAGTCACTTTGAAAACAGTTAATTTGATTTCAGTTGGCACGTCTGGACGGCTTGTGAACCATTCAGCGTCAGCCCAAGACTGAAGCACTGCTTGAGCATTGGCATTACCCGCTTTTGCTTTATCGGCAACGTCGTGGAATGCATCAAATACAAGAAGGGTCTTCTTAAGTGCTGCAGCTGCAAGTTCAGCAAGCTCAGCGTTGTCAAGAAGTTCAACTAAAGGAGCAACGTTATAACCACCAAGCATTGTACCTAGTAGGTAAACCGCACGTTCTTTAGAAACTAGTGGAGAAGTCGCTTCACCTTTTGCCAAAGCAGCTAAGAAAGCAGCTTTTACATAAGCAGCTTGGTCAACACCCGCTGGAACACGGTTTTCAAGCAAATCAACTAAGTATGCTTCTTCACCCGCTGGTGGGTTCTTTAATAATTCAACTAATGCAGCTGTTTGAGCATCATCAAGTGGCTTCGGTGGGACTCCGAGTGCGGCACGTTCTTCAACGTGTTGGCGGTAAGCTTCTAGCACGGTGTTATTCCTCTTTTTTAAAAAATTATTTACGATTTCCTGCTTGTATAAAGCTTCGTAAACAATATGGACAGCAAAATATTACTAAAATTCACGTTAAAAGTTAATGCGCCTAAAGTATTTGTTTGTGATGCTCATTATTTTCTATCTAAATGATGTCTAGATCGTTTATTCCATGAGCATATATTGCTGCTAAAAGCAACACAGTGTCTTTAGGCAAACTAAGTTTAAGAAGATTAGTCATAAAAAAGACAAGCGTATGTTGTCCTTTTTATTTGAAAAAATCCATTCCACCTTAGTGTACAGTACTTGATTTTATATACTGCTGAAAATTCGCCCGATCACCGACAAATTTTAAAATCATTTGATCTTCATGTAGTAAATCTACAAGGCAATCGGCAAAACGAATGGTGACCAAATAACGTTGTGCTTGCTCATCAATACAATCACGTAAGATGACCTGATCGCCACAATGCAACACATAGCCGCCTTTGCCTAAGACCATCATGCTGTGTCCATCTTCAAGTAAAAAATCATCATGATTTAAATAACCGACCACTTCCATGACTTGACTCCTTTTTTGTTGTGTTTATAGTCTTGTTATAGCCGCTTTTTTGTTTAAGTGCCAAAGTTTATTGTTGGGAAAGTTAAGCAATACAGCCCTTTTGAGTGCGCTCCATTTGAATAAATTGACCTTCTTGTTGTTGTAAGCGATAACGTGCCAAAACGGCTTCAGTCTGATCATTGACCTGTTGGTTTTGTTTACGTTCCCTATTAAAACTAAAAATGCTCTTGGCACCATCAAGAAAATTATTACCGGCCGCTTCTGCAACTAAATTTGCGCCAGGAATAGGAATAAAGTTTGCACCAGCACTCACTAAACTTCTTAATAATCCGCCTTTTTCTGGTACTTGTGAAGGTGCTTGAGATAAATTTTGTGCATACGTCATCAAATTTTGTAGGTCACGCTGATTATTTGATGCGTATACTGCCAAATCAGCACAATTGGCTTGAGCCAAAGCGGCTGCACTAATGGATTGATACTGCTGTAAGTTTGAATGTTGTAGGGCTTGTAATTCAGCCAATGCAACCTTAGATTCTGCATAAGCCGATGTGGCGAACATGCATGCGAAACAATAAAATACCCCAAGTAGAGCATGTTTAAGCTTTTGCATAATATGTATCCTTTTATGGCTACTGGTTAAAAATTAACCAATACTAAAGTATAAGGAGCTCAACACATAATCACAAAAGATCTTAAATTTTGATACAAAAAAACCGTTCCTTAGAACGGTTTGTATTCTGGGATTTCATCAAATGGGGTACTTTGACAACGCTCGGTCACCTCAGCACGAATTTTTTCACGCTTTTCACTTGGATTGTCATTGACTTGATCGCTTGATAGTTGATAGACCTCTTCAATAATTTCTAAAATAAATTTCTTGGTGGTTGGGTCTTCAAGCTTTTCAGCATGCTCAATCGCGGCTTGCTTTTCAATCGAGTTTTGACGATCAAGCATAATGGTACGTGCAGCATTACCTACACTTTTGCAATAGCCTTGCCATTGCTGTTCAGGGGTTAACGGTGGTTTTTCCGCACAACCGACCAGTGCCGCTACAATTGATAAAGTAAATAACTTTTTCATGAATCTCTCCTGTTGCAGGCTATAATAATCGAACTAAAGGCGCTGTAAAGCCTCAATAAAAAAAAGCGCTCCGAAGAGCGCTATAGCATTTAGAACTTCCAATGGTAGAACACATCCACGGCGCGCTCTAAGGCTTGACTGGCTTCAACATAAACACGCTGATTCATCTGATAACGTAAGGTCAATTTATTGACTGGGGTAAATACTCCCACGCCATAACGAATAAATAAATCAGGGGTAATATAACCGGTCACCGAAACTTGAGTGTCATCGCCTGTGCCTTGCGCATCTAAAGCTAAACCACTTAAACCAATGGTACGTCCAATTTGATTGGTTAAAGCACGCGTGCCGCCTAAGCCCATGCTAATGCCTGCCGCTGCAATGGTATTATTTACATCAGACTTAAAACCTTCTGTTTGGCTAATCCCACTATTCCCATCATTAATACGACCAGTAATTAAAGCATTTAAAGCCTCTTGTTCAGACAAGCCTGCATCATTATAGATTTGGATATTTGGACTCGACGCATTGCCTGTAACACGTAAACCCACTGTGCTGCCTTGTACCACCTTATTGGCTTCTACATCTAAACTTGGATTGGCCAGTGGTCCGTTAAAACGTGCAATCGCACGATTAAGATCCAAGCTTTGTCCATAAGCTTCAATTTTTACCCGTTTAGACACCCCAATTGCCCCATTGGCACGCATGGCTGTTTCTAAACCACGCTGTGATAAATATAAGCGTCCCAACAGTGGAATACGACTATCAAAGCCTTGGAAAATCACTTGATCACCCAATTGTACCATGACATCAGCACGTACATCCCAAGGTTTGGCTGCACGTAAAATTGCCAATTGATTCTGTCCGTCTTGCACAATACGCACGTCAGATGACACATTCACCACGGGTGCCGAAGCTTCTGGCATGGAAATCAAAGCACGTGGTACATAAATTTCACCATTTACGCTAATACGGCGCTGTGCGGGTAACACATCCATGCTAATTTCAGGATCGACGATGGCAGTAATCAAAGGCGCTTGGCGAATTAACAGATCATCACCTTTGAGTTTCAGATGAATACGTGGCTCATTACGCCAATCAATGGCACCAGTCAATTGACCGACCCCACGCCCACTGTTAAAGGCACCATTGATACTGGCTTGATTTTGACGAATTGCCGAATACAGTTGAATATTGGTTAAATTCACCGGCAAGGAAATCATGCTGATGGCGCCATCTTTGAGACGTAAATCACCATTGAGCTGTGGTGCGCTCAATGCACCTTGCACTTTACCAGCAAAGGATAAATGCCCACCAATAGAGCGCACATCCTGAATAAATGGCTTTACAATTTTCAGATCAATGTCTTTAAAAGCCACATCGCCGCTGATGTTTTTACGCGCACTATACGGATCAATCAACACATCGGCATAACCTTCACCACTGTTTTGTGTAGTGACATCTAAGCGCAGTTTTAAACCTTGTGACACGCTTTTGGCGACCACTGCCACTTGTTTATAGTTGATTTTAGATGCGTTATATTGAGGATCTTCAGCAGCTAAACCAATGCTGCCGTCTTGTGTGACTAAACGCGCATCAAGTTTAGGTTGCTGTCCTTGTGCCCATGCAGCTTTGGCATAACCATTGACTAAACCGGTAATACTCAAACCTTCTGGCATAAAGGCTGCAAAATCATCTAAATTAACGTTACGTGTGATCAAAGACACATTGCCTTTAGATGGACTGATCCGTAAGGGTTGATCGGCACACAATTGACTTTGTTGACTAACCCAACAATGCGCACCTACTAGTAACTCTTGACGGGCTTGGTTATACACCACAGCTGCATGTTGACGTTGTACTAAATGGGTTCGAAGCGAGTCAAAGTCACCTTTTTGGATTTGCCCCAGCCAATCATGATTGGCAGTAAAACCACCTGCCAACTGTACGTAAAATTGGCTTAAGCGGTTTTGTGCTTGTACTTTTAATACATGTGCATTGTATTTCCCACTTAATGAAATTTCACCTTGTTGAATTTCACGTCCACCAGCTCGCAAACCGAGTAAAGTGCCACGCATTTGTGTAGCTGTGGGGGTTGAGGTGGGTAAATCACCTTGCAGACGCATTTTTTTAATGCTCAAACTGTCATTCAAGCCAAAATCATCCACTGCTAAATTGGCGGTGGCTTTTAAGCGCGGTGCAGCTTGTACATTTAAGTTCCCATAGATTCGCCCACGTAAACCCGGATACAGCTCATATAAAGCAGGTGCATCAATACTTAAACGTAGATTTTGCGCATTGCCTGTGGCTTGCAATTGGTTATTGGCATAGGCCAAATACAAGCCATTGGCTTCAAATTGACTTGGCACAAAGCCATTGTGATCATTTTTAAGCAATACAGATAGATTGCCCTGACCACGTAGCGGCTTACCATTTAACTGACCCGTGAGTTTGAGTTGCTGTAATTGAATTTGTTTAAGTTTGTCGGTCCATATGCCTTGAGTGGTGACTTGACCGGATATATCACCTTTGACACCTGCAACAAAATACTGCGGTTTAAATTGGTTTAAAGCCGCATTGATTTTCCAACTTAAAGTATTGGCTAGATTCACTTGCCCATTGGCTGAGATATTTCCTGCAATACCACGATGTTGGAAGTGCTGAATATTTAAAAACTCTGGCGTACCCGCAATTTTAAAATTCAGCCCTCCTTTAGACACCAGCATATCACTGGCATCTAAATCCCCCTCATAATTGACGGCATAGCCTTTAAAGCCACCCCCGGCTTTTTCATCATGAAACAAAACTGCCGCTGTACTTTTCCCACTTAAACGCACGGTTTGACTTTGCTGTGTTAAGCAACCTAACAGGTTAATGTTTTGTAATTGAATAATTTGCTGGTTGGGTAAAGCATAACCTGAGGCAAGCACTTGACCATTTAAACGATCTACCGGTAAGGCGCTGGCCAAACTTTGTGGATTAAAATCCTTGGCATTTAAATTAGCGCGCCATTTGAGTTGACGTTTTTCATCGGGTAATTCCACCACTGCCGTACCATTTAAGCCACCTGTGTCAGCTTGATAGTTAAACTGCGGAATGTTTAAAATATTATTTTTAATATTGAGTAAGGCTTGATATTGCCCGGTTGGCAAAAAGCTTTGCTCATGTTGCTTAATTTCAGTTTTCACTGCAATGTTTTGCTGAGCGTCAAGCAGACTGATTTGCGCACTGCCTTGCTGACTGCTTAACCACCCCACATAAGGCATGGCACGGTCTAAATCACGCCATGCAATGTCTAAATTAAGCGGCTGTGGCTTATTGGCTTGCTGAGGATTTTGGTCGAGGTTAAGCTGCCATGTTTCATCGCGATCAAAATCTACATCCGCAGTTAAATGCAGTCCATTTTCCAACGTACCTTTTGAAGCAATTGCAGCATCTAAACTCGGCGGTAGAAAATCTTTGACCACCTGTGGAATAATGGGGTCCTTCGGGTTAATTTTATCTAAGCGCCCTTGTAGATCCCAAGTCACTTGATTTTTCCAACTGACCACACCGGCTAAATTGACCGCGCCTTGCATCACTTGCCCATTTAGAGCATGGATGTCAATTTGATTGACAAAGTCGGTAAACATTGACGCCGTATATTGACCTTTTGGAATATCCTTTCCAGTTAAATCGGTGTTTAAATCAATGCCTAAACCTTGCGCATTACCGTTAAACTTTGCAATGCCTTTTTCTGCAAATAATTTTTGTTCGGTTAAAAATGGCAAGTGATATTGTGCAAATTTTAGTGCCCCAAACATAGGCACATTTTTACGTACCGGATGCACCACCACCCAACCGGTCAATAAATCAGGATTACGGGTTGCTACACCAGCTTGAATACTGTCTAAGCTGCCTGTGGCCACCACCTGAATATCATGGATATTTAGACTGTTGTTCAGGCTGGGTAAATTAACCAAAGCAACCACATCTAAAGGATATTTGTCTTTAAAGTCGATACTGCCGGTGGCATTTTTGACCAACAAATAACCCATGCTGACGTTGGTGTCGGCAAATTCAAGTTTAGTGTCTTGCCATAGAGCATCGTTAATGATGGCATCGTAAAAATTCACTTGCGTGCCACTTGATGTTTCAATCAACAAATGGTCTAAATCAACATGATCAACACGCAATACAAACGGCAGACGAATTGGGTTGAATTTAAACGGCTCATCACTGGGTGGGTTTTTGGTGATGATTTGTAAATTTTGCACATCAGCGCGGCTTAAATGAATTTCCTTATTTAAAATCGCTCGCCATCCTAAATTCACATCAGCACGGTCAATTTTGACATCCACGGCGGCAAGATTGAGCGCCACATTACGTAAAATTAAGCCCTGCCACAAATTACCGCCTTCATATTCATAGCGAATAATCTGTTGACGTTCCAACACCCGATCCAACAAAAATTGACTGCCTGCATTGGTTGAAAACATCACCACCAAAGCGGCCCCAAGCAGTAAAAAAATCAATAAAATTGAAACCAAAATATTGCGTAGTGTATTGCGCTGCTTTGGCGTGACGTCTGTGTTGGTGTCTAAATGTGGCATATTGTTTTGCTTACCCTAAAGCCTATAGTGCAGAGCCAATAAAGAAATGAACGCGAATTGGATGGCCGTCATCTGAAATACCAGACGCGACATCAATACGAATCGGACCAATTGGAGATGCCCAGCGTACCCCAACCCCAACCCCATATTCGGTTGGGTTACTAAAGTCTTTGTCATAGGCATTACCTACATCACTAAAGACAGCTGCACGCCAACCCGGTTTAAATTGATAATTATATTCCAATGATCCAATCCCTAAGGCTTGCCCACCAATTTTATAGCCATCGGCAATTGGGGATAAACTCTTATAGTCAAAACCACGAATGGTTTGGTCGCCTCCGGTAAAGTAGCGTAAATTATAAGGAATGTCTTTAAATTCATCTACCACGATATAACCGGCTTGGGCACGCCCCACCATTTGATGGTTTTCATTGATGCCCCATGAATATAAGCCATGCCATGTGGCATTTAAAATGGCAATATCGGTGTCGGTGAGTAGATTTTCACTGCCAATTTCGGCTTTATAGGTTTGTTTAAAACCTTTACTTGGATTCACACGACGATTGGCTAAGGTTTGCGAGACTTCATACCCAAATAATAAAGATTCTTGCTCAGGGCTGGATAAAAACTGAGCATAGGTATCTTGACTGGTATCTTGTCCCACAATGCCTTTTTCAGTCAGACGGTCTAAACGATAACGTGTCCCAAAGGTATGTTGCCAACTGCCGCGTGGGTTTTTAATAATACGATCAGCACCCAATACTGCAGATTCAATTACTAAACTACCATTGGTGGCGACATCATCACGTTGTTCACGCTCATACCCGCCCACCAAACTAATATAGTCATTTAACGGGTGCTTATACGGAATACTATAACGCCCATCAATTGATTGACGAATTTCAGACAGCTCTAAGTTGGCATCAAAAGAATGGCCGCGTTTATTAACAATCGCACGGCGGTACTGCCCACGAAAACGTACCCCCGTATCTGTTCCATAACCCAAACCGGCCTCTACAGTATTCAATTGATCGGCATTTAAGGTCACCAAAACTGGAATTTTTTTGTCTTGTTTGGCTTGTATACGTAATTGCTCTTTTTCTTGTTGTTGAGTCATTTGCTGGGTTTGCAAACGGGCTAAATTGTCTTGATCAATCCCATCTGTAGTACCAGCAAATTGGTTTTCATCCACCACATTTTGCGTCACTTGCGTCGGGGCATCGGCAACTGCTTTGACTTTGGCCTGCAGTTGCGCTTGGGTGGCTTGTTCAGTATCAACCAAAGCTTGTAAATCAGGAGCTAACTCTAACTGCTTTTCTACAGGATCTGGGATCACAGCATCTACAGATGTATAATTAAAATAACGCGAATTGGTTAAAGCATTGGCCAATGAATTTACCCGCCAAAATGTATAATCATCCCCATCTTGCCATACCACCATACTGTGTAAGATATCCAGATCTAAAGGGAAATCTTGGTTCGGGTCGCTCATACGAAAAACCGGCTGGGCCAGCTGATAACGATCACCGGTTTCATAACGTAAATTGATATCAGCGGTTTGTTGGGGCTGCGTTACTTTGACATCATGTAAGCGCCAATAGGCATCAAAATATCCATTATTGCTTGCAGCAGTGACGATCTTTTCTTTGGTGACTTCATATTGACCATGATGAAAAATATCACCTTCAGTCAATTCAGGTAAAACCCCAATGACACGAAATTGTGATTGATTGGCACCTGCTCCACTAAATTCAATGTTCTGATTGTTAACTAAAACCGGACGTTTAGGTGTAACCTCGACCCCCACTTTAGTGGGACTCAGCTGACTAAAACGAAATTCCGCCTCGTAAAAACCCACTGCTTGCGCTGCTTGATTGGTTAAATTACGCAATTGCGGCAAAGCCGAATTAAAATCTGCAAATGATTCTTGGGTAAAGCTCGATAGTTTTGCTTCAATATTGCTGGTCAGTTGCTCTAGCGCTTGAGCATAGGCTTGTTCGCTCAACCCTTCAGGCTTGGTCTCTTGCTTAAGTTTAACTTCAGCACTAATGCGTGGCACTTGACTGGCGGCATTAACATTACTAGGCCTTACTCGATTAACTAAACGTTTAAACAAGCCCGGCCTAACCTCTTGGGCACGTGTGTTTGCTACACTTGTATCGCCAATTGAGGCACCTGTACGATTTGCCTCAACCACCACGTCACGATCAGCTTGAATACTTTTTATTAAAGCATCCACCTGTACATCTGCTTGCTCAATCTCAATCACATGCTGCGTGCTTAAAGGCGCATCTGCTGTTTGTGTTTGACTGGCACGATAAGCCTGTGCCTCTTGTTTGGCCTGCTCTGCAACCTGGTAAATCTCATTCATCAAAGCTTGATCAACAGGCATGGGTGCAAGTGCCTCTAAATCATCAAAATTTAACGCAGACATCTGAGCAATTGGCTGATCATTGTTTGGTGCTTGAGCTGGATGAACACCGTCTGCTGCTGTGATCAATTCAGGAGCAGCTGTTTGCCTAGGCGCTACATTTTGCGACTTGAGTTGGAGCGTGGCATTGCTTAAGGTGTCAGCTGCGTAAGTATTATAAGGTAATATCAGTAAACTGCAGCATAGGGTATATGATGACAATACAGGTAAACTTACGCTTAAGGTTGACTGCTTTAATTGAATTCTGGCACGCATAGACCACTCAAAGTTTCATTATTGATTATAGAAAAATCACCCATACGTCACACATCACAACGTATTTTATGGATTTTTCATTGATTTGAGAAAAAAATATCATACATGATTTTACATCCAGATAAATCATACACTCACATTTCTTCACTCAATACACAGGATTGTGCCTTACGCCATGTCAAATCGTCCCTCTTTATTGCGCGATCGGCGCTTTTTACCGATGTTTTTAACCCAATTTTTAGGTGCGTTAAACGACAATGTGTATAAGCAAGCCTTGTTATTGGTGATTACTTACGGATTAATTGCTCAGCAAAACGCGCAGATCAGTACCTTAAACAACTTGGCAGCCTTGCTGTTTATTTTGCCTTATTTTATTTTTTCCGCCACCGCTGGACAAATTGCTGATAAATATGAGCGTGCCCAGTTGGTACGTTATTTAAAAGGCGCTGAAATTGTGATTATGTTGCTGGGTACAGCCGGCTTTTTATTGGGTAACTTATGGTTGTTACTGCTGGCCTTATTTTTAATGGGAACGCAATCGACCTTTTTTGGCCCGATCAAATACGCCATTTTACCAGAAGTGTTAAAATCCGATGAATTGATGTCTGGCAATGCTCTATTTCAATCGGGTACATCCATTGCAATTTTGGTGGGCATGATCTTAGGTGGCAGCATGATTGCGCTATCTGATGGTAATTTAATGTGGGTGTCCGGCACGGTACTGTGTCTTGCTAGCTTAGGCTATTTAGCGAGTCGCTTTATTTTAAAACAAAACATTCCTGCGCCTGATTTAAACATTGATTGGAATTTTTTTCGCACCAGTCTTCAAACGCTTCGCTATGCCAAAAATTTACCGCTGATTTTTACCATTTTGCTGGGTAACTCGTGGTATTGGTTTTATGGTGCGACCTATTTAACGCAAATTCCACAGCTCACTCAAGAAAACTTGCATGGCTCAGAAAATGTGGTGAGTTTACTGTTGACTCTATTTTCTGTGGGAATTGGTTTAGGTTCTTTGTTATGCCGTAAAATTGGTGGCAGTGAGGTCAATATCAAAATGGTGCCGTTTGGCATGCTGGGTTTAACTGTATTTGCATTTTATTTGGCCATTAGTTTAACGTTTATTCCGCCAATGACCGGTGAGCGTTTAGGCATTGCTGATCTGTTTAGCAATGGTGCCAGTTATTATCATGTCATGCTCAGTGTCAGTTTACTCGGGATTAGTGGAGGTTTTTACATTGTGCCTTTATATGCCATGATGCAGGCCTATTCACCGCGTTCACATCGGGCACGGGTGGTGGCTGCCAACAATATCTTAAATGCCGTATTTATGGTGTCCTCAGCGGTGTTTTCGATTATTATTTTAAGTGTCTTAAACATTGAGATACATATTTTATTTTGTATCACTGCTGTATTAAGTGCGCTTTTTAGTATTTGGTTATTAAAACGCTTAAAACAATTGATGCGCCAAACACAGGCCAATTTGGAGAATTAATCTATGCGTCATTATAGCGGCGTGGACAAACTTATTCATTCTTTTGATCAGGCCTTGCGCAGTTTAGTGCCGGGTGCCACCACAGCACAGCGCAGCAATCCAGCACAACACATGGATGCCCCGCTTGCTGTGAGTGAAGCACGTCATGTGGCTGGTTTAATGCGTGTAAATCACAGTGGTGAGGTATGCGCACAAGCCTTGTATCATGGTCAAGCGCTCACCGCTAAATTGCCCAGCGTGCGTTTAGAGATGCAACATGCCGCAGCAGAAGAACAAGACCATTTGGCATGGTGTGAAGAGCGTTTAAAAGAACTCGATAGCCACACCAGTTTACTCAATCCAGTGTGGTATAGCTTATCGTTTGGTATGGGCGCTTTGGCCGGTTTAGCCGGTGACCGTTACAGTTTAGGTTTTGTGGCTGAAACAGAGCGTCAAGTCAGCCTGCACTTACAACAACATCTTGATCAATTGCCCAGCCAAGATCAGCGTTCGTATCAAATTTTACAGCAGATGAACACAGATGAGTTGCAACATCGCGATACCGCACTTGCCGCAGGTGGAGTTGAATTGCCACTGCCCGTGCGTATGAGCATGACCGCGATTTCTAAACTGATGACCAGCACCAGCTATTATATTTAAAATTTAAAGCCCGCAGTTGCGGGCTTTTTTATACGGCACACTGCTTAAGGTGGACTTGAGTGTAAGCATGTGCTGCATGACAAAATGCCGGATCGGGCCACATATCATACATCGGGATTTTGACATCTAAAGCCAAAGGCAATTTTTTAGGATTAAATTGCATTGCACTTAAGCGACTGCCCCATGCGATTAAATCCACATCCAAACTGATTTGATGCGAGGGACGCACCCGACCTGAGGCATGCTCCATGGCTTTTAACTGCTCAAGCAATTGCTCAACTGCAATATCACTGGTCAGTAAACAGGCAGCATTATAATAATCTGCCCCGACCCCATCACGGCATGGCATTAAATAAATGGCAGAACATTGCAGCTCACCTAAAGCATGCAATTGGCGATAGGCTTCAAAAAAATGTTGTTCAGGCTGATGATTACTCGCCAGTGCAAGGGCGAATATCGTGTCGGTGGCGTTCAAGACGAATTCCTACTGAATGGGCTTGCGCAATAATGGCAGGCTTACGGATGGTGATTTTAATCGATTCAATTGTTAAATAGGTAGCAAAAAGCGCATCCACCACCAATTTTGCTGCATGTTCAATCAATTTTGGCGCAGCATCCACAATCACCTGATTGGCAATCTCACAAATTTCAGCATAATTGAGGGTATGTGCCAAATCATCCGACTCGCCGGCTTGTGCCAAACAGGTCTGAATCTCTAAATCAAGTAGCAACGGTTGTTTAATCTGCCGCTCCCAATTAAAACAGCCCACCACCGTTTCAACTTTTAAGCCCTCAATGACAATTGCATCCATAACCACTCGTCTCTCTTGTGTGCTGATTGTGGGCTAGTGTAACGTGAAAACCAAACTTCGCGTAGCTTTCGCAAAATCTCATCCCAAAAAAAGACCTCATGTTGAGGCCTTTTTTATGCTTGTTATTGTTTAAGTAATACATTTGGATCAAGGGTTTGTACCATCTGTAAACGCTGATCGGCATAAATGTCGATATAAGGTGCTAAAACTCGCATAAAGCGATCAAAATACAGCATTTGTTTAAACAGCAATGCAAAGTCGCGGGGGAAGCGAATACCATGACGCTCACCTACCGCCACCATATCGAGCATAATGTCATTTAAATCGGCAGGATTGGTGTTTAAAACTTGCTGTGGATCCGCCAACATGACGCCCCCAAACAGGCGCTCTAAATCTTGTGCCAAGACATTTACATCGACTTGATCTGCGGTCATACCCATTTTGAGCATATTTTGTGCCATTAACGGATAATTGGTCTGTTGTAACGCGTCCATAAACGCCATAGATGCTGTCCACACTTCAGGATTGAGCTGTCCGACAATCCCAAAATCAATAAAGCCCACACGCCCATCTTCAAGCAACATTAAGTTGCCGGCGTGTAAGTCAGCATGGAAACTCTTACATAGCATCAGGCTGCCAAACCAGGTATTCATAGCGGTAATGAGCACTTGAGATGGATCATTACTAACACGTTTGACCACTTCAAAATCCGTTAGCGGTACACCATAAAAACGTTCCATGGTCAGTACACGGCGGGTAGAATATTGATGATAAACCTTAGGTGCAGTGGCTTTTTGGTTTTGAGTTAGATTTAAATATTGTACAAAATCATCTAAGTTTTGCGCTTCTTCAATAAAGTCAACTTCGCGCACCATACGCACTTTAATTTCTTCAACGATATCAGCAAGTGATGCAAATTTCACTTTAGGTACCGCTTTTTCAAGCAACTTAGTCACCACATGCAGAACATTTAAATCGGTGTTCAAAATGGTATCCACACCCGGCTTTTGCACTTTAATGACGACATTTTCGCCACTCACCAAACGTGCTGCATGCACCTGTGCAATAGACGCAGATGCCAAAGGCTGCTCATCAATAGAGGCAAAAATCTCATCTAAACGACGTCCAGCAAATTCCTCTTCTAACACCTTTAAAATATAATCAAAGGCCAATGTTGGGGTTTGATCTAAACAGCCTTGAAATTCTTCAACATATTCACGCGGAAAAAGCGATGGTGTGCTGGCAATAAATTGACCGAGCTTAATATAAGTCGAACCTAAATCTTCAAAGGTTTCACGCATCAACTTGGCGTTGCTTGGGCGATCTTTGGCATACTTAATTCCGGCTTTGGCTGCAATCACTGCTGTTTCGCCCATACGCGCAACCGATCGCAAACCATCTAACACAATCTTTTTTTTCATAATGTCAGCGTCAAAGGTAATAGCCAAGTAGTGTAGCAAAAATCTATCTAAATACGTATGTCTGTGCGTAACAAAGCCCGTTGCGCTTTAAGTTACACAAGCCGCTTTATTTTTTGATGGCCATGCAGAATTTATTGCTTGTTCTTGGGCATTTTTATTTTATAGTGAGTTTTTTGATTTAACCCCCATAGGATGCCTGATGTTTGCTGCTGATTTCCCAGATACTGTATATGCCATTCAACATGTGGCTTTTGAAGATTTAGGCATATGGGAAGATGCACTGTATAGCGTAGGTTTAAGGGTACGTTATGTAGAAGCAGGGGTTGAAGATTTAAGCCGTGCTTTGCAACATAAAGGCTTAACCATCATTTTAGGCGGACCACTGAGTGTACATGATCGGTTAGACTACCCTTTTTTAAAGCAAGAAATTCAACTTCTAAAAGCCCGTATTGCTGCAAATTTACCGACCTTAGGCATTGGCTTAGGTGCAGCCCTGATTGCTTATGCCTTAGGTGCAACGGTTAAAGCTCAAGCACAGCAACATATCAGTTGGTCAACCTTACAGCTCAATGATGAAGCGGGCTCTTTATTGGCACCATTGGCCACTTTAGACGTGTTGCACTGGCAAAGCGATGAGTTTGAATTACCACAAGGCGCACACCGACTGGCAGCTGCTACACCTACAGCGTCGCCTGCATTTATCTATGGACACAATATATTGGCTTTACCATTTCATATTGAGATTGCTACCGATAGCATAGAAAAATGGTTAATTGGTCATAGCCTAGCGCTACGTCAAGCAAACATTAAGATTGGCAGCTTACGTGGCAATTGTGAGCGCTTATTGCCTCAACTTGAAGCTGTCGCTCCACAAGTGTTAATCGATTTTCTCAAGCAATTAAATTAAAACTTGCCCGAATATTAAATCTAAAAAAGCACCCGAAGGTGCTTTTTAAGCATCACACCATACCCTTATTTTTGTGCAGGTACGGTGGCTTCAGTAGTAATGTTCACGGTAATTTTATCGCCCACATTCGGTACATAAGCACCTACACCAAAAGCAGAGCGATCAAATGAAGTGGTTGCATTAAAGCCAATTGCAGGCACTTTCGCCATTGGGTGTTCTGCTTGCTTATTTAATACCGCATCTAGCACCACAGGCTTGGTAATGCCTTTAATAGTTAAGTCACCTGTAATTTTATAGTTTTTCTTGTCGCGAGTTTCCACTTTAGTACTTTTAAAAGTAATCGTTGGATATTTCTCAGCATCAAAAAAATCTGCTTTTAACAAGTGATCATCAAGCACTTTGACGTTGGTGTTAATGCTTGACAATGGAATGGTCACCTGGACTGATGATTTCTCTGGTTTGTCATTGTCTACAGTAATCTTACCTTGAATGTCGGTAAAGTTACCTGATGGTGTTGAAAAACCAAAGTGATCCCAGGTAAATACAGTCGCTGTATGCGTAGGATCAATAGTATACGTCATCGGTTTTGCCATGCTTAACGTTGCAACAGATGCCACCGCTAAACCAAGTGCGAATGCTTTAAATGTCATGCTTTTATCCCTCAATATCTATGCCTGTTAATGTATAGTAATCTCAAAAACTTACATCCAAGAAGATAGAACAGTTTGTTGCAGCTTTAGAACGATAATTTTGTCAGCAATATGTAATTTACGGTGTTCAAGCATTCGATATTGCATAAATTGGGTTTTTTGGGCTATTTGATCGTACACCTGCTGAGCGGTATTCTTATTTTCATGGGTTAACCAATACACACAATCACACTCATGCAGGTGAGCCGTGCTGTACACAGAGTTGATCAGCTTTTTGGTAAGCCCTTGCCCACAAACATCAGGCACCACGCACCAGATATAAATCTTACAAATAGGCATCAGGTTTTAAGCTGCCTCCACTGGTATGCTCAATCACATGTACTATGCCAATCACTTGATCATCCACACCGTTTCCAAATCCATACCTATAATGCACTTAAGTATCTGTTAAGTGCTGCCATGTACTGTGATTAAGCGTGTCAGTTAAATTCAACTGATTCTGCCAAAGGGGCAACCATGCTTGAGGGTCAATCTCTGCTCATTTTTTGATAAAATAAAAATTAAAGCAATATCATGGTTAAATTTAAAACCAAAAGCTTTTTTTAGCATAAAAAAAACCTCATAAATGAGGAATTTTTAACGCGCTGAGAGGATTAGAGCTTTTCCACCAAGATACGGTCAATTTGCTTTAAACCTGAGGTTTTCTCATGGTTTTTACGACGCACTTTAATGATTTTATCTTCCGCCATGTCTTGCAATAACAACTCTACCGCCACCATTGCTTCAAGTGGTAAATCTTGACCAATCCATTTTTGCTCACCAGCGTCCATTAAGGTAATTTCATCGCTGATCTGTTCATATAAACTCATGTTTTTTCTCTCTATCACACGACATTATTGAATTTTATTCCAACTCTGTGAAATAAATATTTAAAAAATAAAAGACGCCCCATAACTGGAGCGTCTTTTAAGACTGTTAATCTAAAAGATTAAACAGTGATTTCTTTTACTGCAGCAACCACCGCTTCAGTGGTGATACCAAAATGTTGGAACAAGTCTTTTGCAGGTGCAGATTCACCATAAGTGGTCATACCAATCACACGACCATCTAGACCTACAAACTTCCACCAGTAATCCACATGAGCCGCTTCAACCGCAACACGTGCACGAATATTCGATGGAAGCACTGCTTCACGGTAAGCTGCATCTTGCTTAACAAATTCTTCAGCACATGGCATAGATACCACACGTACGCCGTCTAATTGAGCGTAAGCTTCCATTGCCAATGCAACTTCTGAACCTGTGGCAATGATGATGGCTTTGAGTTCACCTTTTTCTTTAGCCAATACATAACCACCTTTTGCTACATCTGCAATTTGTGCTTCTGTACGCGTTTGGAAAGCTAAGTTTTGACGAGAGAAGATTAACGCTGTTGGACCCTCAGAACGTGTTAAAGCAGATTTCCAAGAAATTGCTGCTTCAACAGTGTCACATGGACGCCATGTATTTAAGTTTGGTGTACCACGTAAAGATGCAATTTGCTCGATAGGTTGATGCGTTGGACCATCTTCACCTAAACCAATAGAATCGTGTGTGTAAACATGAATCACACGTTGCTTCATCAATGCAGACATACGTACTGCGTTACGAGCATATTCCATAAACATTAAGAATGTTGCAACGTAAGGGATAAAACCACCGTGAAGTGCTACACCGTTGGCAATTGCAGTCATACCAAATTCACGTACGCCATAGTGTACGTAGTTACCGGCTGCATTGTCTTGAACGCCAGTCGCGCCTTTCCAAAGTGTGAGGTTAGAACCTGCCAAATCCGCAGAACCACCTAAAATTTCAGACAGCATTGGTGCAAATGCTTGGATTGCATTTTGGCTTGCTTTACGCGTTGCAATGGTTTCTGCTTTTGCATTCACTTCTGCAATATACGCATCGGCTTTAGCAACGAAATCGCTTGGTAATTCACCGCTTAAACGACGTTTAAGATCAGCGGCTTCAGTTGGATATTTTGCAGCATACGCAGCAAATGTTTCGTTCCAAGCTGCTTCAGCAGCAGCGCCTTTTTCTTTGGCATCCCACGCAGCATACACATCCGCAGGAATTTCAAAAGGACCTTCTGTCCAACCTAATGCTTCACGGGTTAACGCGATTTCGTCATTACCTAATGGTGCACCATGGCAATCTTCTTTACCTTGTTTGTTTGGTGAACCTAAACCAATAATCGTTTTACAAATGATAATGGTTGGTTTGTGAGTTTCAGCTTTCGCTTGCAAAGTTGCTGCACGTAAAGCGTCGCTATCGTGACCATCAACTTTAAGCACTTGCCAGCCGTAAGCTAAGAAGCGTTGTTCTGTATCGTCAGAGAACCAACCTTCTACTTCACCGTCAATTGAAATGCCGTTGTCATCGTAGTAGGCAACTAACTTACCCAGACCTAAAGTACCTGCTAAAGAACATGCTTCATGTGAAACACCTTCCATTAAGCAGCCATCACCTAAGAAACAGTACGTGAAGTGGTCCACAACTTGGATGTCTTCTTTGTTGAACTGTGCTGCTAAGGTTTTTTCAGCCAGTGCAAAACCAACAGCATTGGCAATACCTTGACCCAATGGACCAGTGGTAGTTTCAATACCCGGTGCATAACCCAACTCTGGGTGACCCGGAGTTTTAGAATGCAATTGACGGAATGCTTTTAAATCTTCGATTGAAAGATCATAACCCGTTAAATGAAGTAATGCGTATTGCAACATTGAGCCATGACCATTTGATAATACAAAACGGTCACGGTTCGCCCAATTTGGGTTGGTTGGGTTATGGCTCATAAAGTCACGCCATACCACATCAGCAATATCTGCCATCCCCATTGGCGCACCTGGATGGCCTGAGTTGGCTTTTTGCACAGCATCCATTGCTAATACACGAATTGCGTTGGCAACACGACGTTCATTCAGTGGGGTCGTCATAGGTCAGAGTCCAAATTATCGGTTAAAAAGAACATGAATCAAAATTCAAAACTACCGTATATTGTCTTAAAAAAAAGCCAAGGGGTAAAGCCTCGTTGCCTACATTTCAAGATTTATTACACGATCAACACAAGATGAGGTGCTTAAACTGTGTTTTTATTAAACAATAGCTGAGTTTTTTAATTTTAGGGCTCAAACTTGGCGCGGTTAAGTTGTTTTTTGAGTCAGGCTTTTAAAGTAACTTGGCATTTGAAATGGTATTTAAATAAAGCACAATATTTTTAATTTCAGTGTTTTGATACTTTGCGTCACAATCAATCTAACTTCACACATAATTCACATTTTTTTGCATATTTGATTTTCTTTATCAGTTTTTCAAATAAATAAATCAGATAAAAACAGGTGGAATTGCAACAAATTGCGCCATTTTCACATTCTAGAACTGGCCCAAAAGTCTAACTCGATGTAACATATCGCGTCTTTTAATTTAACTGTGATAGGACTATGCGCGAGTACGCTGTATTTACCTCGGAATCTGTAAGCGAAGGCCATCCAGATAAAATGGCTGATCAAATCAGTGACGCTATTTTGGATGCTATTTTAAAACAAGATCCATACGCACGTGTTGCTTGTGAAACACTGGTAAAAACGGGTGCTGTTGTACTTGCCGGTGAAATCACAACCACGGCCAATGTTGATTTTGAAACGATTGTCCGTAATACCGTTAATGGTATTGGTTACCACCATTCTGATTTAGGTTTTGATGGTTCAACCTGTGCTGTGATTAATATGCTCGGCAAACAATCGCCAGAAATTGCACAAGGCGTGGATCGTCAAAAACCTGAAGATCAAGGTGCCGGCGACCAAGGTTTAATGTTTGGCTATGCAAGCCGTGAAACAGATGTATTAATGCCTGCGCCAATTTCATATGCGCATCGCTTAATGGAAAAGCAAGCAGAGCTACGTAAACAAGGTAAACTCTCTTGGTTACGCCCAGATGCAAAAAGCCAAGTGACTTTTGCCTATGAAAATGGCAAACCAGTACGTTTAGATGCTGTTGTTTTATCCACTCAGCATGATCCATCAATTTCTCAAGCGCAGCTTAAAGAAGCGGTGATTGAAGAAATTGTGAAAAAAGTTATTCCTGCTGAAATGTTACACGCAGCAACCAAGTTCCACATTAACCCAACTGGGATGTTTGTGATTGGCGGTCCTGTTGGTGACTGTGGTTTAACGGGTCGTAAAATCATTGTAGATACCTACGGTGGTATGGCACGTCACGGTGGTGGTGCATTCTCTGGTAAAGATCCATCAAAAGTAGACCGTTCTGCTGCCTATGCAGGTCGTTATGTAGCCAAAAATATTGTGGCTGCAGGTCTTGCTGAAAAATGTGAAATTCAAGTGTCTTATGCCATTGGTGTGGCTGAGCCAACTTCAATTTCAATTAACACGTTTAACACTGCAAAAGTGTCGGATGAGTTAATTATTGCATTAGTGCGTGAGCAATTTGACTTACGTCCATATGGCATTACCCGTATGTTAGACTTGTTGCAACCAATGTATCAACAAACTGCTTCTTATGGTCACTTTGGCCGTGAAGGTTCAGATACTGCCTTTACATGGGAAAAAACCGATAAAGCTGAAGCATTACGCGCAGCTGCGGGTCTGTAAAAGCATAAGAAACAAGCCCGCAATTGCGGGCTTTTTTTATGGCTGTGGTGGTTGCTGACTTGGCTTTATTTCAAATAGGCGTTGTTGTTCTGGCAATACCTGTTGTTCATGTTTTAAATAGCTATGCGTCAGTTGCAATGCAATCACCAAGGCCAAACACGTTACAATACAAAATACCCAAAATCCAAATGGACTTTTAATTTGATGTGAACCACACTCAGGACAGGTGTGGGTATCGGCTTCAACTGCCTGATTACAGCAGGCACAGCGATATTGATGACCTAGCATAGGTATGCTCCTATGTTTACTCTATATTTGGCATTGTGGCATGAGTTGTGCGTCACTTTTGTGACACTTTGTATTTATTTTTTATCAGGAGTCGTTATGGTGCAATTAATTAAAAAAGGTGGCTTACGTGAGCGTGCCAATCGTAGCCGTCGTTATCAAAGCTCAGAAAATTCAATCACCACCTTAAACCCTAATCGTTATAAAGAGCAGCGTTTAGCCGACCAACAACAAGAAAAAAAACCTACACCTCCAGCGGTTGATGCCATGCCCTAAAGTAATTGCAGGGCATCCCACCACAGCCACATTGCAAACATTAAAAATAATCCACCTGAGATGATGTCAATATAACTGCCCGAGCGTTGATACAACGCTTTGATTTTAGGCATCGACATAATCAGCATAAACAATACAAAGGTTAAAAATGTTTGTAATGGAATTAAAAACGCCAATTGGGTTTTTAAACTGGCATCTGCTGATGATGACAAGGCCAAAGAAAAAACACTACTAAAATAAATTAAGGTCTTCGGGTTGGATAAATTGGTGAATAAACCCAATAAAAAATAATTTTTAGCTTGAGGTGCTTGAACACCAGCCTCTAAATTGGCCTCTTGTTGAAAACTGGCTAAGCCGCCTTTGAGCATCGCCCAGCCCATTTTGGCTAAAAAGAAGCCACCAAGCACCATCAAGACTTGTTGAATCCATGGCCACTGCTGCATCAACATAGTAAAACCTGCTAAGGTCAGCACCACCCACACCACAATCCCAACAGAAATACCGGCAATAATGTTTAAAGTGTTGGCACGCGTGGTAGATGCTGCACTTTTGGCAATTAACAGAACATCAGGGCCAGGACTCAACTGAGCCACAAAATGCAACAGACCAATGGTCAGTAATAAAGACATAACAAATCAATCAGCGCAAATAAAAGTAAATTATACGGCGAACTCCAACAAAAAACCGAGCACATGGGCTCGGTTTTGGCAAAAAGCTCAGCTTTATTTTCGATTCACATCTTTTAAATCTAAGCGTTTGGCATCAGGATTTACTTCACGCGCCTCACCATCAATAATGGTTGAATCACGACCACCTTGACCTTGCATATCTTGCATTTGACGCATTAAGTCTGCAAAAGGATTTTGACCGGCTGGCCCACCCATATCAGCGCCCATACCGCCCATCATTTTTTCCATCATGCTGTGTTGACGTTTCATGACAGCCTTCATCGCTGCAGCTTTAAAGGCATTTTGTACCGCAGGAATTAAAATTAACACGGCCAATACATCAGTGATTAAACCGGGAATCAGCAAGAAAAAACCTGCAATAATTTTAGGTAAACTTGCGCCTAATGCTGGATCGCCCATACCCATGGCCATGCCCATTTGCATTTGTTGCATTTGTGGCATGACACCGGCTGCGTATTTACGCACCATGCCCATACCGATAAAGAACGCGGCAATAAACCAAAAGAATACGTACCACATGCTACCCACGAGGTCACCCACGCCGATCCACACGAAGACTTCTAGAATAAGGCCAGCTAAAACTATAAGCGCTAATTTCATGAAAATTAATCTAATCTCAATACAATATGTCGGTGGCAAGCCCACAATGATGAACTTACCTCTGTTATTTATGGGGGAGATTTTAACGTTTACAAGCCAAGATGACGACTTATTTTTGTGAGGCAATGTTGGATATTTTTTAACTGCTTGAATGCACTGCACAACTTTATGGATTTTTTTTGCCTATAATGCCCCACACTATAGTGATACATCATCAGGGCTATGAGCTTAATTATTGGGATTGACCCCGGTTCACGTTTAACAGGGTATGGCATTATTAAAAAAGATGGGCAACATTTGAGTTTTATTGATGCCGGTACCATTCGCACTGAAACCACCGAAATGCCTGAGCGTCTAAAACGTATTTTTGCAGGGATTGACCGCATTGTACGTTTCCATGGGCCAACCGAAGCGGCAGTGGAACAAGTTTTTATGGCACAAAACCCCGATTCGGCCTTAAAACTCGGTCAAGCGCGTGGGGCTGCAATTGCCGCTTTAACCAACCTTGATTTGTCTGTGGCCGAATACACGGCGCGACAAATTAAACAATCGGTGGTGGGCTATGGCGCAGCTGATAAAGAACAGGTGCAAATGATGGTGATGCGCATTTTAAAGCTTGAGATTAAACCACAACAAGATGCCGCCGATGCACTTGCTGCTGCGATTTGTCATGCCCATGCTTCAGGCAGTATGAGCAAAATGGCGGTATTAAATGCCTTAGGCGGCATGGCGCGTGGTCGCAGTCGTACCACGAGCCGGCGTCGTTAAGCCTGAATCTTAAAGTCACGATAATCAAAGGTCTTACAACTGTAATAGTCTAAATGCGTGACCTGAGCCCGAGGTGGGCCAATTAAGCTTTGATCGAGTAGCTCCTGCAATACAAAAAAATCGCCTACAATGACAGCTTCAACTTGACCTGTGTTTAAATTTTTAACATAACCGCCTACCTCTTTGGCTTGTGCAAGCCTCGCAAACCAAGCGCGATAGCCCACGCCTTGTACTTGACCTGTTAAGGTAAGATGAAATCCTTGTTGCATTATTATTCTCCATTGACCACTTGATAAATCGCTTGATTCATATGCTGTGCTTGTAAACCGCGCTCGCCATTGCGTGCCAATATATCACCAGCTTTGGCATGTAATGTGACCACTTGATGCAAGGCAATGCACTGTTGAAATTGAGCTTTTAAACTCGCGAGCATGCCTGCCAAAATATCGCCCATGCCGCCTGTGCCCATGCCGGGATTACCAGCACAACAGATCCATAATTGTTGTTCTAAGATTAAACTACCTGCGCCTTTGAGTACCCAAGCACCGCCATAGCGTTGTTGTAGCGCATAAATAGCCGACACACGATCAGCCTCAACCTCATTGACTGAGCAATGTAATAAGGTGGCAGCCTCCCCCGGATGTGGAGTTAAATAACTATGTCGACTCAGTGGTTTTGGGGTTTTGGCTAAAAACCATAATGCATCAGCATCAAGCACAACAATTTTGTCATCTTGATTCATCGCATCAAACCACTGCTCAAATTGCTGTTCAGCCCATGCATCACGACCTAAACCCATGCCAAAGCAAATCGCATCGACTTGATTAATTAATACTTCACGCTCAGATTGGGACAATTGATGAATATCGCGCAACATAATATTAGGGCTACGCGCTAAAATCGCACTGTGGTGTTTGGCATCACACACCAAAGTGACTTTGCCGGCACCGGCATAAAAAGCTGCTTCTGCGGCCATGATCACCGCCCCACCCATCTCGGCATGTCCACCAATCACCAACACATGCCCATAACTGCCCTTATGTCCAAAGGCTTGACGTTTGGGTAACTTAATATGAGTGGGTGACAATTGTGCTATGGCTGTCAAATCTGGATCTGTTGGAATTAAATCTATGAGATGAATCTGACCACAGTAAGCTTTGCCTTTACCGGTGAATAAGCCTGCTTTTAAACCCAATACAGTAAAGCTATGATCTGCCACCACTGCACAAGGCAAGGGTTGTCCAGTATTGGCATTTAAGCCACTGGGCACATCAATGGCAATTTTTAAACCTGATTGTTGATTAATGTGCTGAATAATCTGTTGCCAGTCTTCAGTTAAATCACGATTTAAACCAATGCCAAACAAAGCATCTATATAAGCATCATAGGTCTGTTTAAAAGCAAAGCCTTGCTCAATCGTCACAGCACTGTTTTTTGCCGCTTGATACGCTGCGTGTAGATCGTGTGATGCACCTAAGTCACTGGCATAAATGCTGACGTCAAAATTTGCTTGCTGTAAATATTGTGCAATCAAATAACCATCCCCAGCATTATTACCTTGCCCACAACACACGGCGATGCTTTGAATATTGTGTTGTGCAAATAACACCTGTAACTGTCGTGCAATGGCCCATGCCACTTGCTGCATCAAACCGTAGGATGAATTTCCTTTGGCAAACCAGCGTTGCTCCCATGCTTGCATATCGCGGCTATGATAAACTTGCTGCATTGTGTTTCCTTATTTTATCTTTATGACCGCTGCCTCTTCTCCTGTTATTACCACTTATTCTGATGATCGTGTTGCACTTAAAGCATGGATTAAAGCAGAGGCACTTGCTCTTGGTTTTGCTGATTGTGTCATCGCCCGACCTGATGCTCAAGCTGAAATGGCACGTTTAGAAGAATATTTAAAACGTGGTTATCATGCCGATATGGATTTTTTGGGCGAAAATTTAGATAAACGCGCTGATCCCACTTTGTTGGTGCCGGGTACCAAAAGCATTATTTGTGTACGTATGGATTATTTGGTGGAAACACCGAAACCGCGTCATGTGCCCGATGCACCCAATCATGGCATTATCGCGCGCTATGCCCGTGGACGCGACTATCATAAGGTCATGCGTGGTCGTTTAAAAACACTATCGCAACGGATTAAAGCGCGTGTGGGCGAATTTGAATCACGCCCTTTTGCCGACTCAGCCCCGATCTTTGAAAAATCTTTGGCAGAAAATGCTGGCATGGGATGGACAGGTAAACACACCCTTTTAATTCACAAAAAATCAGGCTCTTTTTTTGTATTGGGTGAATTATTTACGTCTTTAGATTTACCCTTTGATGAGCCGACCACCAAACATTGTGGTTCATGCACAGCATGTTTAGACATTTGTCCGACTCAAGCGATTGTTGAACCCTATATGCTGGATGCACGTAAATGCATTGCGTATTTAACCATTGAATATAAAGGTATTATCTCTGAAGATTTGCGTCGCCCGATTGGTAATCGTGTATTTGGTTGTGATGATTGTCAACTGATTTGCCCATGGAATAGTTTTGCCAAAGTCACGCCAATTGAAGACTTCCAACCACGGCATGGCTTAGACCGTTTGAGCTTATTAGAACTATGGCAATGGGATGAAACTACTTTTTTAGCCCATACTGAAGGCAGCCCCTTACGCCGTACAGGTTATCAAAGCTTTATGCGTAATATTGCCATAGGTTTAGGCAATGCCCCGTTTAACCCTGAGATTGTAGCTGCCTTACAGGCCAAACGTGAACAGCACGATGAGATTGTACAAGTGCATATTGATTGGGCCTTACAAGAGCAGGCCCAAAAAGGAGCATAAGCCCTAAACTTTAGCGCTTATGCTTGGTTGGATGAGGTTGAGCGTTAATTGGCAGCAAAATTATGCGCAGTAATTAAAATGCCATATTGCGCATTTAAATAATCACCTTGGCGAATGATGTCCATGCCATTGGCATGTTCAACGGTTAGTTCTTGCCGAACACAGTCATAACTTAAACGCTCAAAACAATCTTGATGATGACTCAGCCACGTTAAAGTATCGGCTAAGTGCTCATCTACGATATAAGTTAAAGCTTTAAAATCTTTCATCGTGTCAACATCCAGCAGCCTATGCGAACATAGGCTGATTGTGTTTGATTAATGCTGTGCGACAAATTTTGCACGCGCCGCATGCAATTTTTTGTAGCTGTCAATTAAACGCAAATGACGATCAAGTCCGTCTAGTTGCATGTTGGTTTCAGTTAAACCATAGAAGCGCACACTGCCATCTAGGCAACCTAAAGCAGCATCCATACGTTCATCGCCAAACATACGACGGAAGTTATAGGTATAATCTTCAAGTGCCATATCATCGTCAAGTTCAACTTCAAGCACCACATTTAAGCATTGATAAAATAAACCACGCTCAACAGTGTTGGTATTGTATTGTAAGAACGCTTCGACCAAATCTTTGGCTTCTTCAAATTGCTCTAAAGCCAAATACACTTGAAGTTTGAGTTCTAACAATGTGAGTTGACCCCACACGGTATTGTCATCAAATTCAATCCCAATTAAAGTTTTGATTTCGGTGTAATCATCAACTTCAAGTTCTTCTAAACGCTCAATTAATGCTTCCAGTTGTTGGTGATCTAAACGATGTAAATTTAAGATATCTTCACGGAACAATAAGGCTTTGTTAGTGTTGTCCCACACTAAATCTTCAACCAAATAGATTTCTGAATAACCCGGCACCAAGATTCGGCATGCTGTTGCACCTAAGTGCTCATAGACTGCCATATACACTTCTTTGTCCATATCTTGCAAAATATTAAACAACGCTTGTGCTTGATCAGCATTACTCGCCTGACCATCTTGGGTAAAATCCCATGCCTCAAAGTCATAGTCGGCTTTGGCACTAAAGAAGCGCCATGACACCACACCACTTGAATCAATGAAATGTTCTACATAGTTATTAGGTTCAGTCACTGCATTTGAGCTAAAGGTTGGTTGTGGCAGATCATTCAGACCTTCAAAACTACGCCCTTGTAATAATTCGGTTAAGCTGCGCTCTAGTGCCACCTCAAAACTAGGATGCGCACCAAATGAGGCAAACACACCGCCTGTGCGTGGATTCATTAAGGTCACACACATCACAGGGAATTGACCACCTAATGAAGCATCTTTGACCAATACAGGGAAACCTTGCTCTTCTAGGCCTTGAATACCTGCCACGATGTTTGGATATTGATTTAACACGTCTTGCGGTACATCAGGCAGTGCAATTTCGCCCTCTAAAATTTCACGCTTAACAGCACGCTCGAAAATCTCGGACAAACACTGCACTTGTGCTTCAGCCAATGTATTGCCTGCACTCATACCATTGGATAAATACAAGTTTTCAATCAAATTGGATGGGAAATAGACTGTTTCAGCATCGGATTGGCGTACAAATGGCAATGAACAAATGCCACGTGCGGTATTGCCTGAGTTGGTATCATATAAATGTGTACCCAACAATTCATCGTCAGGGTTATAAATGTCACGGGTGTAATCATCTAAAATTTCAACAGGTAACTCACAATTTGGTCCCGGTTGAAACCATTTTTCATCTGGATAATGCACAAATTCGGCATTGGCGATGTCTTGACCCCAAAATTGATCATTGTAGAAGAAGTTACAATTCAGCCGTTCAATAAACTCACCCAATGCAGAAGCCAAAGCACTTTCTTTGCTTGAGCCTTTACCGTTGGTAAAGCACATTGGAGATTGTGCATCGCGAATGTGTAATGACCATACATTGGGTACAATATTACGCCATGATGCAATTTCAATTTTCATGCCTAAACCTGCCAAAATTCCAGACATTTTGGCAATGGTTTCTTCAAGTGGTTTGTCTTTACCTAAAATATAGGTAGATTGTTCTGAAGTTAAGCTCGGCATAAGAAGTGCTTGGGCATCAGCATCAATGCTTTCAACTTCTTCAATGACAAATTCAGGACCAGTCTGAATCACTTTTTTGACTGTACAGCGGTCAATGGAACGTAAAATACCTTGGCGATCTTTTTCTGAAATGTCCGCTGGCAATTCAACTTGAATCTTAAAGATTTGTTTATAACGGTTTTCAGGGTCAACAATATTGTTTTGCGACAAACGAATATTATCGGTTGGAATATCACGCGCTGCACAATATACTTTGACAAAATAAGCTGCACACAAGGCAGAAGATGCTAAAAAATAATCAAATGGTCCCGGTGCAGAACCATCACCTTTATAGCGAATGGGTTGATCTGCAATGACACTAAAGTCATCAAATTTAGCTTCTTGTCGAAGGTTATCGAGATAATTAACCTTAATTTCCATGCGTGCACCTAAATGTCCTACATGCCCGCATGGACATATAAGATTACAAGTAAAAATAAGCCGAATTAATGAGAGAAATTGACTTAAAAAGTAGACGCTAAGTAGACCATGCTCTTAGCAAGATAAGCGTTATTATAAAGGCATTTCAAGTAATTGATAATCTTTAATCATGCTTGTCTAGTATCAAGTGTTAAAGCTCATCATAAGATCTTCAATTTTAGCGCATAAAAAAACCCTTCCATAAAATGAAAGGGTTTTTTAAGAATTTGGTGGGCCCAGACGTCACCACACTTAAATTCAAGTAATTGTTTTATATATACTTATTTTAAATAATGTGAAGAAGGTACAAACACGGATACATTGAATTTTTTTGTTATTTTTTGTATTTTTGCTTCATAGTATTTTCTAAAAAATAGGACTGAACCAATTCAGTATTAGTTTTATCCAAAATAGATGAACATATGTTTCTGCATTGCCTTCTTATATTTTGTCCAATCGTATCAGAAAATGAGAACACCGTTGCTGGTGAGTCTGTTTGTGATAGTCATTAAAACTCCGTAAGACAGTTAGATAAAATTTTCTATGGAAATACAATGAATAAGATTTAGTATTGGACACGATATTTACTGAAAGAGTGCGTATAAAGTTGATACATTTTTGTCTATATGTAATATTGAAATTCCACATAAGTGGGCTTCATTATTGATGAAATTTAGAGATGCAAGAACAACATCAGTTAATTCCAAAGGTTTATTTAGTTACACATTATTTTGTAATCTACAAAACTACAGATGGGAATGAAAATTCAATACTCGTACCTAATAAATATAGGCAAGAATTAGATGGTCATGCAATAAGAAAGCTAGCTATCAGAAAAATTCAAGAATTGTCCAATGAAAAAGATATTAAAATAGTCAAAATAGAAAAACATGGCAAATGTACCTATTGTGGCTTTTTCGGCAAACTGGAAAGGTCACATGTAATCGGAAGGACAGTATTTAGTAGAATTTTTCAAAATAATGACTATGGGCATGCTGTTAAAATTTCTTTATCTTCTAAGCAAAAAATTGGAAACAGTAATGATTCTTGGGAAAAAGAAATGTTATGCAAAATCTGTGAGTCTAGATTTAATTCAGATTTTGAAGATTACTCAATACAAGTGTTAAGAGAAAAACAGAAATATGTCAAAGTTTCTAGATTTTTGCATGGTATAAGTTTTCAGAAAGTTGATACTAAAAAAATATTTTTATATATATTGTCGATTTTATGGAGAGCTGCGTATTCGAACCATAAATCTTATAAAAATGTAATTATTAACAAAGGGATGGACTCTTATTTAAGACATTGTTTTAAGAATAAGTTAAAAACTCACTCATTAATATACAGTATAAAAATCACTAAATTAGTAGATAGAACAGCTTATTTCAGTGAAGAAAAATTAAGAGGTTTTATATTCAATCCTTTTGTAAGAAATTATCGTAATAAAAATGCGAGTTATTGTATGCTTTATGAAGGTTATTTTTTTGAAATTTTTTTAAAGGCCTTGCCTTTTAAACAGAGAAAGGGAAAAGGTTTTCTTGACTTTAATAAAACCATAATATTTGTACCTTATGTTGATATTTTTGATATTCCTGAGGTATATGAATATTTCGGAAGAGCTGTTGCATATCATCATGCCTCTGATAATAATATATCCTTATAATTTTTGTGAAAAATACTATCGCTTATTAGTTAGTGTTTTACATATCCAGTCTCCGATGTACCTTAACTTGCTAATATTACTCGTAAAACTTAGAATAGCCTTTGTAGAACTACCTTACCCTGACTGTCATCAGATTGGTTACATTCATAATTTATAAGACCAAGTGATTTGAAACGATATTCTGGCTGATGTTAATGATTTTTCTAGACTGACTAAATGACTAATTTAGCTTATAACCATTGCTGTAAAAGCCTTTGTGTTTAATTAGCTACTTGTAGGGTGTTGACTAAGTGACTAATTTAAATAGCTATTTAATATCCTTTTAGTCACTTAGTCACCCAGTAAAATACTAGATGCCACATTGAAAGCCTGTAATAGAAAGGCTTTCTAACTTAATTAGTCATTTAGTCTCTTTTCCTAATAAAAGTGGGTTTAAAATGACTAAGCGCTTCTTATTCAGTATTTCAATTTTTAAATAATTCGCATCTTCTAATTGTTCCATAATCATTACCAATAGTTTTGAATTTTTCTGCATAGGTCGGGGGCATGAAGTTTGGACATAAGAATAAGCCAGTCTATTTGTTTTCTGCTGCACACATTTACCAATAAGCCATTTAATCAAACGTTGAGCATCACTTTCTGTTTTGGGCTCAATATCTGCATATGCGGCCCATTCATTTAATGAATGTTGAACGATCTCACAAGCACCTTTTATTATTTTGGCGTCAATATAAGGTAAGCCCTCAAAATATGCAAAAACCGTGGCTAAACGTCGTGCTAATTGACTAGCACGACTAGCGAATGCCTGTAGATATTCATAGCGCTGTCCAGCACCCTGCATTGATTCAAATAGATCATAAAAATCTTCATCAATCTTCTTAGCTTCATCATTCATATACATGACATAGCGGCCATTATTTTGATTTTGTGCTGCTAAGGGTTTTGGGCATTCATCCAACAAATGTTTGCACCTCGTCCAATACGCTATAAGGCGGGGATCGATATCGGCATTTTTAGCTCTATAGGCTTCATCCTGTAGACGTGTGCCAGCTAAGTTCTCGGGTACAGTTAAAATGAATCTAGGCAAAAAACCTTGTCCTCTTAACACGGGATCTTTTAAGGCATCAACTAAAACTTCACGCTGTCCTTGCAAATTAAAAGTTAATCTAACGTCATAAGCTCGACCACTTCCATTTAGATTGGACTTTGAGCGTGTACGTTCCACAAAACCATCATCAAATAATTTTGCATATCCACCTATGGCTTGATTTCTTGTATCTCCCTTCATCGTATAACCGCCAAAAAATTGACCTGCTTCATCACTAGCTATTGAAGCGTTATTTAGTATCCTATCAATATATTGACCAGCAATTGATTCCAGTGTTATATCGCTAAATAACGTACTTGGGTCTTGGGGTGGTGGATTTTCTGTAGAATATTTCTCACGATCTTTTTTATTTAACCCTGCATACCGAGTTTTCCATTGTTCAAGCTCATGACGGTATATTTCGTACTGTCTGCGTTCATGCTCAAGTATGGCTTTATCAGCCATGTTACGACTGGTACTCTTTCGGCTTCCGCTTTGCCCCTCTGTGAGTAAATATAAACTGCATGGTTCACCTTGAGGGATAAATTGGTTTGGTGCATTAACTCTAGCTTGTGCTATGTGTGAAATTGCTCCTATGACACATTGGGCTGTCATAGCAATGGGGGCTTGCACATGCTCAGAAATGGCTATAACAGCCTCCTTTATTAGTGATGGCATTGTATCAATAGGATAAGAAGCTTTTGCTAGTGATTCTACTTGTAACGACACCAATTCTCCCCATTGGTTTATAGGGTTCTGAATAAATGTTTCAGATGCAATCGCATGTTTGAGCTCGTTAATTTTCTCTAAGAAGAATTGCTTTATTTGTTTAGGTTGAAGTGCATTAAAACTCTCATCCACTTTCACAAATAAGTCCTGATTCTGCTTAGGTGGATTAAAGCCAGTCATGGCTCTAAATATTGTTTCAGGCATACCATCATTTATAAGCTGATATGCTTGATTGTATTAGCCCCCGTAAAAACGGACAGTTAACTTGCTAAGTTTAGCGATCGAAACTCCCGAGGGGATTTCATTTTTA
>NZ_CANQTS010000024.1 GCF_947626835.1 uncultured Acinetobacter sp. | reverse complement strand
TGCATGACTTTTTCACGTAGATCGACAGAATATGTTTTTGGCATAATTTTAAAAGTGAGTGTTTTTTCTATTGTAGCTCATCTTCTTAATTTAGCTATAGCACTTCAATCGGGGCATTTTTTTGCTGCTATTTGCTGTTTAAAAGTTTAAAAACCCAACCTAGTCACGGTAAAGTTGACCTATCGTTATTACTCAGCTCCTTGCTCAATATTGGCTATGCTGTGTTTGCCCTAGTCGCTGGCGTAATCTTGGCTTATGCCTTACAAAGCTTTGAGATCAAGCTTGTTATCAATAGTTGGTGGTTATTACTGGGGTTTATGTTACTCATTGGACTCGATTTAGCTGAGCACCCTCTTGATCCAAGCTGGATAAATTGGAAGATTCTATGCGTACCGCTGGGTTGTGTCATCGGTTCTTGTTTAGGTGCTTATTTTAGTTATATGCTGCTTAAAGATCTAAGCTTTATGGATGCTTTATTATTTTCTCAAGGCTATGGTTTTTATTCCATGTCGAGTATTGTGATTAGTGAGCTCAAAGGGCCAGAATTAGGCAGCATTGCGCTCATGAACGATTTACTACGCGAAATCTTTGCAATTTTATTGATGTATGCCCTTGGGTGGCGATATCCTCGTTCAGCCATTGCAGCCGCCGGTGCCACTGCTATGGATGTGACTTTACCCATGGTCAAACAAGCCTGTGGCAATGCATTTATTCCTTACGCCATGCTCAGCGGCTTTGTCTTATCCATTCTTGCACCCATAGTGGTCAGCGTGTTAGCTGCACTATAACGTCTATTTGGCTCAAGCTTCTGATGTGAAACTTGAGCTTTTAAAGCCTAATTAAAGTGTAGCTAAAATGTCTTTTAAGGTTTGACGAGGATTTTCTGACTTGGTAATTGGACGACCAATCACCAAATGAGTTGAACCATCCAACATAGCTTGCTTAGGTGTCACAATACGTTTTTGATCATCTGCTGCCGCACCTTCAGGACGAATACCCGGTGTGACAAGCGCAAAGTCGGCACCTAAAGTTTCACGTAACATTTTGGCTTCTTGTGCTGAACAGACCACTCCATCTAAACCACTGTCTTTGGTTAAAGTCGCTAGACGTTTTACATGCTCAAATGGCTCAACATCTAGACCTAAGTCACGTAAATCTTCACGCCCCATCGAGGTCAGCACCGTCACCGCAATCAATTGCGTGGCATAGTTACCCGCGCGTAAGCGCTCAACACAGGTTTCCATCATCTTACGACCACCAGAGGCGTGCACGTTGACCATCCATACCCCCATATCAGCCGCTGCACATACCGCTTGTGCTGTGGTGTTTGGAATATCATGGAATTTAAGATCCAAAAATACTTCAAAGCCTTGATGATGCAATGCTTTAACCACACTCGGACCTTCATGGGTAAACAGCTCTTTACCTACTTTGACACGGCATAATGCAGGGTCAAGTTGTTCGGCAATAGTTAAAGCGTCATATTGGCTTTTGGCATCTAATGCAACGATAATACTCAAGAGATTGACCCTTTTAAAAAACAAATTAAAGGCATTATAAAGCTTATTAAATCAAGCTCAAGTACGAGCTTAAAATTATGTCTTTGTTGCATAAAAAAACACTCTAAAGTTTTTAGCTTAGAGTGTATTTTTTATTATGTTTGGCAAAACACCAAAGAATTGATGTGCTAACTTAATGCCTCTACACCGGCGGACGGTCCTGGCTATGAATATCTAACACAGTTTTTTCATGTCGGGTGTGCGCTGCAGCTTCTGCGGCCGCAGCTTGCGCCACATGGATTTGTTCCTGACGTAGATGCTCAATATCTTTACGTAGTCGTTTGATTTCCCAACTATTTTGGAAAACTCGAAACACCTGTACTCCAATGAGTAAACCTAAAGTAATACCCAAGCCTAAGGTAATTAACAACAATAAGCCTAGACGCATTGCAGGAATTTGAGTAAAGAGCAAATCTACTGAAAGCTCAGTACTGTTTTGTAACACTAAGGCCAGTGAATACCCAAACAGAACCAATAATAAAACCACCAGAACGTAACGCATAAACACCCCCTTAAATTTTATTTATTGGCAGATTCGTTTACCGCATCACGAAGTGCTTTACCCGGTTTAAAGTGCGGTACTGCCTTAGCAGCCACTTCAACAGATTTACCGGTTTTTGGGTTACGACCAATACGCGGTTCACGATGGTGTAGTGCAAAGCTGCCAAAACCACGGATTTCAATACGATTGTCTGATGATAAAGCCGCAATCATTTGGTCAATCATAATCTTTACAGCTTCTTCCACTAAGGGTTCAGCCAAGTGCGGATTTTTAAGAGAAATTCGCTCTATTAAATCAGACTTATTAAGTGCTTCTGTAGTCATCATCGACCTCTTTAATTATCAAGCTACTTTTAACTTAAAAAGATAATAACCTGTTTAAATACAAAACGGTAGCGCAATAAGTGAATACTACGCTACCGTTTATAGTATTTGTGTAAAAAGTATTAGTTAAGTTACATTAACAATACATTTTATCCATCTACTTAGTGGTTCATTTGAGCTTTGATCAAGTCACCGATCGTCTTAGGACCGTTTTCTTGAGCAGTTGCAACAGTTTTCAAGTTAGCAACAGCTTCTTTCTCTTCAGCTTCGTCTTTCGCTTTGATAGACAAGTTGATAGAGCGAGATTTACGATCTACATTGATGATTTTCGCTTCAACTTCTTGACCAACTTCTAAGAACTTAGTTGCATCTTCAACGCGGTCGCGGTTGATTTCAGATGCTTTTAAAGTTGCTTCAACTTCGTCAGCTAACTTAACAGTCGCGCCACGAGCGTCAACAGCAGTTACAGTACCTTTAACAAGCGCACCGCGTTCGTTAGCAGCAAGGAAGTCATTGAACGGATCGTTGTTCATTTGTTTGATGCCAAGGCTGATACGGTTGCCTTCAGCGTCTACAGACAAGATAACCGCTTCAACTGTGTCACCTTTCTTGTAACGACGGATGGCTTCTTCACCTTGTTCGTTCCAAGAAATATCAGACAAGTGAACTAGACCATCGATACCGCCTGGTAAACCGATGAAGATACCGAAGTCAGTAATTGACTTGATTGTACCTGATACTTTTTCGCCTTTGTCATGGTTTTTAGCAAACTCTTCCCATGGGTTAGCACGAGTTTGTTTGATACCAAGAGAAATACGACGACGTTCTTCGTCAACTTCAAGAACCATAACATCAACTTCGTCACCGATCTGAACAACTTTAGATGGGTGGATGTTTTTGTTTGTGTGGTCCATTTCAGACACGTGTACTAAACCTTCAACGCCTTCAGCGATTTCTGCGAAACAGCCGTAGTCAGTTAAGTTAGTTACGCGTGCTTTAACGATAGAACCTTTAGGGTAACGGCTCATGATCGCTAACCATGGATCTTCGCCTAATTGCTTAAGGCCTAAAGATACGCGGTTACGTTCGCGGTCAAATTTAAGTACTTTAACAGTAACTTCTTGACCCACTTCAACAACTTCTGAAGGGTGCTTGATGCGTTTCCAAGCCATATCAGTGATGTGAAGAAGACCGTCGATACCGCCAAGGTCAACAAATGCGCCGTAGTCAGTAAGGTTTTTGATTGTACCAGTAACTGTTTGGCCTTCTTCAAGCTGAGCAAGAAGCGCTTCACGGTCAGCTGAAGATTCAGCTTCCATTACCGCACGACGAGATACAACAACGTTGTTACGTTTAGCATCAAGTTTGATAACTTTAAATTCTAACTCTTTACCTTCTAAGTGAGTGGTATCACGAATAGGACGAGTATCAACTAAAGAACCTGGAAGGAACGCACGAACTGGACCGATGTCAACAGTGAAACCGCCTTTAACTTTACCAGAGATAACACCAGTAACGATTTCGCCGTCTTCAAAGATTTTTTCAAGTTTAGTCCAAGTCTCAGCGCGTTTTGCTTTTTCGCGAGAAAGAACTGTTTGACCCATACCGTTGTCAAGAGCTTCAACAACAACATCAACTGTGTCGCCAACAGCAACTTCAAGTTCACGTTGGTCGTTTAAGAATTCAGCGCGGTCAACCACACCTTCAGACTTAAGGCCAGTGTCAACTGTTACCCAGTCAGAGTCGATGCTTACTACAACGCCTTGGATGACTGCACCCTTTTCAACGTTAAGGTTTAATTCGCTTTCTTCAAAGAGGGCTGCAAAAGATTCGGTCATGATATACCTGATAAAGTCAGCGGTCTTGGATCAGACAAGGCCGGTTTAATAAAGCGTCTACATAGTCCATATAAACTGATCAGGCTATGCTTCGGCTGTAACAAATAAATTAATTGGCTAAACACTGATCCACATAAGTGGTCATGAGTGTAAATACCTCATCAATGCTCAAATCAGAGCTATCGATAATGTAAGCATCGGGCGCAGGCTTAAGTGGTGCAACACTGCGTTGCATGTCACGTTGATCACGCGCTTCGATATTAGCTAAAATGTCGTTTATTTTAACATCCAGCCCCATTGCCTGCAACTGTTTTACACGACGTGCTGCACGAGATTCGGCCGATGCAGTTAAATAAATTTTAGCTTGTGCCTGTGGAAAAATCGCGGTGGCCATATCACGACCATCTGCCACTAAGCCCGGCGCTTGGGCAAAAGCATGTTGACGGGTCAGTAATGCGGCACGCAGTTCTGGCACTACAGCCACTTTGGATGCAAATTCGCCTACACGTTCAGTACGAATGGTGGTGGAAACATCTTCGCCATTGAGTAACACTGCAATGCCTTGTGTTGTGGATTTAAACTCAATATCTAAGTGAGTGGCAATCTCAATACAGGTTACCAATTGGCTATCTAATGCATCAAGTAAGTTGTGTTGCTCTAAAGCCAAGCCCAACAAGCGATATAAAGCACCAGAGTCAAGCAAATGAAATTGATAATGTTGTGCAAGTTTGGCCGCAAGTGTGCCTTTGCCTGAGCCACTTGGACCATCAATGGTAATAATTTGAATGCTCATGGTTGTTCCACTTTGCTCATAAAGAAAATATAGATTATTGTGTTGATGTAAACTCAGGCAGGCAAAAACAGCTTAAAGGCTATCTAAGCCCTGTTTTTGTTTGAGTCTTAATTCACGTTTTTGTGCACGGCGCATTTTAAAGAAATCACTAAGTTGGCTTGAACACTGTTCAGCTAAACAACCCGACTCCACTGCAAAAACATGATTGTAATACCCTGTTGCAAATAAATTACGCGCACTGCCCAATGAACCCGCTTTAGGTTCGGTTGCACCAAATACAACACGCGATACACGAGCATGAATTAAAGCTCCAACGCACATAGTACACGGCTCTAAAGTGACATACAGCACACTATCTTCAGGTAAGCGGTAATTATTAAGTTGCTGACAGGCCATACGAATGGCCTGAATCTCGGCATGTGCGGTGGGATCATGTGACGCAATCGGATGATTATAACCCGTACCAATCACTTGATTTTGGCTGACTAACACTGCACCTACCGGAATTTCACCTAAACTTGCTGCATGAGCAGCCTGCGCATAGGCAAGCTGCATCCAATGTTCATCAGTCATGGCTTAAGCAAGTACACCATAGTGTTTAAGCAAATCATTCCAACTTTGAATATCAGTGATAGGTGGATGTTCGGCTAAAATACCTTTTAAAGACAAATCAGTGCCACGTTGCCACGCAGGCGCTAAGTCTTTATCCACTAAACGTGCTCTTACCCCTTCAACAAAATCAGGATGGCGAATTTTCCAATCTGAGATTTGACGTTCTAATTCAAACACTTCAGTCCAAGAATGATCTTGTTTACCCCATTGCCATAACAACCATGTTAATGCTGCTGTAACAGGTGAACCTTTTTGTAAGTTTTCGCTGGCTTGACGCAACCAATCACTGCGGGCATCACTTAAACCGATAATCGATTCATAGTCATGTTCAAAGATCACGCCGCGACATACACTTTGAATGACATCTAAAGAATTTTGTAATGGACCGGGACCTACTGGACGATGCATACTGTTTAAGGTGTCATCAATGGCACGGAAATCACCCGCTGGGTAATGTCCCCAATCAATGTTGACCATTTTATCTAACACTTTATCACGGTGTGCATCACAAATATGCGTCGCCCAACCAATACCATAAGCGCCGGCTGAGGTCATGATTGAACCAGTTAAACCGGTAAATAAACCAATTGCACCACGATCGGCTAAGAAACGTGTTGCGCCTACATCCGGATACAAGCCAATATTAATTTCTGGCATCGCAAGACGTGAATATGGGGTCACTAAACGAAATGGTGCAGCCATAAACAGCCCTAAACCACCACCCATGACATAGCCTTCACCCCACACCAAGACAGGTTTTGCATAGTTATGCAGCAAAGCATCCAAGGCATATTCTTGTTCAAAGAATTGATTGGCCACTTCAACTTCGCCATTGATCACCAAATGGCGTAATTTACGCACATCCCCACCTGCACAAAAGGCTTTAGGGGTAGTGGAATCTAACCAAATGGCTTTGACGTTGTCATCATGATGAAAATCTTGAAACACGGCTAAAAGTGCCGACACAATACTTTCATCCAAAGCGTGTAAGGATTTTGGACGATTTAATCGTACAATACGCCAACCATTTGCCGCTTGTTCAACAATTAAATCGGGATGGTAATCTTTTGTTACGGGAGAATATGTCATGCGTCCAGCTGCCAATTGATCGGCTCAATGCCATTTTGTTTCAGATAATTATTTGTTTTTGAAAACGCTTTGCATCCAAAAAAACCACCACGGTTGGCTGCTAATGGCGACGGATGTGCCGCTTTGAGCACCAAGTGCTTATTTGGATCAATACGTTGTCCCTTACGCTGTGCATATGCGCCCCATAAAATAAACACAATATGCTCGCGCTGCTGATTCAAGACATCAATCACATGGTCGGTAAAGTCTTCCCAACCGCGTTTTTGATGAGATGTCGGCTGTCCTGCCTCGACGGTCAGCACTGCATTTAACAGCAGCACTCCTTGTTCAGCCCAATGGGTTAAATTGCCATGCTTAGGAATATTCACCCCTAAGTCGGAATGTAACTCATGGAAAATATTACGCAAAGATGGCGGTATTGCAACCCCTCTTTGCACCGAAAAGCTCAAACCATGGGCTTGATTAGCGCCATGATAAGGATCTTGACCTAAAATCACCACTTTGACTTGGTGCAGCGGCGTGGTGTTTAAGGCATTAAAAATCAATGAACTTGGCGGATATATGGTTTTATCGGCTTGTTTTTCTTGTACAAGAAATTGTTTCAGCTCATCCATCTTTGGACTGAGTAAAAAGTCACTCAACGCCACTTTCCAGCTTTCATCTAACTGAATCTTTTGCAATTTTGCTTGTTGTTGCTCAGTCAATGACATGATGATATCCCTATAGAGCCGGAAAATTAAAGTTGAACTTGCAGTTCAACACTTGGGTTATAAAAGCGCTGTCCTGTTTTGAGCTTGTGATACATCTCGGGGTCATTCCACTCACGTTGAATTTGCTCAGAGAAAATGATGTCCTCTAAACGTAATTCACCCATTTGTGCATTGTGAATATCTTCTACAAAGCTTTGCGCATAGCCAGTATCAGTTTCATGGACAATCACGGAATACACCTCAACATCACCTTCACCATTTTGGGTCTGGGTGGACGCCAACACTTGTTGAGCCAAGTAAAAGAAGATCCGTGAAAATTGCTCAGCCGATGGCGATACAGGTAATGAGATCCAACGGGCGCTAAAGGTTTTACAGGCATGAATATAGTCAGCGTCATCTTGCTGCCAAAAGCAAATGGCATGGTCAAAGGCATCGTATAAATCTTTAATCACGCCTTTGAGTAAACCAAAATCATAGACCATTTGTCCATGATCAAGCTTAGAGGCTTTGAGCAACAGCTCGACTTTATAACTGTGACCATGAATTGAACGTTTGCAACGATCCGAGGTGCAATTACGGACAATATGGGCATTTTCGAACTTAAATAATTTACGAATTAACATATGTCGTAATGGGATCCAAAACTTGTGAAGTTATTCAGATTATAAAGCAAAACACCAGCAGTGGGCATTTATTTTGCTGTTTAGCAGCATCGGCAAAGGCTATCAAAATGGTGCTAGACTACGTGACATGACTTGTATATTTTTATCCTGACGCTGCAACTGACTTTGCATATAACGGCTATAACCTGAAAACTCAATTTCTATATAGCTGATAAAGGTATTGGATTGTACCCCCAACATACTATTCATTTGATTACGAATATTTGGCTCTACCTGATCAAATGGTGCTGTTTGCCAAAACTCATTTAAATCTTGCCAATGTTGTAACTGTCCACGGCGTTGAGTAATTAAATTTTCAATATCACTGATTTTAAGCTGCGGATCGATACTGGCCAACAACCATGCTGAGGCGGTATTAACATTGACCTTTTGCTCGATTGAATAGGCTGCCACATAAGGCTTAAGCTGTTGATACAGCGCAGCATCAATGCCTCGCACTTGGCTTAAGCTAGACGCATCATGAAATGCTGCATTGGGTGCTACATAGCCTTGCCCTAAACTTTGATAATAACTGCCCTCGGCTCCCATACTCCCTGTCAACTCGTCATCTTGATCTTGCCAATCAATCAAGGCTTGAGTCAGTTCAATGGGTGCATCTACACGTTGCAAAATGCGCTGTAACCATGCCTCTGCGGCAGGATTGATGCTTTTACCATCGCCTTGCAACAAACTATTGAGGTTAAATTTACTGTTTTGATCTTCAATACGCCCCATGACCACACCACCATCCACGGGAAATGGTGGCATAGGTTGTGCCCATGTTTCTTGTAAGTGATCGATCTGAGCTGCATTATTGGCATCATCGACCAACAATTCAGAAAAAAAAGCCTCAGCACTTTTGGCATATAGTAATGCTTGATTTTGCTGGATTAAACTGCCCGTGGCGTGTGCCGTGGCGCGTTGTTGCTTAGCAATTGTGGCTGCTAAAATGGTTGCCAATGCCACCATCATTAAAATGGTAATTAAAGCAATGCCGCGTTGTTGTTGCATTAGTTCACCCCTTGTAGTTGCGGCAACACACTAAAACGCCATACATAAGGTTGTTCGCGTACTTGGAGTTGAACTTCTATACCTCGCGGCAAAGCCATCAGTTGTTCAGGATTTTCAGGCCATTGATTTGATACATCAGGGTTGAGTACTGCAATTTCAAAACGCTCCACATCGGTCATTAACTCGCTTGAGATTGGCTGGAGCTGCCCATCCCGATCAAGATATGGGTATTTTAAACGATAGACAATTTTCTCATTGGCATCATAGCGATATTCAACACGCTCATACACAGCCAAACCTTGTTGCAAAGGATCAGTCACGCCAGCTTTACTCAAGATTAAGCGACCATTTTGCAGCACTAAAGCCGGTTCTTTTTGTCTATTGACTTGTGCACTGATTGGCACCAATTGTGCGGTATCTTTTAACAGTTGCTGATAACCCAATTGCAATTGCTCTAAGGCTGCCTCATGCACCACATTACGGTTTTTGACTTTATTCAGATAGTCAAAAACTTGCCAACCCAATGCCGAGAGCACGGCAAAAATGGCAATTGAAACCAACAGTTCCACCAAAGTAAAGCCATTACGAAGTGCCATTTTGCCCTTGCCTATAATTAAAGAAACTCAATTCGGCAATTTGCCCTGTGACTTTTGCAGCTTGTGTGTCATACAAACTGACTTTGACCTGTACACGTTGTACATTGGGACTGATAGTACTTTGACTGGTTTTATCAATTTGCCACGTTTCGCTTTGTTCTTCAATTTGTGTGGAGGCGGTGCCACTGAGCCATTCTTGTTGGATTTCCATACGGGCAATTTCATTCATGGCCACAAACTGTGCTTTGGTTCTTAATATAGAATGACTCGTCGCTTGGGTATATTGCATCGCAGTTTGGGTCAAGGCCATAGCTGCAACGGCAAAAATCGCCAGTGCCACCATGACCTCAAGTAAGGTAAAGCCCTTATTTTTCATGGACTTTCCCTAAGTAGTCAATTTCAATTTCAGCACCAATCGCTTGGTCTTGCCAATAGGCTTGTATCCGTACTGGTTTGGCTTCCCCATTGCCTAACCAAATTAATTTCGGCGCTTGCGCCCCAATCAATTCAAGATTATTGGCATTGGGATAATTTTGTTCAATTGGGGTAATGTCTAAGCGCATCTCAGGTGCTAAGGTTCTGATGTCAAACAATTCAAATGTTTGCCATTTTTTCGCCTGCTCAGTTTGTTGTGCTTGATATTGCAGCAATTGATACTGCATGGCATTGTGCTGAGGACGCAAATCAAAGGCCAAGACTTGACCTTGTTCAGTGGCCAAGCGCTGTATGGCTTTTAAATCACTGATCAGCAATTCACGCGCTTGCATCGCCTGACGACGATCTACCCCTGAAATATTCATTAACAATAAAGAAGCCAAGATGCCCATCACCACAATGACCACCATGACTTCAACCAAAGTAAAACCACGCGCACGCATTTAGAGCACTACTCGCGGCTGTTGCATGGGCAATTGTAAGGCTTGCTCAATGGTAACGACTCTTAGGCCATCACGCGAACCTAAATAACGCTGATAAAAACTAGAATTTAAAATGGCCGCCGTGCCATGGGTCAGCGCCCAAATCGCTGCCAAATAATCACGCCCTGACATTTGGCTGCCAACTTTTTGTAAATAGTGCTCAGTCATGGGAATAATAATTTTTAAACGCTGACGACGCACATGATACAACTCACCAAATAAGCTTTGAATGCCTTGTCCTGTGACAGACAAACGCTCTTCAATATGATGAAACAACACGGTACGTTCAGGATGGTGAAGATGGTGCAACATAAAGTAGCCCAGATGCTCAGGAAACTGCCGATTAGGCGTACTGAGCATGTCAAATAACATGCGTTCATTACGAATCATCAGCAGCATATATAGCTCATCTTTACTTTGAAAGTGCTTATATAGCGTGCCTTTGGCTAAATCCAATTCAGCTGCAAGTGCATCTAAAGTCATGCCGGCTTCGCCATTTTCTAGCAACAAACGCTCAGCGGTTTCAAAAATAAGTGCTTCGCGTGCTCGAAACTGCGCCTGACGATCCATCTTCACCCGTATGCTCTCTTATATGTGTTGTTTTTTACTTTTGTGCCAGAAGATTATTGAAGTTTTGCATGGTAATCTCTGCCATCTCTTCAAGTGACTTACCATACACATCACTCAAAGCTTTGGCTACAAAAGGCACATATTTAGGTTCGTTCGTTTTACCACGATATGGCATAGGTGCTAAATATGGGCTGTCTGTTTCAATCAAGACCCGATCAAGCGGCACTTGTTTGGCCACATCACGTAAATCTTGAGCATTTTTAAACGACACAATGCCTGAAAAAGATACATAGTAACCACAATCTAAGACCGCTTTAGCGGTGTCCCAATCTTCGGTAAAACAATGCAAAATACCATGTGTAGATTGCTCGGCACGAATGATATCTACAGTGTCATGTTTGGCCGAACGGGTATGCACTACCACCGGTTTATTCAGTGCTTGTGACGCATGAATATGGCGGGCAAAGCAGGCTTTTTGTTCTGCAATAAAATCGGTGCTATGGAAGTAATCCAAGCCAGTTTCACCTAAAGCCCACACTTTGTCTTTTGATGCCAATTCAATTAAATATTCGGTGGTGGCACGCGCCATCACCTGAGGGTCCTCACATGGATGGACCCCCACGGTATAACCGACATCGTCATGACGCGCTGCAATTTGTTCAAGCAAAATGTGATCATCAAGATCAACAGAGATACTCATAAATTTAGACACGCCTGCTGCGCGTGCTTCAGCTAAAGCTGCATCAAGATCGCCTTGGTAAGGACTTAAATCCAGCAGCGTTAAATGACAGTGAGTATCAACAAACACAATGTTATCCTAAATCATCATCAATAATTACATAGTGTAACTAGTCCGCCCTTCAGACTTAAGACCTGCGAGAATTTTTTCTGCTTCTGATTTGTAATAAATGCCTTTTTCGCCGCTCAATTGAATGCCAAATCCCGGTACGCTAATGCCATTTTGACGCTGTGACACCCAGACCACTTTGCCTTTAAGCGGAACCTTTTGTGGGTTGTCGGGTAAAGTTGCCACCACAAAAACTTCCTCACCCAATTTCACCGACAAACGCGATGGCACAAATAAGCCACCGCCTTCAATAAATGGCATGTAGCTGGCATATAAGGTTTCTTTGTCTGGAATATTGGCTTGAATAATACCACCAGTACGTGATTGCATCGTTTTCCCCTTTAAACATGCATAAGTTGGATAAACAACTGATCAATGATCAAATTGCTTTGTACGTTTTGTTTGAGCAATTGTTTTGACTGTTGTAACGCTTGATAAATCTCAAACAGATAGTCTAAAGAATAATGCGTTGCAAGCGTATTAAAATCTAAATCAATATTTTTAATGGGTTGCACGAGTTTATAGGCAATCAAATCCGCCAACAGATATTCAAACATCTGTGCAAAGTCGGCAAAACTTAAAGCTTTGTTCCACTTATTGGCCAGATGCATGGGCATATTTTTTTGACTGACCAATTTTAACCAATCAGTTAAAAACTCAGCCCGACGCCCTAACCATTCTGCTTGTGCCAATTCAACCGCTTGAATTGGCATATGATTGGCCAAGTTCATCAGTAAATTGTATTGGCTTTGACCCGCTTGTGGCAAATGAGTATGTAGATAATCTTGCGCTTGTTCAGGTGCAATGCGATCTAAAGCAAAATGTTGTAAACGACTACGAATCGTTGCCGGCAATTTGAGATAATGCTGCGCCAATAAGATGATTAACACTTGCTCACCCGGCTCTTCTAGCGTTTTAAGCAGTGCATTACTGGCCGCTAAATTTAGCGCTTCAGCCGGCTGAATAACAATAACCCGCCAACCTTCGCCGGTTTGTTGTACAAATGGTAATAAGTCGCGGATCTTTTCAATCTTAATTTGCGGGTTTTGTTTCTTATTCTCTTCATCAGTACTCACATAGATATAATTGGGATGGGTATTGGCGTTCAGCCACTGACAGCTGCGGCATTGACCACAGGCCATATCGGCTTGGCGTGCCTGACACAACACCCATGCCACAAACTGTTGGGTAAATGCTTCTTTACCTGAGCCGGGCTTACCATAAAACAATAAGCCATGCCCAATGTTTGCAAAGCGTTGCGTGAGATTTTGCCAAAGGGCTCGCTGCCAAGGATAGACATGTCCTGCGACATCTTGCATAAGGAACCTTTTATTCAAATGCCGAAACAGGCATGGCATTTAAACGCGCTAAATCGGCTGGCGTATCTACACCCGGCGGCAAATTGGCTTCGGCCACACTAATAGCAATACGATGCCCATTTTCAAGCACACGTAACTGCTCAAGCGATTCAAGTTGCTCTAAAACGCCCATCTCCCACGTCACATACTCTTGTAACAGCTGTACGCGATAGGCATATAAGCCTAAATGACGATAGGCTGAATCATGCAGTTTCGCTTGTGCCAATTTTGCCCCATCACGGTCATAGGGAATCGTGGCACGGCTAAAATACAAGGCTTGCTGCTGTTTAGACATCACCACTTTGACAATACTGTCGCGTTGAAATTCATCTAATTCATGAATTGGCTCACACAAAGTCGACATAGAACACTCTGGTTTTGCTTGTAACAAATCTGCCACTTGTTGGACCAATCGTGCCGGAAGCAAGGGTTCATCACCTTGTACATTCACAATAATGTCTTGACTGTCCCATCCTTTAATTCGTGCCACTTCACTTAAACGATCCGTGCCAGATGGATGGTTTGGTGACGTCATCACCACATCAATCCCTTCAGCCTGACACACTTGTGCAATACGTGCATCATCAGTTGCCACGCAAACATCGTCAAAGCCTTGGACTTTTTTGGCTTGGTCGACCACACGTAAAATCATGGCACGTCCATGAATTTCAAGTAAGGGTTTACCCGGCAAACGAGAACTTGCAAAGCGTGCTGGAATCACAATATGTTTCATGTGCTAACCTTTTAAATGAACACCCAGCAGTTTTAATTGTGCTGCTAGGGTGGAATAACAAGTCTCAGATAACGTCGCTTCTACCGGCACAACCCAAATACTATTTTTAAAATCAGGCTGTTGTTGCAACAAAGGGAGAAGTTTGACGGCATCTTTTTCAGTGGTAATAATGGGTTGCTGATCATCAAACTGTAAATCGTCCCATTCATATTCATGATGGTCTGGAAATTCATGACATTGAAAATGCACAATACCCATTTTTTCTAGCGTTTGATAAAAACGCTGTGGAAAACCAATCCCCACCACTGCATAAAAATTCTCTTTTGGATCAAACAGCTCATCACGCCCATGTAATAAATACGGCGCGGTGGCTTGTAAATGCATATGCATATCACGTGTGGGTTGCTGGCTGTGCTCTATCACCGTAGCATGTTCTAAACGACTTTTGGGTTCACGTAAATAGCCTTCTGGCAATATCTTTTCATTGCCCAAACCACGATTTTGATCTAGCACAATCCACTCAAGATCCCGCGCTAAGGCCAAATGCTGTAAGCCATCATCACTAATAATGAGGTCTAAGTCATAACGACTGAGTAACAGCTCAATGCTTTTTTGGCGGTTGGGTCCAACTGCCATCGGTGCTTGCGTGGCTTGGACAATTAAGCATGGCTCATCACCAACCTGCTTGGGTGCTGCATCCTGCTCAACCAAGGCAGGAAAAGGCCCTTGCCCGCCATAACCACGACTAATCACCCCAACGCGTACTTGATGAGCCTGTAAATGATTAACCAAATGAATCAACAGCGGCGTTTTACCACTGCCACCCACGGTAATATTACCAATCACCATCACCGGCACAGGTGCACGATAGGCACGCTTAATCCCCAGTTGATACATTTTCTGATTTAGCAGAAATCCGCCACGATACAGCCATGCCAACGGTCGAAGTACAACAAGCCATTTGGCCTGTGTCTGCCACGCCTCTTGTATCCGCTGCGCCAATGACATCAATCAATGCTCCTCAAAATTACGTTGATGCAATTGATAATAAGCACCTTGCTGAGTGATTAATTCTTGATGGGTACCTTGCTCAACAATACGCCCTTGATCCATCACCACAATCATATCGGCATTTTCAATGGTCGATAAACGATGAGCAATCACAATGGTGGTACGATTTTGCATGGCAGCGTCAAACGCTTGTTGAATAAAGTATTCCGATTCATTGTCTAAAGCGCTGGTGGCTTCATCTAAAATCAAGATAGGTGCATTTTTTAAAATTGCACGCGCAATCGCAATACGTTGACGTTGACCACCCGACAAGTTTAAACCTTGTGCGCCCAAAACTGTATCATAACCTTGTGGCAACTGCATAATAAAGTCATGGGCATAAGCGGCTTTAGCTGCTGCAATAATTGCCTCATCACTGGCACCTTCTAACTGACCATAGGCAATATTTTCACGCACGCTGCGGTTAAACAACACCACTTGCTGATTCACCATGGCAATTTGAGTACGTAGGCTATTGAGTTCAATCTCTTCAATTAAATCTTGGTCTACATACAAAGCACCGCTACTGACGTCTTGGTAACGCACCAGTAAATTAACCAATGAGGTCTTACCTGCGCCACTACGTCCCACCAATGCGACAGTTTGACCGGCTTTGACCTCTAAGTTAAAGTTTTGAATGGCATGATGACCATCAGGATAAACCAAATTGACATCTTTAAAATGCAGATGACCTGCAAGTTTTGGGGTTTTTTGACCTTGATTGTGCTCTTCAGGTAAATCAAGCAGCTCAAATACCGAATATGCTGCCGCCATACCACGTTGTATTTTTTCATTGACATCGGTCAGTGCTTTAATTGGCTTGGCCAACATGCCTACTGCGGTAATATAGGCAACAAACTCACCTGCCGTGGTTTCACGTAAAATCTCTGGACGCAATGCAATCCAAATAATAATACTCATCGCCAAAGACATAATAAATTGCACAACAGGACTGTTGAGTTGCTGTACTGCCACCATTTTTAAACCACGGCGCAAGTTTTCTAAGGAACTTTCACGGAAACGTGCTTCTTCATAGGCTTGTCCGCCATAGCCTTTCACCACCAAGTGACCATTGACGGTTTCTTGCACCACATGGTTTACATCACCCATGGTGTTTTGCACTTGCTTGGACAATTTACGCATGCGTTTTGCAGCTTGACGGATAATAAAGCCAATCAATGGCCCAAATACCAAAATACAAATGGTTAAGCGCCAGTTGCTATACAGCAAATAACCCATTAAACCCAATGCAATTAAACCTTGTTGCAAAATGGTTTTGATCGATTCAGTCGATGCAGCAGTTAACTGCTCCACGTTATACATAATTTTAGCGGTAATGTGACCACTGGTATTGTCTAAATAGTATTGCGCCGGTAAACGCAATAATTTAGCAAACACCTCTTGGCGTACATTAAAAATTAAGTTACGTGAAATCACCGCAGTAAAGTAGCCGCCCATAAAGGTCCCTAAACCACGGAAAAACATTAACACCACCACCAATATAGGAAATAAAGTGGTGAAGTTTTGGTCTTTATTTTGGATTGCAGTAATAATGTATTCTAATAGCTTAGCTACCGAGACTTCTGTTGCCGCATTGATGGTAAAACCGACCACCACTAAGATCGCAATGCCCCAATACTGTTTTAAATAACCCAGTAGACGCGTATAGACCTTGATATCTTGATTCACTCATCACCTCGAGCAGGCACTTTGGTACTGATATTGATATTGACAAAACCAAGCTGACCGGCAACATCCATGACACGGATCACATCTTGATGGGACGCTTTGGCATCGGCTGCAATAATAAAACTAAGATCACGGCGCTGATTGGCAATCTGCTGAATGGCATGATGTAAATCATTGCTGCTTTGACCAGCAAGCGTTTGCCCATTTAAAGTGTACTGCCCTTTGGCATCCACCACCACTTCAATCTTATGCTCGTATGACTTTGTAGGGACACCTTGGGCATCGGGCAAAGTTAAGTTCATACGGCTATATTGATTAAAACTGGTCGAGAGCAGTAAAAAAATTAAGATAAATAACAAACAATCAATCATCGGGGTGAGATTGATATGAATGTCATCGGCAGTGGCGCGACGCTTAAATTTCATCGCTGACCTTTATGGTAAAAATGCGCAGCATGAAAAAGCGTGGCTTGTTGTTCAAGTTGCATAATATATTCATGCACCAAACGTTGGAAATAGCGATAAGCGAACAATGCCGGAATCGCAATCAACATACCCACTGCTGTAGTAATCAGCGCTTTAGAGATTCCAGGAATCATTAAAGTCGGATTGCTGTTAGCGCTTAAATCTAAAATTAAAAATGATTCAATGATCCCAAGCACCGTGCCCAGTAAGCCAAGTAATGGGGCAACGGCACTTAAAGTCCCTAAAAAATTAATGTTTTTTTCCAAATAGCCAATTTCTTCTGAGGCCACCGCTTCCATTTGCGCCCGTGCATATTCAGGGCTTTGCAAACGGCTACGTTCACCTGCCATAAAAATCCGACCCAAAGTAGAGTCTTGTAAATCTGCATCTTGGTGTAAGGCATCCATCACAGTTTGGGTATTATCGTCGCCCTGTAACATTAACTGTGGTGGGAGAATGCTCTTGCGTTTGAGTCGAATCAAGCGTTCTAAACTAATCGCCAGCATAAAAATAGAACACAGCAGTAATGGTAGCATTAGCCAACCACCTGCTTTTACTAACTCCCACATGAGATGTCCCCCTAACCTGCTAAACAGATATCTAAAATACCATCCAATTCATCGAGTGAATGGTAATGAATCACCAGTTTGCCTTTGCCTTGTTTGTTATAATCAATTTTCACATCGGCACTAAAACGCTCTGATAAACGCTGTGCCAGTTGTTGAATGTCAGGAGCAAGTTCTGGTTTGACCCGATCATGTTTGGGTGTGTTTAAATCACGTACCAGTTGCTCGGTTTGGCGTACAGACAAGCTCTTTTCAATGACTAATTCTGCAATTTTAACTTGATCTTTGGGCTTTAAGGTCAAAATCGCGCGCGCATGCCCCATATCCAACAATTCTTGCTGCATGAAATCTTTAACCGGTTCGGCTAAGGTCAGCAAACGCAATAAATTACTGACTGTGGTGCGTGCTTTACCGACCGTTTCAGCAATTTCTTGGTGGCTTAAACCAAATTCTTCATGAAAACGCTGCAAAGCCATGGCTTGATCCATTGGATTTAAGTCTTGGCGTTGAATATTTTCAATTAAGGCTAAAGCAATCGCGACTTGGTCGGGCAAATCACGCACAATGGCAGGAATTTCGGTTAACCCTGCCAATTGTGCCGCGCGCCAACGACGCTCACCGGCAATAATTTCATAAGGGCGCTGTTCATCGCCATCGACCGGACGCACCACGATCGGTTGCATCACGCCATGTTTTTCAATCGATGCTGCCAGCTCTTGTAAATCTTGTTCGTTGATTGTACGACGCGGTTGATATTCACCACGTTTTAATAAATGCACATTCAGCTGTTTGAGCTGACCGTGATCTAAAGATTGTGCTTCAAGCTGCAATTTTTCTTTTTGAATTGAACCCAATAAGGCATCTAAACCACGACCTTTAGCCAATCCGCGTTTTCGAGTGGTCATGCAGGACTTCCTTTTTTGATTTTTTTAACGATTTCGGCAGCTAAGTTTAAATACGCCACTGCACCTTTAGAACTTTTTTCAAAATAAATCACCGGCAAACCATGCGCAGGTGCTTCTGCTAAACGCACATTACGCGGAATGACCGTGTCGTAGAGTTTTTTACCAAAATATTGTTCTAATTCGGCAGCTACATCACGCGTTAAGGCATTACGTGCATCGTACATGGTACGTACCACACCCACGATCTCTAAATTAGGATTGACCACCTGTTGAATACGATCAATGGTTTGAGTCAGATCAGCCAAACCTTCGAGTGCATAATACTCACATTGCATTGGAATAATCACACCTTGTACCGCAGCCAATGCGTTAATGGTGATGAGGCTTAAACTTGGTGCACAATCAATGATAATAAAATCATAGTCTTGCTCTACCTCTTTTAAGGCTTGACGTAGAATAAACTCACGTCCCTCTTGCTCAGCAATTGCAAGCTCCACTCCGGCTAAATCACGGTTGGCGCCTAGCACCTTATAACCAACTTCGGCTTTGGTAATTGCGGTTTCAATTGGCACTTCACCCAATAACACATCGGTCACTGAATACAGTAGATCGTTTTTTTGCACCCCAGAACCCATGGTGGCGTTGCCCTGAGAGTCCATATCAACCAATAACACGCGTTTTTTTAATACTGCAAGCGAGGCAGCCAAATTTACTGCGGTTGTGGTTTTACCTACGCCACCTTTTTGGTTCGCAATCGCAATAATGTGTGCCATGGTAAATCCTAATCCTTAGAAAAATTAAAGTTGTTTCATTAAAATGAGATGACGCTGTTCATCCAAACGTGGCACGCTTAACGCCACAATATCAATCTTAAATTGCGCTTTAAACACTTCGACTTCTTCTTCAGGAATTAAGCCTTTCATTGAAGCAATGATACTGTCTTGGTGCATATACGGTTTTGAGGCATTGACAAAATCGGTTAGTGATGCAAATGCACGACTGGTAATCACATCAAATTGACCCAATTCGTTAATGCTGTCGGTGTTTTCGACACGAGTTTGTACCGCAATCACATTTGTAAGTTTTAAATCCGCAATAAATTGCTTTAAGAAACGGATTTTTTTACCGTTTGAATCTAATAACACACATTGACGTTCAGGTTGGCATAACGCAATGATCATGCCCGGCATACCACCACCTGTACCAATATCCAATAAACGACCTTGTGGTAAGTCATTTAAGATACTTAAGCTGTCGAGCAAGTGCTTGACCAACATTTCTTTAGGATCACGAATTGCCGTTAGGTTATAGGCTGTGTTCCAAAGTACCAACGCATCTTGATATTTGAGCAATAAATTTAAAGCCTCTTCGCTTAAGTTTAAGCCTAATGCTTGCGCGCCTTGTTGCAGGTCTTTAAAAAACGGATGCATAACGTTATCCCAAAAAAATTAATGGCAGTATACCGATTTATCCATGAAGTCACAGCCAAATACTGCTTAGCGAATATGCAATTAAGCGTATTGACCTGTGCGAATCTGTTGATCTAATTGTGCTAAACGCTCAGGTGTTCCAACGTCTACCCACGCGCCTTGCAATTTAGAAGCCGCAATTTTTTGATCTAACATGGCAGCTTTAAGTAGGGGGGCAAGCGCACGCTTACCTGCATCTAAACCTGTAAACAAATGCGGATGAATCACCGATATACCACTAAAGGTCAGATTTTCACCTGGTATGTTTTGATAAAAGGTATAGGCCCGGCCGTCACTCAAGGTAAAATCACCTTGTGGATGTTGAATTGGATTGTCGACCAAAACCAAATGTGCCAAATTTTCGTTAAGTTTTATATCAAGTAGCGGGGCAAAATCCATGGTGGTCCATACATCGCCATTGACTAAAATAAAAGGTTCATCGCCCAACAATGGCAATGCATGAATAATGCCCCCTGCTGTTTCAAGCCCTTCCCCCTCATGCGACCACAAGATCTGAATACCAAGTGCTGAACCATCACCTAAAGCATCGACTAACTTTTGTGCAAGCCATGCGGTATTAATCACAATTTCGGTCACACCTAAATCACGTAGCTTTTCGATGTGCCACACGATTAAGGGTTTATCACCCACTTCAAGCAAAGGCTTAGGTGTATGCAAGGTTAATGGGCGCATACGATTGCCCAAACCTGCGGCTAAAATCATCGCTTTCATTTAAGCCACCACCTCATACACACCGTATTTTAGGGTAAATTTTGGCATGACCACATCTTCAATAAATTGCATAAACGCGGCAAGTTCAGGATAAGACTTGCTTTCTTGACGTAAATACCACATCACACGCGGTAAATCTTTTAAGTAACCTGCTTTGCCATCACGTTCAAATAAACGTACAAAAATGCCTAAAATTTTCAGGTGACGTTGAATCGCCATCAAATCGGCATCTTTTTTAAATTGTTGAAAATCACGATCTTGTTTTTGTGTTTCAGGCAATCCATCATAAAACAGCTTAAACCACGTATATACACGCTCAGGGTTCCACTGCACATAGGCATCGCGGGCAATGGAAATTAAATCATAGGTGTCTGCACCAATCACGGCATCTTGAAAATCAATCACGCCTAAATCGCTTTCACCTGCAATATGCATCAGGTTACGGCTATGAAAATCACGATGCACAATCACTTGTGGTTGTGCCAAAGCAGCATTGGCTAAAATGGCAAAAGTACGCTTAATTAACGCACTTTGTGCAACAGTGGGCTGAATATTTAAAGACGGCAACATCCAATCTGTAAACAATTCCATCTCGCTGATGAGCTTTTCATAGCTATATTCAGGAAATTGGTCTTTGCCATCAATGCTTTGTAGCTGGACCAACTGCTTAAAGCTTTGTGCGTAATAAGTATCTACCGTGTCGTCATTGAGCAAGGTTGAGAGTAAAACATCACCAAAATCTTCTAATAATAAAAAGCCGTGTTGTAAATCTTTGGCCAAAATCTGTGGCACGCGCACGCCATTTTCGGCAAAAAACTCATCAATTTTTACAAATGGCGCACAATCTTCCTTCTCAGGTGGTGCATCCATGAGCATCAATGTTTTATGATCAAAGACAATTCGTGCATAACGGCGAAAGCTTGCATCACCTGCCAAAAAATTAATTTCAAATTGATCCGAACCTAGTACAGATTGAATCCATGTTTGTATCAATTGTTCACGTTGTGTATTCATTTGCGATAAATTCTAAGACAGGCTGAGTTTTTAAAGTGCTAAGTGTAGCTACTTATCAAGTTTTTCTCTATGATGCAACCATAATTAATTGCGATTAAGCACTCTTGGTTAATGAGACAAATGAAGCATCAGTTTAAATTTAATCCATTAGCGACTGCGATTTTTACCCTTTTATGTGGTAGCTCAATTTCCAGTTATGCTGATTCTCTGGATGAGCCATCAGCGCTTGATAATCAACAACTAAAACAAAGTTTGAATGACACCTATCCGGGTCAGGCTTTTTTTGAACAGTATTATGTTGATAAATCAACCCCTGAAGCCCAGCAACGTCATGGTCAAGCCTTAACTGCTGCTTACTGTCAAGGTGCATGGGTTACCCCGATTGCACCTGATACAAATGTCTCTGATGCCGCCAATGCCACCTCAACCTTAACCGCAGACTATGGGCACTATAATCCCAATGGCGATTCAGTGCTTGAAGGCAATGTGGTGATTAGCCAACCGGGGCGTGAAATCCGTGCCGACAAAGTCACTCTTGATCAAACCCAGACCTTTGCCAATGCCGAAGGTCGAGTGCAATTGGCGCAAGGCGGTCTGTTATCACAAAGTGATCAAATTAATTACAACTTAAAAACCCAGCAAGGCGATTTAAATAACAGCTATTATATTGCTGAGCAACAACATGCTTACGGCTATGCTGAAAAAATTGCCAAGACTTCTAATGATGTGGTGGTATTAAATAACGCCACTTATAGCACCTGTCCACCACAACAAAAACCAACTTGGAAAATTCAAGCCGACGAGATTGAGCTCAATCAAGCCACCGGTCGCGGTGAAACACGTGGCACCAAGCTGTATATTAAAGACACGCCGGTTTTAGCCGTACCTTATTTTAATTTCCCGATTGATGATCGTCGCACTACGGGTTTATTGACCCCAAGTTTTGGCTATACCAGTGACGGTGGTGCGGAAATTGCCTTGCCGATTTATCTAAATTTAGCGGCTAACTTTGATGCAACCGTGACACCCCGTTATTTGGGTAGTCGTGGTCTTATGCTCGAGGGTGAATTTCGTTATTTAACTGAAAACTTTGGTCAAGGTCAGCTGTTTGGTGGCTATTTACCCTCAGATGATGATTACAATGGCGAAGATCGTAAGCATCTAAGTTTTGATCATGATTGGCAAATCAATGATCAATTCAATACCCGTTTAGATTACAACTATGCATCGGATAAAGATGTATTTACCGATCTAGACACCAGCCCCAACTCTAAAACAGATTTAAACTTACGCCGTGTGTGGGAGCTCAATTATCGTAATGGTATTCCGGGCTTAAAAGCGCAGCTTAAAGTCGAAGATTTCCAAACCTTAGATAAAACCATTTCTGATCTTGATCGTCCTTATGCACGTTTGCCGCAATTTTTACTCAATTATACCGGCGGCAATCCACAAGGTTTGCAATACGAATATAACAATGATACGGCGTATTTTAAAAAAGACGTAGATTTACGTAACACCAATAACCCAAATGCTCTTCAGCCAAGTGGCACACGTTTGTATAACAATTTTGCAGTACGTTATAACTACCGTACACCTTGGTCATTTGTGTTACCTGAAGTCTCGTTACGTAACGTGAATACCTACTTTGACCAAGATACACGTGACGCACAAAGCCAAACCCAATCGTCAAGCAAAAATAAATCCGTGACGGTGCCACAATTTACTTTAGATACGGGCTTAACCTTTGAAAAGCAAGGTGATTTCTTGCAAACCCTTACGCCACGCTTATTTTATGCCTATGCACCTTATGAAGATCAAAACGGCTATCCGAACTTTGACTCTGTAAATGCCTCCATTAGCTATGACCAATTATTTAGCGCACGTCGTTTTTATGGCAATGACCGTTTAGAGGACAATAATTTTGCATCCTTAGGTTTAAGCTATAGCTTGTTTGATGATGTGGGTTTAGAGCGCTTAAAAGCCAGCGTTGGTCAAAGCTTCTTCTTTGAAGATCGCCGCGTGAGTTTAAATAACCAAAGTGATGAATTTGACCGTGAGGACCGTACAGGTCCTGTGATCAGTATCGCCAGTCAACTGTCTGAACATGTATTGGTCAGTGCCAATAGTGCTTGGATGTCTAACGGTGACAATGCACAACGCGATCTACAGATGTTCTATACCAATGATGCTGGTCAACTGTATAACGTCGGTTACTTCCATCGCCAAGGCTTACAAAACCGTCAAGACGATTATGATCAAGTCGTTGCATCATTTATTCAACCTATCTCTGAGCAGTGGCGTATTTTAGGTCATGCACAATATGATATTGATAACAATGTAGGACGTGAGTACTTACTTGGGATCAATTACGAATCATGCTGTTGGGGCGTATCGGTTTATGGCCGTTCGTACTATAACGATCTTGACGATGTTAATGCAGCAGAGACTAAACCTAAACGTGCCGTGATGGCAGAATTTAGCTTAAAAGGCTTAGGTGGTTTTAATAACAAACTTGTATCTTTAATGCAAAACCGTATTTTAGGTTTTGATCAAACTCAGCAATCTTGGACACAGCGTTAATGAAGACCAAACAGTTAAAAAATTTCATCAAAGCAAGTGCATTGGCTGTGCTGATGTCAACCAGCATTCCAACATTTGCTCAAAGTAACCAAATTGTGGCTGTGGTTGACAATAGTGTTATTTTAGCCAGTGATGTCATGCAAGCCATGACACAAATACAACAACAATACGCGGCTCAAAAACGTGAAGTTCCCCCGCAGCCTTACTTTGCGCAAATGGCACTTGAACAACTGATTAACCGCCAAGCACAACTTGAACAAGTTAAACGCTATAATGTACCTTTAGACGAAAATGCTCTAAATCAAGCCACTTTAAGTGTGGCGCAAAAGAGTGGCTTTAAAGATTTAAATAGTTTTCAAAGAAGCTTAGACAGCAAACAAGCCGGTAGTTACGCCAAATTACGTAGCAGCATTGCCGCTGATTTAAGTTTAGAACGTGTACGCCAGCAACAAGTGAGCTCACGTATTAAAATTAGCGATCAAGACATCGCTAACTTTTTAAAAACCCCGCAAGGTCAAGCTGCACTTGGTACACAAGCACACGTACTGCATCTTCGTGTTAGTGGTGCAAATGCACAAAGCGTCGCTGAGCAAGTCAAACTGGCCTTAAATGACTCAAATGACGTGAATGCGATTGCCAAGCGTTTTAGTCAAAATGGTGTAACTGTTCAAGGCGCAGATATGGGCATGCGTGCCTTAGCGGATATTCCTGCTGAACTTGCGGCACGTATTACCCCACTTGCCAATGGTCAAAGCTCTGAGCTGATTCCATCAAGTGATGGTATTCATGTTATGAAATTGCTTGAGCGTAAATCGACTGAACAAAAAGTTGTCGTACCCCAATACCAAACCCGCCATATTTTAATTAAAACCTCAGAAGTCGTGAATGCTGATGCAGCGAAACAAATCATCGACAATCTGTACCAGCGTTTACAACAAGGTGAAGACTTTGCCACATTGGCAGCTACCTTTTCTAACGACCCCGGTTCTGCACGTGATGGTGGCAGCTTAGGTTGGGTGAATCTTGGCATGATGGTGCCTGAATTTGAAGCGCAAATGAAAAGCACAGCTGTAGGTCAATTTACTCAACCCTTTGAAAGTCAATTTGGTTGGCACATTTTACAAGTGACCGATACCCGTCAGCACGATATGACACAAGAATATCAACAGCGTATTGCACGTCAAATGTTAGCAGAGCGTCAATTTGATGCAGAGCTTGACAATTGGTTACGTGAAGTACGTAACAATGCCTATGTGGAAATTAAAGACCCACGCTTAGACAGTAAAAATAACGCTTCGTTATAAACCAAAGCCAGTGCATGCACTGGCTTTTTTATACTTAAATATAAAGCATAAAAAAAGCCTCGCGATCGCGAGGCTTTTAAATGTATCAATTAACGATTGTTGTCGTCTTCTTGTACATCATCAAATTTTGCATCGTTGTCAAAACCTTGACCAAAGCCACCCGCAGGTTGACCGCCAAAACCACCTTGACCACCAAAGCCACCTGCAGGTTGACCGCCAAAGCCGCTTTGACCACCGAAGCCGCCTTGACCACCGAAGCCACCTTGACCACCGAAGCCACCTTGACCACCGAAGCCGCCTTGACCACCGAAGCCACCCGCTGCTTGACCACCGAAGCCACCCGCTGTTTGACCACCAGCAGGCGCGCCAGCAGGACGTGGATTACGTGCAGGAACTACTGTAGAAATCGCATGTTTGTAAACCATTTGGCTCACTGTATTTTTTAATAAAACAACGTATTGGTCAAAAGATTCGATGTGACCTTGTAATTTAATGCCGTTTACCAGGAAGATAGACACAGGAATACGTTCTTTACGGAGAGAATTCAAGAACGGATCTTGTAAAGTTTGACCTTTAGACATGTTATAACTCCAAAAAATAAATTAAAAATCAGCGCAAAAAAGCTATCTTCATTTTTCAATTAAAAATTATAAAAAAGATAGCTGTTAAATTTTGCTTTATCTGTAACGGTTTCGCAAGTCTTCTTGCGCCTGCTTTATAGTTAAATATGTTTGAAATTGATGCGCTTCTTGCAAAGAACGTAACCATGTATATTGACGTTTGGCCAGTTGTCGTGTTGCAAATAAAGCTTTATCTTGCATTTCTTGAATACTTTGTGCTGTTTGCTCACCTTTTTGTAGAAAATCTAACACTTGACGGTAGCCTACACAGCGCATAGATGGAATTTCCGGGCTTAAATCGTATTTTTCCATAAGTGAAACTACCTCATTTAAAAATCCGATATCCCACATGATCTCTAAACGCTTTTCGATTCTTTGATGTAATTCAGCACGCTCTGGCATTAAGGCAAAGTTGTGAAAGTTGTAACGATAAGGCTGATTTTTAGGCTGTTCTGCTTGTAATTGGCTAATCGGCTTGCCAGTTAATTGATAAACTTCGAGCGCACGAATGATGCGTTGTTTATCACTGGGTTTAAATTTTTCAGCAGCTTTGGGGTCAACCGCACACAACTGTGCATAAACTTCATCCCAACCTTGTGTTTGGGCTTGTCGTTCAATTTCACGGCGCACATCATAGTCCGCATTGGGCAAATTATCGGCTAGACCTTCTAACAATGCCTTAAAATACAGCATGGTGCCACCGACTAAAATCGGGGTTTTACCACGGGCATGAATATCATCAATTAAACGCGTCGCATCACTAACAAATTCAGCCGCTGAATACACTTCAAGTGGACTAATAATATCAATTAAATGATGCGGATATTGCGCCTGCTCGGCTTTAGTGGGCTTGGCTGTACCAATGTCCATATCTTGATAAACCAAAGCTGAATCGACTGAAATCAACTCAAAACCACCTTGTTCATACAGTTGACATGCCAAAGCGGTTTTGCCGCTTGCAGTAGGTCCCATTAAATTGATGACCGGCAATTGTGTTGACATGAAAACTACTCTCCTCGAGCAAAAAGTTTATCGAGCTGAGCCAATGGAAAGGCGCGCCATGTAGGACGACCATGGTTACATTGACTGGCAAATTCGGTGCGTTCCATCTGACGCAACAATGCGTTCATTTCAGATAGACTCAGCATACGGTGCGCCCGTACCGCACCATGACAGGCCATGCCTGCTAAAATTTGATCACGCTTTTGTAATAAGCCTGCGGCTTCATCGTTTGGATCTAAGTCATTGAGCAATTGTGGCACTAAGGCTGTAAAATCAGCTTTTTGTAAAATAGCCGGCACCCCACGCACAATCACTTGATCTTCACCATATTGGTCAATATCTAAACCTAAACGTGACAACTGAGTTTTGAGTTCATTGACACGTAGCGCTTGCATGCGACTAATACTAACCACTTTAGGAATCAGTAATTGTTGTGACATCCAAAATTCAGGTTGATCCCATGCAGTTTTCATCTGTTGCAAGACAATACGTTCATGTGCGGCATGCATATCGACAATAATTAAGCCTTCATGGTTTTGCGCCAAAATATAAATGCCATGCAATTGCGCAATTGCCGTACCCAATGGATACTCATCTACTGCATCAGTAGACTCAAAGCCTGTATCTACGCTTGAAGATGTAAGCTCTTGCCCAGACATCTGCTCGGCTGTATCACGTAAGGGTGCTAAATAGCTCTGTATGGCATTATTAACTTGGGCTGAGGGCTGATACTGACTACGAGTAGAATAGCTCACAGTGCGCCCCACATCAGCGCTGTTAGGTATCACAGGTTCAGCTGTTGCCCTATGCAGTGGCAATTGTTCTTGTTGGGTGGGCATGGGGGCTGTAACAACAGTTGGTGCTTTCATGGCTTGGGCTAAATCAGCACTTGCGGTCTGAAATTGCGCTAAAGTCGATTTGGCATGATGACGTACAAATTCATGCACTTCACGTTGATTTAAAAAACGAATTTCATTTTTGGTTGGATGCACATTGACATCCACCTCTTGTGGATCAATCTCTAAAAATAACAAGTAACCCGCATACTGATGACCATGTAAAATGCCTTCATAGGCCATTTTTAAGGCATGCGCCATGGTTTTATCTTTAACAATGCGCCCATTGACATACACATATTGTAAATCGGCTTGGGCACGAGCATCGGAGGGATGACCCAACCACCCCGATAAACGTAAATGCTGCCCTTGGGCATCTATCCAATAGGCATTTTGACTAAATTGTTTACCTAATAATTGCTGTACACGTTGAGTACGTAACTCTCCACTGTCGGCAATGGCAAGATTTAAACGAATTTGATCGTTGTGTTCTAGCACAAAACGGATATCAAAATGAATTAAAGCAAGGCGACGCACCACCTCTTCAATATGGGAAAATTCGGTGCCGGGCTTTTTTAAAAATTTACGTCGTGCCGGTACATTAAAAAATAAATCTTGTACCCGAATATGCGTGCCTTTTTGTGCAGCCACCGCTTGTACCTGCTGTACATCAAAAGCAGTCCCATTGACCTCTACCCGATAGCCAATGCCGTCATCATCTTGGCTACTGGTGAGGCTTAAACGCGAGATGGCCGCAATAGAGGCTAAAGCTTCACCACGAAAACCTAAACTGGCAATCGCATGTAATTCATCGGCATGATAAATTTTACTGGTGGCGTGGCGCATCACCGCTAAACTTAAATCATCACGATGAATACCACGTCCATTGTCTATGATTTCAATCAGTGTTGTGCCGCCTTGCGCCACCCGAATAGTGATCTCGGTCGCGCCTGCATCTATGGCATTTTCGAGCAACTCTTTGACCACCGAAGCCGGACGTTCAATGACTTCACCTGCCGCAATTTGGTTGGCAAGTGCTGCATCTAGAGTTTGAATACGGCGCACACTGACTGCATTATTCATGACTAAAATGGCTCTTTAACGCATCATCTAACTGAGCATTGTTACTGCTTAAGGTGGCAATACGGCTTAACTCATCTTCAGATTTTTCAATATTGATGATTAATTCAGGTGCAGGAATTTCATCGCCACCTTTAGAGGGCCATTCAAATAAGCATAAGGCATTGGGTGTATCTAAATAGTCACGAATTCCCATCAATTCAAGCTCATAAGGATCATTTAAACGATACAAGTCAAAATGAAAAATATCTTGCCCTTGAATCTGATACGGTTCAACCAGAGTATAAGTGGGGCTTTTGACTGCACCTTGATGCCCTAAGCTTTGTAAAAAATAGCGACTTAATGTGGTTTTACCCGCACCTAAATCGCCAATTAAATATACAATACCCTGCTTGAAATTTGCCGCCAACACTTGGGCTAAGGCTTGGGTATCATTTTCATTCTTCAATTGAACTTGGAAGGAATACTGCATAATACTCACGACAGGATGGCAAAGATCGAATATCATAACATTGCCCTGTTGCAATGCCCATGTTCAGCAGTGGAATTGTCTATTTTTTAGCAAGGCTCGGCATGATTGATTCTGCATTTACCCCACCCATGATCAATGGCGTAAGCGCCAGTAAAGTATTTTTACCGCAGGTTTGCCCCATGCCTTGCAGCATTTATGCCTATTTAACGCAAAATTTTGCACATATTGCAGCAACTGAGTGGCAACAACGTTTTGAAGCAGGGTTGGTGTATAACCATGTGGGACAAAAGCTGACCATGACAAGTGCTTATACGCCCAATCAGCATGTTTTTTATTATCGTTTTTTAGCACATGAAATTGCAGTGCCGTTTGAGCATCGTATTTTGTTTGAAAATGAACACTTATTGGTGGTCGATAAACCACATTTTTTAACCATCAGCCCCACTGGCCAATATGTACAACAAACTTTATTGGTGCGCTTAAAACAACAGACCCAAAATCCTGAGCTTACCCCGATTCATCGACTGGATCGTGAAACCGCAGGTATCGTGTTGTTTTCTAAACAAGTAAAAAGTCGCGCAGCCTATCAGCAAATGTTTGCCGAGCGTTTGGTTCACAAAACTTATCATGCCATTGCGCCTTATGAGCCAAGTTTAAGTTTTCCACGTACAGTTAAACTCCGCATGCAAAAAGGCGAGCCGTTTTATACCATGCAGGTGCTAGATGGCACAGCCAACAGTGAAACCTTAATTGACATTCTCGAGCATAATCAGAATTTTGCCAAGTATGTGCTACAACCGATCACAGGCAAGCAGCATCAATTGCGTGTACATTTAAACTCACTCGGGCTTGCGATTTTAAATGATCCATTTTACCCACAGGTGTGTCATAAAGCCGATAATGACTTTAGTCAACCTTTACAATTACTGGCACAACACATTGCGTTTATTGACCCCATCACGCAACAGGCCATGCAATTTAGCTCGTCTTTTCACTTAAATTTACCTCGTCATCAAAATGACATTTAGCTTTTGCATAATGCACGAAAAAAACGAAATTCATGATGCGTAAAACACAAGTTTATCAATTGAGAATCAGCAGCCAAGACAAACAACAAGCCTTTGCTGTATTTGAAGCATTAGGCATTACACCAGCTCAAGCCATCCGTCTGTTGTTTAAACATGTGATAGCAACGCAATCTTTACCTGTGGAGCTTGCACCTCTTATCACCCAGCAAGATCAAAACCAAATACGTTAAAATCACAAAATATCAACGCTAAAAGGCGCAGCGCTTTTATATGCTAAAGCGCAATCACAATAAGGAGCGATACATGATTGTTCGCCGTGCCACGCAACCAGACTTAGCTGCTTTAGCGGTGTTGTTTGATGAATATCGTCAGTTTTATGGTGCTTCTACAGCGCTTGAGCAATCCCATGCTTTTTTACAGCAGCGTTTTCACAATCAAGAAAGTGTGATCTTTATTCATTTAAAGGACGACACCATCACCGGTTTTGTAGTGCTGTATTTAGGGTTTTCCTCAGTGTCATGTGCCAGTTATTATATTTTAGATGATGTTTATGTCAGCCCAAACTATCGTCGCCAAGGCGCAGCACGACAGCTAATTGATACTGCCATGTTATTTGCCCAACACCAAGGTGCATTACGCTTAAGCCTGCACACCCAAAAAAGCAATCTGCAGTCACAGCGCTTATATGAAAGTATGGGCTTTGTAGCAGATCATGAATTTCAGACCTATCACTGTTTTTTACAGTGATTGATCTCGGGTTTTAGCCTGTGCCAGTTGAGTTTCGCTTAAATATATCCACTCACCTTCAGCTAAATCCTGCGGCAAAGCAAACTGACCAATTTGCTGACGATGCAAACGTTCAACTTTATTGCCCACCGCAGCCAACATACGTTTGACCTGATGATAAACACCTTGATGCACCGTCATTTGTACATGCTGTTGGGCTAAACGTGTGACATCTGTTGCAGCAAAAATACCCTTTTCGTTACGTAATTCAACGCCTCGGGTCAATTGTGCCACCTGTTCATCTGTCACCACATCGGCAGTATGCATTTGATACACTTTCGGCACGTGCTTTTTAGGATGGGTGAGCGCTTGTAAAAATTGACCATCGTCGGTGAGTAACAATAAACCTGTGGTGTCTTGATCTAAACGCCCCACACACTGAATACCACGACTGAGCAACACCGTATCAAATAAATCAAACACACTAAAATGGTGCGTGGCTTGATGTGAGCATTCATAACCTTCGGGTTTATTTAAGGCAATATAGACCTTTTCACGGTATTGATAGGCTTGACCATCCACCTGAAAATCAGGCTGTTTTAAGTCAAATTTATATTTTAAATCGGTGATGATCTCGTCATTGATACGCACTAAGCCATGTTTAATTAACTGCTGACAGGCTTTACGTGAACCAAAGCCTTGCGATTGCAACATTTTTTCTAACAACATGACTCAACTACTTCTAACAACAAAAGGCGTATTTTAGCCTAAAATTGTAGAAAATGTCGGTTGGGCTTACAATGCATAATCTTTGTTTTGGCCTATGTCTATGCTCTCCCATTTAGATGTCAATTTGGCTGTCTTGTTGCTGTTATTGGTGGTGGGCGTTTTGAGCCATAATAATGCAGTCACCATTGCGGCTGCAGTGTTAATTGTGTTTAAAATCACGCCATTGGCTGAGTTTTTCCCTTTATTACAACAACATGGTCTCAATATTGGGGTGATTATTTTAACCATTGGCGTACTCACCCCGATTGCCAGTGGCAAAATTCCCGGCGATGCAATCTTAAAATCTTTTTTACATTGGAAATCATTGCTGGCGATTGCTGTGGGCATGTTTGTGGCTTGGTTAGGTGCGCGTGGGGTCAGTTTAATGAGTCACCAACCCAATATTGTGGCTGGTTTATTAATCGGTACAGTGGCTGGGGTCGCCGTATTGCGCGGCGTCCCTGTGGGTCCACTGATTGCAGCAGGGATTTTATCCTTGCTGATTGGTCAATCTTAAAAACTTGTTAAATAGTAAATGCACCAAGCCTAAGGCCAGCAGCGACATCAGCATCATACTAATCCCCACACCTGACCAGCTATGCGTGGTTGCCACTAACATGGCACAAAATGGTGGAAAGACAAACTGTGAGAAAGCAGAACATTGTAGGGTCAAACCTATGGTGGCCGGAATAGCAGCCGGCTGTGGCGCAACATACATGGCACAAGAAAACACACTGGCAGGAATCAAACCACCGACCAAAGAGAACAGCACCACACACATATATTGCATGGCAAAATTCAGCTCAGCTTGTAAGGTATAGAAACTGACCGCACACAAGGTAATGACCAAAAATCCAACTCGAATCAGTGTCACCGCTGGATAACCACGTTGTAACAAACGTCCACACAAGGCAGTACCTACAGCATTACTAATAGCAACTACAGCCGTTAAACTACCCGCCACAGTCAAAGAAATCTGATTTTCAGAATAGATCGTGGGTAAAAATCCGACCAAACACAACCATTGACCCGCGTATAAGGCAAAAACCAATGCCAATAGCCAAGCAGGACGATGCATCAAGGTGAGCTTTAAAATTTGCCCCACTTGCTGTTTGGTATTTGAGGTGGTCTGTGGCACATAGAGATAAATAATTGCTGCCAAGACAAAACTTGCCATGCCATAACCTACCCAAATGCCTTGCCAAGTGGTGTAGTGCAATAACCACGGCGTAAGGAGTAAAGCAATCCCCATACCGCCGCCCATATAAGCACTCCATACACCTAAAGCCTTTTGCAATTGATCACTGTGTACCAACTCACGTAAATAGGCAGCACCAGTTAAGGTCACCAATAAAAAGCCCAAGCCTTCACCAGCACGTAACAGCAATAACATATTTAAGCTGCTAAACATTGCACCACAGCTACTGGCTACTCCTAAAATCACTAAACCCAAGAGCATACAACGTTTAAGACCAATACGTTGGCTATAACTGCCCAACAGCAAAGCCGATAACATGCCTGCCCCTTGCACCAAGGACAATAAAATACCGGCCTGTACCAAGCTTAAACCTAAGCTTTGTGTCAGTACTGGCACACTGGCTGGCAATTTCCCCACATGTACTGCCGCCATAAATCCGGCAACAATAATCCATAGCTCACGGCGCATGATGCTTCCTTATCTTTTGCACACTCACATATTGCAATGCTTAGGTTAAAAAAATAGCTGTTGTAGCGCGCTGCCTTACACACCACAATGCGGCTTAGGTCGTAGTTTTAATGATAATAAGACTGTCGCTTTTGTGAAAATTTGGCCAATTGTTTTAAAAACCCATCAAAATAGCCTTTGTCTTTATCTTCAGTCCGAAAACCTGCATATAAAGTACGTCGTAAGCCTTCTTGCGCCACACAATCTAAACGCCGTGAGGTTACCCAACCTTTTTGCTCATATTCATTGACCACCCAATCTGGCAGGGCTGCTACACCACGACCACTGGCCACCAACTGGATTAACATTTGGGTTAAATCAGTGGTGCGGATACTTTTAGGTTGAATATTGGCAGGAATAAACAGCTTGGCCATAATATCAAGGCGATGTTTATCCACAGGATAGGTAATTAAAGTTTCTTCAGCCAAAGCCTGTACGTTAATGGATTCAGCGCGGACTAACGGATGCGTTTGCGACAGAACCAGACGTGATTCATATTCAAAAATGGCAAAATACTCAATGCCTTTTAACGCAATTGGGTCGGCTGTAATAAGTAAGTCAAATTCAGCATTTTGCAGCAGCTCATGCGGATTGGCTTCAAAGCCTGAAGCAAAATCTAAATCAACATCAGGATATTGCTGACGATACTGATTTAACAGTGGCATCAACCAATCAAAACAGCTATGACACTCTGAGGAAAAAATAATGCGTCCGGTTTGCCCATGCACAATACGGGTAATGTCGGTATGCGCGATTTGTAATTGCGGGATAATATCATCGGCCAATTTAAGCAGTCGTTGCCCGACATGCGAAAAACTCACCGGACGGCTACGACGATTGACCACTTCAACCCCATACCAATGATCAAGCTCTTTGAGTTGATGCGAAATTGCCGATGGGGTCAAACACAGATCACTTGCTGCTGCCACCAAGGAACCATGTTCACGCAGTGCAAGTAAGGTTTTTAAATGCCGAATTTCTAACATAAAGCCTAGGCGTTAAAGATGAATAGCTTTCAATTTAGCATAAAAATTATGATTGCCATTCATCCAAGGCTTTAAAACCAACTCAAAATGGTTTGAATCACCACCGCATTCATAATATCGACAAAAAATGCTCCCGACAGCGGAATAATTAAAAAGGCTTTATGTGAAGGACCATAGGTATTGGTCACAGCTTGAATATTGGCAATCGCTGTTGGAGTGGCGCCTAAACCCACACCACATTGACCTGCACACAGCACTGCCGCATCATAATTTTTACCCATCACTTTAAATGTCACAAAGTATAAATAAAATGCCAATACCAAAGCTTGTGTGGCTAAAATCAATACTAAAGGACCTGCTAAATCCGCAAGCATCCACAATTGCAAACCCATCAGTGCCATAGCTAAAAACATAGACAATGAAGCGTTACCAAAAACATCAATACAACGATCAAACAGTTCGATTTTAAAAATATGTTCAAGACTATTACGCAGCACCACACCTGTGGCTAAAGCCCAAACAAAGGTCGGGAGTTCAAACCATTGTCCACTGGCAACGGTGGCCATCCAATTGGCAAAATAAATACATGCAGCAAACATACCTAAGGTCAACACAGCATCTTCGGCAGTAATGAGACGGGTTTTTTCAGGATATTCAAACGGGGCGACTTCTGCAGCAGGTGGTGCAGGCTCTAGGCTTTTTTCAAGCGGTTGCTCAGGTGCCAGTTGATAACGCTGAATTAAAAATTTTGCCACAGGGCCGCCCATGACTCCACCAATAATCAAGCCAAAGGTGGCACTGGCCATGCCTAAAACAATCGCACCTTGTAAACCGTATTGCTGTTCAAACACCCCACCCCAAGCGCCTGCCGTACCATGCCCACCAATCAGGGTAATGGAACCTGTCATTAAGCCAATCAATGGCTCTAACCCCAGTAGCGTGGCTAACCCCATGCCCACTGCATTTTGCAATAGTAGGTACATAAAAATACACACTAAAAACAGCAATAAGGTTTTTCCACCTTCTTTGAGTTTGGCAACACTGGCACTTAAACCCACCGAGGTAAAAAACATCAGCATAAAAGCGCTTTGAATATCGGCATTAAAACTTAAACGCACATCAAAAAATTGAAACAATAACAATGTCACACAGGCTGCAACTAGACCACCTGCCACAGGTTCAGGTAAGTTGTAACGCTTTAAAAAAGCAATGCGGTTCACCAAGCGCTGTCCCACAAACAGTACAATCACCGCAATGAAAATCGTTCCAAAAGCATTTATTTCGAGATCCATTTTATATCCAAGTTCTTATTTTGTATTGCTATAGTAAAGCGCAATCCAATCAAGACCCGTTTTAAAATGTAAATCTTGGCGTATAGCCTATTTCGGTCACTGCTTATTCGATTTAAAGCACTGTGCTACTTAATAAATAAAAGTGCCAAACGCACTTGGTCATAGCCCATACGTGGCGTAGTGGCCTCAACAATTGGGCGCAATTTAATTTGACCGTCTTCATTAAAATGTTCAGGGTTTTGGCGCTTAACTAAACGCTTATAAATTTTACGCACATGCTCCACTACATCTTCACCGGGATGCGCTTCTGAAATATCTAAGCCATCTTTTTGTAACTTGGCCAAATGGTTAATAATGGTGGCAGGCGTTAAACCTCGCTCGGTGGCAATATCTTGCACATGATAGCCTTCTTCAAACAGCACACGGGTTTCTTCGACCGTTTGCACACCAATATTGGCTTTGCTTATGGTTTTAGCAATTTTCTTTTGATTACGCTGAATTTCTGCTTCATTTAAAGTGCCACCGCAGTGACGAATAAAAGCTTTATGTTGCAAGCTTAAATCTACATCTAAGAATTTATCTTCTGCTTCATTAGAGAGTTCTTGAAAACGACGATCAGCTTTGAGTGCCAAGGAGTCTAATTCTAAAGCTTGTAAATTAAAGCCGAGTAAACGTAAACCACTTAAACTTTTTAAACGTGACAATGCCACATAGCCTTGCCCTTTTTCAAAGGTATGGCTTAAGTTAATTTCTGCTGCGGCCAAGGTCATACCTTGGGATTTATGAATGGTGATGGCCCATGCCAAGCGCAACGGAATTTGCTGAAAACTGGCAATGGTTTTACCTGCATCATTATCCACCGACCATGCTTCTGGCTCGACCAATAAAGTCGTGCCATCAGTGAGTTGTACTTTAGGTAATACTCCATATTCATCATCTTCTTCAAAACCCACCACTTCGCCTAAGCTGCCGTTGATATAGCCCACATCAAAGTTATTTTTAACAAACATGACTTTGGCATGTTTTTTTAACACTAAACTTTCCGGTGCACGCACCGACGATTTTAAAGTTTCCACCAACTTAGCATTACCATCACATTTGGCATCAAACTGTTTACCATCGGTGGCAATGGCATGTAAGTGTTGGTAGTTAATTTGATCGACATCGGCATTATGGGTATAAAGTCGAGTAAATGTGTCACCAATGTCTTGTTCACGGGTGTGTTCGAGCGCTTGAATATGTTGCTGGCTAATACTTTGGCTACGAATGGCATTTAAGATATCATTTAAAATGTCGTTGCCTTGGCGGTGTTGCTCGGTTAAATAACAGACCCGAAATTTTGCTTCCACCCAAGCCTCTGACATAAAACAAAATTTATCACGATTACGCTCTTCAGGTTTGCCCACAGGTGGCAACTGAAAAAAGTCACCTGCAACAATCACTTGAATGCCGCCAAATGCCTCATCACTTTCTTTAAAATATTTGAGGACTTGATTGACTAAATTCAGCTGCTTGGCATGCAGCATTGAAATTTCATCAATAATCAAGACTTGGGCATTTTCTAAATGCTCTTTTAAGTACTTACGCTCTTTCATGTTTTTTAAATCATGATCACTTAAGACATCTTTAATGCCAATACCAGCCCAGGTATGAATGGTCATACCGTTCATGTGTGTAGCTGCAATGCCTGTAGAAGCAGTAATCGCCACCGGCACTTTGCGGGCTTTTAAATATTGAATGTACTGATTTAAGGTATAGGTTTTGCCAGCGCCTGCCGAACCGGTTAAAAAGACGTTTTCACCTGCTTTTAAAAGCTTGAGCGCAGTTTCTTGTTTCATAAGCCTATACCATCAAAGAACGCCTGTAGCCTAGCATTTTTTGATGCAGATTTCAGCTTTCATGGTCAAAAGCTGTCGTGGTTACATATTAGACCTCTTGCGAAAGTGGTTATTGCAAGTTTATTCGGTTTACCAGTGCAGCAATTAAGTTAATGCGTAAAC